>JBCCST010000062.1:0-20642 GCA_039199695.1 Planctomycetota bacterium | reverse complement strand
GATGAACCCACCGCGGGCCTGGACTTCGCCGCGGTCGAAGCGGTGTTGAACGTGATGCAGGAGTTGTACCGCGACTTCGGCGTCACGGTGGTGTTCGTGACCCACGACCTGAATATCGCGGCTGAGCACGCGACGCATTTGGCGTTTTTCCGCCGCGGCCAGGTGGTGGCCGGTCCCAAGGACGAGGTGTTGACCGCTGAGCGTCTGCACGCCACGTTCGGCGTGCCGGTGGATGTCGAGCGAGACGACCACGGACGTTACCAGATCGGACAGATGGGGTCCGGCGCGCTTACGCCGGGGGCTGAACCCGCAACGTCGGAGGCGACGGCTTGAGCTTGCCTGCATTTCTTGATTCGTGGTCGCTCTTCGCTGAGCCCTATCTGCTGACGATCCTCGCGGCGATGGCGTTGTCGATCCTCGGGGTCGTCACGGCCGCTAGGCGGCAGGTCTTCATGGCCGCAGCGGTCGCCCAGGCCTCGACCTTCGGCTACGCGGTATTTGCGTTGATCGTCGGAGCGGCCGCGACGCAAGCGGGCGAGAGCGTTTGGCGGGACGTCGTGGTCATCGGCTCGGCGGTCGCCGCGTCGCTGCTGACCATGATCGGTGACAGCCGCCAGACCCAGGGCAGCCGACTCGACGGCGACGAACGCACCGCGTGGGTCTTCATCTTCGCCGGGGCGGGCGCGATCCTGGTGTTGTCCCAGGCGGCGGCGGGCATGGAACAGTTCCGCCGGATGCAGACGTCGTCGGTGATCGGTGCGACGGTGCTCGACGTGGCGGTCTTTGCGGTCTTGTTGTTGGTGATGGCGGGGGTGTTGATCTGGGCCGGCCGATCGATCGTGCTGCTGCTGTCCGACCCGGTGATGGCCGCGGCGATCGGCATGCGGGTCCGCGTCTGGGACCTGGCGTTGGCCTTATTCAGCGGCGCGTGTGTCGGCCTGGGTGTCCGTTCGACGGGGATGTTGTTTACGTTCGGCTGTTTGGCGTTGCCGGTGATGATCGCCAAGCAGGCGTGCGGCGAGGTGCGGGCGATGTTCTGGGTCAGCCCGCTGGTCGCGGGGGTGTCGGCGCTGGTGGGCTTGTGGCTGTCGTACCACTGGGACCTCCCGCCGGGCCAGGTCGTGGTGGCGCTGCTGTGTGTGGTGTTGGTTGTCGCGGTCGCGGCGCGGTACGGGTGGGACAAGGTTTCACGGTGAGGCTAAGCCCCATTTAACATCCAATATCGGCGCAAGAACTTGTCCGTTCGCAAGGACTCTACCGCTTATACAATCCTTAACTGCCAAGCCGATAAGCCATCTAGTCGTTGGTACGTTCCATTGGCACTACATCGACTTTGTATTCGTGTTTCGATGGAATCGCTTGCCTAATTTTTGTTGGCTTAATTCCGATTGATAGTGCAGCCTTACGTACCTCTTCACGGAACTGGACTGTCGACTTCCAACCTAAAACCACGCCCGTGATCAAATCATTTGGCAAATTGAATAGGTATATTTCTTCCGGGTTTTCTATTGCATCATGCGGTGCGAGGTCAATTCTTCCACCTTCTGGAAGCATGATGTGCTCTGACACGAGAGATTCGCTTCGGCGAACCTCTTGTTCATACTTCCAGTCAATGCTCTTGGTCGTCATTATTTCTGCAGAAGGATTTGTGTCATTCAGCAGCATGGCGGGGCGGTCTTTGCTGTAGCGAACTTCCTGAGTCCCATACGTAAAATATTTATGTTTTGAGTCAAATTCGATAACCAAACCTCTGTGCGAATCAGCATAGTGAGACCACATGAGTATGTTGTCTGGAACCTTACTTAAGCACAGGATACCAGTTGTCGAATCAGTGATTCGTCTTACTTTCTGTTGATAATGGGACGCTGCTTGATCCCCGTCTTCTGCCGAATAGTCTTCCATGGCTTTACGGAGAAGATCTCGTCGAATGGATTTGCGTTGCTTGGGGCTGGTTCCCGGTAGGTTGCGAGTATGCTTGCGTATCTCTTTGCGGGCAAAATTTTTATAGTCGTCCTGAGGGATTGCTAGATGAATAGCTGGCAGTGCTTCGAAAGGGTCGTTTAATGCAGATATTTGCGTGTAGCGAATCTTACGAGTGGTAAGCACATCAAGCCGGTCAGGCGAAACATACTTGAAATAAGCCATGAGAAGCCCCGGTACGTGACTTTAGTTCAATACCGCACGCCCGCCGCGACCACGCCGCTGCCTTCTTTGATCGTGACCACGCCCGTCTCTTTGTCGAGTTGGAACGGGCAGGTATTGCATTGGATACGCTTATCCGTCGCGGGGGTGTCTTTGAGGCGGGGGTCTTCTTCGCCGCTAGCGAGGGTGGGTTGGTCGTTGGCGTCGAGGCGTTTTTTCAGGAGGTCGAGGATCAGGTCGTCGATGCCCAGGGGTTCGGCGACCTGGTACGTCGTGCCGGGGAACTCGGCGGCGGCTTGACTGGTGAGGCTCGGGATGTCGCGGGTCCAGTGTTTACCGCGGGCCAGGAAGAAGGGGAGGATCACGATGTGGGTGGCGCCGCGTTCGACGCACTTGCCGTAGGACGCGGCGATGTCGGGCATGGCCAGCTCCATGTGGGCGGGCTCGACGATGTCGACCGCCGGGAATTTGGCGGCGAAGAGTTTGGCGACTTCTTTGAGGCTGTCGTTGGAGGCGGCGCGGCGGCTGCCGTGGTCGCAGATGATGACGCCGGTGGTTCCGGGGGTGGGGTTTGGAGTGGTCATGAACGCAGTTTAGGCGGCGGGGGTGAGGATTGCATGGCCGACATTTGCATCGGTTAGCGCCGGGCTTTGCCCGGGGGCACGGACGGAAAGTTGCGAACGCGGGATGTGTTGTGGCACGCGCCCCCGGGCAGAGCCCGGGGCTAACCGGGCGGCGTAGACAGGTGAACGACAATCAGTGTGCGGTGGGGGCTTGATATTGTGAAAGATTCCGGGGGCTTGGGCCGATAAAACGAGGACGAAGGCCGCGCCTGATTTGCGCGGTGGTTGCAATGTGTTATGCCTGACCTCACGCCGCCCCCATCCACGAAGACGACCAGCTGGACCTCGGTCTGGCAGTTGCCGGTGTTGATGGTGGGGATGGTGTTGTTGGGAGTGGGGCTGTACTTGGCGGCGCCGCGGTACACGCCGCCCGACTTTCAGGGCATGCTCGATACGGTGGATCAGTACCTCGAGGCGAACAACCCCGAAGAGGTCCGTGTCCGGATGGACAAGCTGGTCGAGGCCCGGATCGAAGAGCAGGACGACCCGATCCGCGGCCGGTACTACCAATATCTGGGTGACCACGACTATCTGGTGTACCGCGACCTGTACCCCGTGCCGGTGGACACGCCCGAGTCGGCGAATCAGCTCAACAAGATCGTCAAAGCCTACGAAACCGCCGAAGACCTGGGCCGGACGCTCGACAGCCACTCGATGCAGCGGTGGGCCGAGACGTTGGTCTTGAAGGGCCTGGAGGACGAGGCGTTGGCGATCGTCGATCGCATGAAGACGGACAAGGCGTCGGAGCGGTACAAGTTGATCCGCGACCTCATTGAAAAGCACCGGTCTGACGGCGACCCCAAAGCGTTCGCCCGGATGCTCGACCGCTTCGAGCGCACCCTGCGGGACGAACGCAACAAGAACGAACAGCTCAAGCAACGCCAATGGCTGGCCCAGCTGCGGGCCCGGCATTTTCTCGACGTCAACGATCCGCAGCGGGCGATCGATTACATCAACCGCGAGATGCAGCGGCTGCGGGCCGCGGGGGCCGAGGACGCGCCGGAGTTGCTGGTGCTGCTCGGCCGGGCGTACCAGGACATCGCTGACTTCGAGAACGCGCGTCGGCTGTACGCGGTATCGCAGCAGATGGTCCACGACAGCGACCCGTTGAACGGGCGGATTCTGGTGGGCTTGGCCCAGATCGAGTTGGCCGTGGGCGGCGAGGGCTTTGAAGACCGGGCGCACACGCTGTTCAGCCGGGCGGCCAAAGAACACCCGATGGGCGAGGCGTATCTCGACGCGTTGATCGGCCGGGCCCACGTCGAGGCGATGATGGGGCGGGTCACCGACGCGGTAGACCACTTCCGCGTGGCGATCGCGCAGATGCTGGACGTGACGCCCGCGTGGGACCCGCGCCGCCGCGAGGTGACGGAGAAGATCGCGTCGCACGTCGATCGGTCGTTGGACCTCGAGCAATACGACGACGCGCTGGACTACATCTCGCTGCTGCTGCCGATGTACGACGGCGGCAAGGCGCTGCCGCCGCAGACGCTGCGGCAGTTCGCCGCGATCCACGAATTCATCGGGGCGACGCGGATGGCGCGGGCCGACTCGATGGACCCGTTGACCTGGCCCGGCCCGGGCGACCCGCCGGTGAGGGCCCGCCAGAACGCCTACCAGGAAGCCGCCCACCACTACGGCCGATCGGCCGAGTACTACAAGCGCCACGCCGACACCGTCACCGTGATCGACGACGAGGCCCACGGCGCATCGCTGTGGTCGGCGGGTCAAAACTTCGACCTCGCCCAGCGTTGGCCGGACGCGATCGATATCTACGCCGAGTACGTCACCACCCGCCCCGGCGACGGCGAACAACTCAAAGCCCGCCACCACTTGGCCCAGGCGTACATGGCCGACCGGCAATACGGCTCGGCGATCGGTATCTTCAAAGACCTGATCGACGAAAACCCGCAGAGCAACTGGGCCTACGAATCGCTCGTGCCCATGGCTCGCAGCTACACCGCCACCGGCCAGACCGACGCCGCGGTCCGCGTGCTGCTGTCCATCGTCGACGGCCACCCCGGCATCCGGCCGGACTCCGAAACCTTCCGCAAAGCCCTGGTCGACCTCGCCCGGACCTACTACCTGCAAGGCCAGGACGACCCGGTGTACTTCGTCAGCGCAATCGAACGCCTCGACACCGCCGTCACGAAGTACGGCAACACGAACGACGGCCCGGTGCTGCGTTACATGTTGGCCGACAGCTTGCGTCGCTCATCGCGGGCCCTGGCGGATCAAGCCCAAAACGCCCGCAGCGAACGGCAACGCCTCGCGTTTCAAGCCGAACGGACCGAACGGCTGCGCAACGCCGAGATGTATTACGACCAAGTCATCACCGAACTCGAAGGCCGGTTTGAAGCCGCCCGATCGGACCTCGAAAACCTGTACCTGCGTAACGCTTACTTTTACAAAGCCGACTGTTCCTACGACCGCGGCGACTACACCGTCGCCATCGACCGCTACCGCGAAGCGGCCCAGCGGTGGAGCGACCACCCCTCGTCGCTGGTGGCCCAGGTTCAGATCGTGAACGCCTACTGCGAGCTGCAAGAGTTTCAGCAGGCCTACGTCGCGAAACAGAACGCGTTGTGGCAGCTCAGCCAGATGGATGACGAGGTCTTCGACAGCCCCGACATGCCGATGACCCGACAGCACTGGGAAGACTGGCTGCGGTGGTCGAGTGAATTGAAACTGCTGGACAAGAAGAGCGCTTCGGCGGAGTGAACTGGAATCACCAGCTTTCGCGTCACAGGCGACCGATGTTCGTCGGCCGATCTTTATGCCATATGTGGTTTGGCGCCGACGGCCGAGCCCCATCGCTAGTGTTTCGGGCGGCGTGTGGTCTCCGAATTGCGCAACTTCTGCGTCACTCACGTTTTCGACCGCGCAAAAACTAACGCCCGGCCCGCAGCGCGGCCGATAGCCCCGATAACCCCGCGTCGGCAGGATGCCGACGCTTACGAAAGAAGGTCAGGATGACCCCACCTCCCTCCGGCACGGCGGCCCCGATTTCATCGCACGGCGAGGCCGACCAGCTGATCGAGATGCTCACCCGCCAGCGCGACCTCTACCGGTCGCTCGACGGGCTGAGCGGCAAGCAACAACAAATTGTGGCGGACGGCCAGGCCGAGCAGTTGCTCGGCGTGTTGTCCGAGCGGCAGGTGATCGTGGACCAGTTGACGCGGATCAACCAAGACCTCGCCCCGCTGCGTGGGCGGATGACCGAGATCGCGGACGCGGCCAGTGCCGACAAGAAGCAAGCCCTGCGGACGTTGGTCGACGACGTGCAGGCCATGCTCGAATCGATCATCCAGTGGGACGAAGAAGACCGCCAAACGCTCGAAGCGTCTAAGGCTCAGGTCGGCCAGGAATTGGCCAAAGTCAAGACCGCGCCCGCCGCGATCAACGCGTACAAAGCCAACGCCTACGCCAAGACGGCGGCGATGCCGAATTCGTCGGCGCGGTTCACCGATTCCCGGGGTTGATGTTTTCTAAGCTTCGCCATGACGACTGCCGTTGAACAACCCGTGGAGCCGAAAGCCGTCGATGTCGACGACAACGCCGGTGCGTCGTCGGCCGGGGTGCTTGCGCCCGACGATTTGGCGGAAGTGATCCAGGCTTACTCCGCGGTGGCCGAGCGGTTGCAGGCATCGCACGAAGCGCTGTCGGACGAGGTGGCCCGGCTGCAGCAAGAACTCGCGGCGAAGAACGCTCAACTCGAACGCAGCAAACGCCTCTCGGCCCTCGGCGAAATGGCGGCGGGCATCGCCCACGAGATCCGCAACCCGCTTGCGGCGATCCAGCTTTACGCGGAGATGGTGACCGACGACCTCACGCCGGGGAATGTCACCGAGCAAAGTCTTGGCTTCGCGGCGGACAACACCCTGAAGATCGCCGACGCGGTCCGGGGGTTGTCGGCGATCGTCAACGACGTGTTGAGCTTTGCCCGACAGATCGAGCCCAAGGTGCAGGCGGTCGATACCCGCACCGCGCTGCAGCGGGTCATCGATGCCCACCGTCCCGCGATCGAAACGCACCGGATCGCGGTGGCGGTTGAGCTTCAATCGCCGGTGATCCACGCGGACGCCGATTTGCTGCATCAGGCGTTGTTGAATCTGGTGCGTAACGCGGTGGACGCGATGGCCGAGCGGGGCGGGGGTCAGCTCACCCTGGTGGCCGCCGCCGAGCGGATCACGTTGACCGACACCGGGCCGGGCCTGTCGGAAGAAGTGGTGGACCGCATCTTCAACCCGTTTTTCACGACCCGTAATTCCGGCACCGGGCTGGGCCTGGCCATCGTGCACCGCATTATCGATGCCCACGGCGGCACCATCGCCGTGCACAACCACCCCGAGCACGGCGGGGCGGTCTTTGTCCTCGAACTGCCCGCTCCGAAGGCCGCTTGCGGCATAGCGGTCAAAACTCACCCGTTGGAGCCCGCCGCATGAGCACGAAAGTCCTGATCGTTGACGACAAACAAATGATGCGCGATTCGGTCGGCGCCACGCTGCAACGCGCGGGCTACACCGTCGTCGCGGCGTCCAACGGCGAGGTCGCGTTGCGCATGGTCGCCAAGCATCGGCCCGCGGCGGTGGTCACCGACCTCAAGATGCCCGAGATGGACGGCCTGGAGTTGTTGCAACGTTTGGCTCAATCCGACGACCAACTCCCGGTCGTGCTGATGACCGCCTACGGCAGCATCAACGACGCGGTCTCGGCGATGAAGGCCGGAGCGTTCGATTTCGTGCAAAAACCCTTCGAGGGCGATCAGCTCAAGATGGTCGTCCGCCGGGCGGTCGAGCACCGGCGGTTGCTGATGGAAAACGCCAACCGCAACGCCGAGAAGAAATCCGGCGGCGGGCCCGAGTCGCCGCACCTCGTCGGCAAGTCGCCCGCGATGCGCAACGTCGCCCAGCAGATCCACCAGATCGCCAACTCCACCGGCACCGTCCTGATCCAAGGTGAATCCGGCACGGGCAAAGAAGTCGTTGCCCGCACCATCCACGCCCACTCGCCGCGCCACGACCGCATCATGCTCTGCCTCAACTGCGCGGCCCTGTCGAGCAGTCTTTTGGAAAGCGAACTGTTCGGCCACGAAAAAGGCGCGTTCACCGGGGCGGACCAATTGCGTAAAGGCCGGTTCGAACTCGCCGACGGCGGCACGCTGCTGCTCGACGAGATCAGCGAGATCAGCCCGACGCTGCAGGCCAAACTCCTCCGCGTGCTGCAGGAAGGGCAGTTCGAACGCGTCGGTTCGTCGATCACGATGCAGGTCGATGTCCGCGTGATCGCCACGACCAACCGCGACCTATCGCTGTCGGTCGCCGACGGCACGTTCCGCCAGGACCTCTACTACCGCTTGAACGTGTTGCCGATCCCGCTGCCGCCGCTGAGCCAACGCGGCGACGACATCGTGTTGCTGGCGAACCACTTCTTGCAGCAAGTCGGTTTGCGTGAAGGCAAAGAGGCCAAGCGTCTGGACGACGAGGCGAAAGCGTTGTTGGCCGGCTACCACTGGCCGGGCAACGTGCGTGAATTGCAAAACATCTGCGAACGGGCCAGCGTCTTGTCCAAAGGCCAGGTCATCTCCGGCGGCTTGATTCAGCCGTGGTTGTTGACGCTGCCCAGCGGCACGCCGGGTTCGGTTCCGGTGTCGTCGGCGCCCTTAACACGCCCGTCGCCGCCGATGTCGGTTCTGGGGGCGGGGGCGGTGATGGGTAGTCCGCCGCTGCAGACCGCGTCGATGGGCGGGGTTCGTTCGTCGATGCCCGAGTTGGCCGAGCCGGTCAGCGTTTCGGCAGGCGTTGGCACGATGGAGCAGAGCGTCCGTCCGCTCGAAGAAGTCGAACGCGATCGCATTGTCCACGCTCTGGGCCAGTTCAACGGCAACCGCACGCGCACGGCCGAGGCGTTAGGAATCGGGGTCCGCACATTGGGTCTCAAACTCAAGAAGTGGAAGGAGCAGAACCTCGTTGCCCAAACGATCTGACTCAAACGCGATCCCGGATGAAAACCCGCGCCTGCGCAACGGCGGTGCGTCGGCCGCGCAACATTTGCGCGGCGGCGGTTTCTTTGCCGTGTGGTCGCGGCCTATGGGTCGCTCCCGAGGGTTGGGGATACGGCACGCCGATTGCGGTATTTCGGGGATGAGCGAGGTAAGCCCATGATCGAAGGACTTTTTAACAGCGGCTCGATGCCGGTGCTCGAGCGGATGGTGCAGTTCACCAGCCAACGCCATGCGGTCATCGCCGACAACATCGCGAATCTGTCGACGCCGTTCTACCGGCCCAAAGACCTGAGCGTCGAGAAGTTCCAGAAACACCTCCGCCGGGCCGTCGAAGACCGTCGCCTGGGTCCCACGCCCCGGCAGGGCGAGTTGCGTTTGAACGACACCCGCGAGTTCCGCTTCCGTGAAGGCCGGCTCGACGGCCGGCCCGAACCCCTGGACGAAAACATCCTCTTCCACGACCGCAACAACCGCGACCTCGAACGCATCATGCAGGACCTGGCCGAGAACACCCTGGCCCACAACGCGGGCATCGAGATGCTCAAGAGCGAGTTCAACCTCCTCCGCATGGCCATCCGCGAAACCGTCTCGTAACCCCGACTAACCGAAAGCCCCCGCCATGTTTGGTGCCCTAGACACCTCCACCTCCGCCCTCGTCGCCAACCGCATCCGCATGGAAACGGTCGCGGCCAACGTCGCCAACGCCAACAGCATCATCGATGAGAACGGGCAAAACGTGCCGTTCCGCCGACGCGTCGCCATCCTCAGCGAAGGCGACAAGGCCACCGGCAAAGCGGCGGGCGTCCACGTCCGCGAGATCGTCCACGACCCCGCGCCGTTCGTGAAACGCCACCAGCCCGGCAACCCGCTGGCCGACGCAGACGGCTACGTGAAGTACCCGAACATCAATTCGATCAACGAACAGGTCAACGCGCTCGAGATCGCCCGGGCCTACGAGGCGAACATCCAGGCCGCCGAGGCCACCAAGGCCATGATGCAGTCGGCGCTTCGCCTGCTCGCTTAGGCCCGCCGTTGATTCCGTGAAGTAACCCGCTGCCGCATTTTTGACTGAGTCTGCTATGTCCGATCCCCTGGGTCTCATCAATCCGAACCAAGGCGTCAACCCGCTGCAACCGGGTAAGCCGCTCGCCGCGCCCAAGGCCGACGGCCCGGGGTTCAAAGACGTGCTGATGAAAAACATCGAGCAGGTCAGCCAGCTCCAGAAAGACGCCGAGGTTGCCTACGAAGACTTCGCCACCGGCGACCGCAACGATATCGACGGCGTCATGGTGGCCAAACAAAAAGCCGACATCGCCTTCCAGATGTTGATGCAGGTGCGCAACAAGATGATGGACGCCTACGAAGAAGTGAAACAGATCCGAGTCTAAGGCAGAGTGACGAGTGAACGGTGAACAGTAATGAGTAAGAAAAGCAGTCAGCAGCGAGTCGGCGGAGCCACTCATCACTGTTTACTGATCACTCATCACTGAATGCAGGCAGGAGGCCGACCCCAAGATGGATTTTGCGAAAAAATACTGGACGACGATCCGGGCGCAGATGGAAGGGCTGCCCGCCGCGACCAAGCTGCTCATCGGCTCGCTGATGGTCATCATGCTGCTGGTCGGGTTTATCGCGTTGCTCTACGCGGGTAAGCCCGAGACGGTGCCCGTCAGCCGGTTCGCCGACGGCCGCAGCGAAGAAATCGTCAACATGCTCAGTGGTGCGGGGATCGATGCCGAGATCAACAACGGCCAGGTCTACGTCCCTGCAACCAAGCGGATCGACGCGATCGCGCTCCTGGCCCGCGAGGACATGCTCTCGGAGAACGCCTCCTCGGCCTTCGCCGACATCACCGGCAACCCGTGGGAAACCGACGCTCAGGGCGACCGCAAATACCTCTTGGCCACGCAGTCTTACCTCAGCGCGGTCGCCCGCAAGATCAACGGCGTGCGCTCGGCCGAGGTCGTGATCTCGCTACCCGAACGCATCGGCTTCGGCCGCACGTCCGTCCGCCCCTCGGCGTCGGTCACCGTCACCATGAACGGCAGCCAATCCGTAGATCAAAACCTGGTCGGCTCGCTCGCCGGGCTGGTCAGCGGGGCGGTCGCGGAACTGCGTCCGCAGGACGTCGTGGTCGTCGACGCCAACCGCGGCCGCCAGCTCACCGTGGCCGACGAAAACGACATCATCCCCACCGAGGTCATCGAACTCGTCCGCCATCAGGAAGAGTATCACCGCAAGAAAATCGAAGAGACGCTCCGCAACATCCCGGGCGTCATCGTTGCGGTCAAGGTCAGCACCAACCCCATCCGCCGCGAGGTCCGCGAGACCCGCCAGTTCTCCGAGACCGAGCCGCTCAAGAGCGAAGAAACCACCGAGATGACTAGCCGGAGCTACGACAACGGCGGCGAGGGCGGCGCTCGCCCCAACACCCAACTCACCATCGACACCGGCGACACGCTCAGCCAGGAAACCTCCGAGACGACGACCCGCAACGAGTTCGGCGACAAGCAACTCGTCAGCACCGCCCAGATCGAGATGGCCGGCCACCAGGTCGAACAGATCAACGTCACGATCAACGTGCCGCGCAGCTACTTCGTCAACATCTTCAAGGCGATGAACCCCGACACGGAAGACGTGCCCGACACCGCGGCGCTCGAGCCGATCCAGACCGAACAGCTCGAAAAGATTAAACGGCAGGTTGCCCCGCTGGTCGCGGTGAGCAACGACGCCCCGGGCGTGATCGAGGCCAACATGGTTTACGACATGGCGTACCTCCAGCCCGAATTTGCGGGTTCGGGCGGCGGCTCGCCGAGCGGCGTGATGGGTGTTGTGACCAACTCTAATACCCTCGCCATGGCTTCGATCGGCGGCTTGGCGGTCATCTCGCTGGCGTTGGCTCTGTTGATGGTTAGAAACGCGACCAAGCCCGAAGCCTTGCCGACGGTCGAAGAGCTGGCGGGCGTGCCGCCGATGCTGCCGACCGACGACGAACTCATCGGCGAGGCCGACGAAGTCGAGGCCTCGATGGCCGGCCTGGAAGTCAACGAAGACGAGATACGGACCCGCAACCTCGCCGACCAGATCAGCGAGATGATCAAGTCTGCCCCGAACGACGCGGGCAGCTTGCTAGGCAAATGGGTGCAGTCCGACGACTAGCCCCAAGGCCCCGGCCGCGGAACGCGATGCGTTCGCCGCCGATTGTTTCCCCGTTTTGAGAACCCCCGATGTTCAGGACCATCAAATCCACCGACACCATCGACGACCTCAGCGGCGTCCGCAAGGCGGCGGTGCTGTTGCTCTCTTTGGACAACGAGGCGTCGGGGTTGGTGCTCAAAACCATGCCCACCCAGGCGGTGGAGGAAGTCACCCGCGAGTTGGCCAGCATTGGTAGCGTCCCGCCGCGGCTGCGCGACGAAGTCGTCACCGAGTTTTACAACCTCGCGGTCTCGCAGAGTTGGGCGGTCGAAGGCGGCCTCGAAAACGCCCGCATGCTCCTGTCCGGCAGCCTCTCGAAAGAAGAGGCCGACGCGATCATGCAGCGGATCAGCCACCAGGTCCGCAAGACGCCGTTTGCGTTTCTGCAGAAGGCCGAGAGCTCGAACCTGCTGACATTTATCCAGGACGAACACCCGCAGACCATCGCGCTGATCGTCAGCCACCTGCCGTTCTCCAAAGCCTCGGAAATCCTCGGCGGCCTGCCCACCGCCAAGCAGATCGAAGTCGTCAAACGTGTCGCGAACATGGAGCAGACCAACCCCGAGGTCATCACCGAAGTCGAAAAGGGTTTGGAAGCCCGCCTCGCCAACATGCTCAACCAGTCGTTCGAAAAACTCGGCGGCGTCACCAGCGTGGCGGAGATGCTCAACCTGACCGACCGCACCACCGAGAAGTCGATCATGGAAGGCCTCGAGGCCGACGACCCGGACTTGGTCGAGGAAATCCGCCGCCTGATGTTCGTCTTCGAAGACATCAACCTCGTCGACGACAAGGGCATCCAGGCGGTGCTCAAAGAAGTCGAAAACGACGAGCTGTCGCTGGCCCTCAAGACCGCGAGCCAGGACCTGCAGGACAAGATCTTCCGCAACATGTCCGAGCGGGCCGCGACGCTCATCAGCGAAGACATGGAGTTCATGGGCCCGGTCCGCGTCAGCGATGTCGAGTCGGCCCAGCAGCGCATCGTCGACATCGTCCGCCGTCTGGAAGACGCGGGCGAGATCATCATCTCGGGTCGCGGCGGCGACAAGGACCTGGTGGTCTGACTGCCGTTCGTTTAGCGGGCGATCGAAGATCGCCGTGCGTAAGTATCAACGCCCATGCCCATCCTCAAGCAACAAGCCAGCCAGCCGTTGATCCGCGACGCGGTGGTGCTCGACCTGGGCGACTTGGGTCGGCAGGCGGCGCGTTTGCGGGCCGCCGCCCAGGCCAAGGCCGAGCAAATCCTCACCGACGCCCGGGACGAAGCGCAGCGCATCATCGCCGCCGCCGAGCAGACCGGCTACGACGCGGGCCACGCCAAAGGATTGGCTGAAGGAACCGCGCAGGGCCAAGCCCAGGGCCACGCCGAGGCCCTCGCCGCCGGGGCCGAGCAGGTCCAACACACCACCGCCCAATTCGAAGCGGTGGCCCAAGAGTGGGACGCCTACCGGACCCAACTCGACCGCGACGCCCGTACCGCGGTGCTGCGCTTCGCGTTGAATTTCGCCCGGCAGATCACTCACCGCATGATCGAAGTCGACCCGGCTGTCATCGTTGATCAGGTATCGTCGGCGCTGTCGCGCGTGCTCGAACCCACGGACGTGACGATCCGCGTTCACCCCGAAGATCAATCGGCGTTGCGCGAGGTGTTGCCCGACTTGTTGGCCGGGCTGCTGCATCTGCAACACGTCGAGTTGGTGGAAGATGCGGCCGTCGGGCGGGGCGGTTGCCGGCTTGCGCTGCGCGGGGGCGAGGTGGACGCGTCGATTGACACGCAGATCCGTCGGATCACCGAGGTCATCCTGCCCGGCGAGACCCTCGTGCAAGTGAGCGAACCGGCCACGGCTTCGGCCGAAGCCGTTCAGTCGGCGAGCGCCGATCCTGGCGCCGAAACGCCCGCCCCGGAATCCTCCGCCTCGGATACTCCCCCCGAATCCGCCGCCCCCGAATCCCCCGATCTCGAGGCGTAATCGATCACCCCTCGCCGAACGGCATCCCGTTCGCTGGAAGTAACGCCAATGTCCGTTCTCGACGCCCAGATCGACCTGCTCGACCGCTGCACCGCGCCGGAATTGCGCGGCACGGTGAAAGAAGTGCGCGGTCTTGCGCTGCGGGTGGCCACGCTGCCCGCGCCCATCGGCGCGACGGTCGAAATTTTTCCGCGTTCCGGTCAACACGCCGACGCCCCCGCGATCCCCGGCGAGGTGGTGGGGTTTGATGGCCGCGACACCGTGGTCATGCCGCTGGGCTCAGCCGCGGGCATCGGCCGGGGCGACACGGTCGTGGCGTTGCACAACACCCAACAGGTCCGCGTCGGGCCGACGCTGCTCGGCCGGGTGCTCAACGGCATGGGCGAACCCATCGACGGCCAAGGCCTCTTGCACGACACGTTGCCCACTCCGCTGCACCCCACGCCGGTCGATCCGCTCGACCGGCCGTTGATCGACCAACCCTTGGCCACGGGGGTCCGCGCGCTCGACGCGATGATGCCGTTGGGCCGGGGTCAACGCCTGGGCGTGTTCGCTTCGCCGGGCGTGGGTAAGTCGACGTTGCTGGCGACGTGTGCGAAGCACACCGCGGCGGACGTGTCGGTGATCGCGCTAGTCGGCGAACGGGGTCGGGAGGTCAAACACTTCATCGAACACGCGCTGGGCGAAGACGGCCTGGCCCGCAGCGTGGTGGTCTGTGCGACCAGCGACGAGCCCGCGTTGATGCGACTGCGGGCGGCATGGGTCGCCACGGCGGTCGCCGAGTATTTCCGGGACCAGGGTTTGGACGTGCTCTTGGTGATGGACTCGGTCACCCGGTTCTGCCAGGCCCAGCGGCAAGTCGGTCTCGCGGCGGGGGAGCCCCCCGCGACCAAAGGCTATCCGCCGAGCGTGTTTGCGACACTGCCGTCGCTGCTCGAACGCTCGGGGCGCACGAGTACCGGCTCGATCACTGGGCTGTATTCGGTCTTGGTCGAGGGCGACGACATGGCCGAGCCCATCGCCGACGCCTGCCGCGGCATCCTCGACGGCCACGTTCAACTCGACCGCAAGCTCGCCGAGGCCGGCCACTACCCCGCGATCGACGTGCCCGGCTCGATCAGCCGGGTCGCCGACGACGTGACGGACATGAACCACCAGCAATGCCGGCGCCAAGTGCTGAGGTTGATCTCGGCCTACCGGCAGGTCGAAGACCTGGTGAACATCGGGGCGTACGCGGCCGGCTCGAATCCCGACTTCGATCTGGCGATCACCTGCAAGCCTGCGATCGACCGCCTGCTCCAGCAGGGCCGGGGCGAAGTGCAAGGCCAGGCTGAGTTCGATCAAACCACGCAGCAGCTCCAGGCGTTGGCCCAGTTGCTCGAACAAACCAAACAACAACTCCAGGTCCAAAGCAAGGCGAACATCCGCCGAAGCTGACGTTGAATCTCCATGGCTCAGTTTGAATTCCGCTACGAAAGCTTGTTGCAGCACCGCCGCAACCTCGAAGACCAGGCCCAGCGCCAGATGGCCGAGCGGGTGCGCACGCAGATGATCCTCACCGAACAGCTGCGCAACATGCAGACGCAGATCACCGAATCTAAGCGGGACCTGGGCGATGCGCTCATCGGCAAGATCGATCTTTCGCGCGTCGGCGAGTTCACCCGGTACAACGCCGACTCCACCGTCCGCGGCCGTGAGTTGGTCAAACGCCTCGCCGAGTTGGAGACCCAAGTCGAGGCCGCCCGTCAACAGCTGCTGAGCGCCACCCAGCAACGCAAAGCGTTGGACCTCTTGCGTGAACGTGATCTCCTGGAATGGAAACGCGAGCAGGACCGCAAAGAGACCGCGGAGTTGGACGAGTTGGCGTCGCAGGCGTACACCCGCCGGCTCTTTGCCGAGCAACGCGACGCGGCGGATACCGCGGAAGATATTCGTGAGGAGCGTGTGGCATGAAGTCGTTGTTGGCCGCGTTCATCATCTTGATCTTGATCCACCTGATCCTGGCGGTGGGTTTTGTCGGTTGGCTGCAGGCGAGTAACCGGCTCAACGGCGAGCGGGTCCAGCAGGTCGTGGACATGTTTAAGCCGACGGTCGCCGAGGTCGAACAACTCAAAGCCGAGGCCGAGGCCGCCGAGGCCGAAGCGCAGGCCGCCCGCGACCAGCTTATGCGTTTGGAAAGTGTGGCCAAGGGGCCGCAGACCCTCGAAGACCGCTTGACGATGAACTTCGAAGCCGACGAGTTCGACCTGCACCGCCTCGAACGGCTCAACGCCGAGACCCAGGCGATCCGCCGACGGCTCGACCAGGACAAAGCGTTGATCGCCGAGGAACTCGCCGCGTTGCAGGCCCGGCAGGACGCGTTTGACGAGTTGGTCGAACGCCGCACCGCCGCAATGCGGGACGAAGACTTCAACCGCGCGGTCAAGACGCTCGAGCAGCTGCCGCCAAACCAGGCCAAGGGCATGATCCAGCAGTACATCGCCGCCGGGAAGACGACCGACGCGGTGGACTACCTCGCCGCGATGCAGCTGCGCAAGTCCGCGGGCATCCTCAAAGCGTTCAAGAGCGAAGAAGAGATCCCGACCGCGGCGATGCTGCTCGACGAGCTGCGCAACCGCGGGCAGGACCCGTTCGGTCAAGCCAACGTCGGCGCGAATCCGGAGCAACCCGAGTCATGAGTGCTTTCGATCTGTTAACGCCCAAGCCGTTGAACGAGTTGCCCGCCCCGGCGGCCGGCACCACCGCTTCGCCCGAGCCGTTGGGGGAAGAAGACGCGTCGGGTTCGTTCCGTGAAGCCCTGTCCGGGGCGGACGCACGTTCGTCCGAAACCCGGGAACCGCGTGAAACGAACGTCCGCGAAACCGGTGAAGATCGCGTTGAACCGGCGGCCGAATCCCGCGACGAAGCGACCCGCTCGGCCGAGACGGCCGAATCGCCGAAAACCCCGGAAGCCTCCGGCGAAGCGGTGAGTGAGGCCCCGGCCGATGAAGCGGTCGATAGCCAGAACGCGGTGAGCACGGATGAGGGCGGCGAGCTTTCGGCGGAGGACGAGTCGCCGGTGGCCGAGTTGGTTCTGGACCTGATCGCAGCTTTTGAGAGCGTGCTGGAAAACAACCCGCTGACGCAAACGGTGGATGGCGTGACTGCTGGAAACGGAGAGTCGGACACGGCGTTCCCCGGCCTCACCGCGTTGTACGAAGCACTCGGCGCCGTCTCGGCGATCACCGGAGGCAACAGCACGCCCGGAGCCACGTCCGCGGCCGGCCTCCCGGGTGGCGTAACCACACCAGTCGCTCCGCCCACCTTGAATGTCGGTAACACTTCGGCGGGAACCACGGCCGCGCCGATCGCGCCCGTCACGCTCGAGACCACCTTGGCCCAAACGTCAACCGACGGCGACGCATCCGGTAACCAAAACAACGGCAACACCAACACCCCCAGCGGCAACACCGCCGCCAACGCGGCGCTCAACCCCAACAGCACCGGCTCGCTTGCGGTGAACGCGAACGCCGCCGCGGCCGCCACGCCCGACCTCGCCGTCAGCAACACGGCGAACCTCAATGTCACGCCCCTGACCAACGCCAACCCGGTCGGCACCGATGTCTCGGCCCGGCTGAACCCCGCGGGGATCACGGACGCCAATGCGGGCAACGATGCACTCAACGCGGCCCGCCTGACGCGCGGCCTCAACAACGCGGTCAACCAGCAGGGCGGCTCGGTCACGCTCCGCCTGACGCCGCCGGAGATGGGCACGGTGCGGATCCAATTGAACCTGCAAGGGACCAACGTCTCGGCACAGTTCCACGCCGAGACCGACTCGGCCCAACGCTTGCTGACCCAACAACTCGGACAGCTCCGTTCGTCGTTGGAGTCGCAAGGCCTCAACGTTGAACGCCTCGGGGTGCAGTCGATGAGCGCCTCGTCGAACTCGTCGAGTCTGCAACAACAAACCAACAGCGATAACCCGCAATCGCAAGCCAACGCCGACGGACGCAGCCGCGGCAATGCGGGCGGAAATGCGGGGGGGCAATCGTCGCAGCAGAGCGGTTCCGGCGGCGATGACGCCGACGCCGCGTCGAGCAACTTTACTCAGCTACTCGATCCCGACCTCGAGGCCGAGGCCGGCACGCTGACCGCGGTGTGATGACCCGTCGTGTTTTGAACTTTTTGGAGACTAGCCATGTCCGCCATTTCTTCAGTGACCGGTGATAACCCGCTGATCTCGCGCACCTCCGACGTGCAGTCGTCCGTCCCCGCGACCCCGCAGGTCCAGACCAGCGACTCGAACCCTTTCGCCGAGGTGTCCAGCGAAGAGTGGCTGAACATCATCCTCGAAGAGCTATCGAACCAAGACCCGTTCGAGCCGAACGACACCTCGGCGACCCTCGAACAACTCAACAGCCTCCGCAGCATCGAAAGCGATCTCGAGCTTCAAGATCAGTTGCAAGCGTTGGTGCTGCAGAACTCCATCGGCCAGGCGGGGGCGTTGATCGGGCTTGAGGTCGAAGGCCTAAGCAACACCGGCCTCAACACCACCGGCATCGTTAATTCGGTCCGGGTGGTCGACGGCGAGTCCGTGCTGCAACTCGAAAGCGGTTCCACCATCGATTTTGCCAACGTCACGAACATCGCCAACTCGCCCGCCGCCGCTAGCAGCGAAGCGGCCGACGATGCGCTGGCCAGCCTGGTGAGCGACCCGGCGACGGACGACGAGAACCCTGAAGACCAAGAGGTAGAAGCCGCGCTGTGACCCAGGGTACCGACCTATTGCGATTGCTCGAACCGACCGTGCGACCCGTGTCGCCGGTGAAGCCCGCCGCGGTCACGGCCGGGGTGAAGTCGGGCGAACTGCCGTTTGAAGCCCAGGACTTCGAAAGCCTGCTCACCTCGGTGCGTGAAACTCAGGACTCCGGCTTGCCCCGTGATGAAGGAACGAATGAGGCCAACGCCCAAGCCCGACCGCCCGGCCCGCTCGACGCTTTGGCCGACTTCGGCCGGATCGAAAACCCCGGGCTCCGCGAGCTGCTCGCCCAGCAACGCGGCCTGACCACGAACCCCGAAACGACGACCCCCAACCCCGCCGCCTGACCCCACCCCAAGACCCACCAACCCGCAGAGGAATCTCATGGGACTGACCACTTCGCTCTACACCGGACTGACCGGCCTCGCCGCCAACTCGCAGATGATCGACGTCACCGGTAACAACATCGCCAACGTCAACACCAACGCGTTCAAGTCCAGCCGGGTCAACTTCGAGACCGCCATCGCCCAGACGCCACGCTCCGGCTCGGCCCCGTCGGGACAGATCGGCGGCACCAACCCCGCGCAGGTCGGCCTGGGCACCCGGCTCGGCTCGATCACTTCCGATTTCTCCAACGGCGCGCTGTCGTCCACCGGCGTCGCGACCGACCTGGCCATCGAGGGCGACGGGTTCTTCGTCGTCGACGACAACGGCACCCAACGCTTCACCCGCAACGGCAACTTCTCGCTCGACCGCGACTTCAACCTCACCACCGCCGCGGGCGGGCTGGTGCAGGGCTACGGTGTGGACGATGAATTCAACGTCGTCGAGGGCGTGCTCAGCGATATCACCATCCCGATCGGCGTGACCACGATCGCGAGCCCGACCACCGAGGTGAAGTTTGCCGGCAACCTCAACGCGGGCGGCGACATCGCCACCCAGGGCTCGATCACCGACTTCGAACAGCTGTTCTCCGACGCGGCGGCCACCGTGCCCGCGACCGGGGCCACCGCGCTGACCGCGCTGACCAAGGCCGACCTGACCAACCCGTTTGCGCTGGGCGACGTGATCACCATCAGCGGCGCCACCCGCGGCGGCTCGACGATCCCCGACCGGACGTTCGAGATCAACGCGGTTCCGACCCCCGGCGTCAACGCCGACGACAGCGGCACCACGCTTCAGGACTTCGCCGACTTCCTCGACGACATCTTCGGCCTCGACGGCACGGCCACCCCCGCCGCGGGTGTCGCGGTCACCGGCGGCGTGTTGAGCATCACCGGCAACGTCGGCACGGCCAACGGCATCAGCTTCGACGACACGAACCTCATCGTGAACCAAGGCACCGCGCCCACGACGCCGCTGCAACTCGAAACCTCGCAGCAGGCCGACGGCGAATCGACGCTGACCACGTTCGCCGCGTTCGACTCGCTGGGCAATCCGCTGACGGTCAACCTCGTGACCACGCTGACCACCAAGGACGCCAACGGCACGCAGTGGACCTTCAGCGCGACCGCCGAGGACGACACCGATCTGGATACGTTCCTGGGCACGGGCACCGCGAACTTCGACACCGAGGGTCAGTTCATCGGCCTCAACAACGCCGGGCTGACCCTGGACCGGACCGACACCGGGGCCGAGAACCCGCTGCAGATCGCCTTGGCGTTCACCGACCCGTTCGGCTCGGTGACCTCGCTGGTCGATCAGAGCACCGAGCTGCGGACGTTGTCGCAGGACGGCTTCCCCATCGGCAGCCTCGAAGACTTCGACATCAGCCTCGACGGTGTGATCACCGGTTCGTTCACCAACGGCCTGCGTCGCACGCTCGGCAAGGTGCCGATCGCGACGTTCGCGAACAACAACGGCCTGCGTCAGGTCGGCGGTTCGCTGTACGAAGCGGAGAACAACTCGGGCACCGCCGCGATCGTCTCGGCGGGCGTGGCCGGGGCGGGCAGCGTGGTTAGTCG
>JBCCST010000061.1:0-20726 GCA_039199695.1 Planctomycetota bacterium | reverse complement strand
CCCGACGCCTCGGCGTCGGGCCCAGGAGGGGTCGAGGGCGTGCTCGGCGTCGATGAAGGCGGCGACGCCGCCCTGTTTTTGGACCTCGGCGATGGTGTGGAGGGTGAGGGTGGTTTTGCCGGAGGATTCGGGGCCGTAGACCTCGACGACACGGCCGCGGGGGATGCCGCGTCCGCCGAGGGCGAGGTCGAGGGAGATCGCGCCGGTGGAGATGCCCTCGGGGATGTTGGAGGGGTCGTCGTCGAGCCGCATGATCGAGCCCTTGCCGAAGGAGCGTTCGATATGGCTGACGGCCTGATCGAGGGCTTTTTCGCGGTTGGCGTCGGGTTCGGTGTGGCGGGAGGTTTTGGTCTTGGCCATTTTGGTCTTTTTGCCGTTGAGGGAGGAAGCGGGTTTGGTGAGGGTTGCGACCATGGTAGGGCTCCGGGGGCTGGCGTCAATGTTCGGGAATTGAACGGATGACCCTAGGGTAGGTGATGTTTGGGTTGTGTCAAGGGGTTGGGTGGATTTTTATCGTATTTTGTTCGGATAAGTGTTTTTGGTGATATTGGTGCATGAAATGGGATTTGAGGGGGTATCTCGGAGCGCCTGCGCGGCGGGCGGCAGGGGCTTTGCCCCTTGCATCCCCCAAGGCAAAGGGAACCCACGACGGACGGTGGGGGCTGGGCGCGGACTAGTGTGCGCACACATCGCCTGCGGCGAGGTGTGGCACCCTGGGGGTGGTTGACGTGGTGGCCGGGGCTAGGTTGTGGGTGGGGCGAAGCGTGGGGGGCCGAGGCGGTCGCGGGGGTCGCGCGGTGGGTTGCCGGGGAGGCGGGTGCGTTTGCGGTAGATGAGGAAGTAGAAGACGCCGCCGGCGACCCAGACCGCGGGGACGGCGAGCAGGCAGAGGACCACCCACCACCCGCGCGGGATCTCGATGGGGAACGAGGTTTGGCTGGTCACTTGGAAGTGGGTGGGCGAGAGGTTCATCAGGCCCTGAGTGGGCTGCTGCTGCACGATCTGGATCAGCTCGTCGGCCTCGGCAATGACGTCCAGGTGGGTCTCGTCGGCGCCGGCGTACTTGAGCCAACCGAGCGCGGCGGCTTGATCAAACGCCACGATGTTGGTGGCGCTGAACGTATGGGTCGCGTTGGGCGACGTGGTTGCGGACGTTCCGGGGGAACCGGGGGTTGCGGGGGGCGCGGCGGGAGCGATGGGGGTGAAAGACGAGTACATGGCGTCGTAGGTCATGGCGGCGGAATCGACTTCGAGCCAATCCCACTGGTTGTTTTGGCCGGCGATCGAGAGGCTGAGGTTGCCGTGGGTGGCGTAGCCGGCGCCGAACCAGTGGCCCATGGCCGAGCTGATGCCCATGTCGTCGAGGTCGATCGACGTGTACTGGCCGGAGTTGGGGGTGAGGGTGACCATCTCGTTGGCGTATTGGTGTTTGGGGCCGACGGCGATGAGCAGGACGGCGGCGGTGAGGGCGGGGATGGGGAGGCAGAGGGTCCAGAGCACGCCGAAGCCGAGGGGGCCGAGGGGGCGTTTGCGTTGGGAACGGTTGTCGATGCCGACTTCGCGGAGGTCGCTGCCGCACTCGGCGCAGTTGAAGTTGGCGGCGCCGCGGGCGGGGTAGCCGCAGTGGCCGCAGCAGGCGAGGTCGTCGGCGGTGACCCGGCCGCCGCGGAAGACCAAGACCCAGGTGACGATCAATCCGCCGATGGAGATCAGCAAGAGGGCCAGGGGGATGAGCATGAACAGACCGAAGATGCCGTAGGCCATGGATGCATCATCGCGTTGGCGGGACGGGCGTCAAGGGAAACGCGTGGAGATGGATGGGTAAGTGGGATGGTCACGCGGCGGGTGTGTCAGGTCTGGGGATGTCGGGATTAAAAGTTGCTTGGGGTGGAGGGTGCGGGCGTTATGCTGGTGCTGAGCTCGGGTGGATGGTCTGCTTGGGCAAATGATGAAAGCGGCGGGCGGCTTGTTGGCCGGACCCGCGTTGCGAAAGGATCACGAGTATGGAATGGATCAAGAAGGTATCGGCGGCGGCGGCGGTGTTGGCGGCGCTGGGTCTGGGCGGGATGGCGATCGGCTGCGAAGACGCGAACGACGCGCCGGCTGATGCGGCCGACACGGCGGCGGAAGCGGAAGACGGGGCGAACAGCGCCTTGGGCCAAGTGAAAGAAACCGCGGAGGACGTGGTCAAAGACGCTGAGGACGCGGGCAAGGATGCGATGGACGCGATGAAGGACGCGGCGGAGTAACGCGGCGGCGTTCATTGATGTGTTGAATCGAACACACCCGTGCGGGGACGCGCGGGTGTTTTTTTATAGGTGTTTAAAGTCAACTGCTGGCGCTGGTGTAGAAGCGGAGCGCGAACTTCCAGAAGAAGCGGGCGAAGAGGAGGAGCGCCAGCGCGACGCCGAGCGCCGCGGCGAGCGTCGGCAGGCCCGCGTCGCCGAAGACGAACTGGGCGGGGACGGTGGTCATGAACGCAACGGGCAGGATGAACGTGAAGAAGACGCGGTAGGCGTGGGGGTAGGCGGTGACGGGGTATCGACCGGCCTCGAGCAGGGCCTGCATCGCGGTGGTGATGTTGTCCATCTTCACGAACCAGACGGTAACGGTCGAGAGGATGTAGCCCAACGCGTAGAGCATCACGACGCCCAGCAGCATCGGCACGCCGAAGCGCAACACGTCGCCCAGGAAAGCCCCGGCGGTGAGCTCGGCGTGGTGTTCCAAACGGGTGATCGCGAACACCGCGAGCCCCACCCCCAGCAAAAGGTTCGGCACGCCCCAGATCCGCACAAGGCGGGCGGACAACCAGAACTGGCTGTCCATGGGTTTGAGGAGGACGAAGTCGAGATCGCCTTCGCGGACCATCTCGCTGATCTGCTGGCGGTTGGGAGCGAGCACCGTGGCCTGGAAGCCGTCGAGGATGGTGTAGGCCGCGACCACCAGCAACGCCTGGGGCCAGGTCCAGCCGCCCATCTCGTAGCCGGTGCGGAACAGCGACCAGAGCACGAAGACCGCGCCCGCCAAGCCGCCGAGGGACTGGAGCGCCGCGAGGACGAAGTTGGCGCGGTATTCCATCTCCGCGGCGATGGCGGTGGACCAGAAGAGTTTGAGGGTTCGCCAATACCTTTTCATGGTTTCGTACCGAATCGGTGGATGATTTTTGATTTTGGATTGAAGATTTTTGATTGGCGGACGCAAGCGATGGCGTCGGGCCGACCGTAAGTCTTCAAATCAAAAATCCTCAATCCAAAATCAAAAATCCCTCAAGCTCCCATCGCCGAGTAGTGTTTCAAACCCTTACGCCACAACCAACGGTTCACGATCCACAGTAGCACGATCCAACCCGCCAGCGTCGCGAAGCCGCGGACCAGGTCCACCTCGCCCCCCGCCAACAGCGACGCGGGCAGCCAGACCATGTACGGGAACGGCGTCCACAGCGCAAACTCCCGCATCGCGTCGGGCATCACCTGCAGCGGGATATCCAGCCCCGACAAAAACGTGTACGGGATCATCACCAAACCATCGATCGCCGCGACCCGCTCCAGCCAAAACGCCAGGAACGCCGTGGTGTACTGCAACAGAAACCGCAGGATAAACGCCGCGACCACCGCGACGATAAACAACCCCACCCGATCCCACGTCGGCAACCACAGCCCCGGCTCCGCCTCGCTGCCCCACAACGCCTGCGGCTGTATGAAAAAGCACAGCCCCACCAACGCCACCCCGAACGGCCAACGCGACATCTGCTCGCCCAGCAACTCCGTGATGTAACGCACCATCGGGTCGATCGGGTGCAGCAAAATCGACGACAGCTGACCGCTGACCACGTGGTACTCAAACTCGTAGATGACCCAAACGATCGTCAGCTGACGCACCGCGAACACCGCGATGAAGTACCGCGCCGCGTCCACCGCGGTGAACCCCTCGAACTGCCCGCTGTCGCCCGCCTCGACCCAGACGCCCATCATGATCAACGGCAGCGACGTGGCGATCGCCCAGAGAAAAATCTCCGAACGGTACTGGCACATGAAGGCGTACCACGTCGAGAGGTAGGTGCGTAACGTGCGTAGGGTGTAAGCGGACATGGGGGCCGTGGGGGGTGAATCGGGAAACGCGACAGAGAAAAAGCTGCTCAAAAAACAGCCGGAAACGCTTGCGGTTTAGCGGGCGATCGGTAACCGCCGCGCCGCCGGGTCACGTCGTGTCGATGTCGCTGCCCGAATCAAACAGCCGCGCGATCACGTCTTCGATCGGCGGGTCGGCAATCGTCAAATCCGCCACGTCCAACTCGCCCAGCAACCGCGTCACCGTCTCGGTCAACACGTCGCGCTGCACCAGCAGCCGGGCCTGATTGCCCTCGTTGGATTCGATCTCGCCGAACCGGACGAGCGTCGCGTCGTCCACCGGCGCCGCCAGGTCCAGCCGCACCTCACGGAGCGGGGCGAAACGCTGCACGACGCCCTCGAGCGTGCCGTCGTAGAGAATCGTCCCCTTGTCGATCACGACGACGCGTTCGCACAGCGCGGTGATGTCGGCCATGTAGTGGCTGGTCAACAAAATGCTCGCGCCGTTTTCTTCGTTGTACTGCTTCAGAAAATCACGCACCGCCGTCTGGGCGTTGACGTCCAGACCCAGCGTCGGCTCATCCAGGAACAACACCTTGGGGTGATGCAACAGGGCCGCGATCAACTCGCACTTCATCCGCTGGCCCAGCGACAGCTTCCGCACCGGCTGGGTCAGTTCTTTCTCGACGTTGAGCATCCCGGCGAACCGCTTGATCCGCTGCTCCGCCTCGTCTTCGGGGATCGCGTACACCGCCGCGTTGACTCGCAGCGAATCCATCGCGGGCAGGTCCCACAACAGCTGCTGCTTGTTGCCCATCACCAGCGTGATCTGCCGCAGCAGCTCGGCCCGACGCTTGAACGGCTCGTGGTCCAACACCCGCACCCGCCCGCCGGTCGGGTGGATCAACCCGGTCAGCATCTTGATCGCCGTCGTCTTGCCCGCGCCGTTGGGCCCGAGGAAGCCGACGATCTCGCCCGGCTGAATCTCAAACGAGATATCGCGCACCGCCTGGATGTTGCGGTGCTTGCGCTTCACGAAGTGCTTCACCGTCCCGACAAAGCCCGGCTGCTTGTCCGCGACACGGTAAGTCTTGCTGAGGTTTTCTACGCACAACGTAGACATGGCCTGGATTCTAACGTCCCCATTCCGGAACGCCAGCGACACGCCCTGCCCCCAACCTGGACAACCGAATCCGAGCACGAAGTGTCGTGTAACTTCATTTAGCCCCGGGTCAATGACCCGGGGTTGCCCCCGGCGACTCGCCGGGGGCTAAATTGAAATACCCCCGCACGCCCTCATTCAACCCCGCAACACCGCGTCCGCCGCGGTGAATCCGCTCCGCGCGGCGCCCTCCATCGTGGCCGGCCAACCCGTTGCGCACCAGTCGCCGGCCAACCAAAAGTTGTCCACCGCTCCCGCCGCTTCGGGCCGCAGCGCATCGATCCCCGGCACACATCCAAACGTCGCCCGCCGTTCCTTGATCACCCGCCCCTGGACCAACTCCGCGTCGCCGCAGCCCGGCACGAAGCGCCGCAACTCGTTCATCGCCAGGTCGAGGATCTCGGCGTTGGGCGTGTCGATCATGTCGTGGGCCGCGCTGACGACGCCGTGCAGGTGTTGCACCCCGTCGGCATCGGTGCCCTGGTCAAACACCCACTGGATCGGCGAGCCGGTGAGCACGACGTGCGGCACCGCCATCACCCCTTCGGAAACATCCGACCCGTTCGCCGCGTCCGCGGACGATTTGATCCAAAGGTGCAGCCCCACGATCGGGCTTACGCCGATCTCGTCCAGGCGTTGCAAGCGCGGGTCGTCGGCCTTGAGCGCCTCGCCCGCCACGCGATCCAGCACGTCGAACGGCAACGCCGAGATGAACGCGTCCGCCTCCAGCCGGGTGCCGTCGTTAAGCACCGCGGCGCGGATTTGCTTCGCCTCGGCGTCGTAGTCCAGCGACTTGACGCTGGCCGTCACGATCCGCCCCCCCGCCGCTTCGATCACTCGCACGGCCGGGTCGTACAGCTCGGCCAAGGGCACGTCGCTCAGCCCCATCTCGTAATTCGTCTTGTTTTCGAGGAACCCCTCCTGAAACACCTGCAACGCGTACCCCGCCGCGACGCGGTCCAGCGATTCGTTGCACGCGCTGACCACGGTGACTTCCCAGAACCGCTCGATCGCCCGGGCGGGTTGCCGGTGTTGCTTCAGCCAATCCGCGAAGCTGATCGCGTTGAGCGCATCACGCTTGGGGCGCGACATGAACCGGATCGCCGCCATCGCCCGACCGATCGCGAACTTATCGCCGAGACTCAACCCCTTAAACCGCGCAAACGCGCCGGCGAAGTGCAACGGGGCCGGCAACCAACCCGCGCCGAGCTCGGCCCGCGTCCCATCGCCGTGCACAAACGTGAAGTCGCGGTGCCAGACCATCCGGTCGGCCACGCCCAACGTTTCGTACAGCTCCAGCAAGGACGTGCAGCAACGCATTAGCACGTGCTGGCAGTTGTCGATCAGTTGGCCGGTCCCCACGGAACCCGGGACCTCCAAACTCGTCGCCCGCCCGCCGAGCCGCGGCCGCATCTCGACCAGCGTGACCGGCACCCCCGCCTCGGCCAACCGCACCGCCGCCGCGATCCCCGCGACCCCGCCGCCGAGGACGACGGCGTGGGATTTTTGATTTTGGATTGAGGATTTTTGATTGGGCATAAGACAAGCCGGACAGGCTAAGGGATGAGATTCAAAATCAAAAATCCTCAATCAAAAATCAAAAATCTTTCACGCCCACTTGCGTTTCGTGACCGCCCCCAACACCACCGCCAGCTTCGTGGGCAACGGCAAACCCACCCGTTGACGCAGCACCCGCTCGGGGCGATCCGCGATGCGTTCGAGCAGCACGCGGTAGGTCCGCATGATCGCCCAACTCGTCGATCGACAGTCGGGGGTGAGGTGACGCTCGAGCGTGGCCGACATCTCGTAATAACTCCGGGCCCGCTCGAGTTGGAACTGCATCAGCCGGAGGAACGACTCGTCCGCCCGGCCCTCGCTCAGTTGTTTCGCGGTGACGCCGAAGCGTTCGAGGTCTTCGGTCGGCAGATACACCCGGCCGCGCTGCGCATCCTCCGCCAGGTCACGCAAGACGTTGGTCAACTGCAGCGCGACGCCGCGGTACTCGGCCAGCTTGGCCACCCCCGGATCGCCGTCGTCGCCCCAGACCTTCACGCACGTCAACCCCACGATCGACGCGACGCGGTAGCAGTAGTCGTACAACTCTTCAAAGGTCCGACACGTCACCGGCCGCAGATCGCTCTGCTGCCCCGCCAACATCGTGTGCAGGTACTTGGCGGGGATGGCGTAGCCGCGCACCGTGTCGCGCAACGCCGGCCAAAGCTCGCCGGTTGGCACCGGCTGATCCGGATCGATCGCGGCGTCGGTGTCTCGGCGAAAGGCGGCCAACCGGGCGGCCGGGTCGACGTCGGCCGAATCGTCGTCCACCAGATCGTCGGCCGCGCGCATCCAGGCGTAGACCGCGAAGATCGACGAACGTTTGGGCTCGGGCGTCAACCGCATCCCGCGGTAAAAAGTCCCCGCCGCCCGCTGCGCGACGACACGGCAGTGGTGATAAGACGAGACAACTTCGGGGGACAACGGCGGACTCACGAAGACGTAGTGTAGGTCACTTCATGAAACTCCGACGCTCATCAACATCAATGTTTGCCGTTAGCCCCGGGCTTTGCCCGGGGGCACGAGTCGCATCGCCCCCGGGCAAAGCCCGGGGCTAAGGGGAAAGATAATTTGATTCAAGTCCTTCCCCACACCCGCCCCACCGCGACTTGCAGCACCAGCTTGGCTTTCGTGAGCTTGCCCATCCGGGGCCGCTGGGTCCAGGTGTCGTAGCGGTTCCGTTCGATCTTCCGCAACACCGCTTCCCCGCCGAGGGTAAACAGCTTGAGGTCGCTGCGGAACCGCGGCTCGACCCGCGGCCAAAGCTGTCGGCCCTCTTCAAACAACGGCCGGGTCTTCTGCACCAACGCGTGCAGCGTCGCCCGGTAGGCCGGCATGAGTTCCCCCAATCCACCCGGACTGTTTTCGGAAACCATTCCGGGGGCGCACCCCTGGCAGCGCACCGCTTCGTCGAGCCGGGTCATGCGGACCATGACTTCGAGTTCGAGCCCGTGGGTGTCGGCGATCTCCGCGGGCAGGTACACGCGGTCGCGTTCCAACACGTCCCGGCGGACATCCTGCCAAAAGTTGGTCAACTGCAACGCGGTGCAGGTCGCGTCGGAGAGTTCGTCGGAGGTTTCGGACCGCTCGCCGTAGAGCCGCAGCACCAGTCGGCCGACGGGGTTGGCGCTGCGGGTGCAGTAGTCGAGCAGTTGGTCCCACGTCGCGTAGCGATTCACGGTCTGGTCCTGCACGAACGCATCGATCAGGTCCGCGAACGGCTGCCGGGGCAGGTCGTGTTTTTCGATCGTCGGCCCGAGCGCGACAAACACCGGGTGCCGGGGCGAACCCGCGAAACACCGGTCCAACTCGTCGCGCCACCAAGCCAACAGACCCAATGCCCGCTGCGGGTCGTCGGCGATCCCCGGCGCATCCCCCAGATCATCCGCCCACCGGCAGAACGCGTACACCGCGTGGAAGTCGTCCCGCAGCTCGCGGGGCAGCAAACGGCTGGCGACCGAAAAATTTTCGCGGTTGGCCTTCGTGATCTCGCGGGTGTATTGCCGGGCTTGAACCACGGTCATCGCGTCGCAGCGGTCGGGGCCGAAGGTGTCGAGTTCGCGGAGGATGGGGCGTGGCATGGGTTTTTCGGACCAAAAACGCATGATATCCGGGTTGGATGGACACGTGCTGCCGATAACCGGACACGGCATGGGGTGGACGATGAATTGGCTCGGGGAAGATGCCGATGGTGTGGGACTGGGGAAGTCACCACCATAGGGAAATTCCCCGCGGGCTTGCGTCGCCGCGGGGTCTACCATCACTCTATCAATATGAAGCCCACCGCCACCCTTTCCAACCCGTTACCGAGCACGCCCGAGGGGACTCCGTCTCGCGCGGCTTCCGCGTGGCGGTTCACGGTGCACTGCCCGACCGCTGAGCAGGTCATGCTGGTGACCGAGGAGCCGTCGGGGTTGAGCTCCTGGGTGCCGATGGCCGCGTCGCCCGACCACGCGGGGGCGTGGCAGCTCGACATCGCCGAGGACGGCGTCGTCGGGGCGGTGCGGTACTACACCATCGAAGACGGCGCGGTGCTCAACTGCGGCACGGCCGGCCTCAGCGCGAAGCGCATCAAAACATCTCCAACGCCACCGCTCGCCGCGACGGCGTGAGGCTTCAACGCCCAACCCTCAACCACCCATCAATTGGTCCATGCCCGGCAGCCCGGGGATGTTCAAGCCGCCGGTGATCGACGCCATCTCGTCTTTGATCATCATCTGGGCCTTGGTCATCGCGGCGTTGGTCGCCGAGGCGATCAGTTCTTCCACCATGCCCTTGTCCGCGTCGGCCCCTTCGCCGACCAGCGCCGTGGTCATCGCGGGGTCGAGGTGAACGCCGACCACGCGGAGGTGGCCGTTGACCGCCACCCGGACCGCGCCGGCCCCGGCGTCGGCCTCGACGGTTTTGTGTTCGAGTTGGGCCTGCATCTCTTCAAACTTGGCCTTGATCTCACCCGCGTTGCCCATGAGGCCCGCGAGTTGCTTGAGGTTTTTCATCTGGTCGAACATGGGGTTGGATTTCGGATAATGGATTTCGGGAACGGGTGGTGTCGGGTGGACACCGCCCACCGGGAAAGCATAGCCGCGCGGCGGCGGGCCATATCCACGCTACTCGGATTGGGCCGGGGGATCGTCCTCGGCTGGGGGACGCGGCTTTTCTTTTCGTGCATCGATCAACGACGCATCCGGGAAGATCTCAAACACGTCGCGGACCAAGGGCAAGTTCAAGGCATCGCGGCGATCGACGCCGCCGCCGGAAACTGTCGGCTTTGCGCTACGGTTGGTCGTGGATAAGCCCGGCGAAGCGTTGTCATCGCTGGAGCGTTGGGGGGCAACTGCGAGGTCGGCTTGTACCGGCCGACCCAGAAGTTGAGTGATGGTATCGGCGACCCTTTTGAGTCGCGGCCCGGTGGCGACGTTGGCTGCGCCCCCGGCGAAAGTCATCGTCGGCACGATTAACGCCACCGCAGGTCGGCTTGTCGTGTCGATCGATTGCAAGCGGAAGTGGTCCATCCAAGCTGCGGCATTGGATTGACCAACGACATCAAGTACCGCCCGCCAGACGGCGGCGGGGTCGCTTACGTCTAGATCATTTTTTACGTTCGGAGATTTATTCCAAGCCGTCGGCGGTCCGGAAGTATGTTCATTTGGAACGGATGGATCGATACGAGTAGCCAATGGCGAGGGATTGTGTGATCCTGTAGATGAATCAGGGTTTACCGCCTCCGAAATTATTTTTTTTTTTGATCCGCTCCCCCCGGAAACGCCCGCGGGCAACGCCCCGCCCGCCAACACCGCGGTGACGTCGGCCATCTTCTCGGACAACGCCAACCGCACGATCGTCGCGTCGAGCAACGCCCGCGGATTACTCGACGCCTTCGCGTGGCGGTGCAGGTTTTCGCAGAGCGCGATCATGTGCACCAGGCCCGCCGCGTCGAACCGCTTGGCTTGGTCGGCGGCTTGCGGCTTGGCGTCTTCAGACAACTCGATCAACTCGCTATCCGGGCCGCAGGCCGCCACGAGCATGAGCTGGCGGAGGCGTTCGATCAGCACTTCGACCAGCTGGTCCTGGCCGATACCGCGCCCCAACAAGTCGGCGGTCGCGTTCAGCGACGCCTTGACGTCACCGGCCGCGAGCGCGTCGATCAATGCCGCGATCAGTTCCGCGTCCGGCAGGCCGAGCATGTCCTGCAACACCTTGGCGGTGAGCGGCGATTCGCCGGTGGCCAGCAAACGGTCCATCAACGACAGCGCATCCCGCATCGAGCCGTTGCCGAGTCGGGCGACCTGCCAGACCACTTCGCCCTCGGCCTCGACCTTCTCGTTCTTGAGCACCTCGCCCAGGTGATCCGCGATCTTGCCCGTCGCGATGTTGCGGAAATCAAACCGCTGACACCGCGACTGGATCGTCGGCGGGACCTTGTGCGGCTCGGTCGTGCACAGGATGAACTTCACGTGCGACGGCGGCTCCTCCATGGTCTTGAGCAACGCGTTGAACGCGGCGCCCGAAAGCATGTGGACCTCGTCGATGATGTAGATCTTGTAGAGCGCGTTGGCGGTCGGCGACAGCCCGGCGTTGGCGATGAGTTGTCGCGCCTGATCGACCGAGTTGTTGGACGCCCCGTCGATCTCGATGACGTTGAGGTCTTCGCCGCGCATGATCGCGGTGGCCATGCGTTGCTGGATGTCTTCTTCGGGATATGCGGTGCCTTCGACGGCGGGGGCGTCGTCGATCGTGGCCGGGGCGTTGAGAGCCCGGGCGAAGATGCGGGCCATCGACGTCTTGCCCACGCCGCGGGTGCCGCAGAACAGGTAGGCGTGGGCCACGCGTTCGGACTTGATCGCGTTGATCAGGGTCGACGCGATCGGCTCCTGGCCCACGACGGAGCCGAAGGACTGGGAGCGGTAGCGTCGGGCGAGAACGGTGTAGGCCATGGCTCAGTGATGAGTACACAGTGAACAGTGATGAGTCAAAACCATGATAACGGCGGGCGCCTCACAGCACTCATCACGAGGTACTGTTCATTCATCACTGGTATCGGCGACGCCGAAACACGCCGCGTGGAGAGACGGCCAGGACACCGACGGCACCGGGCCGACGACACTTAGGGCTGCTCCGGTCAAGGCCTGACCCGATTCGTGAGCCGACCCGTGCATCGAGCCCAGCCGCCTCTCCAACAAGGCGTGTTCGGCGGGCGACACCTCGCCTCGGCCGAGCCACGAACCATACCCGCCAACCCGCCAACCGGCAAACGCCCGGTGTCGCCGCGGTATCCCCGAACCCGAGCATTCGGCCTACCGAGCAGAAACCGTTCGCGAACGACGCGCCTATCCATTCGCTCACGCGGGTTTTGTAGACATCGCCGCCACAAGCTCTATCCTTTATGTATACATCGGTCGGCCCATCCCCCTATCTCACCCCCGCCGACCTTCGGACAAAGGACGTTCGACATGATCCTGTTTATCCTCCGTGGCGCGTTTTTGGTCTTGGTGGCGGCCGTCATCTCCCTGTTTGTTGGCAAAGAGTTCCAGGCTCAGGCGGGCTTGGGCTTCGGCCCGATCGCCGCGATCATCGGCATCGCCGTGGCCGTGGCGGGCCTGGTGATCGCGCTGGACACCGGCACGAAGGACAAAAAACTCTCCTCGGTCTCCGGGGTGTTCCTCGGGTTGATCGCCGGCCTCGTCGTGGCCTACGCGCTGTCGTTCGTCGTCGATCTGGTCGGGGCCTACACCGAGCCCACGGTCGAGGGCGTTCGGCCCACCATCTCGGAGGTCGAACGCCAAGCGCTCAACGCCGACGAAGTCCTGCACTTCGAGGCCCGCGTCGCCGAGTACGACGGCCAAGTTGCTCGCGTCGAAGCCTTCGGCAACCTCCTGCGTGGCATCAAGGTCATCATCGGTCTGATCACCTGCTACATCGCCATCTCGCTGGTGCTGCAGACCAAAAACGATTTCCGCTTCGTGATCCCCTACGTCGAATTCGCCAAAGAGGTCCGCGGCAACCGGCCGACGCTGCTCGACACCTCGGTCATCGTCGACGGCCGCATCCTCGACATCATCGAAACCAAGATGATGCAGGGCTCGCTCATCGTGCCCAAATTCGTCCTCGATGAATTGCAACTCATCGCCGACTCGTCGGACAAGATCAAGCGTTCCCGCGGCCGACGCGGGCTGGACATCCTGCAGAAGCTCCAGGCGTCGAAACTGATCGATGTGCACATCGAAGAGAAAGACGCCGAGGGCGCAAACGTCGACCAGAAGCTCATCGCGCTCGGCCAGGAACTCAAAGCCCGCGTCATGACCAACGACTTCAACCTCAACAAGATCGCGACGCTCCGCGGCGTCGACGTGATCAACATGAACGACCTGGCCAAGGCGCTGCGCCCGGTCGTGCTGCCGGGCGAACACCTGCACGTCAAACTCGTCAAGCCCGGCGAATCGGGTACGCAAGGCGTGGGTTATCTCGACGACGGCACGATGGTCGTGGTCGAAGGCGGACGGTCCCACCTGGGCCACAACTGCGACCTCGTGGTGACCTCGACGCTGCAGACCTCGGCCGGCCGGATGATCTTCGGCCGGTTTGCCCACGAAGACGACGACTTCGAAAGCGAAGGCGAAGAATCGCCGGCAGAACCCCAAGAAATCGAAACAAGTCCGGCCAGCGCAGCCGATACCAGCACCGCGTCGGTTGCCACGCCCGCCAACCCGTCCAGTCCTTCCGCTCCGGAAGCCAAACCCCAAGCATCCCGCAGCCACTCGACCCGCCGAAACCCGCGGCGGGGTTGAGCGCCAATGTCGGCCCCACCGCTTGAGGGCCACTTCATCGCTAACAACCCTACGACCGGCACAGGCGATTTCCTCGGGCTTCCGAACATATTTCTCACCGGCGTGTCCGTCATCGGTCTCAACGTCGGCGGTCCGCTCGTCGATGGGCTCTCATCGTGCGCCACGACCGCGTGGCCGCTGCTCATTCCGGCCTCGATCCAGGAGACCCCATGACCCGCCTTCCGATCCATCGTTCCCGCGCGTTCACCCTCATTGAGTTGCTCGTCGTGATCGCCGTCATCGCGGTGCTCATGGCCATCGCCACGCCCGTGATCGTCAAAGCCAACAACGCCGCGCAGGAAACCCAGTGTCTGGCCAATATCCGCTCCATCGGCCAAGCCACGTTCCACTACACCGACGACTACGACGGCCGCTTTCCCCTCGGCCTGGGCAACGATCTGAACCTGCTCAACCTCGTCGGCAAACGCGGCACGAACAACGGCATCGGTGGCATCGAGGCCGAGGACCGACTGCTCTACGAATATCTCAATCAGCAGACCGACGTTGCCGCCTGCCCGCTGGACGCCGGCTTCGACAACAACCTCAGCTGCTTCGACACCTACGGCTCGTCCTACCTGTACATGGACAGCAACTCCAACACGCCCACCAACCGCTACCGCGCCCGCAACAACATCTGGTCGCTCGAAGGCCACCGCCTCAACCGCGTCTCGCTGCCGGGCAAGAAGATGTTGATCGGCGAGGGCATCGTGATCCGCCCCGCCTCGAACGCCAACCACCACTGGCACAACGACGAAGCAAACCTCCGGGGAAGCATGGCCTTCGTCGACGGCACGGCCCGCGTCGTCGAACATAAGACCGACGCCAACGGCAACTACAGCAACGTCAACCGCGCCACGGTTGAAAACTGGGCCAAGCAGGACGAATACTACTAAACCCGAGATCCGTTTCTTAACCAATTGCTCCACCACCCGCGGCCGCTGCCGCGGGTTTTTTCTTAGGCGCTGGCCCTCTGGACGGCTTCGCACGGGCGGTCTGTAACGGTCGTGCCGCAGGTGCGGCCCCGCGATCATATGACGCAAAGAAATACGTTCAAAAGTTGCTTCCCGAGTCGCCCGGCGCTTTAGCCGTGCTACTTTTCGCTTCAACGTGGGGGTGGAGTCTTCCAGCCGGCACAGTCGCCGACGGACCCCACCAAACTTCCGAAGCCCACCAACCGCCAACGTGGCGGGGGCTGTTTTGCACCCCGGACCTCGATCACCGCATTCGCAAAAAGGAACTGGAATCATGAAGACTTTTGCCACCGCTATCGCCCTGACCGCCGCCGCCGTCGTCGCCGCCCCGTCGGCCGACGCCGGCTCCAACGCCAACACCTACTACCTCCACGGCTACGACGGCCTGGCCAAGAGCCACACCTACGTCTACGACGACGTGACCATCACCGCCCACGCGACCGCCACCAAGGGCAACAAAGACAAGGTCGCGCACGTCGGCCAATACTCCAACGGCCTGGGCGTCACCAACAGCGTGAAAACGTATAAAAACTGGTGGGGTCAAACCAAGACCTACAGCGCCTCGGGCGACGGCCACTTCGTTGACGGTAAGGGCCACGACGACACGCTCTGGCTCGACTTCAGCTCGCCGTTCAAGCTCACCGGCGCGGTGTTCACCTACGTCGGTAAATACAAAACCGAAGGCGTCAACCTCGTCGACGGCGACGGCGACAGCCTCGGCTGGTTCAACCTCTCGAAGTCTTCGAAATACGGTGTCGCCCACCTCGACCTGACCGGCCTGGACTACACCGGTGAGACCATCGGCTTCACCGCCACCGGCAAGCACGACGACTGGAAAGTCAAAGCCGTTAAGGGCCACGCCGTGCCCACGCCTTCCGCCGCCGCCGCCGGCCTCCTGGGCATCGCCGCCCTCTCGGCCCGCCGTCGCCGCCACACCGAAGACGCCGCGTAAAACAAACCCCGATATTCCAAGCATCATCCGACACCGCCCACGCCATCCGCGTGGGCGGTGTCGCTTTGTGCCGAACCTACGCCATCACCCGCCGCACCCCGAGCATCCGCGCCGCGAAGACGCTGCCCCAGAACGGCTCGCGCCGCACCGCGGGCATCATCGAACTCGACGCGTGGACCATCTCACCGCCGCCGGCCCACATCCCTACGTGGTCCACCCGTTTTGCGCCCATCGCGAAATACACGAAGTCGCCCACACCAAGCACGCTCTCCCACCGCGCCTTCGCCCGCTCGGCAAACTCCACGCCCAACGGCGAACACCTAGTCCCCCGGCCGCCATCGGTCCGTACGTCGCCGGATACGTCTGCGACTTCCAAGTCTTCGCCGACCCGCGACAAGCCCGCAAACGAATCGGTCTGCGTGAACTGCTGCCGGGCCGAGTGCAGCAGCGCCACGCCCCGCCGACGGGCCGCCATCTGCACCAGCCCGGAACAGTCGTACCCCAAACTGCTCGCCCCGCCCCAGACGTACGGCCGACCGATCATCCGCCTCGCCTCGGCCACCGAACCCGCCGCGTCGAGCCCGCTCAAACCACCCGCGACGACGTCGCCTTCCTGAACCATGACTTCGGTCCGGCCGTCCACCGCGGCCGGCAACGCGACCCGCCACCACCGGCTGCCGAACGCCCCCGGGGCCGCCTGCACCTCGGTCCGCTCGGTCGCCCACAACCAAGACTCCGCGGGCCACTGCACCACGCTCGGCCCTGCCGTCCGCGAAGGCTGCGCAAACCCGTGCGCCGCCAACGCCGCGACCTGCAACCACGTCCCGCCGCTCTCGGCCGTCGATCGACTCAGGTAGCGCTGCACCGCCCCGTCCGCCTCGGCCGTCGCCAACGCCGACGCTTCCAACCAGCCTTCATCCGTGCAGCCCGTCTCGTCGAAACGCGAGATCAACCCCCAGCCGTATCGAACCTTGGCCCATTTGCGCCCGTTGACTTCGCGTGCTTCCGTGCATTGGACCACCGCGCCGTACCGCACCTGCGTCTGCACACTCCCCGGGTCCGCCGGGTCATCAAACGTGTGCGTCGCCGGCCAAACCACCACCGCTTGAGAAGATTCGTTTTCAGGCATCGCCATAGCCTAACCCAACCCCGTGGCCCTGCCCACGGCACGCCGACCGCGACGCGGGACCACCACGACGCGTTAAAATCGAGCGATGTCCGCCCCATTCGCCGTTGCCGCGCTCTACCGCTTTATTCGCCTGCCCGACCCCGCGTCGATGCGCGGGCCGATGCAGGATCGGCTGCGCGACGCCGGGCTCTGCGGCACGCTGCTCCTGGCCGAGGAAGGGATCAACGGCACCATCGCCGGCCCCCCGGAAGCGCTGCGCAACTTCGTCGAAGCGTTGCAAGAAGACCCGATGTACGACGACCGGTTCCGCGGGCTCGACGTCAAGTGGTCGACCGCCGACGAGCCCCCGTTCCGCAAAGCCCGCGTCCGCCTGAAAAAAGAAATCGTCACGATGGGCGTTCCCGAGGTAAATCCGGGTGACGTTGAAAACGTGGGGCGGTACGTCGATCCCGACGAGTGGAACCAACTGCTCAACGACCCCGCGGTCACCGTGATCGACACCCGCAACGACTACGAATTCGAGATCGGCACGTTCGAGTCCGCCGCCGGCCCCGCCGTCAACCCCGACACGCACACGTTCCGTGAGTTCCCCGCCTTTGCCGCCGAACACCTCGACCCGGCCAAGCACAAAAAAGTCGCCATGTTCTGCACCGGCGGCATCCGCTGCGAAAAGTCCACCGCCCTGCTCAAAGCCCGCGGCTTCGACGACGTTGTCCACCTCCGTGGCGGCATCCTGCGCTACCTCGAAGAAGTCCCCGAAGCCGAGTCCAAATTCCGGGGGGCGTGCTTCGTCTTCGACCGCCGCGTCGCCGTCACCCACGACCTCGAAGAAACCGACCACGAACTCTGCTACGCCTGCGGCTGGCCCACCACGCCCGACGACCGCGCCCATCCCGACTACCAACCCGGCATCGCCTGCCCCCGCTGCGTCGGCCGACACACCCCCGAGCAAGTCGCCCGCTTCACGATGCGCCAGCGCCAACTCGACCGTACCAAGACCGCCAATTTAGCCCCGGGTCAATGACCCGGGTTGCCGCGGGTGACAAACTGGTTTGCACCCGCCTTTCGCCAAACCCGCCGTCAAATTGTTACCGCAGCCCGCGGCACCCCCGGCGACTCGCCGGGGGCTAAGTTTCGTCTCCTTCACCCCCCGTTAGCGGGCGATCGCAGATCGCATTGCGCTCGCCGTTCAGCCACCCCGTCACTCCCCCCGCCGACGATCCACCAACTCCCCCAGTTCCTCCCGCAACACCCGATCCACCGCCGCCGCCGTCGCCACCGGCCGACGCGGCGAACGCGGCGCCCCCCGATCGTTCACCCAATGCTCCGACCACCCCACCGTCTGCCGCACAAAGTCCGCCGCAAAGCTCGACAACCCCGCAAACTCCCGTTCGATCGCCAAACACCCATCCACGCAGACATCGATGTACCCCTGCACCAACGGCACCTCCGCCGTCGGCCGATGCCCCGCCTCACACGCATACGTCCACACCCCCGGAAGCACCCCCGCCCCCGGAAGCTCCAACGCCGCCCCCGGAATCTTTGACTCCGCGTTCGGATGTTCATCGTCGGACCTGGCCGCGGGCAACCCGGCATCCGCATCAGCAAAAGGCTCGGGCTGATCGTCGAGCCAACGGATCGCCGCCGGATCGACGCGGATGCGCTCGTAGTTCGCTTCCCGCCGATCGAGTTCCACCAAATCGTGCTCGTCCACCGCGAAGATCACGCCGTTGGTCACCGCCCCCGCCCTCGGCCGTAGCCCGAGGTACGTCGCCCACGGCGGCCCGTGCCGCGGCCGATAGTTCCACTCCCGCTGAAACCCCGCCACCTCCACCGGCCACGCCCGCTCGGCCCCCGGCACCGTCCCCCGCCGCGAGTCGCCTTGAATCAACGAGCCGTAGCCAAACACATATGCAATCGCCATCGGCACACCTTACCCCAAGCGGCACTACACCGACCCGCCTGATCAAGCACCCTCGGGTGCCACACCTCAGCCGCAGGCTGATGTGTACCGCCGCCATGGGCACACATCACGCTCCGCGTGAGGTGTGGCACCCGACATCTTTTGGTTGGCATCGTTTTTCCCCATCACCTCCGTGTGAACGATGTGAGGCAAACGATCATTGTGTCGGACATGCAAAAACCGTGAGTAAAGAATAAAGAAAGTCGTCAAAAAATTAGAATAGCGTTAACGATTCGGGAGGTGAGTTCCGGGGATGCTCCGATTTTCATGTCCATGAGACCGTTTTCCATGTCCGCCACCGCCTTGCCGTACTCACTCGACCGTGCCGCCCGGGCCCAACGCCTAATGGCCTACGTTTCGGCCGATGCCGCCGCAGCCGTAGCCTTGCCTTCCCGCGCGTTGGGTCTGCAGAATCACACCGACCGCGTCGTATTGTCCGCCGCGCCGACACCCGCCGACGCCCAACTGCCGCGTTGGTTCACGCCCGTCTTCGTCGCGGTGTCGCTGATGGATTTGCTGCTGACGTGGGTGATCCTGAACGTGCACTTCGGCACCGAAGCCAACCCCGTCGCCAAACTTATCCTCGACACCGCCGGCTTCCCCGGCCTGACCCTCTACAAACTCGCCCTCGTCGCCCTCGTCCTCGCCACGACGACCCAACTCCTGTCCCACTCCCCCGCCGCCGCCAAACGCTTAGCCCTCGCCGCCGTCACCCTCAGCGCCGCCCCCGTCGTCTGGTCGCTGCACCTACTGCTCGTCATTTGGGTGCAGGTGTGGATGTATGCGTGATTCAGATTGAAGGGACTCTCCGTTTTTCTTTCTCGTTCCCAAATCAATTCACTGCCGGACGGGGATCGCTAGACGCGATACACCTTCGGCAACACCGACGGCTACTCGGGACATTCGGTCGTAATCTAAAGTATCCGGGGTATCGCTCATTTCGTGATAGTTCTCGTTTCGGAACCAACTGGTATCCGTCACCATCAACGCGGGATAGCCTTGATCCCAAAATGGACCGTGATCAGACAGCCAAAGTAAATCCCGGGCTTTGGGTACCGGCGCGGAGATCACCGGAAACTTAACGGCCTTCTTGAAGCCTTTGGTGAATTGTCGCAGTTGGCGTCGTGTGGCCATGTCTGAAACGAACGCGATGAAATCACCCGTTGACCGTAATAACGGCTTCACGATTTTCGGGAGTTCGGTAGGAAAGGTTTGGCTGTTTGGAGCGGTGTCGTAGTAACCCACCATTTCCAGGCAGACCATCGCGTAAATATCGTCGCCGCGTTGCTTACACGCCTTGGCGTATACCGCGCTGCCCATGGTGGGGCCGGGGAAGTGCGGCGGTTCCTCATTGGCGAAGGCGACAAATCGAACCGTCCTGGCGTAACGTTGGTTCTTTAACGCCTCCGATACTGCAAGCAGCATCGCCACCGCAGATGCGTTGTCATCCGCGCCGGGAGTTCCGCGGACCGTGTCGTAATGAGCGCCCACAATCACAACCGAATCAGGTTGGGTTTGCCCACGCCACTCCACCACCAGATTCTTCGCTTCCCATGCGGCGGTGTGGTAAGCCTCGACCTTGACCGCTTGGCCTTGGTTCTCCCACTCGCGGGTGATGTGGGCCACGGTGGCGTCAAGGGAAGACGGTCGGCTGTCGTGTCGAATCCCGATCAGCCCCGCTAACGCATCGACATTACGGCATAGTTCTTCGCGCACCTCAAGCTCATGAGGAGTGAGCGGAGGTTGAATCGGAAGATTTTCGGGCCCGGACATGAGACTACTTTCGCGTCTGGGTTACAGCCCCAACGCCTTCGCCATCGTGCTGCCCAAATCCGCGGGGCTTTCGGCGATGTGGCAACCTGCATCACGCAGGGCGTTGAGTTTGTCTTCGGCGCCGCCTTCGCCGCCGGAGATGATGGCGCCGGCGTGGCCCATGCGACGGCCGGGGGGGGCGGTGCGGCCGGCGATGAAGGCGGTGACGGGTTTTTTGATGTTGGACTTGATGAACTCGGCGGCGGCTTCTTCGTCGGTGCCGCCGATCTCGCCGATCATGACGATGCCGTCGGTCTCGGGGTCGGCTTCGAACATCGGGAGCAGGTCGATG
>JBCCST010000060.1:0-20784 GCA_039199695.1 Planctomycetota bacterium | reverse complement strand
TCGGCAGCAGGCCGTAGATGATGTACGAGTGCCCGGTGATCCAGCCGATGTCGGCGGTGCACCAGTACATCTCGTTCGGGTCATCGGCGTTGAGGTCGAAGGTGAGCTTGGCGGTCATGGCCGCGTGGACCATGTACCCGCCGGTGGTGTGCATGATGCCCTTGGGCTTGCCGGTGCTGCCGGAGGTGTAGAGGATGAACAGCAGGTCTTCGCTGTCCATGTGCTCGGCGGGGTAGTCGTCGCTGACGCCGTCCATGAGTTCGTGCCACCAGTGGTCTCGGCCGACGACCATGTTCACGTCGCATTCGGTCCGTTTGAACACGATGACGTTCTCGATCAGCTCGGTCATCTCCAGCGCTTCGTCGACGTTGGCCTTGAGCGGAACGTTTTTCGCACGCCGCCACGAGCCGTCGCAGGTGACCAAAAGTTTGGACTTGCCGTCTTCGACGCGGTCGCGGATCGCGGTGGCGGAGAAGCCGCCGAAGATGATCGAGTGGACCGCGCCGATGCGGGCGCAGGCGAGCATGGCGATCGCCAGCTGCGGCACCATGCCCATGTAGATCGTGACCACGTCGCCCTTCTGGACGCCCTTGGCCTTGAGCACGTTGGCGAACTTGGAGACTTCGCGGAGCAGGTCGTTGTAGGTCAGGCGTTCGACGTGCGGTTGGCCGTCGTCGCCGTAGGGTTCGGCCTCCCACACGATCGCGACCTTGTCGCCCAGCCCCGCGTCGATCTGCCGGTCAATGCAGTTGGTGCAGAGGTTGGTCGTGGCTCCGACAAACCACTTGGCGTCGGGCGCTTCCCACTCCAGCACCTTGTCCCACGGCTTGAACCAGTGGAGCTCTTCCGCGACCTCGGCCCAAAACGCTTCGGGCTCGGCGATCGACCGGGCGTGCAGTTTCTCGTATTCCTCGATCGAACCGATGTGGGCTTGGGCGGCGAATTCGGCGGGCGGCGCGAACCGGCGGGTTTCCTGCAGACTCGACTCGGTGGACTCGGCTCCGGACATGCAAACAACCTTTCGAGAGGAACAGACGAGAAGCGAAACAGATCAGCAAACCATCATAAACCCGTGACTTACCTCCCACAACGCCCACGAAGCCCGGCCGGAGGACCGCCGTGAGGGTGACGAAATCTTGACAAGCGGACGCCCCGGTTTACAATTCGCGGCTCGGTTAAGCGAAAGGCGCTATGCCTTACCGCTGGCCGATGACGCCTCCTTAGCTCAGTTGGTTAGAGCATCGGATTCTTAATCCGCAGGTCCTAGGTTCGAGTCCTAGAGGGGGCACTTTCCCTCAAGCTCTGCATCCCGGTGCAGGGCTTTTTTGTTGGCGTCTTCGGTTTGAAATGATGACCTATCGGCTTTGCGGGAAAGTTTGATGAGTTTAGTGACGCTGCCTTTCGACGTGCCGTTCAAGCCGCTGCCCGAGCGGAGCGAAGCACTCGTGGCCGACGGCGAAGAGCGTCTGACGGAGTTACTCGACGCCGGTCGGCGTGGCGCGGCGGCTTCGTCCAAAGGCGCGTTCGTCCCGGCCGATTACCGCCGGGTTTATGCCGGGCTCGCCGCGGTCGAGGACCAAGGCTTAGCGCCCACGCACCACTTCTGCGAGTGGGGCAGCGGGCTGGGCGTCGTGACCGGGTTGGCCGCCCAACTCGGTTTTGCGGCGAGTGGCATCGAGATCGAACGCGACCTGGTTGAACTGGCCGAGGGATTGATGCAAGACCAGGACCTTGAGGTCGAGTTCGCCCACGGCAGCTTCATCCCCGAGTCGGCCGAGCACCTGGCCGACGTGCAGGACGACCTCGCGACGCTGGGCCGCGGCGTCGCCGACGGGTACGACGAGTTGGGCCTCGACCCCGACGACTTCGGCCTGATCTACGCCTACCCCTGGCCCGGCGAAGAAGAAGTCATCGAAACCATCTTCGACGCCGTCGCCGCGAGCGGGGCGTTGTTGTTGACCTACCGCAGCACCGAGGATTTGGTGTTGCAGCGCAAAGCCTGATTGGTTTGTCAGGCGTTTACAAATTGCCGCGTTGATCACGAAACGGATAGGCAACGATCTGCCATCCGTCTTCGTAGATCACGGTTCCCGGAACATCGGAGGTGATCATTCTGACATTGTGCCCGTATTCATTGAGCACCCGTGCGATGGACCGCACATGATCGATAGGTTTTTTGGCCCGCGGATGGAACCAGCAGATGGCCCGCTCGGTTTTTGGATCCATCAGGATTGGCGGCGATTTCAGATGCATCTTGAGCCATGACAGGTCGTCCTCAATCTGCTCGAATTCATGAGGCGATAGCTCGCCGCTGTCACGGAGTGAGAACGCCGCCTGAAAGATGCCTTGCGAAACATGTGACATCTCATCGCGCTTACCAATGACAAAGCGGACATAGGTGACCCGAGAATTAGACACGATTTCGATGCCTGCTTTGTAGTATTACGCCCGCTCACCCATCGGCGTCACGCCGCGCTTCGCGGGGCCCATGTAGACCTGGCGGGGGCGGTAGATGCGGCTCTTGGTGTCGCGGACTTCTTTCCAGTTGGCGATCCAGCCGGGCATCCGGCCGATGGCGAACATGACGGTGAACATGTCGCTGGGGATGCCCATGGCCCGCATGATGATGCCGGAGTAGAAGTCGACGTTGGGGTACAGCTTGCGGCTGGTGAAGTACTCGTCGTTGAGCGCGGCTTCTTCGAGCTTGCGGGCGATGTTGAGCAGCGGATCGTTGACGCCGAGCTTGTCGAGGACCTTGTCGGCCGAGGACTTGAGGATGCGGGCGCGGGGGTCGTAGTTTTTGTAGACGCCGTGTCCGAAACCGTAGAGCTTGCCCTTGGTGGCTTTGATGTCGTCGAGGTATTGGTTGATGTCGACGCCGGACTTGTCGATCTCGTTGAGTTGGTTGATGACCGCGACGTTGGCCCCGCCGTGGAGCGGGCCGGAGAGGGCGGCGACGCCGGCCGAGACCGAGGCGAAGAGGTTCGCGCCCGAGCTGCCGACCATGCGGACGGTGGACGTCGAACAGTTTTGTTCGTGGTCGGCGTGCAAAATCAAAATCAAGCTGAGCGCTTCGACGACATCGGGGTCCATCTCGAAGTGGTTGTGCGGATTCGAGAACATCAGGTGCAGGAAGTTCTCGCAGTAGCTGTTGTCGGGCTTGGGGTACATGATCGGAAGCCCGGCCGAGGTGCGGAAAGCGCCGGCGGCGAGCGTGCGGACCTTGGAGATCAGTTTCGCGGCGGCTTCTTCGAAGGTCGATTCGTCTTCCATGTTCATCACCTCGGGCTGGTAGGCCGAGACGGCGTTGATGGTCGCCGAGAGGATGGACATGGGGTGGCCGGTGGCGGGGAAGGCGTGGAAGGCCTGGATCACGCCCTCGTGGATCATCTGGTGTTGGGTGAGCAGGCCGCGGAAGTGGGCGAGGTGGTCGGCGGTGGGCAGTTCGCCGTAGATCAGCAGGAGGGCGGTTTCGATGAACGAGCAGTGTTGGCAAACGTCTTCGATGGGGATGCCGCGGTAGCGGAGGATGCCGGCCTCGCCGTCGATGAAGGTGATGTCGCTGCGGACGCTGCCGGTGTTGCGGTAGCCCTCGTCGAGGGTGATGAAGCCGGTCTGGCCGCGGAGCTTGGCGATGTCGATGGCGTGTTCGTCTTCGGTGCCGACGAGGACGGGCAGGTCCATCGGCTCGTGCCCGGGCAGTTCGAGTCGGGCGGTGGTGGCATCGGTGGCGGCGGGGGGCGTGGTCATCGTCAGAACATCCGGGAAAAGCAGGGCAGGAAAGGAAGAATTTCAAGTGTAGGGAATCCAACGGCTTCTCGCCAGCCTTGGCTCGGCGGCGGGGCTTTTCGAAGCTATATTGACCGAATCTTCACGTCTTCCGCTGCGTTTCTTGGGGTTTTTGCGTCATGAAAGCCATCCTCGCTCTCGACCAGGGCACCACCAGTTCTCGGGCCATCCTGTTTGATCATGCCGGTCAACCGCTCGGCGTCGCCCAAGAGGAATTCACCCAGCACTTCCCCCAGCCCGGTTGGATCGAGCACGACCCCGAGCAGATCTGGCAGACCCAACTCGACACCGCCCGCCGGGTCTTGCGCGAGACTGGCACCGACCCGCAAGACGTCGCCGCGATTGGCATCGCCAACCAACGCGAGACCGCCGTGGTGTGGAACCGCACCACCGGCGAACCCATCCACCCGGCCATCGTTTGGCAAGACCGACGGACCGCGGGGTTTTGCCAGGGCTTGATCGACGCGGGCCACGCCGAGACGGTCCGGGCCAAGACCGGGCTGGTCATCGACGCCTACTTCTCCGGCAGCAAAGTCCGTTGGATCCTCGACCACGTCGACGGTGCCCGCGAGGCCGCCGAGCGTGGCGAACTCGCCTTCGGCACGATCGACGCTTGGCTGACCTATCGCCTCACCGGCGGCCGGGTGCATGTGACCGACCCCAGCAACGCCAGCCGGACGATGTTGTACAACCTCCACGAAGGGCGGTGGGACGTCGAGTTGCTCGAACTGCTGGGCGTGTCCGAGCGCATGCTGCCCGAGGTCGTGGACAGCAGCGCGGTGGTCGGCGAATGCGACGCGGAACTCTTCGGCAGCGCGATCCCGTTGGCGGGCCGGGCGGGCGACCAGCAGGCGGCGCTCTTCGGCAACCAGTGCGTCACCCCCGGCAGCCTCAAGACCACCTACGGCACCGGCTGCTTCATGCTCATGAATACCGGCGACACCCCGCTCGACTCGGCCCACCGCCTGCTCACCACCGTCGCCTGGCAACTCGACGGCCAAACCACCTACGCCCTCGAAGGCTCGGTCTTCATCGGCGGGGCGGTCGTGCAGTGGCTGCGCGACGGGCTCGGGCTGATCTCCAAAGCCGCGGAGATCGAAGAACTCGCCGCCTCGGTGCCCGATACCGACGGCGTGATGCTGGTCCCGGCGTTTGCGGGGTTGGGCACGCCCCACTGGGACGCCGACGCCCGCGGCCTGATCGCCGGCCTGACCCGCGGCACCACCAAAGCCCACCTCGCCCGCGCCGCCCTCGAGGGCATCGCCTTTCAGGTCGCCGACGTGATGAGCGTCATGGAACAAGACGCCGGCCGCCCGATCACCGCGATGCGGGTCGACGGCGGCGCGAGCGCGAATAACCTGTTGATGCAAATGCAGGCCGACTTGGTCCAGCGCGACGTCATCCGGCCCCAAGTCACCGAGACCACGGCGTTGGGCGCGGCCTACCTCGCCGGTCTGGCCGTGGGCTATTGGAACGATTTAGATCAGATCGCTACCCAGTGGTCGGCCGATCGTACGTTTAAGCCGCAAGTCGAAGCGGCCCAAGCTCAGGCCAAATGCTGTCGGTGGTCACGCGCCGTCGAGCGGGCGGCGGGGTGAAAGTCTCCCTATCCCCCTCAAGCCCCCTCTTTTAACCATTGCTGCGATATTTTAATGTCCAAAGTTAGAATTGGTTATGGTAACTCGCCCGTATGGTTATACAATTACGAGCGACGGGGGAGAAAGTGTGGGATGTGAGAAATCGGCTATTTCGGCCGACTGGATGGGGGGCATATCCTTGGTTTTGATTTTTTGTCACCCCGGTTTAGGGTTGGCTTTTTACGTTTTCCCCCTTATGGAGGTTTGAGATGCAGAGGAAGTTTGTGAGCACCCTGGCGGTGGCCGCGGCGGGTTTGACCGGTTCGTCGGCTTCGGCCCAATTCTTTACCGACGGGATCGACTCGTTGGCCAACTGGACCGTTGCCGGTCAGGCCGACACGACCGCTACCGTCATCGACTACAGCGCGTTGGGTATCGCCGAGGCTCCCAACCAGGTGGCCGGCTCGGCCGCGACCACTGGTGTGCAGTTCACCGCGAACACCAGTGCCGGTCTTGGTCAGGCCGTCAACCTGCTGGGTGCGGTCAACGGCGGCAACGCCGACTTGACGCTTTCGACCTACCAAGTGCAGTTCGACATGTACCTGAGCGTCGCCGTGCCGATTCCCGGGGGCGGTACCGAACAAGGCCTCTGGGGCATCGGCCGGACCACCGGTAACGCCCTGGGCCGCAACAACCGAGCCACCGAAGGCGACGGCGTCTGGGGCTGGCTCGCCACGGAAAACGGCTACGGCACCGAAGACACCGCGATTTTCGAAGGCAGCACCGAACTGGCCGACCTCGGCGACACCCAACCCGGTGAAACCGATCCGTTCAACAACGCCTTCACGACTAACCTCGGCGTGAACAACACGCCCGCCAACTCGTGGGTCACCGTCACCATGACTGCCGACAACGGCCTGGTTGAGATCTGGTACAACAGCGTCAAGTTCTTCTCGGAAACCGTGACTTCGACCGACGGCGATGTGATGCTCGGCTACGAAGACCCCTTCGGCTCGATCAGTGCTGGCCCCGCCGACCAATTCGGCATCATCGACAACGTCATCATCGATGACGCGATCACCATTCCCGAGCCCGCCTCGCTGGTCCTGTTGGGCCTGGGCAGCCTCGCGATGCTGCGTCGCCGCTAAGCCGTCGATAAGTCAATACAACCCAAGCCCAAGGCCGCCGAGTGTTGACTCGGCGGCCTTTTTCTTTGGTGCTTCGTATCTTTGTTCAAAACGATCTGGCTACCAAAGAAACAACCCCGCGGTGAAGCGGGGCTGAAGTGGAGTTTAGATTGAGTTCCCTGAGGGAAGAGCTGTCGGGCTTATTCCGACCAGCCGGACTTGAAGTTCTTGATCTCTTCTTCGATTCGGTCGGCGAGGCCGTCTTTCTTGAGGGTCTTCTTCTCGGCGAGTTCGTCGCGGAGAGCTTTGGCCGGGCCGTTGAAGTGGTCGACCAACGCGGTGGCGAACGGCTGGACCTGTTCGATGGTCAGGCTGTCGAGGGCGCCCTTGCCGCCGGCGAAGATCTGGAGGACCTGATCGATGACGTCCATGGGGACGTATTGGCCCTGCTTGAGCAGTTCGACCATGCGTTCGCCGCGGGTCAGCTGGGCCTGGGTCGCAGCGTCGAGGTCGGTGCCGAGCTGGGCGAACGCTTCGAGTTCACGGAAGGCCGCGAGGTCGAGGCGGAGCGAGCCGGCGACTTCTTTCATCGCCTTGATCTGGGCGTTACCACCCACGCGGGAGACGGAGATGCCGACGTTGATCGCGGGGCGGACGCCGGCGAAGAACAGGTCGGGCTCGAGGTAGATCTGGCCGTCGGTGATGGAGATCACGTTGGTGGGGATGTACGCCGAGACGTCGCCTTCCTGGGTCTCGATAATGGGCAACGCCGTGAGGCTGCCGCCGCCGAGCTCGTCGTTGAGCTTGGTCGCGCGTTCGAGCAGGCGGGAGTGCAGGTAGAACACGTCGCCGGGGTAGGCCTCACGGCCGGGCGGACGACGCAGCAGCAGCGACAGCTGACGGTACGCCACGGCCTGCTTCGAGAGGTCGTCGTAAACGACCAGGGCGTGCTTGCCCTTGTTCATGAAGTACTCGGCCATGGTCGTGCCGGCGTACGGGGCGATGTATTGCATCGGGGCCGACTCGGAGGACGACGCGTTGATGACGGTGGTGTATTCCATCGCGCCGTTGTCTTCGAGGGCCTTGACGACGCCGGCGACGGTCGATTCCTTCTGGCCAACCGCGACGTAGAAGCAGTAGACCGGCTCGTCGGTCGAGTGGGTGGCCTTTTGGTTGATGATCGCGTCGACGGCGACGGCGGTTTTACCGGTCTTCCGGTCGCCGATGATCAGTTCCCGCTGGCCCTTACCGACGGGGATCATCGAGTCGACGGCCTTGACGCCGAACTGCATCGGCTGGGTCACGGGCTGCCGCTCGGCGATGCCGGGGGCGATGATGTCGACCTTCGACGAGTCGTCCGAAGCGATCGGCCCTTTGCCGTCGATGGGTTGGCCCAACGCGTTGACGACGCGGCCGAGCACGCCTTCACCGATGGGCACCGACAGCAGTTGGCCGGTGGCTTTGACGGTGTCGCCTTCGCGGATGCCCAAGTAGTCGCCGAAGATCACGGCACCGACGATGTCGGATTCGAGGTTCATCACCTGGCCGAGCACGGTGCCGTTCTCGGATTGGAACTCGAGCATCTCGCCGGACATGGCTTTGGACAGGCCGTAGACCCGGGCGATCCCGTCGCCGACTTCGACCACGGTGCCGACTTCGGAGACTTCGAGTTGGGTCGAGAAGTTCTGGACTTCCTGTTTGATCAGGCTGGTGATTTCGTCGGTGTTGATTTTCATGGTCTTGAAGGGGCCTAGGGGTCGGGGCCGTTCGGGGTTTAGCTGGCGGAGGCGGCGCGGGCTTTTTCACGGCCGGCCGCGACGAGTTGTTGTTCGATCGAGCGGAGTTGGCTCTGCACGCTGGCGTCGAGCAGCCGGTCGCCGATGCGGAGCTTGAGGCCGCCGATGAGCGAGGGGTCGACGTGTTGGGTGAGCGTGACTTGTTTGCCGAGGGTCGCGCCCAGACCGTCGGCGACGCGGCCGGCGGTGCCGCCGTCCATCGGGGCCGCTACATGGGCTTGGACTTCGATCTGGTTCAGGTGCTCGGCGAGTAGCGAGGCGAAGGCCGAGGCGATCGCCGGCAGGGCCGACAGGCGGTCTTTGCGGTTGACCGTCTGCAAAAACTTGTAGGTCAGGTCGCTGAGCCGGCCTTCAAAAAGGCGTTGCAGCATGCCGCCGCGTTGCTGGTTGTCCAGGATCGGGTTTTCGATCAGCCGGCGGAAATCGTCGTTGGACGCGACCAGTTCGCCGAGGTCTTTCATCTCCTGAGCGACCGTGTCGAGCTGTTGCTGTTCGAGCGACAACTCCATCAACGCCGAGGCGTAGAGGCGGCCGACCGAATCTTGAGCGGAGGCGGATGATGACATGCGTTAGTTACTCGAAGCGCTCTGCTTGAACTGTTCGACCGAGGCGTTGACCAGGCTCTGCTGGTCGTCGGCCGAGATCTCCCGGCCCAGGATTTTGCCCGCGATCTCGGTCGAGAGGCTGGCGGCTTGGCTGTAGATGTCGGCCAGGGCCTGCTCTTTGGCCGAGGCGATGTCGCGCTGGGCGTTTTCTTTGAGTTGGGCGACCTCGGCTTCGATCTTGGCCCGGTCGGCGTTGGCGGCTTGTTGGGCGGCGGTGCGGGCCTCGGCCACAATCGACTGGGCTTCCTTGCGGGCCTCGGCGAGTTGGGCTTTGTATTCGGTCAGCGAGGCTTCGGCTTCGGCGCGGGCCTTCTCGGCGGCGTCGAGATCGCCGAGCTGTTTCTCTTCACGGGCCTGCAGGCCGCCGAGGATCTTCGGCCAGACGAACTTCCACAGCACGCCCAGCAGGATCAGGAACATCAACAGGTTCCAGACGTAGCTGAACGGGTCGCGGGAGAAGAGTTGATCTTTGGGGTCGCCGGCGGCTTTTTCGGCGGCATACGCGGCGGTTTGCATCAGGGCGAGGCAAAGTCCAAAGGTCGCGGGGATGATCAGCCTGGCAAGCATGAAAAGGCCTCGAGAGCGGGGTGAGTCCCGGCGTGTCGCGGAGCCGAGCTTGGGTTCGGGGAGAACCGCAAGCGTCTTCCGGGTGACCGGGGGGAAAGCCGTGCGGGGCGAAGGGCCCCGCACGGCTGAATGTTCGAGTCGCGGGTCACGGGCCGAATCAACGGCCGACCCCATACGGCTTGGGCCGCGGTCTTAGGCGATGTAGGCCAGGATCAGCGCGATCACGGTTACACCTTCGATCAACGCCGCGGCGATAATCATGTTGGTGCCGATCGGGCCGGCGGCCTCGGGCTGACGGGCGATGGCTTCGACGGCCGAGCCGCCGATGCGGCCGATACCCAGGCCGGCACCGAGGAGGATCACGCCCATACCCAGGCCCTTACCGAGCGTGCCGAAGCCGCTGCTGGGGTTACCCGCTTCGGCTTGTTCGACCAATTGGGCTTGAACTTCTTCAGCCAGGGCATCGCCTTCGGCGGCGCTGGCGTGGGTGGACAGGGTCATCAGGCCGAAGCCAGCGGCGATCAAGAAAGCGACAGTGAAAAAGCGTTGCATCGGTCGGGGTCTCCAAGGAGTGGTTAAGTGTTACGGGGTTCGGGGTGCCGCTCATCGGCGGCGGGACATTCGGTCGTTTAGTTCAGTGAATGATCAGGCGACGGCCGGGGCGGCGTGGGCCGGCTCGGCGTCGTGGCTGTCGGGTGCGTGTTCGTGGTCGTGGCCGTGTTCATCGTCGTGGTGGTGCACCGCGCCTTGGGCGATGAAGAGCGTGGTCAGGAAGGTGAAGATGAACGCTTGGAGCATCGCGATGAACAACTCGAGGCCCATCAGCGCGGCACCCATGATCGTGACGCCGATGCCGATCATCAGGCCCGACGCGGCGCCGGCGGCGAGGCCGACGAGGCCGATGAACGCGGCGATGACCAGGTGTCCGGCCATCATCGTGCCGAACAAACGCATGGCGAGCACGGCCGACTTGATAAACAAACCCATCACTTCGAGCGGCACGAGCAGCGGGGCCATGAAGATCGGCCCGGGGTTGAAGTGTTTGAAGTAGTCGACGCCGGCTTCCTTGATGCCCGCGACGTTGATGACGACGAAAGCGACCAGCGCCAACGGGATGGTCATCGCGATCGTGCCGGTGGCGGTGCCGCCGAACTTCGCCCAGAAGTAGGTGTCGCCGCCGAGGAAGTGGGCGGTGATCGCCGCGATCTTGGCGAACGGCATCATGCCCAGCAGGTTGCAGAACAGGATGAAGAAGAAGACCGTCCAGAGGTACGGGACGTATTTGTCGGTCAGCTTGCCGAGGTTCGGCCGGGCCACGTTTTCACGGATGAACACGCAGATGGTTTCGAGCAGCTGCCAGCCCGTGCCCTTCACCACGTAATCGCGGTTGGTTTTCTTCTCGCCGCCCAGCCGTTTGGCCAGGCCCATGAGTAACACCAGCAGCAAGACCGCGGCGACGGTACCCATGATCAGTTGGTTGTGGAACGGCCCGACGATGAACTTGGGAATCACGTAGGCCACGGGGTCGCCGGCGGCCAGAGTCGGGATGAGAAGCGTGGTTTGAATCATCGCAAATCGTTCAAGGGGACGCCGCGGGTCGCCGTCCCTCGGCGGCCCAAACGCGGGGCGGTAGTGTAACAATTATGAACCGACTTGTGCGGCGTTCATTCGCAACAAACCGAAATCGACGAGCCACGTCAAAGCGTACCAACCTAGCCCAAAAAGCCCGACCGTCAAGCGGTCAGATTCGGGCAGGGTGAGCAGCAAAACCACAAGCCCGCCGGCGGTTAACAGCAGGCGTAACAGCACGTGTCCGAGCCGGGCGTTGACCTGCTGCGTCGGCGGTGCGGTGCGGGCCAACCACAACGGCACGAGTCCGAGCAGGGCCACCAGCCACACCCAAGCCCCGGCCAGCGTCGCGGCCGACGTGGCGGTCCACGGCGAGTCGCCCAGACGATCCGAACCCAGGCCGGCGCGCGCGATCGCGTAAGTGATCGGCAATCCAACGACGCCCATGACCGCCAACACGATCGCCGCCCGACGGACACCGCGGGTCAGGTCGAGCGTCCCGGGACTGCCCGGCGTCTCCGGGGTGCCGGAGGTTTCGGGGCTTCCGGGGGTGCCGGGGCTTTCGGGGGTGGGCGTGGAGGGGTCGGTGGGGGGCATCATCCGCCGTTCTGTTTCTGCGCGGCTTTGATCAGCAGGTACATCCCCGCGATCATGCCGAGCATGGCCCCGGTCACCGTGCACCACGGCAGCAGGTTCAGCCAACGATCGATCAGGTAACCCAACCCCGCAAACAGCCCGATGCCCGCGGCGAGTTCAAACCCCGCCCCAGCCATGGCGTGTTTCTGCCGGCGGTCTTCGTCCGCCGCGTCGTTGCGCTGGCGCGGCGACAACCCGAAAAACCGGTCGCCCCAGCCGGGCGGGTGGCGCGGCGGGTCGTCGGGGTCGGGCTTGGAATGAGGGTCGGGGTCGGCCACGACGAAACCTCAACGGAGGGCGGGGCCTACTCCAGCGCGGCGGCGCCGCCGATGATCTCGGACAGTTCGGTGGTGATCGCGGTCTGGCGGGCGCGGTTGAACTGGCGCTTGAGCGAGGTCTTCTGTTTGCCCGCCGCGTCGGTCGCGGCTTTCATCGCGACCATCCGGGCGAGTTGTTCGCTGACCACTGCGTCCATGAAGCACTGGTACAGCGTGGTTTTGACGGTCACCGGCAACAGCTCGGCCAGCATGGTCTCGGCGTCGGGCGAAAACTCGTAAACCGCATTGGACGGGCCATCATCGTCGCCTTCGGCCGCGACCGGCGGCTCCAGCGGCAGCAGCGTCTGCACCGTCGGCGTCTGCCGGCTCATCGATTCAAACTTCATGTAGACGACTTTGACCGCGTCGTATTCGCCGGCGGTGAACGCGTCCATGTATTTCTGGGCGAGTTGCTCGACGTCTTCGTAGGCCGGCGAGTCGCCGAAGCTGTAGTTTTCGGCGACGTCGAGGTTGTTGAACTTGCAGAAGGCTTGGCCTTTTTTGCCGACGACTTCGAGTTGGGTCTTGTCGAGGCCCTGCTCATCGCGGACGTAGCGCAGGCCCTTACGCATCACGTTGCCGTTGTACGCGCCGCATAGGCCGCGTTCGGAGGTGAGCACGAGGACGAGTTCTTTGTTGGCCGGGGTGTCGGGCGGGCTGATGAGCGGGTGGCTGATGTCCCCGCCGGTGCCGAGGGCGGCGGCGAGTTCGCCGACCATCTCGCCGATCTTCTGGGTGTAGGCCTGGGACTGCGTGGCCTTTTTCTGCATGGCTTGGAAGCGGGCCGAGGCGATGAGCTGCATCGTCTTGGTGATGCGCTCGATGTTGCCGACGGCCTTCATGCGGCCCTTGATTTCGCGGATGTTTGCTGGCATGGGCCACGCATCATAACGCTTATCCGACGCGCAGCAACGCGGTTCACCGCGGGATGTGAATCGGACATCCGAGCCCGAAAACGGACACGGGCCACGGCAAGAAAAAGGGGACGTCGCGAACCGTTCGCAACGCCCCCGGGCCGGTGGCGGAGAGGATGGGGTGGTCTGTTGTCTTGAGGGGTTCAGTAGCGGCAGGACCCGCGGTTGCCCCACTGGCCGCGGCGGTGGTAGTCGCGGTAGCGCGGCTGATACTGAGTGCGGACATAGACCTGCTTGTAGTAGCCGTGGCGGATGCAGACGCGGAAGGCCCGGCCGCAGTCGTCGTACCGGGTACGGTAAACCGGCGGGACCCAGACCTGCTTGTAGTAGCCGCCCGAATGCCCGCTGTAGTGGCTGCGGTGGTGCCGGCTGGAGTGCGTTCGGTCGTAGTGGCCGCCGCTGTGGTGGCCGACGGTCACCGACCAACGGGTTTCGCCAGCCGTGGCGGCGGGGGCGGCGCCGGCGGGCATCAGCAAGGGCACCGCCACGACCGCGGCTGCGATCAGGGCGAGTCGGCCCCGGCGGGGCGGTTGGGTCAGACGTGACATCAGGGGAAATCGCATGGGGGACTCCTTTTCGTTCCGCGATCGGCCGGGAGAAAGCGGGAGGCCGCCGATCGGATCGACCTTCCCGATGAGCAGGACGGCGGCCGAGGAGCAGTGCGGCGATACCTGAAAAAATCGCCGGACAAATATGTTTAAATTTATGATTTTTTTTGACTTAAAATTTATTTACCAGAGTTGTGGCCCCCTTCACGGATTCCGGAGGGGCTCGCAGGTCACGATAAAATTTTTGTGGATTCAAACCACTTTCAGGATTAGACTTATGGCTCGTGTCCGTGTCTTCGGGCCCGTCTTCGCCAATAAACCGGCGGGTTCGGGCGTTTAATCGGAGGCACGACTTGCTGCCCTCTGTCAGGGCCGTGACCCCCGCCCGCCCCGCGTGTTCGGGACCGGGCGACCGACCTCCAAGGAGTTTCCGATGCGAATCCGTGTACTACTCAGCAGTTTGGCCCTCGCCGCGGCGATGTGTCTGCCGCTCGGCCTCGCCGCCCCGGCCTCGGCCGAGTCGGGAGCCCACCGTCAGCCGCCGCCGCCGCCGGTGGACCTGCCGATCGTGATCGAAGATCTCGATTGATTCGTTGCCTGCTTCATCCCTTTGGCCGCGCGGTTGCGCGCCGGTGCTGTCCTGATCCCCCATGAAGCCCTTTGCCGTCCATCCCGACTTCGACACCCCCGCCCCGGCCCCCGCCCCCGGAAATGCTTCCGGTAGCGTCGGCGATGTTTCCGGGAGCGGGGTTGGAGGCGAGGCGCGGCAGCGTTGGCGGACGGTGTTTGTGGATGGCACGATCCTCGATTCGACCACGCCGAGCTTCGACGACGACACCGCCACCGCCTCCCAGCCGACCACCCGGCCGATCACCCGCCTCGACGACGAGGTCGCCGGCGTCCGCAAGAACGTCCAAGACTCGGCCCGCGCGGTCCTCGCCTGGTTGTCCGCCGTGGTCGCCCACGAAGGCAAGACCGACCTCGACGACATCCTCGACCGCTGCCTCCGGCCGGGCCCCGACATCGAGCGCGTGAACTACGCCGCGATGGCGGATGACATCTTCCGCGTCACCGGCGTCGAGCTCTCGGCCAAGCGTGTCCAGACCGCGGTCACCCACCTCCGAGCCGCCCGCGAAAAACAGGCCGCCCAAGCGCTCGACGAAGCGGTCCCCGCCCGTGATGAACTGGCCCAGCGTCTCGCCGAGCTCGACGCCCGGCTGCGGGACAACTTTGCTTCGCTCACCGCCGACGAAACCTCGACCCATGTGGCGCTGCGACGCGAGATGGGCACGGCCGTGCTCACCGCCGTCCGCTCCGCCGCCGGCCGCGTCATCGACCGCGACTTCGGCGAAGGCATCCCCGACACGGTGAACCTTCAAGCCTTAGAGGGGCGATTCCTCGGTTTCGTCCGCGACACGCTGCGAAAGCAAGCCGCTTGCGGCTTAGCGGCCTCACCGTCAAACGCGGAACAAGACCTCCGCCGCCTGCTCATCACCCTCGCCGACCACGACGCCACCGCCGAGGCCGACATGAAACTCGTGATGCACGGCAGCGCTGTCGTCGCGTCACTCCTCGGCGTCGATTCGCTGCCGGGGGTCATGGCCCAGCTCAACGTGCTCGTCTCCGGACGCGGTCTGATCGACACCGACCTCTACGTCGCCGAGATGGTGCGCCTCGGAAACCTCGCCGAGTCGCTGCGGGACGACGCGGCGACCAAGACGTACATGAACTGGGTGCGTCGCTTGCCCGAAGATCAACGCCTGCCCTCGCCGATCCGCGTGGCGAGTTACTGCCGATCCAACGCGACGACCCGCCTGCTCGACAAGCTCTACGCCGGCGACCTCGAGCCCGACGCGATCGCCTTGGCCGACGCGACCCAGCCGCCGCGCACCTACCTGCAACTCGCCGTCGACACGCACGATCGGATGCTCGCCCTCGACGGCGGCTTCACCCTAACGCTCACCACCCAACTGCTCCGCCACGTCGTCGTCGCCCACCTCACCGGTGATGCTTCCGACGCGATTAAGTACCTCGAATCGCTCGGCCAAGCCAAAGCCCTCGACCGCCTCGAAGCGTTGATCAAGTTCGACAACAACGATGAACTGGTCGCCGAGGCTCAGCAACTTGTGGTTCAGGTCTACCCCGCGCTGAAACGTCAACTCGTCTGTGTGCGATAAATTTGCCCCGGGTCAATGACTCCAGGGCGTGTCACAAAACACTAGGTTTTCGTGACGGTCCGCCGCTGCACCCCGGGTCATGGACCCGGGGCTAAATCTATCGACGCCGATCGCACGGCTCGCCGTCGGGGTCGCCCGCGTCGCGGATGAGTTGGGTGATCACTTTGTTGTCCCTCGGCGTAAGCCCGCGGAAGTCGACGCCGACCCGCGTGCCGTGCGGCGTCGGTGACATCCATACGACTTTCACTTTCACCCGCAATGACGTCAGCCCGTGGGTCAGCCGCAGGTACCCCCGGCTGCCCGCGACCATGCCCGGCTTTTCGTCGACCATGCAGAACATCAGCCCGGCCTGCGACAGGTTCAGCACCGGCCCGTACTGACAATTCAAGTCCCGGGTCGGCACGCGCATAAACGTCCGCCGATCGAACGACCGCCCCATGCGGGCGCCGCGGTATTCGATCAGTTTGGTTTTGGGTTTGTATTTGTATTGGCCGTCGAAGCGTTTCCAGTCGGAGTCGGTGTCGTCCGCTCGACGTTTGGGGGGCAGCTTTTGGCCGTGCAGCGAACTCGATTGGTTGAGCAGCCCGCTGACGGTGCTGTCGCCCATCAGGACCGCGGCGCTGTCGTCAGGTTGATCGCCCGCCCACGACTCGTCGCCGCCCAGCGTCGACTCTTCGGGCGGCCCGTCGATGAGCGCATCGAGGTACCGCTTGATCAGCCGTTCGCGGCTCTCGACGTGAACGGCCTTACGGCCGCCGCTCCAGAAGCCCCGGCCGGTGAGCTCATCGTTGATCTGCTTGGGTGTCAGCCAGCGGTTGGGCCAACCGCCGCGGCGCACGACGATGTCCTCGAACGCCCGGCTGAAGCCGGTGCTCTTTTCCAACGTCGCCAAAGCTCGATCGAGTGCTTGCATGAGACGATTGATCCTCGTCTCACAAAATCGGACGTTCGGCAGCGCCGCTTCATGCCGGATGAACGTATGGGGATAACACCCTACGGACGTGATCGGCCCAAACGTTAAGCGGCGTGAAGCCGTAGCGATTGAATCGATCGTGACGATCGGGTGGCGTCGCGCCGATCACACGCTGCCGCAAGCGCTACGCGATCGATAGAAGTTGCGGTCACCGCCCGCGGCGTTTGAACTTCGAGCCCAGTCCCTTGGGCGGCAGGTTCTTGGGGATCTTGCCGTCGGGGAACATGGCTTTGAGTTCGGCCTCGCTGTAGCCGGCGGTCGCATCGAAGCCGCCCGCGACTTCGCGGTCGGCGATGTCGCGGGGCTTGTCGCGGCGCTTGACGCCGGTCGCGCGTTCTTCGAGCACGCCCTTGGGGATCGGGCCGGGCTTGAACGACGGGTAGTCCATCTTGACGATCTCGGCCCCGGCCATCATTTCGACCTCGGTCAGCATCTGCCCCTGTTCGGGGGTGACAAACGTCCAGGCGTGGCCGCGTCGGCCGGCGCGGGCGGTGCGGCCGATGCGGTGGATGTAGACCTCGGGGTCCTCGGGCAGGTCGTAGTTGATGACGTGGGTGATGTGATCGACATCCAAGCCCCGCGCCGCCAAGTCGCTGGCGACCAGCACGTCGACTTTTTCCTTGCGGAAGGCGTCCATGACTTTGTTGCGTTTGGACTGGTGCAGGTCGCCGTGGAGCTCGCGGACGTTGAGTTCTTTTTTGCCCAGGTACTCGGCGACCTTTCGGCAGGTCGCTTTGGTCTTGCAGAACACGACGGTGGTTTCGGGTTTCTCGTTGACCAGCAGCTTGAGCAGCAAAGCGCGTTTGTCCCAAGGCTCCACGGGCAGGTACTTCTGATCGACCATCGCTACCGTGAGCGAGCCGGACACGGTGGTGATCTTTTCCGAGTCGGGCTTCATGAACGACCGGGCGAGGCGTTCGATCTGCACGTCCATCGTGGCCGAGACGAAGATGGTTTGTCGGCCGCCCTCGGACACGGGTTTGTCGATCGCGGCGGGGATGTTCTTGAGGATCTTGCGGATGTCTTCGAGGAAGCCGATGTCGAGCATGCGGTCGACTTCGTCCAGGACCATGAAGCGGATGCGGTCGAACGACAGCTGGCCGCGGGCGTGGAGGTCCATGACCCGGCCGGGCGTGCCGACGACGAGGTGGCCGCCTTTCTCCAGCGACTTCTGTTGGTTGCGCATCGACTCGCCGCCGATGATGACGGAGGTGCGGATGTTGGTGGCTCGACCGAGTTGGTCGAGTTCGCCGGCGACCTGCGCGGCGAGCTCACGCGTCGGCGCGAGGACCAACGCCTGGCCACGGATGTCGGGGTCGCACATCGAGAGGATGGGCAGGCCGAAGGCGGCGGTTTTGCCGGTGCCGGTCTTGGCCTGGCCGATGACGTCCTTGCCGGCCATGACCGGCGGGATCAGCGCGGCCTGGATGCCGGTGGGGTGTTCGAAACCCGTCGCGGTCAGCCCCTTGACGACTTTCTCGGAAAGCCCGAGGTCGGCGAAGGTGATGGATTTGTCGAAGAGTTCGTTTTTGCTGTGCTTTTCGAGGTCGGCGGCGTCGCTCATGTCGTGGTTCGGCTCTTGATTTTCTCCCACCTGGACCGTGGAGTGAAACTTTCCGGGGGCCGGGGAGGGGTGGGGGCCGTGCGACGTGAGGTTCCGGGTCGAACGGCAAGGGCAGCGGGAGACGCCGGCGTTCGGCGTCGTTGTTCGCGAGATTCTAGGGGGGCAAGAGAGACTCCACAAATATCTAGGCTTTCCATGCAAGACGCCAAGGCATCAATCTGAACCACAGAGACACAGAGTCACAGAGAGCAAATCCGATTTGAATTTTTCTCTGTGCCTCTGTGCCTCTGTGTCTCTGTGGTTCGATCAGATCGAACCTCAACGCGATACCATGATGTCGTGAGTACGCTGAACCAGGAAGAAACCACCGCGCCGCTGAGCCGGGTCGAGATCGACCTGGGCGCGTTGGAGCGCAACGTCGCGACGGTGCGTCGGCTGGTGGGCGAGGGGCCGACGATCTGCGGGGTGGTGAAGAAGAACGCCTACGGACTGGGCGCGACGACGATCGCCCACCGGCTCGCCAAGGCCGGCTGCGGGATGCTGGCGGTGTACAGCCCGGCCGAGGCCGAAGCGCTGAACGCCGGCGCGGTGACGACGCCGATGCTGCTGTTTTATCCGCTGCGACATTTAGCGCGGACCGACGGGTTGTACCGCCCCGCGGTGGCCGAGCGGTTGCACCTGACCATCCACGACCCGGCGCAGCTGGAAGCGCTCGACCAGCTCGGCCGAACGTTCGGCATCAAGCTGCCGGTGCACCTGTTCGTCGACACGGGCATGTCCCGGTCGGGCCTGTCGGCCAAGCAGTTTGGCGAGGTGTTGGAGTCGCAGAAGTCGCGCCACTACACCCGCATCGCCGGCGTCATGTCGCACCTCGCGACCGCCTCCGGCGACGCCAAACGATCAGCGAAACAACGCGACACGTTCGACACCATGCTCGCCGAGCACGAACACCAAATCCCCGAAGACGCGATGATCCACATCGCCAACTCCTACGGCGTGCTGCGTTGCCCCACCTATCACCGCACCCTCGTCCGCCCGGGCCTGGGCCTGTACGGCTACGGCGAACACGACCTCGTTGGTGATCCGGTGATTGATCAAGGGCTGCGATGGTCGCCGACGGTGCGTTGGGTCAGCCGGGTGGTCCAGGTCGGCGTCTACCCGCGCCACGCCAAGGTGGGCTACGGCGCGACCTACACGCTCAAACGCAAGTCGGTCCTGGGCCTGGTGCCCGTGGGTTACGGCGACGGGTATCCGCTGGCGCTGTCGTCGACGCCCGAACGATGCGCGATGGTGCGGGTCAGCTTCCGGGGGGCGTGGCACGATTGCCCCGTGCTCGGCCGGGTCAACATGGATCAGCTGAGCATCGACCTGACCGATCTGGAGAAGACCCTCGACGGCGACGCGGACGAGCAAACCCTGCGCGAAAGCGAAGTTGAGGTCTACAGCAACGACCCCGAAGCGCCCAACGCGCTGCACCAACTCGCCGAGTTGGCCGGGTCGCATTGCTACGAGATGCTCTGCCGCCTCGGCGGACACCTGCCGCGGGTTTATGTTTGATCTACGGTGATGGGCAAGTCATGCGAGACGACCAAGTCGAATTGGTGGAAGAGGCCAAGCAGTTTCTGGATGAGTTGTTCGGTGCGGGCATCCCGATCCAGAATATTTTGCGCACCGGGTCGGTTCCGGAGGGCTGGTTAGACCGGTACTTGAAGTTTGTGGAACGCGTGGAGTCGGCTTGGGATGTTGAGTCGCCCCTACCGCGTGAAATCGTGGCCGTGATCTACAACGCGTCGGTGTACGGCACGAAACGGTATTTAGACGGGCAGCGGATCAACCTGGGTAAGACAACAAAAGACACGTCCGACGAGATCAACCGAATCCGTTGGGCGGGTGACCGGCTCTTGCTGTTGCCATTTGGTTCAGCCGGCAATTAGGGCGTTCAATCTTCCGCGGTTGATACATTCCGGCAAAACCGCGCGATCGCGCGGTCGAGCTTGGGCCAGTTTTTGTGGACCAACGTGTTGTGGTTGGCTTCGTCGATGCGGACGACCGTGACGTTGCCCCCGGAAGCATGACCCCCGGAATCCTCGGCTGAGCGCGCCGCGGCGAGTTTGTGGACGTGGTCGATGCCCGGCAGGTACGGGTCCTTGCCGCCCTCGGCCACCAGCACTGGGACCGTGATCTGTTTGAACGCCTCGATCGACGAGGCTTCGTCGATCCTAAAACCCGCTTCGAGTGACGCGGCGCTGAAGCCGTCCTGGACCCACTTCTCGTCGAGCCAAGGCGTGAGCTTACGCCGAAAGCTTTCGACCGCCCCCCGGAAGTCCGCGAAAGGGGCCAACGCCACGACACCCTTGACGCGGTCGTCGATCGCGGCGTGTTGCAGCACCGTCCCCCCGCCGAGGCTGAAACCCATCGTGATCACGCGCTGCGTCGATTGAGCCGCGGCGTCTTTGCCATGCGAGTTGTCTCCGAGCAAGCCCCGCCCGACGGCGTCGTCGATCACGGCCTTGAGATCGTGTTTCTCTTCGACGCCGAACGTCAGCCGCGTCCCGGTCGATCGGCCGTGGACGCGGTGGTCGAACAGCAACACAACATGCCCCCGGGCGTTCATATTGCACGCGG
>JBCCST010000059.1:0-21126 GCA_039199695.1 Planctomycetota bacterium | reverse complement strand
CGGAATTTCGCCTTCCACCCCCGACATCGCCCCAACTCCTGGAATCGCGCCCGCCCCCGATAGGGCCGCCTCCCCGGGAGTGCCAAATCCCGCCCCCAAACTCGCCTGCGCCTTCGCCTCGACCGCCGCCAACCGATCCTCCGCCTCCGCCGCCCGGTTCGCCGCAGCCGCCCGCCGAATCAACTCGTGGAGTGAGGGTTGCGTCACGCCTATATAGTAGGTTTTTGTTAGCATTAAATCAAGTTACATTCAAGTCGCGATATGATCTGTTCTGTTTACTTACTTGACCCCGCGATATCCATAATCTCCGACTATAGTCCGTTGATGAGATCAATGGGGACTTTAGTCTTCATCGCATGTCACTTACCGAAATCTTTGCGTCGCAGCTCCGCAAGCTCCGTGAGGCGGCCGGGATGAGCCAAGACGCCTTAGCCCATCGGGCGGGCATCGATCGGACCTATGTCGGCCAACTTGAGCGATGTTTGAAGAGTCCGACGCTCCAGACGGTAGAAAAACTCTCGACGGTTTTAGAAGTGTCTCCGGCTCAGCTCGTCCGTTCATCCACGGCTCCGCCAGATGCCGACGTGCCCGCCGCCAATGCGTACCATATCCGCGAACACCGAGAACTCACGGTTACTCGGGCCCCCGGATCAGACGTAAAAATTTCCACCACAGCCATGATGCTGGCGGTCGATGTGGCTCATGGCCTGATCGACGAGCTATACGCTTACGATCTGGATGTTGCCGAAATCCTCGGCCTGCGTAATCTGAGCGCCTTTGTGGGGGAACTTTTGGCGTCGGCGATCGTTCGCGTCACCGGCGGTGCATTGCGATCCAACCCTCATCAAGACGGCTATCCCGATCTTTTACTCATGGACGAGGTTGGGGCAGCAGAATGGGACCGCCTAGAAAAAATCGGATCTTTGGTAGATAAAGCGCCATTCAGCCCATTCTCGGGCGGTGGATTTGAGGTCAAGGCCACATGTGGCAGTATCCCATCGCCCAAGCAAGCCCAGCGGCGCAGCATCAATCGTCCTCAACCGGGAGAGCAGCGAATTGATGTATTGACCGGATATGACTGGAAAGCGCACCATCGCGACACGAATAATCTGATCGGCCTGCTGTGGGACTTTGTCGGGAGGCGACCAAGGATCACCGCTTTGTTTTACTCAAGCGTGCTCGTAATAGATGATTGGGGGGCGATCGTCCAGCCCAAGGAGGGCAGAGGGCGTATCACCAGCGTTTCGATTATGCGAAGTCCAGGTATCCGCAAAATGTATGACGGGTGGATATGCGTTCTGAAGGAAGGGGGGTATGCGGAATTTCTGAACCACAAAAATCGTGGGGATCTCATTCCGGTGTAGCTAATTCAAACAAAGGGCCGTAATCATGTTGATAGGCGGGAGTGGGGTCATCCATTCCCTCAAGTAGCTTAGCCAAGTGCCGAGTGATAACGGCAAGGCCGGCCGGCGGGATACTCTCTCCGATAATCTCACGAATGGTTTTATCGCTGACTCGGCGTCCGTCTGCGCGTTGCCAACGGTAATCAAATTGGTCGAGCGTATGGACACGCATGGCTTCTTCCAGTGAGAGAACGCGGTGTTGAGTGGGGTGGAGTTTGCGATCGCTGCAAGCATAAGAAAGGTTGCGGGTCAGCGTGCTGGCCGGCTGATCGTATCGCATCCGACGATAAGCAGAAGTAAACCCCCGCATGAGTCGACGCTTGCCGTCGGGCTGAGGCATACTCGGACGAGGCAGCAATGCCCCACATTTCAAGCAATAAACAGGGGTTTCGCGCGAGGTACGGTTAACACCGTTCTTGTCGCGGCCGGCCCGGTGGGTGGGGTTATCGTTAAATCCGCAACTCACGCATTGATTGTCAAACGCGCCGGCCCCTTCTGGCGTATGGCGGACCCACCAATACTTCATGGCGTCAAGTGTTGGGACGCGATGAAACCCCGTTTGATCTCCTGCGGTCTCGGGCGAACCTGCATCCAAAGGCGGCAGGTCGCCGATCGCGTCGCGAAGGGTGATCCAAGGAAGACGTTCGGAGCCAGTGGGGCCGTGGCTCGCCGGCGGGATGAGGGACGATGTCGACTTTAGTCTGCGTTTTAAGGTAGGGTCACGCGTAAAGATCGTGATAGCTCGTTGGCGACGTTGCGGCACGCCGAAATCTGCAAACTCAACCACTTGGCCTTTGCCGAGGTAATCCTCGCCGAGCCGGTCCGTAATGAGTTCGATCATGTCCCATACCCGACCGCGTTCGTCGGAAACGACCGTGTTGAGCATTTCGGGAACATTTTCCAAGAGTAGGATGCGGGGACGCAGCGTAACGGCAACATCCAGCGTGGGCAGGATCAGCCGGTTACGCACATCCATGGCGGGGCGGTTGCCCTGACGGATGGCCGACAACAACTTGCCGCGTCCATTCTTACTCATTCCTTGGCAAGGCGGAGTTGCGTAAAGCAAGTCAAGGTCATGTCCTCCGAGACGTGCCAAAGCATGTTCAGCAATTTGGGTTTTTAATTCACGCAGGTCGCCGGAGTAGAGGGATGCTCGCGGAAAGTTGTATTCGAATAATGCGTGTCGATCTTCGAGTAGTTCATTGGAGACAATAATCTCGAAGCCCGCCGCCGAGACCGCTAAGTCCCCGATGCCGCCGGAGGAAAACAGACTGACCGCAGTTCGTGAATGACGCCTACTCACTTGCGTACTATAGTCTTCTGTCGGTTTCGAGGCAATGTGAAGCGAAAACGTCGATAACGATTTTTAGTTGACGTAGCGAGTTGAAAAGAATGGATCGAAAATTATCGCATCAAGATAAATACGGCCGGGCGGGGATGGTTTCGGTGTCGGCTAAACCCGTGATGCGGCGGCGGGCGGTGGCGTGTGGAGAATTTTGTGCGGCGTCGGGGACGATTGATTTGGTGATGGTGGGGAACTTGCCTAAGGGCGAGGCGTTGAGTGTCGCGCGGGTGGCGGGGGTGATGGCGGGGAAAAAATGTGGGGAGTTGATCCCGTTGTGTCACCCGCTGCCGGTGGACTATGTGAACGTGTCGTTTGAGCGGACCGGGCCCGGGACGATCACGGTGACGGGGGAGGCGGGGATCGAGGCGACGACGGGGGTGGAGATGGAGGCGCTGACGGCGGTGAGCGTGGCGTGTCTGACGCTGTACGACATGACCAAGGCGGTGGACAAGGAACTGCGGATCGAGGGGGTGCGGTTGGTGGAGAAAACGAAGGAAGCGGTGTAGCCGAGACGCGATGCGTCGCGCGGAGGCACAGCGGATGGTGGGGCTCCGGGGCCGCGTCGCGGCCCGGCGATGAGGGACTCGGTATGCGCGGCTGTGAATTCCGGGGTGGGTTATTTGAAGATGCGGTCGAGGGTGCGGTCGACGCCTTTGTCGATGGCTTCGTTGGCTTCGGAATCGACGCGGTTTTCGGCGCGGGTGGCGGCGCGGTCGCCTTTCTCTTCGGCTTTTTGGCCGGCGGTTTCACAGCCGGGGGCGAAGACGAGGCACAGGGCGGCGGCGGCGGTGAGGACGAGGGGGGTGGGGGTTCGCATGGTGGTTCTCCAAAGGGGTTAGAGGTTGATTGATGATACGGCGTATCCGCGGTTTTCCTGCGCGGCGTGTGGAGATTATTGGGGTTGGGGCATGCGGACTGAAGTCCGCACGCCGGAAGGGACGCGGGGGGAGGCGGTTGAAACTTGTGGGGTTAGTCGAAGGGGTTGTCGGGGGTTTCTTTGAGGACGGCGTCGAGGGCGGTGCGGATGGCGTCGGGGGTGAAGCCGCGGCGGGCGAGTTGGCCGTAGAGTCGGCGTTTGATGACGGCGGGGTCGAGGTGCTGCATCGAGCGGAACTTCTTGCGGGCGAAGGCGGTCGCGCCGTCGGCTTGTTCGTCGGGGTCGGCGGTGGCCTCGGCGACGAGTTCATCGATGAGCTTGGCGTCGAGGCCTTTGGCGAAGAGTTTTTGTTTGAGCAGCATGGGCCCGGCGGGTTTGGCGCGGGTGAGATCGCGGATGAGGGCTTGGCCGAAGGCGCGGTCGTCGAGGAGTTGGAGCTCGGCGAGGCGGGCGAGGACCTGGTCGATGACCGCGGCGGGGGGGACGGGGTCGGGCTCGCGGGGCTTGCGGGTGTGGTCGGGTTTGCCGTCTTGGCCGAGTGGGGGCTTCCGGGGGCGGGGGGGCGTGCGGAGTTTTTGGCGGATCATGCCCGAGCTCATCGCGCGGCGGGCGAGGGCGCGGGTGGCTTTGCGGAAGGCTTTGTCGTAGACCACGGCGTCGGCGACGGCGGCGGCGAGTTCGGGGGTGAAGGGGCTGCCGATGGTGAGGTTCAGGTCGTCGATGAGTTTTTGGGAGAGCGTGCCGACGGCACGGCCGTCGACTTTGATGGTGGACCGCAGCGGGTCGCGGTTGGTGGGGCGGAGCGCGGAGATACGCCCCCCGCCCCCGGAAGTGCCACCGGAAGTGTCGTCGAGATTTTCTTTACTTTGGTGATCGTCGGAAGTGTTGCCGCGGGATTGGGTCTTGCGGTTTGATGCAGGTGGGCGTTGGCCGACGTCGCGGATGCTCTGGGCCGCGGCTTGGCGGCGGGCCTTGGGATCGTCGGGGAACAAGGGCATGGGCACATGGTAAGTCGCAGGTGTGGTCGGGGACACCGTGTGCGTTTTCTTTAGTCGCGTGATCGAGGGGTTAACGGTCACCCGACGTGGGACGCTTCGCGTCACCCGCTAAGCGACGGCTGATTGGGTTAGACTCGGGGTATGGCTTTATTGCAATGCGAGTTCTTTTCCGAGTCGCTCAAACGCGGCGTGTCGATGAACGTCATCCTGCCGCAGCCGGTCGGGGAGTCGGCGATCGGGATCGACGGCGGACCCGCGGGCATGCCCGAGCATGGCTACCCGACGCTGTGGCTGTTGCACGGGTTGTCGGACGACCACACGGCGTGGTGCCGACGGACCTCGATCGAACGTTACGTCTCGGGCCTGGGCTTGGCGGTGGTCATGCCCAACGTGGACCGCAGCTACTACGCGGACATGGCCCGCGGCGGGGCGTACTGGACGTTCATCAGCGAAGAGCTGCCGCGCGTGTGTCGGCGGATGTTCCGCCTGTCGAGTCGCCGCGAAGACAACTTCACGGCCGGTCTGTCGATGGGCGGCTACGGCGCGTTCAAACTCGCGCTCAACCACCCCGACCGCTACGCCGCGGCGGCGAGTTTGTCGGGTGCGCTCGATCCCGTCGGCCTGCTCAACGAGTTGCCCGAGCGCGCGGACGAGTGGACGCACATCTTCGGCGACCCGCCGCGCGTCGAGGGCACCGTGTCGGACCTGTTCGCCCAGTCGCAGACGTTGACCCATCGCGGCCACGGCCGGTTCCCGCTCTACGCCTGCTGCGGCACGGGCGACTTCATCTACCACCACAGCACCAAGTTCCGCGACCACGCCGACGCGATCGGGTTGAACCTGACCTACGAAGAACACGTCGGCCAGGAACACGAATGGGGCTACTGGGACCAGCAGATCCAACGGGTACTCGAGTGGCTGCCGTTGGCCAAACAAGAGCAGGCCGAGCGCTGAACGGCTGCGGGTTGTCCCCGCGTTGCCGAGTCGTGGTCAGCCGTTAGACTCTGCGCCCATGAACGACACCACCCCGATCGCGTTGCAGTTGTATTCGGTCCGCGACACGGCGAAGGCCGACCTCCAAGGCGTCCTCCAACAAGTCGCGGCGATGGGCTACGACGGCGTCGAGTTCGCCGGGTTCCACGGCCACGACGCGGCGCAAGTTAAAGCCTGGCTCGACGACTACGACCTGGCCTGCCCCAGCACCCACACCGGGATCGCTCAACTCGAAGACGACGCGTTCGACGCGACCGTGGCGTACCACCAAACCATCGGCTGCGACACGATCCTCGTGCCCTGGCTGCCCCCGGAAAGACGTAACACGTTGGCGGGTTGCACGGAGACCGCGGCGTTCTTTCTGGAGCTGCTCGACCAGCTCAAGGCGCTGGGCCTCCGCACCGGTTTTCATATCCACGCGGAAGACGCTTTGCCCTTGGAGCCGCCGGTCGGCGACGGCCGATCGCCCTGGGAAATCTTTGCCGACGCCACTCCCGCCGACTTCATCCTGCAGTACGACACCGCCAACGGCATGCACGGCGGCACCGACCCCGTCGCCACCATCCGAAAGCACCCCGGCCGCAGCCAACTGCTGCACCTCAAAGCCTTCGGCGACGGCACCGGCACCCTCACCGGCCACGACGGCCAAAGCAAAGCCGTGCTTGGTAGCGACGACGTCGACTTGGCGGGCGTCCTCCAAGCGGCCCAGGAAGTCGGCGGCACGCAGTGGTACATCATCGAACAGGAAGGCCACCCGACCTTGAGCGAGATGGACGCGGCCGAGCAATCGCTGGCGGGGTTGAAGCGAGCGCTCGGGCGGGATTGAACCGCTGCTGTAGGGTGGGCATCGCCCACCACTCCCATCGGCAAGACGTTGCGGTGGGCGATGCCCACCCTACGCTGAATCTCGCCCTTGAATCCCCCACCTCAACCGTCTATCCTCAACCCAACTGCTAGGGGTGCCGTGACGATCCGCGGCTGAGACACACCCTTGGAACCTGATCCGGCTCACCCCGGCGTAGGGAAGTGGTTTTCAACCTCCCCCGGAATTCGATCCCGTTGTCTGGGGACCGAAGTTCCTACTCGGCCGTTGAAGAACGCTCCCCGCACGCCCACGCACAGGAGCGTTTTCAAATGTCCGACTCGTCCTCCCCCGGAATCACCCCCGCCTACGTCCTCCCGCCCATCGGCGGCAACCCCGGCAACTCCGCCAACGTCACCACCCCCGGCAGCTTCGCCAACCCCGCCTGCATCAAGCCCGGCAGCGCCGGTGCTTCGACGTTCAGTTCGCCGAACTCGACGGGTATGCCGAGTCTGCCGACCAAGACTGCGTGGGATTTCTTGCCTGCTGGATGGCAAACGCTTGTACTGGAGCCCGATGAAGTGGGGAAAGTCAAGAATGCACAAGGCTCGGAACGCATTCAAGTTGTTTTTAAACAAGGCGACGGTACGACTCGCGTGGTTATTCACGGTAGAAGCTTTAGCCCTATTACCCAACTCGAACACGCCCGCCTCGGCACGATCACGCCGCAGATGCAGCGCGTCGCCGAGCGCGAGCCGCACCTTTCGCCCGAGCAAGTCCGCGACGAAGTCGCCGCGGGTCGCATGGTGATCCCCGCCAACGTGAACCACCTGCAATACCAGCTCGACCCGATGTGCATCGGCCGGGCGTCGAAGACCAAGATCAACGCGAACATGGGCGCATCGCCCGTGAGCAGCAGCACCGACGAAGAAGTCGAAAAGCTGCAGTGGGCCGAGAAGTGGGGGGCCGACACGGTGATGGACCTCTCTACCGGCGGCGACCTCGACGCGACCCGCGAAGCCCTCATCCAGAACAGCACCACGCCCATCGGCACCGTGCCGATCTACTCGATGATCATCGGCCGTAAGATCGAAGACCTCACCCCGGAAATCGTCCTCGACACCGTTGAGCATCAGGCCAAGCAGGGCGTGGACTACTTCACGATCCACGCGGGCATCCTCAAGAGCCACATCAAGCTCGCCAAGAACCGCCTGATTGGTTTGGTCTCGCGCGGCGGCAGTCTCCTTGCCAAGTGGATGCTGCAGCACAACGAAGAAAACCTGATGAACGTCCACTGGGAAGCCATCTGCGACATCATGCGCGAGCACGACGTCACGTTTTCCATCGGCGACGGCTGCCGACCCGGCGGTCTCGCCGACGCGACCGACGAACTCCAACTCGCCGAGCTGGTCGAGATCGGCAAGCTCACCGAACGCGCTTGGCGCCGCGGCGTCCAGGTCATGGTCGAGGGCCCCGGCCACGTCCCGCTCGACCAGATCGAGTTCAACATGAAAGCCCAGCGCCAGATCTGCCACGGCGCGCCTTTTTATGTGTTGGGCCCTTTAGTCACGGACGTATTTCCGGGGTACGACCACATCACCAGTTGCATCGGCGCGACCAACGCCGCCTACCACGGCGCGTCCATGCTCTGCTACGTCACCCCCAAGGAGCACGTCGGCCTGCCCAAGAAGGACGACGTCAAGCAGGGCTGCATCGCCTACAAGATCGCCGCGCACGGCGCGGACATCGCCCTGGGCATCCCCGGCACGCGTGACTGGGACGACGACCTCACCCGCGCCCGCGCTGCGCTGAACTGGGAAAAACACTTCGACCTCGCCTTCGACGGCGACACCGCTCGGGCCTTCCATGATGAAGACCTCGACGTCGACACCGACTTCTGCGCCATGTGCGGCCACGACTGGTGCAGCGTCCGCATCTCCAAAGAGATCCAGGAGTGGGCCTCGGGTAAAGCCGACGGCTTCGACCGCGGCAAGACCAAGAAATCGCCCGGCCTCACCCCCGAGCAACAACAGATCCTCGAACAACGCGGCCACCTCTCGCCGGAGGAAATCCACAAACTCGCCGCCAAAGCCAAGGGAAAACTCACCGCGAAGGACGACTCGGGTAAAGCCTCCTGCCACAGCGACTACGTCGACCCCGACGAAGCGAAGGAAGTGGCTCCCAAGGAAGCCCTGGTCCAACTCGACACGTCCGAGGCCCACGGGTTGTCGAAGCACGACTCGGTGATTTGAGGTCGAAGTTATTGAATATGCTCGATCTCGCATGCTTCTTCGTGATCGCTAGATGTAGTAAAACTCAGGTAAAAATAATCTAGATGTGCTTGGTATCTTTAATGGCATGAAACGCCGCGACCTCGAAAAGCACCTGCGGGAACACGGATGTGAACTGCACCACCACGGCGGTCGGCACGACATCTCGATCAACCTGAAGACCCAGGCCCGTGCTCCGGTGCCACGGCACAAAGACATGCCGAAGATCGGCACGATTCGGGGGATTTGTCGTCAGTTGGGGGTTCCGTCGCCGGTTTAGGCGATGGACTGGATTTGTGAGATGAGTTTGGCGCGGGATTCGCGCAGACCTTCGAGAGCATCCTGGGCCATCTCGAACGCCTCGGCGATGGTCTCGGCCTCGGTGATGAGCTCGGGGTCCATCGGCGAGGTGACGACGTAGCCGCCTTCTTCGGCTTCGGTCAGCGTGAGTACGAGGCTGCCGTTGCTCACGGTGTAGGTGGTGGGGGAATTCGTCGCCATAGTTTAGATTATATCGGCAGAACCCGAGCCAGCCTAGAGCGAGCCGGAGATGCCGAGCGTTTGTGCATTGAGATACAATCTCCGCATGATCCAACCCAACACCTACTTCGACGACCACGTCCGCTCGCTCGGCTACGAAGATACTGAGGGCAAGGCGACCGTGGGTGTGATGCTGCCCGGGGCGTACACGTTCAACACCGCGGCGCCCGAGACGATGACCGTCGTGACCGGCCGGCTGACCGCGAAGCTACCGGGCGGCGCGGGGTTTGTCGACTACGACGCCGGGGCGAGTTTCGAGGTGCCCGGCGACAGCGCGTTTGACCTGAAGGTCGCCACGCCGACCGCGTATCTTTGCCGTTTCCGTTAAGACCGTTGATACGTTGTAGGGTGAGCACCGCCCACCACGAGTGTGATGAAATCCATGGTGGGCGATGCCCACCCCACGAAAGAACTACGCCATGCAGGAACTGATCGCGAAACTGACGTCGGAACTGGGGATCGATGCCAAGCAGGCCGAGGGCGGGTTGGGTGTGGTGATGAAGTTCATCAAAGACCAACTCGGCGGCGAGGCGTTCGAGAAGGTCAAAGACGCGATGCCCGAAGCCGAGTCGCTCGCCGACGCGGCCCCCGGAAGCGACAACGGCGGCGATTCCGGGGGGTAATTCCGGGGGCGGGGGTGGTTTCATGGGGATCGTCGGCTCGGTCGCGGGGGCATTAGGCGGCGAGAAACTCGAAGGCGTCGCGTCGATGGCGGGCGGGTTCGACAAGCTCGGGCTGGACGTGTCGATGGTCAGCCAGTTTTTGCCGAAGGTGATGGAGTTTCTTGAAAGTAAGGGTGGTGGGGACCTCGCGAAGATGATTGAGAAACTCATCGGCGGCGGGAAGTAAGGTTGTCGTTAGCCCCGGGCTTGGCCCGGGGGCCGAACTCAGACCTCCCCCGGGCAGAGCCCGGGGCTAACGGATGGCATTGAGGACGTTGGACCATGGCCGATGACAAACCCGCTTATCCCCGCGTGTTCGAAGCGGTCAGCCGACGCGGCTACTGGATCGGCATCGGCTCGATCGTGCTGGTGTTGATCGGCTTGTCGATCTGGGGCGGCCTGTACAGCGTGAAAGTACACGAGGAAAACCTCAACGCGCAGGTGCAAACCAACGACCCGCTGACGGAGATTCTGTATTCGCCGTTGGGCAACGCGGTGGTCCTGCTGGTGTTGCAGTATGTGCTGGCGAACCTGATTTTTTGGCCCGCGGCGTGGGTGGGGCTGCGGTTGAAGAAATAAGTTCGTGGTGGTTTGGGGGGACGACGGGGGACGCTTCGCGTCGCCCGCTAAACAAAGACATCGACGTTGTGCGTGGATAGTGAGCGGCCGGCGCTTTGGACGACGGAAAGGTCTACCATCCGGCGATGTCGAAACGGCAAACCGTCAAACAACTCGGCCGCCCCACGGCGTTGCTAGCATTCGCCGCGGCGGGGCCGGCGGTGGGCGGAGCGCTGGGCCTGGGCGTCGCGATGGTTTACGCCGAGGCGTTGCGCGACGGCGGCCTGACGGTCGTGGCGGGGTTGGTGCTGATCGGCCTGTTGGGATGCGGGTTCTGGTTGTTGCCGACGAACGTGTTGTCGCTGGTGTGCGGTTGGGCGTTGGGTTGGTCGTGGGGGGCGGTGGTGGCGTTGGGCACCGCGAGCCTGGCGGCCCCGCTGGGCTACGCCGCGAGCAAGCGCTTGGCGGGAAGCGGGGCGTTGGATTGGGTCGAGCGTTACCCCAAAGGCGCGGCGGTGTGCGAAGCGATCACGCGGTCGTCGGCGTGGCGGGCGGGGTATCTGGTGAGTCTGCTGCGGCTGTCGCCGGTGGTGCCGTTCGGGGCGATCAACGTCTTGGCGGCGGCGTTCGGCGTGCGGTGGGGCGCGTTTATCGTGGGGACATTGCTCGGCATGGCGCCGCGGGTCGCGGTGGTCGCGGGACTCGGAGCCGGGTTGGAACAACTCGAGATGACCAAACCCGGCGGGATCGGCTGGGTCGTGTTGGGCGTGGCGGCCACGGCGTTGATGATCGCGTCGATGGGGTGGGTCACCCGCGGGGCGCTACGGCGGGCGGTCGAGCAATCCTCGTCTCCTTCGGATAACTCCGCCGGTACGGAACGCTTGGCTGAGGCGCCCGCGGGCTGAAGCCCGCTCGCCGATGGCGACGGCGGCGCGGTAAACTCTGGGCCATGTCTACCTTCTATCACACCGTGCATTTCTGGCTGCGTCACGACCTCTCCGACGAACGACGGCAAGGGTTTGTCGCGGCGCTCAAAGGCTTGGTGGAAAGCCCCAACGTCGCGTCCTGCCGGGTGGGGGTCCCCGCGGGGACCGATCGGCCGGTGGTCGACAACAGCTTCGATGTTCAGCTGCTCTGCGTCTTTGACAGCAAAGACAAACACGACGCCTACCAATCGCCGAGCGATGCGTTGCACACCGCGTTTATCAACGAGTTCAAGGATTGCTGGGCGCGGGTGCTGATCTACGATTCGGTCGAAGCGTGAGTCCGCCGAGCATCGCCGCCGCGATGGCGCCGGACGTGGGCGTGGGCATTGAGACTTCGACCCACGCGGTATCGACCCGCCCCGAAGCGTCCCAGGCCACCACATAGATCAGCGATCCATTGGTCAGCGTCCCCGGCTCTAGCCCGAACTCGGCCGAGTCGATCAACAACGTCGCCGTCGTGGTCGCTTGAATAAAGCCCAGCCCCGCGTCCCACAGCACCCGCTCGACCGTCCCGTTGTCTAAATCATCAAACACCACCGCAACCGACTCGCCGAGCTCGGCCACCACTGTTTCTTGCGTCAACGGCACCGCCAACGATTCGAGGTTGCCCCCGGGGTCGGTGGCCTCGCCGTCGGTGCGGTTGCGGCTAAGGGTCACGATGCTGTCGGCCGGGGCGTCGTTGAGAAACAGGTCTTGCCCGCCGTTGCTGGCGATAAAGTTCTGGTCGAGGGTGATGGCGTCGAACGCCATGTTGAACCGTACGCCGTCGCCGGTGTTCGAGGAGATCGCCGCGTCGCCGCCGAGCGTGCCGGCGACCAGGTTTTCCTGCAGCAGGATCCGCTTGGCCGTGCCGTCGGCGTCGGCGTTATCTCTCCCTTGAATCTGCACGCCGAAGGTCGTCGCCGCGCGGACGACGTTGTGCCACAGCGCGACGTGCCGGGTGTCGTTGTTCCCGGAAAACGAGACGCCCAGATCGACGTCGCCGAGCACTTGGTTCGCGCTGGCCACCACGTCGAACACGTCGACCAACTCGAGGCCGTAGTCCCCGGTCTGTGTCGTCGCCGGGTCGTTGTCGGCCTGGGTCACGATGTTGCAACGCACCGCGGCGCCGCGCACCTCGTCGAGGCTGATCCGCCGATCGACGACGTTGTGTTGGATGACCACGTCGCGGATGTCGTTCTGCACCTCGATGCCCAAGTCGGGCCCGCCGGCCAGCGCGGAGTTGGTCACGATATTGTTTTGGATGATCAGGCCGTCCAGGCTCGACGTTCCCAACTCGTTGTCGGGGTTGCCCAGCGCAAAGATCCCGCCCCGGCCGGTGCGGTCCACCGTGTTGTCGGCGATGAGGTTGCGGTCCGAGTCGCCGTGCACGCGGATGCCCGAGCCGAAGTTGTCGTTGACGCCGATGTCGGTGACGGTATTGCCGAGGATGGACGAGTCGTCCACGCCGCCGTTGAAGTACACGCCGACGGCACCGAAGCTGCCGTCGTTGGCGAGCCGTTGGATGTCGAGGTTTTGGACGACGTGGCCCGAGCCGTTGCGGGCGTAGACGCCGTAGGTCGCGCCGTCGGTCCGGTTTTGGCCGTCGATCGTCAGGTGCTCAAGCGTGATATTGGATCGACCCTCCAGATCGATCACCGCTGCCGCGCTGGTGGTGGAGAATCCGTTGCCCAACACCAGCCGCGACGAGCCGTCGGCCTGGCCGCGCAGCGTGACGCCGTTGTTGGTGAACATCAATTCGTCGTTCAGCGTGAACGTCCCCGCGCCCAACTCGATCACGTCGCCGGCCTGCGCATTCCGCGCGATCGCCCCGAGGTCGTCGCCCGGCGTGACCACGGTCTGCGCTTCCCCCCGCGGCAACATCGCGGCCGCCACCGTCAGCGCAACAACACACACGCTTCTCGCACGGACCTTAAAACACATGGCCGAACCGATCTTTTGCCTCAAGCAAGTTGTCCCTGATCCATCACGCAGGCAGGCCGCCCACTCGCACTGATGGTAACCGCAAAACGCGGGACACCAAGCGATTTCCGGCGAAACGCCGCTTGGCGTAAGCTGGACCTCATGGCTGGACTCTTCGACGGCACCCCGCTCGAGCAACCCGTGACCTGTGAAGCTTGTAGCCAGGCCGAGGCCGACTGCGTTTGCCCCCGCGACGCGGCGGGTCATGTGTGTCGCCCCCAAGACCAACCCGCGCGGGTGCAGCGCGAGAAACGCCGCGGCAAGTGGACCACGGTGGTCACCGGCCTCGACGCCCACGCCAGCGATCTGCCCGCCATGCTCAAGCGGGTGAAGAAGCAGTGCTCGGCCGGCGGCACCGCGACCGCCGACGGCTTCGAGGTGCAGGGCGACCACCGCGACCGTCTCGTCGCGATGCTCCGCGATTTGGGTTACCCCGTCAAAACCGCGGGCGGATAGATCGTTGTTTGCCTTTTACGTTTAGCGGGCGACGCGCAGCGTCCCGTGGTTCGAAACCATGGACACGGGACGCTACGCGTCACCCGCTAAACTATCGGGCATGTCGCAAGCCGCCGCCGGGTTTCCGTGGTTTATCGTGGGGGTCTTGGTCATCGGTTTCGTGCCGGGCGTGTGCCTGTTGATCGTTGGCCGACGTGGTCGGCGGATCGACGACCACCCGGTCTGCCGCGGCTGCGGTTTCGACCTGGTGGGCACCGTTGAACCGATCCCCGACAAACACCCCAAGTGCCCGGAATGCGGCACCCGCCGGGAGCCGCGGATCGGCAACCGGCAACGCCGCGGCAAGTTGATGCTGGCCGGCGTCCTGCTCATGCTCGCGTCTGTCGGAGTGGGCGGGGTGTGGGGATACCAGCGGTACGACGCGACGGCGTTGGCTCAACACAAACCGATCTGGCTGCTGCGGTGGGAAGCGCGATCGGGCCCGTCGCAGACTGCCGAGATCGCCCTGGGCGAGATGGTGTTGCGCTGGCGCAACGGCCGACTCGACGCGGCGACCGCCGAGCAACTCATGGCCGACGCGGCGACGCACGGTCCGGCGGGCAATCCGACGCTGGCCACGCACCCCTTCGGGTCTCAATGGGACGAACTCGCTTACGAATTGATGATTACTGGCCACGGCACCGATACGCAGCGCGAGGCGGTCGCGCGCTCGTGGTTCGAAATGAGCCTTGAGGTCCGGCCACAAGTTCGCCGGGGCGAGCCGCTGCCGTTCCGAATGCACCGTAAAAAATTTGGTCCGCCGCACGGAACCAACGCCTACGTCGAGCGTGATTCACCGACCGCGCACTTCGGCGAACAGGCGTTTGACCTGCGGATGTCGGGTAGTGGCACCCTCTCGGGTACCCGCGGTCCGGGTGGCAGCAGCGGTTGGAGCGGTAGCACCCTGCGTCCCGGCTCGGGCATGCCGCGCGAACTGATGTTGGGCGAACACGAACTTACGCTGAAGATGCCGTTGACCGTCCGGCAAGGCCAAAACGGTCCGATCCTCGCCGAGTGGACCGAGACGCAGACGGTGCGGTTCGAGATGGTGTCGGCCGAGGGCGATCCGATCGCGTTGATCGATGACCCCGCCGCCGCCGTCGCGATGCGGCAGGCAGTGACGTTGGAGGACAATAAGATCGAAGCCCGGTGGTACGGGTCGGACGCGATGCTCGATTTCAAGGGCATCCCCGCCGACATGGCCTACCAGCTGTATCTGCAGCGCGGCGAGCAACGCTGGAAACTCGCCACCGTGACCGGCAAGCAGAAAACCGGTGGCCACGGCTTCGGCATCGGCGGCGACCTGCCCGACGAACTCGAAGACGGCGCGGTCGTCGATCTGGTCTTCGAACCCGACCCGGACGTCGCCCGCCGAACGCCCGATCTCACGGCGATCCTGAATCATGCCCTTGTGATCGAGGGCGTGAAGATCGTGCGGTCGGCGAACACGCCGTGAGTGATTACGTTTAGCGGGCGATCGCAGATCGCCGTGGACCACCGGAGCGTCGATCTGCGATCGACGGCTAAACGAGGAGCGCCATCCGGTACAATCGCCTTATGGCCAAGCAAGACCTTTCGCGTTACCAGCAGGGCGTCGTCAAGCGTTACTACGACAACCACGACACCATCCAGAGCCACAAGCTCGGCGAGATCGTTTCGGAGCTCTGGCTGGCTGAAGACAAAAAGACCCAGACCAAGCTGTGGGGCAAAGCGCAAGTCGCGTTGATGCGGATGGGCGTCGACGCCACCAAGGTGGGCCAGGTCGTTGCTAAACGCGACATGGAGGCGCTGGCGAAGCTGGTGACTCAGGCCGACGCGGGTAACGCGATGGGCCAGGGCCGGACCCACGGGCCGGGCACGGTGAAGCGTGGCTCGGCGGCCGGGGGCGGGGGGCACAAGGGCGCAACGCCGCTCGACGGCTCGGAGATCAAAGCCGCCAACGCCCGGTCGATGGCCGACCAGCCGGGCGGCAACCGCACCATCGCGCAGATGCGTGACGAAGCCGCGGCCGCTGCGGGCTACGACTCGCTGGAAGAAGACAACCTCAAACGGGCGCTCAAAGCGTTTCGTCGCAAGCTCAAGACGATCCGCCGGGACGACGAGTCGAAGCTCGGCAGCAAGTACGTGACGTCGGGCCGGGGCTCGCAGATCAGCGCGGTTACGCCGCCGAAGGAGTATCCGATGGCGGTGTGGAACAAGCTGGTGGAACTCGGCCGACTGAAAAAAGGCGGGCAAGGCACGTTCGAGTTGCCGTGAGTTTGGCCATTAGCGCCGGGCTCTGCCCGGGGCTAACAGAGACGGATGATTGGGATGTCTGAACAAAAAGGCTTGACCGCGAAACTCCCCCTCAAGGTGCTCACGCCGTTGGCGTTGGTGCTGCCGGTGGTCGTGGTCGTGGGCATCATCGGCGTCGTGGTCTACTTCCAGGGGCAGGCCGCGGCCCGATCGCTCGAAATCCGTGGGGTCGAACAGGTCCACGGCCGGATCGGCGATCGGCTAAGTTCGCTGCTCGACGGGCCGCCGCGCTGGCACGCCTTGGTTGAGAGCAATATCCAAAGCGGCGCGTTGGACGTGGCGACGCCGCGGTCGTGGCGGCTGCCGATCTATCAGCAGCGGCATGCCTTCGACACGGCGCTGGCGGGCGTGACCTGGGGCGATCCGGAGGGGCGGGCGTTCTGGGTGTTCCGCTACCCCGGCAAGCCGCGGTGGGAGTTCGGCATCTTAGACGACCGGACCGAAGGCCAACTCATCGAATACCCCATGCTCCCCTCGGGAGAAGTGGTGTTCGACGAGGGGCGGGTGTCGGATTTCGATCCCCGCACCCGGCCGTGGTACCGGCTCGGGGAAGCGGCGGGCGTGGCGGGGGCTTGGGGCGAACCGTACGCCTGGGCGACCGGGGGCAAGAGCGGAGCGCTCAACCTCGGGCTGCCTTTTGCCGCGGCGGTGCACGATCCGCAAGGGGCGTTGCTGGGGGTGCTCGATACCGAGTTGAGCTTGGCGGACCTCTCGAACTTTCTGCAGTCGATCAAGATCGGCCGGAGCGGGCTGGCCGTGATCACCGACCGTCGCGGACGGCTGATCGCGACCTCGACGGGCGCGACCCTGGCCGACGACGACCTCGAACGTATCTCGGCGTTGGGCAGCGACGACGGCGACATCCACGCGATGGCCCAGCGCCTGCTCGAACTTTTCCCCGAGGGTACGGGCAGCCCGCCCACGCAGTGGACCGGCGACGTCACGCTCGAGCGCGGCGAGGCGCTGATGAGCGTCAGCGCGTTCAAGCACCGGCAAGGGCTGAACTGGGTCGTCATGACCGCGGTGCCCACGGCCGACTTCACCGAAGAGATCGACGCGATCCGAGCGCAGGGGATCAAGATCATCCTGAGCGCCGTGGCGGTGACGCTCTTGCTGGGCATGGGGCTCGCGGCGTGGCTGGTCCGCCCGGTGCTACGGCTCACGTCGCACGCCCGGCAGGTGGGCGCGGGCGACCTCGACAGCACGCTCGAACTTAACCAGGCCAGCGAACTCGTCGTGCTGTCTTCGGAGTTCAACAGCATGACCGCGGGGCTACGCGAACGCCTGATGCTGCGTAAGAGCCTGGCCCACGCCAGCGAGGTGCAGCAGAGTCTGTTGCCGAACGCCGACCCCGAACTGCCGGGCTTTGACATCGTCGGCCACTGCAACTACTGCGACGAGACCGGCGGCGACTACTACGACTACCTCACCGACGCCGAGACCGACGAGCGCGGCGCGGCCGTGGTCATCGGCGACGTGATGGGCCACGGCATCGCCGCCGCCATGCTCATGGCCACCGCCCGCGGCGTGCTGCGGTCCAAGTCGCAAGAGGGCGTGGGCATCGCGCCGCTGCTCACGCACCTCAACCGCCTCCTGGTCGAAGTCACCGGCGGCATGAAGTTCATGACCATGCTCATCGCCAACTTCGACCCCGAGACCAAGCACATGCTCTGGGCCTCGGCCGGGCACGACGCGCCCATCATTTACAACCCCGAAGACGACAGCTTCCGCGAGCCCGAGGGCGGCGGCCTGCCTTTGGGCGTCATGGAAGAAGAGGTCTACGAACCCGCCGAGGTCGAACACCTGTCGCCCGGCACGATCGTGCTCATCGCGACCGACGGCATGTGGGAGACCCGCAACGAAGCCGACGAGATGCACGGCAAAGAACGCCTGCAAGCCTCGATCCGCCGCCACGCCAATAAAACGTCGGCCGAAATTCGTGACGGGCTGCTGCACGATCTCCACGCCTTCCGCGGGAAGGGTCCGCAGGACGACGACGAGACGTTTGTGGTGATCAAAGTCACCAAGTTTGCGTAACTCTATCGATTTTTATCGTAATTTTGTTCTGGTAAATGCATGTACCCAAATAAACATACACCTAATCGAGATCAATACCTCGGTGCGATCCAACTCCTGGGCCAAAGTACAAAAAACGATACAAGTTCAAATTCAAACGGGGAGTTAGCTGAATACAGCACACTCCGTACCGAGATTTTGGGATACCAGCGAGATTCTTTACAGATCCTTGTTTTCTCAGGGGTCGTTGGGGGGCTGTTACTTGGCTTCGGCGAGCATTCGAATGCTCGATTTTCCTACCTTTTTTTGTTCGTTTTCCTGTTTGCTGCAGTCCTTTTACAGACACAGCGTTTGACATCAACTTATCGCATCGCTTGCTATATCCGGCTTTTCTTAGAACCCGCCCGTTCAGCCTTAAGCTATGAAACGGTGTGGCGGGAACTATCCCTTCTTCGTCGAGGTAATCCGAAAGGCGTTACCGAGTATGTATACGCCTATCTGAAAAAGGAACATGTCTCGTTTAAGCACGCGGTTACTCTTCCGCTGGTCTTGATTCAAATATTCTGTATCGTCGAAATCGTCTATCTTTTCGGGGTCTGCTGGGGTATATGTCTGGTGATCCCCTGCCTTTTTGCCCTGTATATCGAAGGCAAATACATCTATTACGCTGATAAAATCGATGATATCGAGAGAGCGTTTGAAAAAATATGTTCAAGCCATCAAACAGATACCACTTAGATATTGGGGGTCAGAGTACGGTCGAGATCGGGGGCACGGATTTAGTTCAATCGTTGTTGCACTTCGATCAGGTGATAACCGAATTGTGTTTTGACCGGCTCCGAGACTTCGCCGATCGGCAGGTCGCTGAAGATCACCGCGTCGAACTCGGGGACCATATCGCCTTGGTTGAACTGGCCGAGCGAGCCGCCGGCCTTGCCCGAGGGGCAGGACGAGTGTTCCTTGGCGAGGTCGGCGAAGGCGGCGCCGTCGGCGATCTGCTGCTTGAGGTCGAGGGCTTCGTCTTCGCTGGGGACGAGGATGTGGCTGGCGACGGCGCTGGGCATGGTGGGGCTTTCGGTTGGGGGTGATGGAGGGGTAATCTGAGAGTTTAGTCGATCCGGGAACCATTAGACGGGGGACAGCAGCGGCGGCCCCGGGTCATGGACCCGGGGCTAAATTTTTGTTGAACCCTTAAATCAGTTGCACGGTGCCTTGGTCGAGGCAGGTGAGAAACGCGTCGACCACGGCCGGGTCGAACTGCGACCCCGCGCCGTTGCGGATCGCGTCGCGGGCTTTGTCCGAGGGCCAGGCGTCTTTGTACACCCGGGCGCTGGCGAGGGCGTCGAACACATCGACGACGTGCACGATGCGGGCGGGCAGCGGGATTTCGTCGCCGGCCAGGCCGTCCGGATAGCCGGTGCCGTCGTGGTTCTCGTGGTGGGACCGGGCGATCTGGCGGGCGACGGCGAAGAAGTCGTTGTCGCTGAGGATGCGTTCGCCGATGAGCGTGTGTTCCTGCATCTCGGCGCGCTCGGCGTCGGTGAGTTGGCCGGGCTTTTTGAGGATATGGTCGGGCACGTGGATCTTGCCCACGTCGTGCAGGATCGACGAATAGCCGAACTGCTCGGCCTCGGTTTCGCTCAGGCCCAGTTGCATCGCGACGGCGAAGGTGTACGCCTCGATCCGCCGGACGTGATTGCCGGTGTCTTCGTCCCGTGCTTCGCTGGCCACGGCCAACATCGTGATCGCGGTCATGTTCGCGTCTTGCAGTTGCTGGGTGCGCTGTCGGACCCGAACCTCGAGTTCGTGGTTGTCGTCGCGGAGGCGCAACGCCTGGTTGAGCATCGTGTCGGATAGCTCGGTGATCTGCTCGAGGGTTTCACGCTGCTGGGTGATCTCCAACACGGTGACGACGACGAACGCGGCGTCCTGCGGTTCGTCGGGTTGGTCGGGGTCGCGGAGTTCCAGCGGCCGAACGCCAAACACGACGGGCAGTTTTTGTCCGTCGGTTTGCTCGATAAACAACTCTCCCTCGGCGGGGCGGTCGAAGTTTTGCAGCAGCGAGGCGAGGCGTTCGGGGGCTTGGCCGGGGGTGTAGGTGTCGCGGACGGGTCGGCCGATGAGTTGGTCGGCGGGTCGGCCGTGCATCTCGGCGAGCCGGGGGTTGACGTGGGCGTAAACCCCGCGGCGGTCGACCAGCGCAGCGCCGCAGTGCAGCGCATCGAGCAGCGGAACAAGGTGGGGCGGCGGGGCGGTCAAGGTCGAAACATCATAACCGCGCGATGCGTCGTGCTTGGATTCCAACGGGCGCGGCGTTCGAACACGCCGGCAACTTGTTAAGCTGCGTTATCGGCCGGCCTGCACTTCGGCGACCCGGGGGATCAGTCTTTTTCGAACAGCCCGCTCGGGCGTGGAGTGTTGACGTTGGCGATCGTGATCTTGCGTGGTTTGCTGGGGTTGGCGGTGCTGCTGGGCGTGGCGTGGTTGATGTCGACCAACCGCAAGCGGGTGCCGTGGCGGGTGATCGCTTGGGGGATGGGGCTTCAGTTGTTACTGGCGGTGATCGTCTTGGGTACGGGGGTGGGCGATCAGGTGTTGGCGTCGGTGGCGCGGGGCGTGCAGCGGTTTGTGTCGGTCAACGGGTTCGGGGCGGGGATGTTGTTCAACGACCTGGCGGACTCCGGCCGTGAGCTGCCGGGCCTTCCGGGCGTGCCGGGGGCGGGATTTATTTTTGCTTTCGCCGCGACGGGTCTGCTGGTCATCATCTTCTTCTCGGCGTTGATGTCGATCCTGTATCACTTGGGGATCATGCAACTGCTGATCTGGTGCCTGGCCCGCGTGATGATGGTGACGATGGGCGTGAGCGGGGCCGAGGCGATGGCGATGGCGGCGAACTTGTTTGTGGGGCAGACCGAGTCGCCGTT
>JBCCST010000058.1:0-21838 GCA_039199695.1 Planctomycetota bacterium | reverse complement strand
GGGGGGGGGTGTGGGGGGGGGGGGGGTGGGCGGGGGGGGGGTGGTTGTGGGTTTGGGGGGGGGGGCGGGGGGGGCCCCCCCCCCCACGCCCGGTTTTTGAATCGGTACCTCCCGTTGAAGCTTCCGGGGGCGGGGGCGTGAGGGCGTGGGCGATTTCGTGGAGGATAACGTCGCGGACTTCGGGTTCGTCGTTGCGGGTGACGAAGGGGGCGGAGAGTTCGATGCGTTGGGTGGTGTAGTTGCAGAGGCCGAGGCTGCGTTTGCGTTGGTTGAAGCGGAAGGTCCAGCCGGCGTCGGCCAGGCCGTGGTGTTGCATGAGCGACAGCGCGAGTTGGCCGGCGGAGGGCAGGTCCATGACGGGGAGTTTAGCGGGTCGGGCAGACCGTCCATGATGGCGAGTACAACGTGAACAACCGGAGCGAACCTCACCCTCCCCTGACCCCTCCCTCAAGGGAGGGGAATCGAAACCGCAACCCACTTCGCGTCGCCCGCTCAACCGAAAGGGATACCTAAAAAAACCCAGCGGAGTCACGAATGACTTCCGCCGGGCTTCCGGGGGTCGGGTGGAGGCGTTGGCTTAACCAACTGGTAAGAATATAGGTCAGCCGCGGCGGCCGGGCTATGGGGTATTCAACCTAATAAGTTAACTGAGGTCGAAGCGGTCGAGGTTCATGACCTTGGTCCACGCTGCGATAAAATCGCTCACGAATTTCTCACCCGCGTCGTCGCTGGCGTAGAACTCGGTGAGCGCCCGCAGTTGCGAGTCGGAGCCGAAGACCAGGTCTACGGCGCTGGCCGTCCACTTGACCTCGCCCGACGCGTCGCGTCCTTCGTAGAAGTGGGGGCAGCGGTCGGAGGTCTTCCAGGTGGTATCCATGTCCACGAGGTTGACGAAGAAGTCGTTGCTAAGCGTGCCGGGGCGTTCGGTGAGGACGCCGAACTTCGAGCTTTTCACGTTGGCGTCGAGGGCCCGCAGGCCGCCGACGAGCACGGTCATCTCGGGGGCGGTCAGCGTGAGCAGCGTGGCTTTCTCGACCAGCAGTTCCTGGAACGGGCGTTTGTGGTCGGGGTGGAGGTAGTTGCGGAAACCGTCGGCCGTGGTCTCGAGGACCGACATCGCCTCGGCGTCGGTCTGCTCGGCGGTCGCGTCGGTCCGGCCGGGGGTGAACGGCACGGCGATGTCGATACCGCCTTGTTTCGCCGCCGCTTCGACGGCCGCACAACCGCCCAGCACTACAACATCGGCAAACGAAACTTTCTTGCTGCCCGACTGCTGCTGGTTGAAATCAGCCTGGACCTTCTCCAACGCCGGAATGACCTTCGCCAAGTCTTCGGGGTCGTTGCTGGCCCAGTCTTTCTGCGGGGCCAGCCGCAGCCGGCCACCGTTGGCCCCGCCGCGCAGGTCCGTGCCCCGGAACGACGACGCCGCGGACCACGCCGCGCCGACCAGTTGCGGGATCGTCAGGCCCGCGTCGAGCAGCGACTTCTTGAGGGCCGCGATGTCCGCGTCGTTGATCAGTTCGTGATCAACTCCGGGGACCGGGTCTTGCCAGGTCTGCGGCTCGGGCACGTCCGGCCCCAACAGCCGCGTCTGCGGGCCCATGTCGCGGTGCAGCAGCTTGAACCACGCCCTGCCGAAGGCGTCGGCAAACGCCTCGGGGTCTTCGTGGAACCGGCGGGAAATCTTCTCGTAGGCCGGGTCTTCCTTGAGCGCCAGGTCCGTGGTGAACATCATCGGGGCGTGGCGCTTGTTGGGGTCGTGCGCATCGGGCACGGTGTCCACCGCCTCGCCGTTTTCGACCGGCTTCCACTGGGTCGCGCCCGCGGGGCTTTCGACCGGCTCCCAGTCGTAGGCGAACAATTTGTCGAAGTAGTCGTTGTCCCACTGAGTCGGGTTGCTGGTCCAGACGCCCTCGAGTTCGCTGGTGATCGTGTCCGGGCCCTTGCCGGTCTGGTAGGAGTTCTTCCAGCCAAAACCTTGCTGTTCGAGCGGAGCACCTTCGGGTTCCGGGCCCAGGTGCTCGCCGATGGAGGCGGCGTGGGCCTTGCCGAAGGTGTGGCCGCCCGCGATCAGCGCGACGGTCTCCTCGTCGTTCATCGCCATCCGGCCGAACGTCTCGCGGATGTCGTGGGCCGCGAGCTTGGGGTCGGGGTTGCCGTCCGGCCCGATGGGGTTCACATAGATCAGCCCCATCTGCACCGCACCCAGCGGCGTCTCCAGGTCACGCTTGCCCGAGTACCGCTTGTTCCCCAGCCACTCGGTCTCCGGGCCCCAGTAAATATCTTCCTCGGGCTGCCAGACGTCTTCGCGGCCGAAGCCGAAGCCGAACGTCTTGAGCCCCATCGACTCCATCGCCTGGTTGCCGGCGAACACCAGCAGGTCGGCCCACGACAGCTTCTGGCCATACTTCTTCTTGATCGGCCAGAGCAGCCGGCGGGCCTTGTCGAGGTTGGCGTTGTCCGGCCAGGAGTTGAGCGGGGCGAAACGCTGGGTCCCCGACGACGAGCCGCCGCGGCCGTCAAACGTGCGGTAGGTGCCCGCCGCGTGCCACGACAGCCGGATGAAGAACGGCCCGTAGTGACCGAAGTCGGCCGGCCACCACTCCTGGCTGGTCGTCATCACTTCTTCAAGGTCGGCCTTGAGTTGAACAAAATCGAGCGTCTGCACCTCCTTGGCGTAATCAAACGCGGGGTCGGCCGGGTCGGTCTGGCCTAATGGGCGGAGGTTGAGCGCATCGGGCCACCACTCCTGATTCGCGGCCCAACCCGTAACGGACGTGCGGGTCGTGCCTTCGAGGACGGGGCATTTGCTGGCGGCGGTGGTCATGGGGACTCCTTAAGCGTTGGGGAGAAACAATTGTTCGAGAGTATGAATATACCCCACCGAACCCCGCTTGGGTGATACGCCAACCATATCATTTTTCTATGACTGTGATAGGTATGATGTATCAATGGAAATCCACCAACTCCGCTACTTCCTCGCCGTCGCCGAGCAGGGCGGGATGCGGCAGGCCGCCCGGGTCTGCCACGTCACCCAGCCGTCGCTGAGCACCCAGGTCCAGAAACTCGAAGACGAGCTGGGCCATCGGCTGTTCGACCGCTCGTCCCGCGGGGCCGAGCTGACCGAGGCCGGCCGATCGCTGCTGCCGCGGGCCCGGCAGATCCTCGGCGAACTCTCGTCCACCCTCGACCGCGTCCGCGCCGACGTCGAAACCGGCCGGGGCCAGCTCCGCGTCGGCGCGATCCCCACCATGGCCCCGTTCCTCCTGCCGCCCGCGGTCCGCCGGTTCCAGAAACAAAACCCCGACGCCGAGCTGACCATCCACGAAGACGTCACCGAACACCTGGTCGAAGAACTCGCCGCCGCCCGCCTCGACCTCGCGTTCATGAGCCTGCCGCTGGACGACCCCCGCATCACCACGCAACACCTCTTCGACGAGCCGCTGTCCGTGGTCATGGCCAAAGACGACCCGCTGGCCCAGCGCAAAACCGTCCGCCCCCGCGACCTCCGCGACCGCCCCCCCATCGTGCTCCACGGCATGCACTGCCTCGGCCAACGCGTCCGGGCCTACTGCGAAGTGTTGGGCCTCGCCGAGCACCAGCAGTGGAAGGCCGCGCAACTCGCTACGGTGCAGGAATGGGTCGCGCTGGGCCTGGGGATTTCGCTATTGCCGCGCATGGTCGCCGAGCGCGACCGCTCGGCCAAACGGGTCTACCGCCCGCTGAGCAAACCCGTCCCCACCCGCGCCGTCGTCGTCGCCCACGCCGCGGGCCGCAGCCTGCCGAACCTCGGCCGAGCGCTGATCGATTCCGTTCACGAAAGCCCGTGAAGCCGTTCACGAATTACAACCTTGAGTTCCGCGACGACTCACACCAATCATAAATGGGCCAATCGGTCTTCTCCCCTCCCTTGAGGGAGGGGCCGGGGGAGGGTGCGGTAAGCTCGTAGCCTCACCACGGCTCGACACCCCCACCCTACCTCCCCCTCAAGGGGGGAGGAGTTAAGATCAGATTCTCAAGTTTCGAAATTCCCGCGCTAAACTGTCCGCATGAAGATCGCCTTCTACAACACCAAACGCTACGACCGACGGTTCTTCGACGCCGCCAACGTCACTCACGGCCACGCCATCGATTACCTCGAACCCCGCCTCGACGAACACTCCGCCCTCATCGCCGACGGCCACGACGCGGCCTGCCTGTTCGTCAACGACGACGGCTCGGCGAAAGTCATCGAAGCGCTGGCGCGACGCGGCGTGAAACACCTCGCCCTCCGCTCGGCGGGGTTCAACCACGTCGATCTGAAAGCCGCCGAGAAGCACGGCCTGACCGTCGTCCGCGTCCCCGCCTACTCGCCCCACGGCGTCGCCGAGCACGCCATCGCGCTGATGATGACCCTCAACCGCATGACCCACCGCGCCTTCAACCGGGTCCGCGAAGGCAACTTCGCCCTGGAGGGTTTGCTGGGTTTCGAGATGCACGGCCGCACCGCCGGCGTCGTCGGCACCGGAAAGATCGGCACCGCCGCCGCCCGCATCCTCGCCGGCTTCGGCTGCCGCGTCCTCGCCTACGACAAGTACGAAAACGAAGAACTCAAACAACTCGGCGTGCAGTACGTTTCGCAAGAGGAACTCTTCCGCGCCAGCGAAATCATCACGCTGCACTGCCCGCTGATGCCCGCCACCGAACATCTCATCAACGCCGACACGCTCGCCCAGATGCAAGACGGCGTCATGCTCATCAACACCAGCCGCGGCAAGCTGATCGATACGGATGCCGTCATCGACGCCCTCAAGTCCGGCCGCGTCGGCCACCTGGGCCTCGACGTCTACGAAGAAGAAGAAAAACTCTTCTTCGAAGACCACTCCGATGACATCCTCCACGACGACGAGTTTGCGAGACTCCTCACGTTCCCCAACGTCCTCATCACGGGTCACCAGGCTTTTTTCACCAAGCACGCGCTCGAAGAGATTGCTAGCGCGACGCTAACCAATCTTACGCAACTTGAAAAAGGTATTGATTGCCTCAACCAAATTGAATCACGTTAAAGGTCACCCCCCACTAGTAAATATTATGTTCAATTACTTTTAGTGGCCGACTCACAAGCTCCTGAAACCGCATCCAAATGCTTAACGGCGGCGGCCGCATTCTTCGCCGAAAGCTGTTCTGTCAATTCGACCAACGCCTCGCCAAACGGACGGTAGACCGCGGCGAGTTGTTTGAAGACCACGGGCTCGATGTGGACCAGTACCGCCCGGCGGTCTTCGGGGTGCGGTGAACGCCGAACCAGCCCCCTTGATTCCAGACGATCCATCAACGCCGTCATGCTCCCGCTCGTCAGCCCAAGGTGTCGGCCCAGAGCCTTGGGAGTTTGCGGGCCATGCTCTAGTCGGTTCAAACAGCGAAGATCGTTCCGTGAGATGCCGACGGCGGCCGCGGCCCTGGCGTCCAGTTGATCCATTGCCGTGTGCAGGCGACGACAGGCCGAAACAAGGCCGTACGTATCTTCTGGAGCAAGTCGATCATTAGGTTGTCGCATTTTAAAAAACCTATATTTTGGGGCTTGCTTTTATCTTGATAATCAATATACTTAATTATCTAACTAGTTGCGAGGCCTAAATCATGCTTATTATCACCATTCTTATAGCGATCGTTGCCGTTCTAATCGCGGTTGTGGTCCTCACGCCGCGGGTTGTCGAATACGTCGAAACCGTGGATATCGAAGGATCGTCCGAGCAGGTCTACGACGCGATCCGCCATCAAAGCGACCTCATGGAGTGGTCCGCGTGGCCGCCGGAGACCGGCTCGAAATGCCAGGTAGAAGGCGACGACGGACGCGTTGGAGCCCAAACGGTGTTTCTGGATAAGAAGGGTCAACGCTTTGGGTATCAGGAGGTAGCGGCTCTAGACGAGGGCCGCTACGTTTCCTTCAAGCTCGAAAGTAAAGGACCGCCCCACCGCCCAACGTTGGGCTTTCACTTGATCCCGATCGGACCGGAGAAAACGCGGGTTGTCTTGGCGTTCCGCAACGACATCACGCCGCCTTTTCAGGTTTTACTTCGTCTTTTTGGCATCATCCGCTGGACGCGAGAAATGCACTTGAAAGACCTGGATGGCTTAAAACGTTTTATCGAGCGTTCCGAAAACTATCGAGGCGAACGGTTAACCGTGGCGACATAAGGATCGGTGGACTACTACCCCCATAAATATGAAACGACGGTCGAGCGGTTCGGCGTAGGGAAGACGAAAGTCCTTTGGTACACCGTGGTATTCCTGCCCGATGAAATTCGGTCAGATTTACCCTTCGATCGGTACCCGCGGCTACGGGTTGAGGGCGAAATCGAAGAAGTCCCAATCGCGAACGCATTCATGCCAACGGGGGACGGTCGGTACTACCTGATCGTGTCGCCGAAGGTGTTGAAGGACGCGGAGGTCGAGGTCGGCGACGTCGTCCGGATTCGGTTCCGGGTCGCGGATCAAAACCACGTCGAAGTGCCGCCCGCCTTGCAACGAGCGATCAACGTCGATCACCAGGTAGCCAAAGCTTGGGACACTCTGACGCCAGGCAGGAAGCGCATGCTTGCCCAGCATGTGATGTCTGCCAAGACACCAAAGACTCAAACAAAACGCCTGAATGAAGCTTTAGAGGCGTTGATTGAGCACAAGGCAGACTTGCGCGAGTGGCGCCGATCCAAGAGAAATTGAAGCTTCTAGCTGCCCGTTGACCATGCCCACCTATCGCGGTCGTTCGTGCAACGGGTGATCTAGAACATGTTAGACGGTGAGACGGCTTAATTGCGGCAACAGATTAGCTGACGATTTCGCTTATCTCGTTCTAAATTTTGATAAATATATGATCGATATCAAATCAATCGTTTTTCATCCGTCTGCCAGTTCCAACCGCGTCAGGTCCATCAGGTGCTGGTGCGTGCCCACCACGGCGGGGGTCGCAGCTAACTCGGGATTTTTCTTGGTCACCTTCGGCGGGGTGCGTTGGGTGTAGCTGCCGTCGGCGTGCATGTCCCAGGTTTGGCGGTCGTCGGCCAGCATCGTGTCGATGATGGTTTTGAGTTTGGCTTGCAGCGACGCGTCGTACACCGGGGTGATGCACTCGACGCGGTTGTTGAGGTTGCGGTACATCCAGTCGGCGCTGCCGATGTAGTACTCCTGGCCCGCGGTGCGGAGCGACTCGGCGGACTCGGGGCTGGCGTTCTCGGCGAACTTGGTCACCAACTCGTTCGGGTCGTAAGACGTCACGCCCTGGCCGTTGCGGAAGTGGTAGATGCGGGAGTGTTCGAGGAACCGGCCGATGACGGACTGGACGGTGATGTTTTCGCTGAGCCCTTCGACGCCCGGCCGGAGCGTGCAGAAGCCGCGGACGATGAGCTGGATGCGCACGCCGGCGTTGGAGGCTTCGTAGAGCTTGCGGCACAGCCGACGGTCTTCGAGGCTGTTCATCTTCGCCACGATCAGCGGGCGGTCTTCGTCGGCGGCGCCGGCTTTCTTCCACGCCTGGGCGTGGGCGATCTCGCGGTCGATCATCTCGACGAAACGGGACCGCATGTTGGTCGGCGCGATGAGCAGGTGTTTGAAGTGGCGTTTGAGCGATCGGCCGGTGAGGAAGTGGAAGACTTCGACCAGGTCGCCGGTGATGCGGGGGTCGCAGGTGAATAGGCCCAGGTCGGTGTAGAGGTTGGCGGTCTTGGAGTTGTAGTTGCCGGTGCCGATGTGGGCGTAGGTACGGAGGCCGTCTTTTTCTTTGCGGACGACGAGCGACGTTTTGGTATGGGTCTTGTAACCGACGACGCCGTAGACGACGTGGATGCCGGCCTTCTCGAGGCGTTGGGCGAGTTGGACGTTGCGCTCTTCGTCGAAGCGGGCTTTGAGTTCAACCAGCACGACGACCTGTTTGCCGGCCTCGGCGGCTTTGATGAGGTCGGGGATGAACGGCGAGTCTTTCGCGGTGCGGTACAGCGTCAGCTTGATCGCGATCACGTCGGGGTCGTTCGCGGCCCGGCGGATGAAGCGTTCGACACTCGCGCTGAACGACTCGTAGGGGTGGTGCACGAGGATGTCGCCGTTGCGGATGATGCTGAAGATGTTGGAGTCGACGTCGGCCAGCCGGGTCGGGACCATCGGGGTCCAGGGCTCGTATTTGAGTTCGGGCCGATTGACGCTGCCGTGGACCTGCCAGAGGTCGTTGTAATCCAGCTCGGCGGGCATCTGGTAGACGTCGTCTTCCTGGAGCCCGAGTTCCTGCATCAGGAAGTGGTTCATCGGGTGGAACGGCGCGTCGTCGGTTTCGAGACGGACCGCGTCGGCGAACCGTCGGTCGCGCAGCTCCTGCTCGATGAGCTCCAGCAAGTCCTCGGCGTCTTCCTCGTCGCGTTCGACGTCGGCGTTACGGGTGATGCGAAACGGCTCGACGTGTTTGATGGTCATGCCCTCGAACAACTCGTCGAGGTTGTGGCGGATGATCTGGGCCGAGCTGATGAACTTTTCTTCCCCCGCCCCGGAAACCCCGGAAGCCAACTCGCCCTCGGGCGCGGGCAGCTTGACCCAGTACGGCAAGACCTGCGGCACCTTGACGCGGGCAAACTGCAGCCGACCCGCGTTGTCGTCGATGGCGCCGCCCACGTCGCCCGACGTCTCGCGGATCGGCGACGACGACGCGGGGTTGGCCTTCTCCCCGCCAGGGTGTTGCAGCATCACGCCCAGCGACGTCGAGAGGTTCGAGATAAACGGGAACGGGTGCCCGGGGTCGACCGACAACGGCGTCACGACCGGGAACAGGTTCTGACGGAAATACTCGTCCGCCGCGTCGCGCTCGGCGTCGCTGAGCTCGTCCCAGGTCAGCAGATGAATCCCCTTTTTCTTGAGCGCCGGCTTGACGACCTGGGTGTAGCACTTGGCCTGCTCGTCGAGCATCGGGATCACCAGATCACGGATCATCTTGAGCTGCTGCTCGGGCGTCAGCCCGTCAACGGTACGCGTCATCAGGCCCGCTTCGATCTGCCGTTTCAGCCCGCCGACGCGCTTCTGGTAATACTCGTCGAGGTTCGAGTTAAAGATCGCCAGGAAACCGACGCGCTCGAGCAGCGGCGTGCGCTCGTCGAGCGCTTCGTGCAGCACCCGGCGGTTGAACTCCAGCCAGCTCGACTCGCGGTTGAGAAACTCGCCCTCGGCCGGGGGCGCGTCGAGGTCAAACGTCACGGGGCGGGCTTTGGATTTCTTCTTCGATTTGGCGGGAGACTCGGACATAACGGTTTCGCTGACTTTCACGGAAACACGCCGTCGAAAAGCCGACGGTCGCGGAGCCCAAGCTCTTTTGAGGTTTTAGTGTAGCGAGCGGGGTGTGAGAAGCGCGTGAGCGCGACCCCGAAGGCTCACGGATTCGCGTCGCCGCTGTCCGGCCCGGGGTCGGGCAGTTCGAGCAGGATCATCGCGTCTTCGAGCAAGACCCGGTCGAGGATCGGGCCGTGCCGCATCGGGTCGAGTTCGATCCGCAGTTGGTCGGCCCCGCCCAACTCGCTGCGCAACATCGACCACGTGCGATCCACAAACAACCGCACCCCGCCGGACTCCGAGGCCGGGGGCAACGACGCCTCCGCCCCGCCGGGCACCGCGCTCACCAACACGTCCGCCAGCCGGGTCTGTTGGTCCGACAACCCCGCCGGCAGATCGAGCGCCGCCCGCGAGATGAACCGCTGGGCCCCGTCCGGCAGGTCGAACACCACCGTGACCGGCGCGTGCAACGAAATGCCCCGCGGCTCCACGACGGGTAACAGTTCCAGGCCAAACGCCGAGCCGCCCGCGACCGTGGTCATCGGCTGCCCCCCCAACTCCACCAGCCGCAAACCCGAGGCGGCAAAATCGATCTGCGCCACCTGATCCAACGCCAGGTCCACCGGCTGCATCGCGTCGGTCAGCGCCGGCGTAAACCGCAACGTGTCCGCCCGGATGGTCAACGGCTCGCCGCCGATGTTGCCCCCGCCACGCACCCGGCTGCCGTCCACCAACTCAACCAGATCACCCGAGACCACCACCTCGTGGGCCGGCGTCGCCGGGTTGGCCAACCGCAACGTCGCGATGTTGGCCCGGTCGAGCGTGACCTCGCCGTCCGCGCCGTCGGGTTGGATCGTCACCGACTCGTCGGCCACCGCCACGATGAACCCCACAAAGCGGTCGCCGTTAAGTAGGTCCACCATGTCGCCCGCCGGCGTGCCGAGATCCGGCACCGCCTGACCTTCGTCCGCGCTGCCCGTCGCCGTGTTCATCACCACGCGACGCACGTCGTCGAGCCCCAGGGTGAACCGACCCAACGTGGGGTGGGTCCACAAAATCGCTTCGCCGTCACGACTCGCGCCGCTCCACCGCCCGACGATGCGTTGGCCATCGACCAACTCGATCACCCCGCGGGCCTGAGTCTCCACGTCCGCGCCCGCCGACGATCGCTCGTCGAGCCGCAGCCGCACAAAGTCGCCGACCGGCGACCGCGTCAGCCGGCGGTCATCATCGAAGTAACTGAGCGTCCCGCCGCTGAGCCCCGACAGATTGATCGACCGCGATTCCAACTCCGGCGTCAGCAACGTCGCAGGGGTGAGGGCCGTGGTGGAGGCGGCGATGAGAAAAGTACCGATCACGCCAAGCAGTTGATTTTGGATTTTTGATTGATGATTTTTGATTGATAAGACGCGACAGCTTTGTGTCTTTAACCAAGTGAAAAAGTGTTGATGGCCTGCCAAATCAAAAATCCTCAATCAAAAATCCAAAATCACCCCTTACCTCTGAAATATCGGCAAAAGGCGGTTGGGGATTTGCAAAATCAGCAGGCTCATACCGGTACCGTAGGCTTCGCCGTGGTTCGACGTCCAACCGCCCGCGGTTTGCTGGCGGTCCATGAGTTCTTCGCGGATGCGGGGGTAATATTCGGACCAATAGCCCCCGCCGGCCAGGAACATCGCCTGGGACGCGTAGTAGTGGCCGTAGAAATAGTGGCCGCCCGCCTGCGCCGCGTTGCCGCGGTTGGCGCGGATCAGGTACTGCAGGCCGTCGCGGACCGCGTCGTCGTCGTAGACCCCGGCGTATTGCAGGCTCGCCACGCCCGCCGCCGAACGCGGGTACGCCGAGCCGCCCGCGCTGAGCATGTAGCGGAACCCGCCGTCCGCGGGGTTTTGGCATTGCCGGACGTAAGTGATCGCGCGTTCGATGGTTTCCTTGGGCACGCTCAGCCCCGCGTTCCGGGCCGAGCGCAACGCCATGACCTGCGTGATCGTTACGGAGATGTCGGCATCGAACGGCTGGGGGTGATACCGCCAGCCGCCCTCGTGGTTCTGCGTGTCGACGATCAGGCGGACCGCTTTGACCAACGCCTCGCGGACCCGGGCGTCGCCGGTCATGCCGTAGATCTCGCCGAGGAAGAGCGTCGCGTAGCCGTGGCCGTACATCGGGCCGTGCGACGTGTCGGCGGCGATGAGCCCCGACTCGGTCGCGCTGGAGAGCACGAAGTCGAGCGCGGCTTCGACCTGCGGCCCGTAGGCGCCACGGCCCGGCAGGTGGCCATCGGCCATGAACGCCATCGCCGCGATCGCGGTGATGCCCACGTGTTTGCCGTAGCGGTCCTGACCAAAGCTGCCGTCCTCGGCCTGGGCCGTGGCGAGAAACTTCAGGCCCCGATCGATCGTCGTGCGCAGCTCGGGCGTGATTTCGACGAAGTTGACTTCCTCAGTGCCTCGGCCCACTTCCGCTGCCGCCTTCGGCGGCGGAGTGATGAGTAAACAGTGAACAGTGATGAGTAAAAGACAGAAGCTCGAACCGCGGAGGCGGCTCATTTTTGCCTTGTCACTCATTACTGTTAACTGTTCACTCATCACTGATTAGCCTCCTCCGCTAACCGCCGGTAGTACGCTTCGGTGAGGTTGCGGTACACCGGGCTGTAGGGTTCGTCGAGGCCGTTGGTCAGTTCGTCGCGCAGGCGTGGGGGCAGGCTGCCCCATTCGCTGCGGACTTCGTCGATCGCGCCTTGGCCGGGGTCGATCGGGCCAACCTGTCCGGGCGAGAAGCCGCCGGGGTTTTCGCCGTCGCCGCCGGGTTCGCCCGCAGCGGTTTGGCCTTGCGAACCACCGGATTGAGGCTGCGAGCCTTGGCCCGAATCCTGGCCCGCGTTTTCGGCGCTGCTGTCCTGGTTCGACGACGAACCCGACGAACTGCTCGAAGACGAACTGCTGGACGATTGTTGTTGCTGGGCCGCTTCGATGAGTTGGTCGAGGCGTGCGAGGATGCTCTCCTGGATCCGCTGGGTGTCGAGGCCCGGGTCGCGGGCGTCGCCCAACCGATCCGCCACGCGGTCCATGTCCCGCACCGCGTCGACGAAGGCGTCGGCCATCTGCTCGCCGGTGAGGCGCTCTTCGAGGCCGTCGACGATCAGCGGTTCAGAGGGCGAGGTATCCGGGCTTGAGGCGTCTTGGTTTACGCCAGCCCCTTCGTCGGGCGGCGAAGCCTCGGCCGGCGGCGCGAGGTCGAGCAATTCATCGAGCGTGGGCTGGTCTTGCGCCGAAGCAGAGCAGGAGAGCAGGAGAGCCAAAGAGCAGGAAAAAATGAAGTCCCCTCGTCGAAAGACCGACCGGCGCTTTGGATTCGGGTTGTTCAGATTTCCTGCTCTCATGCTCTCCGGCTTTCCTGCTCTCGCGTCAGCGCTGCTGACGCGCCTGCATCTGCTCAACCAGACGCTGGCCGACGGTCGACAGCACTTTCTGTTCATCGGACAGATCGTTCAGCAGCCGCGACTGCTCGGCCGTGGGCTCCGCCGTGCGGACCGCCTCGGCCAAGGCCCGTGTTTCATCATAGACCGACTGCTGCACCTCGCGGAGCAGTTTCAATTCCGCGGCCGGCGGGACCAACGGCGGCGGCTCGCCCCCGCCCCCCCCGCCGCTGCCGGCTTGGCTTTCCTCAAACTCGGGCGGTGGGCCGCCGGACTCGTCGAGCGCCTCGGCCATCGACTCCAAGAGCGCCGCGGTTTTGAGTTGTTGCCGAAGCAGTCGGCCGTCGTCTTCGCCCCGCGACAACGACGCCGTCGCCGCCCCGCTGGCGGCGTCAATCATCTCGTGGGTTTTCTGGAACACGATGGTGTCGCCGACCTCTTCGCCCAATTCCGCCGCGGCGTCGCGGACTTCCTGTTGCGCCGCGCTCAACCCGCGCAGCTCGGCCCGCGTTCGGCGGGTCAACGGCACCACATCGAGCAACGCCGACGTCTGATCGCGCAACTCGTTCTGCCGACCGGCCAACTCGATGTACTTCTGCCGAATTTCGTTGCGCTGTTCAGCGGTCTGATCTCGCTGAGCCTCGGCCTGCTTCTCCTGCACCTTGGCGAGCGCTTCTTCGAGCCGCTCGAGCGCGACCCGCTGCCCCGCCTGCGAATCGTCACGCGATCCGCCGCGCAGCCCGCCGATGGCCGCCGCCTGGGCCTCGACCGCCTGGCCAACGATCGCGGCCACGTCGGCCGTCGCTTCCTCGGCCTCGGCTTCGGTCTGCACCGCGATCGTCCGCACCCACAAGTTCGATTGATCCGGCGCCAGCGCCGCCAGGTCCGCCGCCGCGACATCGGCCGGCAACGCGTCAACCGCCGCGTTGGCCAACGTCTGCCCTTCGATCAGCCGACGCAGTTGGTCGGCCAACTCCAGCAACCGCCGACGCAACAACTCCTGACGCCGCTCGTCCTGCTCGCCGAGCTGCTGCATCATCTGGTCGAGCGTGTCGAGGCTCTGTATCTGCGACGAGCCCGCCTGCGAGAGTTGATTCTGCTCCAAGCCCTCCTGCGACTGCTGCATCTGTTCGTCGAGGCCTTGACGTTGGGCGACCGCCGCCGCCTCGGCCAAAGCCTGGGCCGCGGCGCGGTCCTGGTCCGATTGGCCCTGCTGCGCCAATGATTCGGCGCTGCTCTGCAAACGCTCGACCGCGTCCTCAGCTTGCTCCGCCAAGGCTTCCTGACGCTCGGCCAACTCCCGCAACGCCGCCTGCAAGTCTTCGGAGAGTTGCTCCATCGGCCGACCGGCCGTGCGCGGCAACAACTCGCGGGTGTCTTGCGCCAGCGCTTCCTGTTCGGTCTTGAGGCGTCCCAGTTCGAGCTTCAACCCCAAAGCATCGCGGCCCTGGTCCAGAAGTTTCGCCAAGTCTTCAAGGTTTTCGCGGGCTTGCTCCTGCTGTTCGCCGGCGTCCGCGCGGGCTTGATCTTCGGCGGATGTTCCTTGCGCTTCGTTTTCGTCTCCGGTCCCCGCCGCTTCTTGCAGGTCTTGCTCGGCTTGTTGACTCGCATCCTCGGCCCGCTCGGCCAACGCGTCGGCCTGGCGGATGAGTTCATCGAGCGTTTCGTCGCTCAGCCGGTTGAGCCGCAAACGGTCCTGCACCCGGCTCAACTGCAAACGCTGCGATTCGACCGCGCGGGTCACGCGGGCCTGCTCGGCCTGCAACCGATTCGGGTCGTCCTCGGCCAAACGTTTGCGCAGTTGTTCCTGCTGCCGTTCCAAACGCTGAGCCTGCTGCCGCACCCCGGCCAAGTCGGCCCGGACCTGCTCGATCAGCGTGTTGGCATCGATGATGTTGAGTCGGCGTGGCGTGGCGACGGCCGGGTCATGAACAAAGCCGTTGAGCTCGAACACGTCTTGGGCCGACGCGTGGAGCGTGACGACATCGCCGACGCGAAGAGGCAAGGTGCCGAGGTCCAGCGTCGCCTCGGCGTTGAGTTGGGCCGAGCGATCGACGCTGTCGGCGAGGGCCATTCTTTGCGTCGGTTGGGTTTCGTCTACCGCGTCCTGAGCCGTAGCCCGCCGGGGGTGCTCGGCCTCGATCACGAGGCTCCGGATTCCCACGTCATCGCTGGCCTGCGCCGCGACGGGCAGCACGGCCGAGGCGAGCACGGACGTGTCGGCCGAGGGCTCGAGGATCGTGGCCGTGGGTTGCCGATCTTCGAGAGCCTGGAAGCGGACGACGCGTTCGCTGGCTTGGGTCAAGCCGTAGGCGTCGGTGAGCACGATCAGCGTCTGCACGCTTTCGAGCAGCGTGAAACTCAACTCCACCGTACGAGCATCGGGTCGATCGATCACCAAGTCCGGCAGCGACACCAACCCCGGCACAAGATCCTCGGCCGCGAACACTTCCGCAGGCAACGGCTTGTTCAGACCCAACGTGAGTTGCACCCGCGCCCCGGTCAACATCGTCGCCCCCGCGACGCGCTGCGATTGCTCGTGCAGCGCCACGGTCTGCGGCGCCGCCAAGCCCAACGCGTAGTCCGGCGGCTGGACCTCGGCGATCAAGCGCTGCAACGCCGGGCGGGCGACCAGCGTGATCGCCTGCGTCTCGGTGCGGTCGTCGCCGGCTTCGAACCAGTACCGCAGCGTGGCCGAGTCGGCGTCGCCCGCGGACACCCGCCGGGACAAGTCGGCCGGCGGACGCCACTGCAATTTGAATTCGCCCTGCTCGTCATCCACGGATTCGTCGGCGTCGTCCGACGCCGCACCGGCGAGTTGTTCGGTCATGAGTAAGCGTTGGGGAGCTACGTCGCCGGTGGGTTGGCCGTGGGCGTCCACCGATTCGAGGTTCAACCACACCCGCATGCCGGGCTTGAAGCCCCGGCCGACGCTCGCACTGAATTCCACCGGGCTGTCGATCGCCGCCGCCGGGGGCAAGGCGTGCGCCGCGACCCGGGTCCGCTTGGGCCAGGCCGTATCGCTCCACGGCATCAGCCAACGCGACGCGGCGATCGCGCTGTGCGTCGGCATCGACCCGGCCAAGACCCCGACCACCACCACCGCCCCGATCAGCCACATCGCTCGTTTGCGCGTCGGCTCGAGGTTGATCAGTTGACCCACCTCGACGCCGGCCAACTCGCGCTCGGCCCGTTGCACCGTCGCCTCGGCCATCGCCGCGGTCGACGCCGGCGAAGCGTACTTCTCCGGCGACAACCCAAACTCCAACGAACTGGTCAACAACCCCGACAGCCGCGGCACCATCGCCTCGACCCGCAGCGCCAACGCGCTGAGGCTCGGCCCAAACCGCCACGCCGCCGCCAGCCGCTTCACCAGCCAACTCAACCCCAACCCCAACAAACCCAACGCGATCACCCCGCGCAACCACCCCGGCAGCCGCAACCCGAAATCGACTAGGCCCAACCCCACCAACACCGGCAACACCACCGCCACCGCCTGCGCCAACCGCTGGGCAACCAACAACACCCGGCCTTTCCGGCGGACCTGTTCGAGTTGTCGGGCGATGTTTTGCATGGTGGTTTGAACAGCCTTTTACGCAGATTTCGCAGATGACGCAGATTTTTATGCAGAGTGAATAAGGCGTTTAGTTTCGAGGGACTTGTTGCCGAAGTTGATGAGGAGGCCGAGATTTTGCTGTGTGGCTTTCAAGTAGTTCACGGTTTGGCCTATATCGTGGTCCATCAAACACGACTGCGCTTTGGTTTCAACGATCAGATGGCCGTAGCAGATAAAGTCGGCCATGTATTTCATATCCAACGGTTTGCCTTTGTAAATAATGCTCAGCATGACTTCACGTTTAAAAGGTATTTCTCGCTCGGTGAATTCACGTGCTAGTGCTTCTTGGTAGACCGCTTCCAAAAAACCATGTCCAAGTTGACGGTGAACTTCCATCGCCGCACCGATGACCGCATAAGTTTCAGGATCCCGACGCCCATCATTCATCGGACTGCTTTCATTGCTCCAGGTTATATCTGCGTCATCTACGAAATCTGTGTAAAAGGCTGTTCCACGACTCACACCAACCGCACAAGCTTCCGCCCGATCCATTCTAGGGTGATCAACCCCACGACCAAGGCCAACGCCAGGGCCGAGTTCCAGATGGGCTCGGCCACGTCGTTGGCCGTCTTCCGCGACAAGTTCCGCACCACGCCGGGCTCGGTGAGCTGCGATAAATCGTTCAACGGCACGACTCGCCCGCCGGTCGCTTCGGCCAAACGAACCAACCGCGGCACGTCGGCCTCGGCCCGCCGCAACTCGTCGTCCGAAGCGATCACGTCCAACGGCACGCGTAAATCCAAACCCGACAACGCCGGGTCGGTCACGACCAATTCCAAGGACCCCGACACGTTCGCCAACCACGGCGCGGTGTATCGCCAACTCGATTCATCGAGCCCCGTGGTGCTCGCAGAGGTGCGGCTTCTGGGGGCGGGGCGTAGAGCAAATTCCGCCACGTCTCGCTCCAGCGCATCGTCCGCCCGCCGTACCGCGACGTTGATGCTCGGCAAATCCCGGGCGAGCAACGCCGCGTCTTCGATGTCCAGGTCGACCACCACCGTGCCGCCGACGGGCGTGCTGCGGGCCGACACCGCCAGGCGAACGGGTTCTTCGGTCCGCGTCGCGGCCGCCCGGCCGAGCATGCGCACCAGCTGCACCCAGAACTGCTCGAAATACACCTCGCCCCGGGCGTAACGCCAACGCCAGGTCTCGTCGGTCGCGACGTAGAGCGCCTGCCCCGAGCCGAAGCGTAAACGCGTCACGAGCGGTTGTTCTTCCGCGTCGGTCGAAGCGTCGGCGACCGCGTGGGCCAACACCTCGGTCGACGGTTTGAGCTCACCCATGTCCTGCACCCAACGCAGCCCCGGCAAACCCTCGGGCCAGTCGGGCGCTTCGTCTTCCGTATCGCCCGCCGATCGTAGTTGCAACACGCTGAGCGTCTCGGCCAAAGCCGTGGGTTCGACGCTCGCCCGCGCCCAGGGCAACAAACTCACCGCTTCGGGGTCGCGCATCGGCAGCAGGTCCACCAGCATCGTGGACGCGTACATCGTCGGCATGCTGCCGGGCCCCGCCATCCACAGCAACCCCGCGCCACGCTGCGCGACCAAGTCGTGCAGCTGTTTGCGTTGCTCAGCACTCATCGACTCGGCCGGGACATCGCCGACGATGACCACGTCGTACCGCCGCCACTCCTCGGGCGTGTTGGGCAGGCGGGTGATCGGCGTGTCGCCCTCCTGCGCAAACGCCCGGTCGGCGCTCAGCAGAAACATGCTCGAGTCGATCGACGACTCGCGGATCAGCATGTTCTTGAGGTAGCGGTATTCCCACCGCGGATAGCCCTCGACGTAGAGCACGCGGATCGGCCGATCAATCAAGCTGACCACGAACGACTCGGCGTTGTTGGTCAAGTTGAGTTCATCTTCATTGCCGTCGGGCGATTGGTAAACCACTTCGACGCCCCACGGCATCTCGCCGGGCTGACTCGATCGGCCCTCGAGCCGGAGCGGCTTCCCGAGGCCGACGTCTTCGAGGGTTTGTTGATCCAGGACGTCGTCCGTCTCGGTGTCGATCAGCCGGACGGTGATGCGCGACGGATCGAGCGGCTCGTCGCCGGGCGATTGGCCGGGCTGTTCGACGACGACGGTGATCGGCACCGCGTCGTTGATGAACGCCGTGGTCGGCGACTCAACCCGCCCCAGCGCCAGGTCCAACGGCAGACGCTCGGCCCCCAACGGCACGCTGTACACCCGCACCGATTGTTGTTCGAGCTTGGACAGCAAGTCCGCACCGGTCGCTTCGGGGCTGCGGCCATCGCTCATGAGCACGATGCCGCTGATCGGTCGGCCGGCCCCGCGCCGCAACGCCGCCTCGACCGCGGTCCGCAGCGCCGTGGTCTGATCGTTCGGCTCGCCGAGTGTTTCGATCCCCGCTTCACCCACCGGCGAGTCCAGCTCAAACGCCTGCTCGCCAAACCCCAACCAGGCGACCTGTCGGCCGCGCCCGAGTTGTTCTTCGCTGAACACGTCGCCTTGTTCTTCAAGTGCGCCGCGCAGGGCTTCTTCCCGGCTCATCAAGCCCGACTCACCAATTGCTGAATCCGCCACCATCATCGATGCGGTGCGATCGACCAAAACCAACAGTACGTCCTCTTCCACCGTCTCGTCGGTCCGCACGACTTCCGGCCCCGCCAGCAACACCGCGATCAACACCAACAACAAACCCCGCAGCCCCGCCAACCCCATCCGCGCCCACGTCGGCCCCAGCAATCGGCGATACGTCCACCACGACAAGCCCGCTGACGCCAACACGATCAACACCCACGCCCACAACGGCAGCGGGAACCGCCAACCGATCGCCGTCGCCTCGGCGAAGCTGACCTCGTCCAAACCCAACCACGCGTCCAGACCCGATCCCGCAGAATTGCTCGGCGTCGCGGCCTCGGCGGTCGGTCGCATCACGCTCAGCCACGTCAGCAAAGCGCCACCCCACACCGCGGCTTTCTTCCCGAACGGCGACCAACGCTTCTTCGTCTCCGCCGCCCGATCGCTGCCGCGCCGGTTCATCGTGACCTGACCCGCCTGGGCCCGCCGCGGCGACTCGGCGTGGCTGAACCACCGCGCGATCACCATCTCGAACACCACCAACGCCAGCAACACCCACAACAACGCCCAGCCCCAGTTGGTCCGACGCTCCGCGGTCACCAGCACCGCGGCGGGGTCGTCGATCTCCAGATAACTCCACGCCCCCAACCCGTCCAGCCACGCCGCGAGCTGCGCTTCGGTCACCCCGCGCACATCCCCCGCGTCGGCCGGGACGTTAACCGCCAGACGCTTCCCGTCGGTGATCGTGTCGCCCGCGGCGCTGGGGCCGTACACGCCGGGCGCGGCGAGCGGAGACCAGTCGTCGTCTTCAAACCGCTGTACCTCGGCGTCGCCGTCGAGTTGTTGGAGTCGCGTCGTGGCCGACCACGATCGGCCGAGCGCCGGCGGCTCGCCCACGATGACCTGATCGCTCGACGACCCGCCGCCCAACACGCCCCGCAACGCGTCGTGCAACAGCGCCGGGAACACCGGCTTGGTCGGCAGGTTCGTCCACGCCGGGTCCACCGCCACGCCCGACAACAGCAGCCGCCCCTCGCCGATCGGCGCCGCGGCGAGAAAGGCATCACGGTTGGCGATCGGCGGTCGATCGGCGTTGGTAGATTCATTCACCGGCCGGGCCAACGTGATCCAAGTCTGTGACTCGTCGGGCGTCGTCACCGACAACGCCCGTTCAATACGGATCGGCCCGAGCAATTCCGACCAGTCGGCCGAGAGCAGCAGCAACTCGGCCGGGGGACGCTGATCGGTGTCGAGGGTCAACGCCAACCCCGACTCGGATTCACGCACCGGCGTTTCTTCGTCGAGCTGCCAATCCACCCCCATCGACGACTGCATCACCGCAAACCAATCCCGCGCCGCCTGCTCCGCGTTCGCCGGCGGGAAGACCCACACCAACCCGTCGGCCCGGGCAAACTCGGCCAAGTCGGACCAGCCCGTGGCGCCCAACACCTCGGGCCGCAAGACCAAGACCGCGTCGAGCGCTTCCAGACGCGCCGCGTTGACCGCGCCCGGCAGCAATGTTTCGGTCGCCACCGCAAACCGTTGGCCGGTCTGTTCCGGGCTCAACGCCGCGCGGACAAACGCCGCGGGGTTCAACCCGCCCCCCGAACCACTGCCCGCCAACCCACCCGCGTGGTCGGTAACCACGCCGACGTTCAGCCGCGACCGCACCTCGACGACCGCGAACCGTTGATCGTCTTCCCCCACCGCGTCCGCCACCCCCGCTTCGCCGTCGAGCGCCGCCGTCACCGTCCACATCCCCCCGCCCCCGGAAGCGCCCTCGGCATTGAATAACGCCGCGTTGCTTGCGGAAGAGGCATCCGGTGAGTCGATCGGTAGATCCACGCTGAGCGTAGCTGTCGCCTGACCGGCCGACCAGTTCACCGGGCGCGTCACCGCGGGCAGCGTCTCGCCGTCGGGCCGGGTGAGGAACAAGGTGAGTTGTCCGCTCGCCGAGCCGGTCGAGCCATCGAACCGGCGGACCACAGCTTCGATCGATACGTTGGCCGCGCTGCCGCCGTCGCCCGCGGCCCCGCCGAACGCTCCGGTGGTGCCCGTGAGCACCAGGCCGCGGCGCGGCCGAAGGGTTTGGATCTGAAGGTTGCCCGAGCCCACGTCCGGCCGGGTCGCCACCACCGTGGCCCGCTCGCCCAGCGTCGCCAACTCCGCGGGCAACGCCCGCTCCAAATAGTCCGCCCCCAACGCGAAGTCGCTGAGCACCGCGACCACCGGCGGCTGCCGGGCCGCGTCGCCCTCGGCGTCGATGGCCTCGGCGACGCGTTGCAACGTGGCCGACAACGTCGATCGGCCGAAGCCGGGCTCAAGGTCTTCGAGCGTGTCGCGCACCAACCCGTGGTCGAGCGTCGGCGAAGGCGTCGCCGGGTGCGGCTCCGACGCGGACGAGCCTCGCCACAGCTGCACGCGATCGTTGGGCGATAACCCGTCGAGCAACTCCAACGCCGTGGCCCGCAGCGCCGCAAACCGGCTCGACTCTCCCACCGCCGCCCGGGTGCTCAGCCCGTCTTCGATCACCAGATGCACCGTCCGCCCCGAAGCACTTCCGGGGGTCACGCCGTCCCACCACCCCGACAACAACGGCCCGGCCAACGCCAAGCCGGCGATCACCATGATCGCACACCGCGTCAGCAGCAGCAGCCACTTCTCCATCCGCAGCTTGCGTTTCTGTTTCTTAAACGCCAGCCGGAGGAACCGCATCGCCCCCCACTCCGCCCGCGTCCGCCGGGTCCGCGACAGCAGGTGGATGATCACCGGGATCGCCACGCACACCACCCCCGCTACCGCGAGCGTGGGGGCGGTGAACAGGCCGGCGAGTTGAGCGAGTTGCAAGGTCATGGCCTTCATCACGAAGACTCAAAGGCGCTAAGGCTCTAAGAAATCATCCGTCAAACACTTTTCTAAACATAAGTCGATCAATTCGTCCACATCTATCTTTACAAGTATTGGCTTCTTCTTCGCGTGGGTGCG
>JBCCST010000057.1:0-22037 GCA_039199695.1 Planctomycetota bacterium | reverse complement strand
TTTTTGTTTTGTTTTTTGTTTTGGGGGGGTGGCGTTGTGTTTGGGTGTTTTTGTGTGGTTTCCCAACGCCCCCTCGCGGGGGGGGGGGGGGGGGGGCGGCCCCCGCGAGGTTTCTTAACTCACCGCTCTTTGTTGGCGCTTGGCACCCTCCCCTAACCCCTCCCTCAAGGGAGGGGAATGAAGACAAAACAAGAGTCCGGGTGGGGGATTCAGCTTTCGGTCTCGCCGAAGAGCGCCCGGCCGATGCGGACGACGTTGGCGCCTTCTTCGATGGCGACCTCGAAGTCGTTGCTCATGCCCATGGACAGGACGTTGAAGTGGTCGCCGCCGACGGCCGCAGCCTTGACGTCGTTGAATAGCTCACGGGTGCGGGTGAAGACGGGGCGTGAGGCTTCGGGGTCCTCGGCGTAGGGGGCCATGGTCATGAGGCCGCGGGGGCGGAGGTGCATCATGGTGTCGATGGATTCGACGAGGTGGGTCACGGCCGGCGGGGCGATGCCGGACTTCGAGGCTTCGCCGGAGGTGTTCACCTGGACGAGGATGTCGATGACGATGTCGAGGCGGGCGGCGTAGTTGTGCAGTTCCTCGGCGAGGCGGAGCGAATCGACCGAGTGGATCAGGTCGACGTGGGGGGCGACCTGTTTGACTTTGTTGCGTTGGAGGTGGCCGAGCATGTGCCAGCGGACTTTGTCGGGGGTGGCGTCGTCGTCGCGGCTGGAGGCGCCGGCCATGGTTTTCTTGCGGCTGAGGAACTCGGCGAGTTGGGGGACGCGCTGGGTGAGTTGCTGGACGCGGTTTTCGCCGAGGTCGGCCTGGCCGAGTTCGACAAGGTGGCGGATCTGGTCGGGGCTGGCGTACTTGGTCACGGCGATCATGACCACGTCGTCGCGCTTGCGGCCGGCGCGTTCGGCGGCGGCGGCGATGCGGTCGTTGACCTGATGGAAAGACTCTTTGAGCTGGGCGGGACCCGTGATCGGCTGCGATGTCATAGCGTTAGGTTAGGCGGATTGGAGAAGCGACGCAACGAGATTATCGGGGCTTGGTCGTAGGGCGGCATGAACGTGGGCTTAGCCTTCGGCGACACGGGAACGCACCCACGACAACGCGGCTTCGCGGTCGATGACGCGGCCTTCGAGTTGGGCGTCGTATGCCTGATCGAGCAGCGTTTTGAAGTGCGGGCCGGGGGTGAGTTGCAACGCGATGAGGTCGGCCCCGTCGACGAACGGGGGCGGCGCGAGGCCGATGCCGTCTTCGATGAGCTTGAGAGTGTCGGTAGCGACGGCGTCGGCTCGGCCCATGCCGCGGAGGATGAGGCAGGTTTGGTCCCAATCCGTTCGGGACAAAAGTCGTTTGCGTGCGGCGGTGGTCATCGTCGGCCAGGCTTCGGCGGCGTCGAGTTGACGCAGGATTCGGCCGAGCGTGTCGGTGTCGTCGTTGCTGAGGCAGAGCGCTTTGCGCCAACGCTTGACGGTGGCGGGTAGCGCGGCGTCGAGGCCGTGGCGGTCGATCATCCACGCGGCAAGCTTGGCGGCGTAGCGAGCGTCGGGCGAGAGTTTGCGTAGCGTGGGCAACGAGGCGTCGAGGTGGTCTTCGTTGAGCGTCGGGCCGTCGAGGCGGAGTTGTTGTAAGAGGTCGGCGGCGGCGGTGAAGTGTGGGCTGGTGAGCATGAGTTGGAGCTCACCGCCGATGCGTTCGCGGCTGATCTGGCCGAGGAACTTGGCGAGGTTGCGGACGGCCTGGGCGGTGGCGGGGTCGAGCGCAAAGCCGAGGCGGGTCGTGAAGCGGATGGCCCGGAGCATGCGGAGGTAGTCTTCGCCGAAGCGGCGGTCGGGGTCGCCGATGGCGCGGAGGGTTTTGGCTTCGAGGTCGGCCCGGCCGCCGACGTAGTCGATGACGCCGTCGGCGTCGGCTTCGGGGTTGGGGTGCTGTTCGTGGAGCGGGTCTTCGAACAGACCATTGATGGTGAAGTCGCGGCGTTGGGCGTCGTGTTTGGCGTCGCTGAATTCGACGGCGTCGGGGTGGCGGCCGTCGGAGTAGACGCTTTCGGTGCGGAAGGTGGCGACTTCAATACCGGCTCCCCCAGACGCACTCTTGACGGTTTTTGGGGCATCGCGGTGCTGGCGTGATGTGTTCCGGGGGGGGTAGACCAGCACGACGCCGAACGCTTCGCCGACGGGTTGCGAGCGGCGAAAAAGCTTCTGAACCACGTCCGGCGGGGCGTCGGTGGCGACGTCGTGGTCTTTCGGCGAAAGGCCCAGCAGCCGATCGCGCACGCACCCCCCGGCGAGGTAGGCGACGTGGCCCGCTTCGCGGAGGGTTTGGATGATGTGGACGGCGGCGTCGCGGGACATAGGATTTTTGATTTTGAATTGAGGATTTTTGATTGCCCCGGCTTGGGTTTGCCGGGGTATGAATTATTTATCGTAACGCAGCGATTTGGGCGGCGTAGAATTCGGCAGAGCATTTACGGTTCCGCAAGCGTAGTTAATCATTTCTAATTAAAAATCCTCAATCCGAAATCAAAAATGTCTTCCGCTTTCCCCACCACCATCCCGGTCAGACTCGACGCCGAGGGGCGGATCGACATCGACGTACACTGCCCGGCGTGTCACTACAACCTGCGGATGCAGAAGGTGACGAACACCTGTCCGGAGTGCGGCACGGCGGTGGACGTGGTCGAGCGGGACGACACCGATCGGCTGGTGCTGGCTGATGCGGCGTGGTTGAAGCGGATCGAACGCGGTACGCGGTGGCTGCACGGCGCGGCGTGGGCGACGGTGGCGTTGGTGCTGCCGGGCATTGTGTGGGGGGCGGCGGCGTTGTGGTTGCTGACGACCAAAGAACCCAAGCGGCAGGAGACGTGGTACCACCGCGGGACCCGGCTGTCGGCCCGCTGGGCGTCGGTGCTGGCGGCGGCGGCGTCGCTGGCGATGGTGGTCGTGGTCGTGATGCGCTACGTGCCGATGTGGCGGGAGCAGGGCGTGTCGCTGGGCGGCGGGCCGACGGGGGTGAGCCCGATGCTAAGGGTCCAGCGATCGGTCGCGCCGATGTTGTCGGGCGACTGGGGCCTGGTTGATCTGTTGTTGTGCACGGCCGGGGCGGCGATGGCGGTGGCGATGCTCGAGGCGTGGCGGCATCTGTTTGCGTTGGCGGCGCGGGCGGACGGCCCGGCGGTGGCGCAGCGCTGCCGGGCGACGTGGAAGCGGTACCTGATGGGCGTGGCGGTGATCGTGGGGTTGGCGTTGACGACGAACGTGGTGGACTGGTTCGACCTGCGGCTGCCCGGCGAGTTGTACGAGTGGACGGCGATGATCTTGACCAGCGTGGTGCTGCTGGTGGTCGTGTGGATCTGGTGGGCGACGATGCGGCTGACGGCGGACTTTCGGAAGCTCTTGGTTAAGCGGCACGCGGACTGAAGTCCGCACGCCGGGGTAGACTGGAGGTCATGGAAAACGGCACGGCGGTTTCGGGCGGCGGAGTGTTGCTGGCGGGGGTAAGCAGTGCGCCGCTGGACGACCAAGGCCGAGTGGCGATTGATTTGTATTGCGTTGGCTGCGGGTACAACCTGCGGATGTGTGACGCCGGCGGGCGGTGTCCGGAGTGCGGGTTGGCGGTGGGGCGGTCGTCGGTCGGGCGGTATCTGTGTTACCACGAGCCGAAGTGGGTGCAGTGTTTGGCTTGGGGGATGAACCGGTTCGCGGTGGCGTTGGCGATGGTGGCCATTACGGCGGTGTTGGGTTTCGTATGGGCGAATGTCGCAGAAGAGATGCCTTCGAACCGTGTGCCGTTTTGGCCGACGGTTTTGATTTATGGTTTTTTACCGCCGATTGCGATCGGGTTTGGGCTACTGGGCTTGGCGCGGGCGACATGGCCGGACCCGTCGCCGGTCAAAGCCGAAGCGTGGGGTAGTGCGCGGCGGCTAACGAGGATGATGTTTGTCACCGGAGTATTGACGTCTGTGGCGAGTGTCGGCGTGGGGTTGACTGAGCTTGCGTTGTACGACGAGCCGACCTTCATCACAGCAGCGGTTAGTTTGTTGATGCTGCTCGCTTGGTTGGCGGTGCCGGTGTGTTTGTTGTTGCACGCTCGCAAGCTGGCGTCGTTGATCCCGCGGAAGGGGTTGGCCCGTTGGACGTTGGCGGTGCTTTTGATGATTGGCTCTAGCGGAATAGTTGTTGTCGTACTCTCGGGGAATTGGTTTGGGTGGTTGGATGCGGCGGCGGGCGTTTACGAACGACTTTGGCCGGCCGGCGGTGCGGGGGCTCTGTCGACCTACTCGGGTTACTACTGGATGTGGTCGCCCGGCGATCCGTGGTACTACCACGACGAGTTTGCCGAGCGGGTGGAGTTGGCCCAAACGGCGTCCTGGGTTTTGTTGGGTCTGAGTGTGCTCGGCATCGTGCCGTTGTTCTTCGTGTACTGGAGCGCGTTGCACACAGAAGCGGCGAAGGCGAAAGCGACATGGGCGGCGTCGCCGTGGCAGAAGAAAGAGGTGGCCGCGGGAGAAGAACACACGCCGTCGGTGTGAAGATGGGTTAGGTGGGCGATGGCCACGTGATCCTACAACCGTATGGACGGGCAAAGTTCTTGGGAGGTGTCCGAGCGTTTCGGGGTGTCGGGGCGAAGCCCTGACCGCTCGCCGCGGAGGCGATTGTTCACACAGCCGTGGACGGGACGCTGCGCGTCACCCGCTAAGCGTGCGATATCACGGTCGTATGTTGATCAGTACGCCTTTGACCAAACCACACGTTTTTCGCTGGGCTCGCCGGTGAAAATACACCTTCCCGGCTCGTTGGGGCCGCCGAGCAGGTCGTCGATCGCGCCGTCGTCGGGGATGCAGCGGATGGTGACCGCGAGGTCGTCTTGGATCTTTTTGGCGATTTCGACGTCGCCGTTCCAGTGGGCCAGGGCGAAGCCGCCTTTGTCACCCTTGAAGTAGATTTCGAACTTGTCCCGGGCGTTGATGACCCGGCTGTTCTCGGCGCGGAAAGCTTTGGCCCGCTCGAACAGGGTGTTCTGGATGTCGGCCAGGGTGTCGGCGACGGTGTCCAGAAACTCGGTCCGGGGGACGCCCGCTTTGTCTTTGGGCGAGCGGTCGCGGCGGGCCATGAAGACGCTGTCGCTGGCCATGTCGCGTTGGCCGACTTCGAGGCGGATGGGCACGCCTTGTTTGACCCAGCCCCAGGTCTTCTCGCCGCCGCGGATGTCGCGGGTGTCGAGTTCGACGCGAATCGGTTGGCCGTCGTAGGTCGTCGCCTTCAAGTCGTCGGCAAGCTTTTGGCAATACGCGATCACCGCATCGGGGTCGTCGGCCTTGAACGTGATCGGCATGATCACGACGTGGGCGGGCGCGAGGCGGGGCGGGAGGACGAGGCCGTCGTCGTCCGAGTGGGTCATGATCAGGCCGCCGACGAGGCGGGTCGAGACGCCCCAACTGGTGGTCCAGGCGAAGTGGCGCTGCTCGTCTTCGCCGTGGTACTCGATGCCCTGGGCCTTGGCGAAGTTTTGCCCGAGGAAGTGGGACGTGCCGGCCTGCAGAGCTTTTTTGTCCTGCATCATCGCTTCGATGGAAAGCGTATCGACCGCCCCGGGGAATCGTTCGTGGGCGGGTTTGGCGCCCTTGATCACCGGCATGGCCATGTAGTCCTCGGCGAAACGGGCGTAGACCTCGTGCATCTTCGCAGTTTCTTCGAGCGCCTCGGCTTCGGTGGCGTGGGCGGTGTGGCCTTCCTGCCAGAGGAACTCGGCGGTGCGCAGGAACAATCGGGTCCGCAGCTCCCAACGCACGACGTTGGCCCATTGGTTGATGAGCAGCGGCAGGTCGCGGTAGCTCTCGACCCACTTGGCGAAGCTGGCCCCGATGATCATCTCGCTGGTGGGGCGGACGACTAAAGGTTCCTCTAGTTCGCCCGCGGGCTGAAGCCCGCCCGCCCCGTCGTCTTCGAGGCGGTGGTGCGTGACGACCGCGCATTCCTTGGCGAAGCCTTCGACGTGCTCGGCCTCTTTTTCGAGGTAGCTCTTGGGGATGAACAGCGGGAAGTAGGCGTTCTTATGCCCCGTGTCCTTGAACATTTGGTCCAGCACCGCTTGCATGTTCTCCCACAGCGCGTAGCCCCACGGCTTGATCACCATGCAGCCGCGGACGTCCGACGTCTCGGCGAGGTCGGCGGCCTTGACGACCTGCTGGTACCACTGGGGGTAGTCTTCGGCGCGGGTGGGGGAGATCGCGTTTTTCGGAGCTTTGGCCATGATGGGCAGGAAGATAGCAGAAGGCTCCCGGAAAGGGCGGGCCACGCTGTATTTCAGGTTCTGACTCCTCCCCCTGGAGGGGGAGGCCGGGTGGGGGTGCCGCCTTCTCGCACACCTCAAACCGCTCGTCACCCTCCCCCCGCCCCTCCCTGAAGGGAGGGGAGTAGGAAGTAAGGCATCGACCGCCGAAAACTTCGTTTAATTGTCCCCAAACCCCCCAACCGCGTTCGCACACGCCGCTTTCCCGTTTATACTTTGACAATGGATGTTGGAAGGGTTGTAGGCACGGCCGCCTGTCTCGCAGTTACCATCTCGTTTGTCTCGGCATGCACCGGCACCCCGTTTAAGGACGCCAAGCAGGTGCGGACGCCCTACGAGCGGTATCAGGTGCTGCGGGGGGAGCAGAGGCCCAAAACCTACATCGATTCCTTCGGCCGAGAGCAACCCGCGCTGCGGGCCAGGCTCGCGCCGCTGGATCAGCAGTGAACGCGGCTGAACGCCGTCCGGCGGTCATCACCGGAGGGCTGACGCGTATTATCGCCCCTTGCGGCCTTTTGTTGGACGTTTCGGGCCGGGGCGGCCGATAGATTCATCATCGGAAGGGAAATGGCCCACCTGTTTTTTGAGATTGGCCCTTTGTTTTAGGTTTCCAGGCTTTGCCCGAAAGACGAACCATCCTGGTCCTTGGCTCGCTGGTGATCGGCATGACGCTGACCGCGGGTTTGCTGCGGATCCTTGAGCCTGGGGCGGTCCCGCCGATCGCCGGGGTGACGCTGATGTCGGTCGAGCGGAATGCCGCCGAGCGCCCGGAAGACAAATTATTCGACACCACCGCCCAGCCCCGCGAATGGCGGGCGATCGTGATCCACGACAGCCGCACGCTCGTGGGCAGCTACGACGCGATCGACAAGGCCCACCGCAAGGCCGGCAAAGACGGCTGCGGCTACCACCTGGTCGTGAACAACGGCACGGGCGACGAAGACGGCCGGATCGAGCTCGGCTACCGCTGGAAATTCCAAGAGCCCGGTGACTACCTCGTGGGGGCCAACGCCCCGTGGTACCACCAGAACGCCATCGGCATCTGCGTGGTCGGCAACGCCGACGAGCAGCCCTTCACCGACGCCCAGATGCGGGAACTGACTTGGCTGGTCCGCCAACTGCAGCAGCAGCACGACATCCCCGCCGAGTACGTTTTCATCGACATGGGCACGGACACCCAGTCCCCCGCCAAGTATTTCTCCGGCCCCGTCTTCCGCTCGGGCCTGCTCGGCGGCAGCTTGGTGTCGCGTTAAAAAAACACTCTAGACATTGGAATGTAAATTCCCATCCGTTAGCGCCGGGCTCTGCCCGGGGGAGTTGTTGTTGATCATCCGCCCTTGGTTCACGGTACCTCGGACCCCGGGCAAAGCCCGGGGCTAACGAGTGATCGTTTTCTGACGGTAGCCATACATCGGATCCACTGGGCGTAAATTTTCCGAGTCCCCCAACTTGACTGGATTTTGCCCGAATCGGTGCAATATTTGTCCGCGAGAAGGGTTTTAGCAGTGTTGGGAACCGCGCGGCGGCCGCTGTCGGCCGTGGGAATCGGCTGTCGCTAGGCTTGTATGAGAAGGTTCAAACCTCTATCTTATAGATATTCGTTATACGTTTATTGAATAGAGACAGCTTGAAACCCTTCGCAGCGTCCTTCGGCGGCCCGCTGATGTCGCTTTGTGTTTTAGGCTAAGGGAATCGAGACCTCGGCATGGCCGACTTTCACCAAATCGCGGGCTACGATGTCGTTTCCACGCTCGGCGAGGGTGCGCACAGCACGATCTACGCGGTCCGCGACAAAAACGGCCAGGTGATGGTGCTCAAACGCGTCGTCAAGGAAGGCCCCAGCCAACAGCGATTCATCGATCAGGCCCTCGCGGAGCACGAGGTCGCCAGCAAGATCGACCACCCCCGGGTCCGCAAGAGCATCAAAGTCATCAAGCAGCGCAACGTCATCCGCGTCAGCGAGGTGTTGGTGTTGATGGAATTGGTGGACGGGGTGACGCTGGAGCAACACCGGCCGACGGATTTGTTCCAGGTCTGCCGGATCTTTTTCCAAGCGGCCGAGGGGCTGCGGGCGATGCACCAAGCGGGCTTCGTCCACGCTGACATCAAGCCCAACAACATCATGCTCACCGAAAAAGACGGCGTGAAGCTGATCGACTTCGGCCAGAGCTGCAAGTCCGGCACGATCAAGCAGCGCATCCAGGGCACGCCCGACTACATCGCCCCCGAACAGGTCAAACGCGAAGCCATCACCGAACGCACCGACGTGTTCAACCTCGGGGCTACTTTTTATTGGATCCTCACCGGCCAACACATCCCGACGATGATCCACCAAAAGAACAAGGGCATCTCCAGCAAGAGCGAGGAGTACAAACGCGGCACCCCGCCCATCGAGGTCAACCCCGAGATCTCCCCGGCGTTGTCGAGCCTGGTGATGGACTGCGTCGAACGCAAGCCGGACGACCGCCCGCAAACGATGGGCCAGATCATCGACCGCCTCGAGATCGCCGGAGCCCAGATTCAACGGCAACGCGCGACCTCCACCTCGCCCGCCAACGCCAAATCCTAAACGTTCACGCCGCCCGGATTTCCCCAGAGTGGCCTCAACCCGTGTGGAATCTCAAGGTTCATTGATCGGCCGACCGGAGTTTGCTCACCATGAACAACCCCCGGCTCGCCAGGCTCATGGTTGCGTCCGCTACGGTCGTGTTGAGCTTGGTGGTTTTATGCCCGCCCGGGTGGGCGCAGACGGATGCGGAGGTCGCCGCGTCGATCGAACGCATGCGGCAGTGGCTCTACGACCTGCAAGACCCCGCCACCGGCAGCTTCGACGATCCGCGGTGGAGCGAACTCAAGAGTCAGCCGTACCACGCCACCGGCGAGACCGCGCTGATCACCTACGCCCTGATGCTCTCGGGCGAAAGCCACCAAGACCCGCGCATCGCCAAGGCGATCGAATACCTCAAAGCCAACCGGGTGCAATCGACCTACCTCGCGTCGCTGCGGGCCCACATCTGGGCTCGCCTGCCCGACGACGCGCTACCTCTGCTCGAAGAAGAGGCGGCCTACCTCAAGACCGCGGTGGAGAACGGCCGGTTCCACTACGAGGCCGACCACCCCACCTGGTCCAACTCGCTGACCCAGTACGGCATGCTGGGCCTGTGGGAACACGCCAAGCGCGGCGGCGAGGTGGACGACGACTTCTGGCGGGCGATCGGCGAACACATCTTCGAAGACCAGAACCCCGACGGCGGGTGGGGTTACAACAACGGCTCGGGGCGGGGCGGCGGCGACTCCACCGGTTCGATGACCGCGGCGGGGGTCGCGATCCTCCAGATCGCCCAGCAACGCCTGACCCGCGACCTCGATTCGCAGGACGAACGACTTTCCGAGGCGCTCCGCCGAGGTGTTGAGTGGCTCGATCAACGCTACGACCCCGCGGTCAACCCGGGGTTGAAAACCCGGTACCGTTTTTACTACCTCTACGGTATCGAACGCCTCGCTTTGGCCAACGGCCTGTCGAGTCTCAACGGCCAGGACTGGTTCGCCGCCGGGGCGCGTTTCATCCTCGACGAGGAAGACGGCAAGGGCACGGTCCGCCGGATGTCGCGGGCCGAGATGTCCAGCCGGATCGACACCGCTTTTGCGTTGTCGTTTCTGGCCCGCGGCCGGGTGCCGGTGTGGGCCAGCAAGTTGATGGTTCCGGGCCACGCCTCGAACAACCGGCCGAACGACCTCTACTTTTTGACCCGTTACCTGTCGGACCAGCGCGAGGCCGAGTTGAATTGGCAGGTCGTGTCGATCGACGACGACCCCGCGCTTTGGTTGAGTGCGCCGCTGTTGTATTGGTCCGGCGACGACCGCGTCAACCTCACGCCTGAGCAGCAGGCCCGGCTCAAGCGTTACCTCGACCTCGGCGGGACGTTGATGATCAATTCCGAGGGCCGCGGCACGAGGTTCCGCCGATCGGTGGAAGCGATCTTCGCCGAGCTGTACCCGCGTTATCGGTTTGAGGCGATCGACGGCGAGCACCCGTTCAATGCGCTGATCGCGCAGGTCCGCGGGACGCCGCAGTTCCGCACGCTCAGCAACGGCGTCCGGGACCTGGTCGTCGTGCCGCGCTCGGACTGGGGCAAGGATTTCCAGGCTGAAGAAGCGGGCAAGGGGCGGGAGTGGGACCTGATGACCAACGTGTACGCGGCGATCACCGACCGCGGCCAACTGCGGAATCGGCTCGAGCCGCCGCTGCCGGTGAAAGACGCAACGCGCGAAGCGACCGGCGAGATCGCGGTGGTCCGGGCGTTGCATGATGGCAACGCGGACGCCGAGCCGTTAGCGTTGGAGATCGCGGGGATCGAGTTGTTCAACCGAAGCGGCAAGACGTTGAACATCACCACGCGGCCCATGTCCGCGTTGATACCCGACGCCGCTGAAGTTGAAGCCGAAAACGAAGCCGAGTCCGAAGGCAACGCCGGTATCGAAAGTGAAACCGAAACGCTCGGCTTGCCTGCGCTCGTCCATCTCTCGGGCACCGACAGCCCGGCGTTTACCGAAGACCAGATCGCCGGGCTGCGGCGTTTCGTCGAAGCGGGCGGCACCGTGCTGGTGGAAACCGTGGGCGGCCTCGGCCCGTTCGCCGACGAGGCGGCTGCGCAACTCGTCGAACCCCTCGGCGGCGAGCGTCGCTGGCTCGAAGCGACCCACCCGATCATCACCGGCGAAGGCCTCGACGGCGGCACCGACGCGACCCGCGTCACCTACCGCAGCTACACCCAACTGCAGGGCAGCCCCGGCACAGGGCCGAGCCTCGCGGCGATCATCGTCGGCGAACGCCCCGCGGTCATCATCTCGGCCCGAGACCTGTCCGTCGGGGCGCTGGGCAGCCGTCACTACCGCGTCAACGGCTACGCCCCGGATTCGGCCCGTGATCTTTTGAGCAATATTTTGCTGTGGGCCGAGCAAACGCGATCCGCTCCGTGAGTTCGGCGTCCCCCGACCCGCGTCGTGATCATGATGTTTCGGGGCCGCCCGAGCCGTGGTGGCCGACCGCCGCGGCGTTGGGGTTTGTTGTGGGGATTTTGGCGTCGTCGCTCTCCGGGGCGTTTTTGGTGTGGTGGCTGTTGGCCGCGGTGGCTTGGGTTGTGCTGTGGCGAAGACGAAAGGGGGGCGATCCACATGGGCGGCGGGCGTGCACCGTGATCGTGATGATCGGCCTGGGCGCATCCTGGTCCATCGCCCGTAGCCCCGACCCACACGGCCCGTCGCTGTCGGCGTACCTGCAACACGACGGCGTGTTGGCGGAACTCGAGGGCGTCGTGGTCACCCGGCCCGAACTGCGGCAAGGCAGCGCCGGGCCGTTCGCGGCGTTTGGGTACGAAGCGCCGACCACGCATTTCGAGCTGCGCGTCGACCGCGTGCTGTCGGCTGAGGGCGACGAAGCAGCGCAGGGTTTGCTGCTAGCCAAGATCGACGCCGCCGACCACCGCGTGCAGCTCGGTCAGCGGATCCGCGTCCGCGGCTGGCTCGCGCCGATCGGCCCGCCGATGAACCCGGGCGATTTCGACTACCGCGCGTTCGTCGCCGAGCGCGGCGTGGTGGGGCGGATCAGCATGGCCACGCGGGGCAACTGGGATTTGCTCGCGCCGCCGGGTGTGACCACGAAGCTGTGGGGCGCGGCGTCGTGGCTGGAGCGTCTGCGTGAAGGCGTGGCGTCGCGGGCCGCGTGGTCGTTGGGGCTGGGCATGGGCGACGACGCCCAGACGCTGGGTTTACTGCAGACGCTGTTGCTCGGCGAAACGCAGAACGACATCGACACGCTGCGCGACCAGTTCCGCGACGTGGGGTTGGCCCACTTGTTGTCGATCTCCGGGGCGCACCTGGGCATCCTGATGGGTTTAGTGTGGCTGGTCGCGCGGCTGGTCGTGCCGCACCCGTCGCGGGCGGCGACGCTGGTGCTGGCGGTGTTGGGTCTGTATCTGTTGGCGGTGCCGTTGCGGGTGCCGATCGTGCGGGCGTCGGTGATGGCGGGGTTGTTCTTCGCGGGCATCGCGACGGGGCGTCGGCTGGGGGCGAACACGTTGTTGTCGTTGGCGGCGTTGATCGTGTTGGCGTGGCGGCCGAGCGATTTGTTTTCGCCGGGGTTTCAGTTGAGTTTTGTGACGGTGTGGGCGCTGCTTCGGTTTACGCAGCCGGTGTCGCGGTGGATATGGCCCGACTCGGTGATCGACAGCGCGGTTCCGGGCGTGATCGACTTCCGGGGGTGGATCGCGCGGCGGTTGGCGGACGTCAGCGCGGTGAGTCTGGTGGCGACGGCCACGGCGATGCCGATGGTGGCGTACCACTTCCAGATGGTGAACCCGCTGTCGGTGGTGCTGAGTGTGTTGGCGTTGCCGGCGCTCACGGCGGTGCTGGGGCTGGGGTATCTGAAAGTCTTGGTCGGTTTTGTTTGGCCCAGCGGTGCGCTCTTGTTGAGCGGGCCGTTGCGTTGGGCGGGCGGGGCGTTGGCGTTGTTGGTCGAGCAGGCGGCGGATTGGCCGGGGGCGACGGTGCGGCTGGTGTACGCGTTGCCGGGGTGGTGGGTCTTCGCGGCGTTGGGCGTGGTGTGGTGGTGGTTTGCCGGGGGCTTCCGTCAGCGGAAGGCGGCGGGCGTCGCGGCGTTGGCGGTGGTGGTCGGGGTGATGGTGTGGGTCGAACTTCCCGAGGCGGGGCGGGGGCTGCGCGGCAACGATACTTCGGCGAAGGGGCGGGCCACGGTGAGGTCACAACTTCCGGGGGCCGGGGGGATGTCGTTGACGATGATCGCGGTGGGCGACGGGTCTTGTTTTGTGTTGCGGGTGGATGGCAAGACGTTGATGTTCGACTGCGGGTCGCAGCCGTACCCGTTGATCGGTCGGCGGAGCGTGGTGCCGACGCTGCGGAAGATGGGGATCGATCGGCTGGATGTGTTGGTGATTTCGCACGCCGATCTGGATCATTACAACGGGACGCTGGACGTCATGGACGCGATGCCGGTGGGCGAGGTGTGGGTGTCGGCGGACGTGCCGGACGAAGCGCGGGCGCACCCCGACCGGGCGACGGCGTTATTGTGGGAACAGTTGCGGGCCCGCGGCGCACGGCCGCGCACGGTCACCCGCGGCGACCAGCGGATGCTCGGCGGCGCCCAGCTCGACATCCTCTGGCCGCCCGCCGAGGGCTGGGACGAGGCGAAGGGCAACGACCGGTCGGTCGTCATGTCGGTGCGGTCGGCGGGGCATCGGCTGCTCCTCAACGGCGACATCCAGCAGGCGGCGATCACGGCGTTGCTCGACGCGGGCGTGGACCTCTCGGCCGACGTGGCCGACCTGCCGCACCACGGCAGCTTCGTGGATGCTAGCCCAAGTTGGCTCGACGCGGTCGGCCCGCAACTCGTCTTGCAATCCAGCGGCCCGGCCCGGCTCCGCCGTGACCGCTGGGCCGAGGTGGTCCAGTCTCGCGGCATCCCGCGGTTGGTCAGCGACCGCGTCGGCGCGGCGACCGTGACGTTCGGCCACGACGGGGCGTTGTCGTGGCAAACGTTTCACCTCTCGCCGCAAGGGGAGGCGATGCAGAGTGCCGGTGATTGAGCCAGAAGATAAACCAACAACGCTTCAGCCAATAACGCCGCATCTCCATAGACCGATCAACCGTAGTCGTCATACACGGTGTAACCAAGAATCGATCGATCATTCGACGGGACCATCCGCGGGTAGCGGAGGCGGAGGAATGGTGGCGGGTGCGATAGGAGTCGACTCCGCGGCTTCGACGATCGGCTCGATCACGACTTCGACCTCGGCCGACTGCGTCAGGTTTTGCCACTGCATCCAAGGTTCCGTGGGAAAAGCATCCTGGCGAACCTCCGTGTCTTCGTCGGACAACACGGCGACAAGTTCGGCCACTTGGTTGGGCGCGACCACGAGCTGCAGACGTTGAGGTTCTATACCAAAACCGGACGCCAGCCGCATATCGCGGAAGAAGGTGCTTCGATCCCCGTACGCGTCGGCCGACGCGGCGGCGGTTCCGAGAGACAGCTCAGGGGCAACAAGGCTGCGGCGCGGTTCCGCCTCCGCCTCATCGCCAACCCCTAGTTCGGCTTCGTCATTAACCTCATCGGTCGTCAATTCGTCCGCCACCGCCACCTGGACCGCCCGTGATGACGTTTGGTTGAACGCCAAGGGCTGCGAGCTTTCGTGCGACGGCGTGGCGTTGACGGCCACTCGGTTGCTCAGCGCCCAATCGTTGAGTTGCTGGACCGAACGCTCGGGGGCCGCGGTCGCGACGTTGAGTACGACGCGCTGCCGTGGGGCCTCGGCCATGTCGAAGCTGTCGAGCGCTACGTTCGCCGGCCCCGGGGTTTGAACCGCGGGCGGGGGCGAGGCGGAGGCGGCCGCGTTTTTTCGTATCGCCACCCCGTCGGCCAACGCCAGACTCGCCGCGGGCGCAGCGTCTTGGTCACGGCTCTGGCCCGCGGCCCGCGAAGCAACAACCGCCACGGGGGTCGGCGACGCAGGGGCGACTTCGTCTTGGGGTGTCGAAGCGATATCGTCGGCGACCGTCGTCGCGGTCACGGCTTCCTCGGCCAGGGCCAAGTCATCCATAACCGCCGGGGTTTCTTTCCGCGCGACGTCCGCCCCGGCGAGGGGTGCGGCTTCCGCATAAGCCTCGGTGGCCGGCTCGACGCTCAGCGCGGTTGATCCTTCGGCCATCTTGCTGGACGCGAGCGCCGCGGCGTTGGATTCGGTTTCGAGGTCGTCCAATTCAACGCTGTAGGCCGCGCGGCGTTGGGCTTCGAGAGTGGCCTCGGCGAGGCTCATACTCGGCTTCGCGGATTGATCCATGGCGAGCGTCGCGGGTGACTCGTCGCCGCTCTGCAGCGATTGAATCACCACGGTTGCGGTCAGGGCGAGCACCGCCGCGATCCCGCCGTAGATCACGATCGGCACGAGGCGGAACCGCCGGGTCGGCTGCGCGGGAACATACGGGCTCGGCGGGGCGTCGTCGAACAGCATCTGCCGTTCGAGCGCCGCCATCGCCCCCTCGACCAGATCGGTCGGCGGTTTGGCCGGCTCGGCCCCGCGCAGCGTTTCGCGGTTGCGCTTCATGTCCTCGATCAGCGCCGCCAACGCCGGGTCGTCGGCGAGCATCGACTCGACGCGCGCACGGTCGGCGGCGGTGAGTTCGTCTTCGACGTAGCCGAGGATCAGGTTGGGGTCGTAGCGGTCGTCCATGGGATCAAGCGAGGTATCCGAGATAGTTTAGGGCGTCGACGCCGGGTTGAGCTGTTCCCGCAAGGCCAGCCGGGCCCGGAACAAGCGGCTTTTCACCGTGCCGACGGGCAGGTCCAGCGTCTGGGCGATCTGGTGGTAGTCCAGCTCTTCGACGTCGCGGAGCACGAGCACCGCCCGCTGGTCGTCGTCGAGTTTGGCGATCGCGGTTTGCAGTTCATCGAGCATCTCATGTTGTTCGACGCACGCGGCGGGGCCGGGTTCCCGCGGGTCGGGGAGCCGCCCGGCCAACGAAACCCCCTCTGCCTCGCCAGCATGCCCAGCCGCACCTCCGGAGGATTGATTGAGTGACACGGTTTGGCGGAGCTTGCGTTTGCGCAGGTGCGAGATCGACGCGTTCATCGCGATCCGCGTCATCCAGGTGGTGAGCTTGGCGTCGCCGCGGAAGCCGTCGATCTTCTCGACGATTTTTAAGAGGACATCTTGAGTGAGTTCCGCCGCGTCGTCGGGGTGGCTGACCATGCGGAAGCAGACGTTGTAGAGCCGACGCTGGTGGGCCCGCAGCAGTTCGCCCAACGCGGCCCGATCGCCGTCGTGGACCCGCTGGATCAGGGCTTGTTCGTCGGCGGGGTCCATAGGCGGGTCGGTGAGATAGAGTGACTTAGTGCGGTACGCGTTCCGGGGGCGGACGGTTCGGGACCGGGAAGTTACCATGCCCGTTCTCGTCGCGCTCGGCGCGGCGAGAAACCCTTGCCCCCGCCCCGTTTCGGATCGCCCGGAGTGCCCCTTGGACGACAACACCCGCTACGTTTCCCCGCTCGCCAGCCGCAACGCTTCGCCCGAGATGCAGGCGGTCTGGTCGCCGCAGAAAAAGTTCACGACGTGGCGGCGATTGTGGTTGGCGTTGGCCGAGGCCGAGCACGAGCTGGGCCTGCCGGTGACGTCGGAACAGGTTGACGAACTCCGGCAGCACCTCGACGACGTCGATTTCGAAGCCGCTGCGGCTTACGAAAAAAAGCTCCGGCACGACGTCATGGCCCACGTCCACGCCCTGGGCGACCAGGCCCCGACCGCCCGGCCGATCATCCACCTGGGCGCGACCAGCCAGTTCGTCAACTGCAACACCGAACTCATCCTGCTCCGCGACGCGCTGCAGATCGTCGCCCGAAAACTCGCCACCGCCATCGATCGCTTGGCGAAGTTTGCCGTCGAATACCGCGCGACGCCGACGCTGGCGTTTACCCATTACCAACCCGCCCAACCCACGACCGTGGGCAAACGCGCCGCCCTCTGGGCCCACGACCTCATGCTCGGCCTCGAAGACGTCGAGCACCGCCTCGCCACGCTCCGCTTCCGCGGGGTCAAGGGCACCACCGGCACCCAAGCCTCCTTCCTCTCGCTCTTCGGCGGCCACACCCCCGAAGCCCACGACCAGGTCGACCGCCTCGACGTCGCGGTGACCGAAAAGATGGGTTGGCCCGCGGACAAACGTTTCGCGATCACCGGGCAGACGTATCCGCGGGTCGTCGACGGGCAGATCGTGTCGAGCCTCGCCGCCGTCGCCGCCGCGGCGCAGCGTTGTGCGACCGACATCCGTTTGCTGGCTAACCGCAAAGAGATGGAAGAGCCGTTCGAGAAGAACCAGATCGGCAGCTCGGCCATGGCGTACAAACGCAACCCGATGCGCTGCGAACGCATCTGCGGCCTCGCCAAGTTCGTCATCGGCATGACGCAAACGCCTTTCGTCACCGCCAGCGAGCAGTGGTTTGAGCGCACGCTCGACGACTCGTCGGTCCGCCGACTCACTTTGCCCGAGCCGTTCCTCGCGCTTGACGGCGTGCTCGATCTGTTGATCAACGTCTCCGGCGGGCTGGTGGTTTACGAGAAAACCGTCGCGGCGAATCTCGCGGCGGAGCTGCCGTTCATGGCCAGCGAAAACCTCATGATGGCGGCCGTGCAAAAGGGCGGCGATCGGCAGGAACTCCACGAGATCATCCGCACCCACAGCCAGGCCGCGGCGCACCAGGTGAAGGCCGAGGGCAAGCCCAATGACTTGATCGATCGGTTGCGCAATGAGCCCGCGTTCGCCGACGTGGACCTCGACGGGGCGCTCGATCCTTCGCTGTTTATCGGCCGGGCCCCCGAACAGGTCGACGCGTTCGTGGCCGACGTGGTCGAACCGATCCGAAAGCGTTACGCCGACGCGCTGGCGTACGATCCCACCTTGGCGGTGTGATGGATGCCCGGCGTCCGGTAACCCTGGCCGCTCGGCCCGCGACCCCGCACCGCTTCGCCAATCGTCATAAACCGCCCCTTGTTCTCGGCCGATACCAGCGTTGGCGCAAGAGGTGCGCCGGGGCCCGCCATGAGTAAGTTCTGGAAACGATCACACCTGTCCAAACGCCACTGGTTGGCGGCGGGGATGGCGTTGATTGTGCTGATCATGGGTTTGGACGTGGTGACGCCGCCGGAGCTGTCGTTTTCGTTGTTTTATCTGGTGCCGATCGGGCTGGTGTGTCTGAAGGTTGGCGGACGCAGCGCGTTGTTGATCGCCGGGCTGAGCGCCGCGGCGTGGGCCGAGGCGGACGTACTCAACGGAACGGAATACACCCACGTCGCGGTGCCGTACTGGAACGCGGTCGTTCGGCTGTCGTTCTTCGTGATCTTCACGATGCTGCTGCAGTCGCTGCGGGCCGCGATCCGACGCCAACACGACCTGGCCCGCACCGATGCGCTGACCGGCGCGATGAACCGCCGAAGCTTCTTCGAAGTGTTGGTGCAGGAACACGCCCGGGCGATGCGTTACGGCCGAGGGTTCGCGCTGGTGTATCTCGACCTGGACCACTTCAAACAGGTCAACGATCAACTCGGCCACGCCGAGGGCGACCGCGTGTTGATCACGGTCGTGCGGGAGATGACGCAACGCCTCCGCCGTACGGACACGGTTGCCCGGCTCGGCGGCGACGAGTTTGCTTTGCTGCTTCCCGAGACGCCGCCGCAGGCCGCCGAGATCTTGATCGCCAAGCTGCGGTTCGAACTGCTCGACGCGATGCGGCGTGAGGGTTGGCCGGTCACGTTCAGCATCGGGCTGCTGAACTGCGACGGCCGGGTCAAGGACGAAGACGTGCTGGTCCGCCGGGTGGATCAATTGATGTACGCGGTCAAACGCAGCGGCCGGGACAACCTCCGGGTGGCCGACGCGTCGGAATCGCTGGCGTTGTCTCCCGACGCCGAGCCGCAGGCCCCGCGACGGGCGGCGTGACCCAGGTGGTGGGAATCAAAACGACGGGCTCGGTGGTTGGCGTATCATGCGGGGTTGTTTCGACCTGCGCTGGATGATGCATGGACTGGGAAATCGTCGATCTTGGCCGGAGGGGCTACGCCGAGGCGTGGGCGGTGCAGCGTGAGCGCAACGCCGCGGTGAGCCTCGGCGAAGCGCGACCCGCCTTGATCCTGGTCGAACACGACCCGGTCATCACCGTCAGCCACCGCAAAGGCGTCCGCGACCACGTCCTCGCCCCCCCGGAAGAGTTGGAACGGCTGGGGATCGATCTTCAAGAGACCGACCGCGGCGGCGACGTGACGTACCACGGCCCCGGCCAACTCGTCGCGTATCCGATCTTGCGACTTAGCGACCACGGCCTGAACCTGGGCCGATACATGCGGCTGCTCGAAGAAGCTGTGATCGCGACCGCGGCGGCGTTCGGCATCACGGGGCAGGCCGAGCAAGGCGCGACCGGGGTGTGGGTGCCGATGCCGGAGGGGCATACCGCCAAACTCTGCGCCATGGGCGTGCGCATCCGTAAGAACACCACACTCCATGGCCTGGCGCTCAACGTTACGACCGACTTGACCCACTTCCAAACCATCGACCCCTGCGGCCTCGGCGGCCGACCCGTGACCAGCCTCGCTCAATTGCTGGGCGAGGACTGCCCGTCGATGGATGAAGTCAAGCACGCGCTGGCCCGGCAACTCGCCGCGGCGATCGACGCCCGCTCGGCCGACGCCGTGACGCCTCCGGCCGAGAACCCGTCGTCATGATGTACCCCGACACGCCGCTGCTCTGGACGGTTTGGCTCGGCTCGGCCGCGGTGTGGTTGGGTTTGTCGATTGTCGTGATCCGCCGATGGAAGCTGCCGCAGAAACCCGCGCCGTGGATCATCCTCGGCGTCGCGGTGTTGGTTCGGCTGGGGTACGTGTTCTTCATGCCGGTGACGCTGAGCGATGACATCTGGCGTTATCTCTACGACGGCCAAACCCTCGCGGGGGGAGTAAACCCTTACGTCATGTCGCCGCTGGAATACACTGAATATCTCGAGGTGAACGATTTAGAGTATGACGCGCGTTGGCTGGGATGGATCAATAACCCTGAACTTGTCACCATTTATCAGCCGACGAGTCAGTGGTTTTTTGCAGGTGTGACCAAGTTGTATGGCATCGTTTCGCTGGGCGGCGGTGATGTCGTAGGTGCGGCGAAGTTTTACCGCTTGGCGTTTGCGTTGTTGGACGTGGTGATCGTCTTGTTGCTGCTTCGGCAACTGCGTTTCCTCGGGCGGTCGGCGTGGTGGGCGGTGATGTATGCGTGGAGCCCGCTGGTCATCGCCGAGACGGCGTGGAGCGGACACCAAGACGGTATCGGGATCGCGGCGATGCTCGGAGCGTTGATGCTGGCCCAGCGGGCGACGCGGTCGGAAGAAGCGAAGCGGGCGTGGTGGTCGGCCATCGGGGCGGGGGTGTTGCTCGGGTTGGCGGCGGGGGTGAAGCCGATCGTGATGCCGTTGGCGTTGCCGATGGCGTGGAAACTCAAAGACGAAGTGGGCGGGTGGGTGAAGGTGTTGGCCGCGGCGGGGGCGTGCGTGGTGACGCTGCTGGCGCTGTACCTGCCGTTCGTGTTCATGGACGGCGGACTGACGGGGATGTTCGAGACGTCACGTGAGTTTGTGTCGCGGTGGCGATTCAACGGGTCGCTCCACCCGCTCATCGAACACGGCGTTCGGGGCGTGCTGACCGAGGGCGAAGTGTGGGAAATCGAAGCGCGGGCCAAGCGGTTGGCGAATGCGATCGCGGGCGGGCTGCTGCTGTTGATCCTGGTGACGGCGATGCTGTTTCACCGCGTGCCCTGGCGGGCGGCGACGACGTATTTCTTTGCCATGGTGTGTTTTTCGAGCACGGTGCACCCGTGGTATCTGTTGTGGGCGATGGCGTTGCTGCCGGTGGCGTGGTCGGCGGGGCGGACCTTTGTCGGGCCGGCGGTGTGGGTGGCGAGTCTGACGCTGCCTTGGTCGTACTGGGCGTGGATCAACTACGCCGACGGTGGGCCGGGCGGGTTCGATGCGTTTGACGGGGAGTATGCGATCGGGATGGGGTTGACGTTGGCGGTTTGGTTGCCGGTGTACACGGCGTTGGCGTGGGGGACGTGGGCGACGTTGCGACAAGTCGCGGCGGAGCGACGCGGCGAGACGAAACGGGTGCCGGGCGGACGCGGGTAGGGCAGTGATAGAACGCCAAGCCGCAAGCGGCGAAGCTACGGTTCCCGAAATCCGAAATCCGAAATCCGAACTACGGCACGCGCACGACGACCGTCGGCTCGCGTTGGTCGGCGGTGGTCAGGTCTTCGCCGATGAGGTCTTCGCCGTTGCGGGTGGTGAAGGGGAAGACGTCTTGCATCTGGCGGATGGCGGGGCCGTAGCTGTCGACGCCGTTGACCGGGACGAAGTCCACCTGGGTGAAGAGCCCGGCGGTGACCAGCGATTGGTTGGGGCCGTGGTAGTAGTAAACGTCGACCTCGTGCTCCGCCCGCAGCTCGTCGGCTAACTCCTCGGCGGCGCGGCGGAAGTCTTGGTCGTAGTTGGCATCGAATACGGCGACGAGCAGCGTCCGGTACCCCGAGTATTGGCTGAGGTCGTGTTCATCGCGGGTGCCGGCCTGGCGCCGGTCGATCGTGACGAGTTTGGCTTTGCGGAACTCACGCTTCCCGTCGAGCGTCGCGGCCCGCACGGCGGTGAGCTTGGCCTTGGCTTCGGGGTGGTCGCGCCGCGGGTAACGGCCGGTGTAAACGATCGCCTCGCGTCCCTGATCGACAAACCAGACGTCGGCGATCTGCGCTTCGGTGCGGACGAGGTTGGAGAAGTCGTAGGCTTGTTGCAGGCGGTCAACGCCGGTGAAATGCTTGAGTTCGACGGCGTAGGCCTGGCCGCGGACGCGTCGGCCGTCGGCGGTTTCCCGGGGTTCGGGGTCGGCGATCTCCCGCCAACTGTCCCAAGTGCTGCTCGTCTGCCGGGTGACCACGCAGCCCACGCTCGTCAGCGAAGCGGTCAGCAGAAAAGCCGTGACCAGGACCACACCCCAAGAGGCACGCTTTGGAGGGCGAAGGGCTAAACGCGTGTTGTGAACAAAACGGATCGGCATCGCGGACCCGTAGTTTAATCCCATCGACCCGCCAACCCCAGCGCCGCATCGGCGTAATTCCGGGTAGTGGGTCAGTTTGAGATAGCGCGGGCGGTTCTCTTC
>JBCCST010000056.1:0-22410 GCA_039199695.1 Planctomycetota bacterium | reverse complement strand
CCGGGTCACCGACCCGGGGCCGCCGCGGCGCACCCTTTTGTTCAACATCGACTTCCCGCGAAACCCGCGTACGACAACCTCGTGCGCACACTTCAACCCGCCCGCCCGACAAAAATTCGGATTGCGCGGAAAATTATTTTCACCTTACGCACCAACGCTTTTCGGCAACACGCCCCTGCCAAACGACACGCCCGTGCGCACCCCGCTTGCGTCGCGTCCCTAGTTGTCGGACCGCGGTGGCATTCCAAGCGTGAAGGTCGCACAGGCAAGGCGCCAAGCTCGCTCATATCCGCGGCCCCCCCGGAAATGTTCAACGCCACGGACGTGGGGTGGAAAAGCTTCCGGGGGGGAACCGGGCTGATGCACATGATCGGTGCGTGGCGATATTCGGGAACCCCCACCTTGCCGGTAGGCCCGGAGTCGGAATCGGTCATCGTTGGTCGAGGGTTCGTGATTCGGAAGAGCTGATTTAACCACAGAGACACAGAGGCACAGAGTTGAGACAAATCAATCAATTCAACGATGCTTAATGCCTTTTCTCTGTGCCTCTGTGTCTCTGTGGTTCAACTTCAGTCTTCCTCCGCCCACCCCACGCCGGCCACGGCAACGGGTGAGCGGGAATCGCGGGTTCGCTCTTTGAAAACTTAACCTCAACGCTACACTCACTGCATGTTCGATGAGGTGCAACTCGGGTCCGCCCAAGTCGTTTGGCGATCGTCCCGCTTGAACGAGCGCGGCGTAAAGCATGGGTTTACGACCCGGGCGTTGAACGTGCGCTCGGCGGACGATGTTGCGGAGGTGATCCGCGCAGCGCCATGGTTTTCGCCGGACGAGCCGCCGCGCGTGATCCTTTCCAAGCAGGTGCACGGCGGCGGCGTAGACACGCCGAGTCATCGACTCGACGAAGCGGACGCCCACGTCACCGACGACCCGCACGAAGTCGTCGTGGTGCGCACCGCCGACTGCGTGCCGGTGTTGTTGAGTTCAGCTGATGGCCGGGTGGTCGCGGCGGTCCACGCCGGCTGGCGCGGGCTCGACCCGGCGGTGGGCGTGATCGGCAAAGCCGTCGAGGTTTTGACGCGGTGTGCCGGAGCGGCTTCGGCCGACGGCGTGGTGGCCGCGGTCGGGCCTTGCGTTTCGGTCCAGCGTTACGAAGTGGGCGAAGAGGTTGCCGGGCGGTTCCGGGCCGCCACGCCCCAAGCGGTCCGCGACGATCTGGGCGTGAAGCCGCATCTGGACACGCGGGCTGTGGCGGTGGCTCAACTCCGCGCGGTGGGTTTGTCGGTGGACGACATCGACGTGTTCCCGGGCTGCACGTTTGACGACGAGGCATCGTTTTTCAGTTACCGCCGGGAGGGCCCGGGCGTGGGTCACCTCGCGGCGATGATCGCGCCGCGGGGTTAGTCGTACCTCGCGGCTGGCTACGACAGCCCGAGGCCAGCTCGACCGCACACGCGAGCCCCTTTCCGTAGCGTCGCGCGGCCCGGATCGGACTCACCGCTTCGTAACCGTAGACCGATCGGGGAATGTCCCGTAACCTATCGGGGTCATGACCCCCATCATTATCCGCAGTTTGCGTAAAGAGTTCGGCAAGACCGTCGCGGTCGACCAGATCAACCTCGACATCGAGGCGGGCCAATTGTTCTTCCTGCTGGGCCCGTCGGGCTGCGGCAAGACGACGCTGCTGCGGATGATCGCGGGGTTCACCGACCCGACGTCCGGCGAGATCCGCTTCGGCGACGACAACGTCACCCACCTACCCCCAAACAAACGCAACACCGGCATGGTGTTCCAGGGCTACGCGCTCTGGCCCCACATGACCGTCCGCCAGAACGTCGCGTTTGGTTTGGAGGTCCGCAAAGTCTCCAAACAAGAGATGGATCAACGCGTCGACGAAGCGCTCGCCTCGGTGCAGCTGAGCGTGCAGGCTGAGCGCAAGATCAATCAACTCTCCGGCGGGCAACAGCAACGCGTTGCGCTGGCGCGGGCCTTGGTGATCAAGCCGACGGTGCTGCTGCTGGACGAGCCGTTGTCGAACCTCGACGCGAAGCTGCGTTCGGAGATGCGGCAGAGCATCCGCGACATCTGCAAAGCGTCGGGCATCACCGGCGTGTACGTCACCCACGACCAGAAAGAAGCGCTGTCCATGGCCGACGGGGTCGCGGTGCTCAATGCAGGCAACGTTATGCAGGTCGGCCCGCCCCGCAGCCTGTACGAGCGGCCGGCGAATCGATTTGTCGCCGACTTCCTGGGCGAGACCAACTTCGTCTCCGCCGAGGTCAAAGGTAAGGAAGCCAATCCCGCGGGCGGCGAGTTCGCGGTGCTCGACACGCCGATGGGCACGCTGCGGTCGAGCGTCTACCCCGACACGCTGCCGGAGGCGGGCAACGTCACCGTCTCGATCCGGCCCGAGACGATCGCGCTGTCGCCCGACGCGGTGGACCCGGCGGGCGACGCGTTCACCGGCCTCAACCGCTTCACCGCCGGCCGGGCCGACTCGGTCTACCTCGGCGAGATGGCGCAGTACCAGCTGGCGGTCAACGGCGAAACCACCCTCAAGGCGTTCGAACTCAACCCCCGCCTGGTCGAATCGGCCGGGGCGACGCTCTCGGCGGTCGTGGACCCCGAAGACGTGGTCATCCTCAAGGACTGATCACGCCTGATTTTACCGGGATCTCGGCCCGCCGCCGCCCGGCCCCGGCAGACTAGAGTCGGCCTACCGACCCCCGCGGATTCGGCGGCGGACGGGGCGATGGAACAGGAGTGGTCACGCGGCTTGAACCTTCGGCGAAGATCGCTAATCTATGTGACTACCCTGCGTTTCCCGCGTAGCTCAATCGGTAGAGTAGGTGACTGTTAATCACTTGGTTGCTGGTTCGAGTCCAGCCGCGGGAGCTTCACTTAAACCGCCTTGGCGCCCCGCCGCGGCGGTTTTTGCATGGTTCAAATGGAGCGTTGCCGCGGGCTTTTCGACAGAGGTCGCTTCACGCTATGACGCCTTTCCGCTGATTCCTTGACCGGGGAGAGTCGGATTCGAAGCGCAGCGCCGCTCGAGCGCGTGAGCGCCGATCGCATCGAATGAACGGCGGACATCGGGCCGGGCGGTCCGTAAAAACCCCACATGCGGCGAATTGTACGGCCGATGGGGCACCCCGGCACAGAGACCACCGCGATCGCGTTGGAATTGCGCACGACGGCATGAAAACAATGGGCCGTGTTTGGGGGTTGACAAATCGGAATCTTAGTTTAGAATAGATTCAGAATCTATTCAATTTGCTGGCGGGGGGTCCGCTGTGTCTGAATTTTGTCTTTCGAGTTCTGTGTTTCGCTTCTGGTCTATTGCTTACAAGGAGAATGATGTGAGGAACTGTCTTACGATTGCTGCGGTCTGTTTGACCTCTCTGGGGGGTGTTGCTTCTGCAGCCCCGGTCGCTTTGGTGAACCCCAACTTCGACGTGGCCGGCGACTTGGACTTTGTCACCGACACGTCGGTCACCGATGGCGTGACGGGTTACGACGCCACCTTGGACCTGTTTGGTGATTTCGCGTTCTACGGAAGCAACACCAACGGCGCGTTCTTTATTACCGACTCTTCGGGGAACCTCAGCGGGTCGAACCTGCTGGTGCGCAACTCCTCGTTGGCCACCGCCGCCGGCGACCGAGTCGCGGTTAACCCCGGTGATACCGCCACGTTCACCTTCGACGCGGTGCTCGAAAACGGCGGGCCGGGCATCCTCGCCGCGATCGATTTCTTTGATTCGTCGGGCAGCTTGATCGCTTCGGGGTTGACCGAATCGGTTTTTGACCTGGGCAACCAAACGGGCATCGCGAACCAGCAAACGGACCTTTCGTTGTCGGGCGTGGCCCCCACCGGCACGGTTTCGCTGGGTGTACGCGTGGAAGCGACCGACGGCCAGCAGACGTTCCGTGTCGATAACTTCCGGCTCGATGTGGTGCCGGTCCCCGAGCCCGGATCGCTTGTTCTGGCCGCCGCGGGTGGGCTTGCGCTGGTGTCCAGAAGGCGGCGATAACCGCGCAATTTGAGGCCGGCGGGCGGTTCATTCGGCCCGTCGGTTTTTTGAAAGGTGAGGGATGGTTCGGCTCGTGCCGACGTCGGCATGCTCCACGGATTGTCTGACGGTATGGCTGTGCCGGCCAACCCTTTGAACTTTTTTTGAATTGAATTCAAAACTAACCCGAAGTGGCCGATACGATATCAAGGGTCGTGCTGGTTTTTGAAGTCCATGATTGATCATCGGTTTCAATCCATCCCGGCCACCTGCTGGCGTTTCGCCCCGTCCTGATTCCCACCCGTAACTTTTACACACGCACATGAGTACCCGCACCGCCTCGCAACATGACTCCGATCCCGCCGCGGTTTTAGGCAGAGCCTACCCCACGCGAGGAGCGGTCGATGTGTTGACTCAGCGGGTTTGCGCGATGTTGCAGGACGGCGGGTTTGCGCCGGGCGACCGGTTTCTGACCGACGACGAAATCATTCAGCATTCGGGGCTGAGTCGTTCCACGGTCCGCCGTGCACTGCAGCAGGTTAAAGAACAGGGCTGGCTGCACCGCAAAGCGGGGATGGGGACCTATGTGGGCCAAGTCACGCGGGGCGAGGACGGTCTCGCCCAGATGAAGTCGGCGGCCATGCCTCAGCTCCGCGAATTACGGCTGGGCTTGTTGGCGTTCAGCCGCAAGAACTCACAATACGACTGGTTGACCCCGCAGGTGGTGCAAGGCATCAACGACGTCTCGGAAGAGCACGGCGTCAACCTTCAACTCCTGACCGGACTCAACGGCAAACTTTCGGAATCGCTGGACCGGCTCACGGCGGTTCGGCCCGATGTCATCATCAGCCTGTCAGACGACCCCAGCGACGCGATGCTCTTGCGGGCGGCGTCGGAAAACGACTTCAAGTGCATCATCGGGGGCACGCTGTACCCCGAACTCGACATCCCGCGGGTGTGCGAAGACAACCGCGGCGGCATGGAGATGGTCGTGCGACAACTGGCCGAGCAAGGGCACCGCCGTATCGGCTTGGCCATGCGGCGCTGGGTCGGTTCGTGGTTGTTCAAGCGTCACGAGCAATGGAAAGACACGCTCCTGGACCTCGGCCTGGAGTACGACGAGCAACTCATGCACTGGTTCTCGATGTCGGATCAGAAGGTCACCTCGCCCGAGTCGATCGATGAATTCGAACAGTGGATCAAACGGGCCAAGCCCTCGGCGATCATCGGCGGCCACTACTTGCCGGCGATTCACATGGGCCACCTCATGCGCGAAGGCCGGGTCAGTGTGCCCGAAGACGTCTCGCTGGCGGTGATCGATATGCACCCCGACATGGAGACCATGCTGGGCGTCGAACCCGCCGCGGCGGTCTTACCCTTGCGAGAAATCGGCCGAAAGGCGGTTGAACTGGCCGCGGCTTGGCGGGACGGAACGCCGCCGCCCGCGATCACCAAGATCCCGATGTCCTGGCAGGCGGGCCCCACGCTCGCTCCTTATTCCGGTTAACGCGGTCCCCTTGGAATCACGTTTCGAGACCCCTCAATGAACACGCCGGCTCGTCTATCCCGTTCGACCTCGCCCGTTTCCCGCGGCCTACGGCGCAAGGGAATGGCGGCTTTCGCGTCGGCGATGGGTCTGATGCTCTTTGCGACCCACGGCGGGGCGCAAGACGTGCTGTACTGCGAAACCTTCGCCAACGACTCGGGGCGGGGGCTGCCCCTGGCGGACTTCGGGTGGCATTATCACCTGGGGCCGCAGGGCTGGACGCAGCAAGACAACGGCGCGACCTACGGCTTGGTCAACGAGAATCTGGGGTCCGCGGCCGGCACCATCGCGGTGGCGGCGGGGGTTGAGGCGGACTCCGATCGCGGCTTTGTCGTCAACGCCCTGGGACCCGACGGCGAGCAGGACGCCGACCCGTTCTGGAATCAGTTCACGCATTACTTCACCGACGAGCTCACCGTGGATCGCGACCAGTTCGAATTAACCGAAGTCGCGTTCGATCTGGCGCTGAGTCAGCCCGATCAGGTCCGAATCACGGTACGCATCGGCGAACAGTGGTTCGCCTCGGCCCAATCGTTTACGACGACGCCGGTCAACGGCCACGAAATCTACGGGGGTTTCGCCGCGAAAGCGGAGCGAAAAAACCTGGACCCGCGGGGCGAAGCTTGGCTGCCGTTTAGTTTTGTGCCGCAGACCACGATGGGCCTGGACACGCAAGCCGTTCCCGTGTCGCTGCCTAGTGGCGATCTGGAGGCGGTGGGCTTACTGCTGGCCCCCACGGGTTTCGAAGCGTTCGACAACATCACCATCCTCGGCTCGCCGCTCGAAGCCGAGCCCGAATAACGCGCCGCGATTCTGTTCTTTGATTCCTTCTGCCTGGAGCCTTCTTATGCACCTCGCAACCCCTTCGACCATCGACCACCGACACCACCGAACCCGTGCCTTCACGTTGATTGAACTACTCGTGGTGATCTCGATCATCGCGCTGCTGATTGGCTTGCTTCTCCCCGCCCTCGCTGCGGCCCGATCCGCCGCGCGGGATATGGCGTGCAGTTCCAACCTCAAGCAGATCGGCGTCGCGGCTTTTGCGTACGAATCCGACTTCGACGGTTTGCCGGTGGGGGTCGAACGTTACGCCTCGGACCCCGCGGGCTACTACGACTGGACCTTTGCGTTGCCCGATCAGTACATGGGCGGCAGCTCGACCGGCGCGTCGGCGGCCCAGCAACGGCAGCTTGTGCTTCAGTGCCCCACGGCGACGTCGTTCAATAAGCCCGGCGATAACCCCAACCATTACAGCGCCCACCCCCGGCTGTTCCCCAACATCAACGAAGCCGATCCCGCTCGGCCCGGGATGAACTATCAGCAGTACACCCTCGATCGGCTGATCCGCCCCACCGAACTGATGATGGTGATGGACGGGGCGCAGTCGGAAGGCGATGGCGGCACCCAGCCGCTCGCGACCTCGCTCGATGACAACCGCTTTTTCTGGCAGGGCCTGGTCCGTGAGAGCTGGGCCAACCTCGACGACGTGATCAACAACGGCCCGAACGTCGACGACGCAGGAGGCTTCGGGCACGTTCGTTTCCGGCACGGCAGCGACGATCGCCTCAACAGCCTGTTCGGCGATGGCCACGTGGCGGGCCTCGCGTTCGGCGAGTTGCAGGTCCGACACTCACGGGTTGAGCGTCGGTAAACCGTTGCCCGCTTGTCTGATTTTTGACTCAACGGAGCGTCCGTGATGATTGGTCTGGAGTATGAAGGCGAGCGCGATCCGTTGCGACGGCGGGGCTTGCTGGGCGTTGCCGCGACGATGTTGAGCGTAGGGCTTTGGCCCGCAGTCCCGGCGAACGCGACGGATGAGGCTTCGGCTGAAGAACCGGCTACGGGGCATTGGCAGCCGGTCGCGATGGTGACGGCCGAGGCGCGGGCGGCGGGCGTGACCCTCGGCGGCGAGGGGTGCCAGTGGCCCCAGTCGATCGAAGTCGATCAGGTCGACGGCGATTTTCTGTTGTTCTTGTCGGACGTCGGCGGGGTGTGGCGCAGCCTGGACGGGTCAAAGACGTGGGAGCCTTGCAACGTGGGCTTTACGCCGCGCGGCGCCACCGACGCGGCGATCGATCCGCACTTCCCCCACCGCATATTGATGTCGGGGATGAACTCGATGGGCTCGAAGTTCAACGGGGTTTATCTATCCGAAGACCGCGCGGCGTCCTGGCGGCCGGTGCAGCTGGCGTCGTACTCGGGGTTTGCCGACCGCCGGGTCAAGCTGGCGTTTGACCCGACGACGCGGGACGACGCGGCGGGGATGACGCGCGTGGCCTATTGGTCGCGGACCGACGACCGGGCCAAGCCCGACAACTGGGGCGACATGGACATCAACCCGGGGTTGTACCGCTCGGACGACGGCGGGGCGACGTGGGCCCGGCTGAACCCAGCGGCTTCGGACGCGGCGGGACACAGCGCGTTGGCGGTGCACGCCGAGAGCGGCCGGGTCTTCGCGGCCAACGAACGCGGGGTGTTTATCAGCGATGACCGGGGCGAATCGTTTCGTCAGACGCTGGCCATACCCGTCACCAGCATCGCGGTCGTGCCGCATCGCCCCGATGAGGTGTGGGTCACCTTGGTCGACGGCCTGATGTATTCATCGGACGCCGGCCAGACCTGGGCCGCCGTGGAGACCGTGGGCCTCGACGAGCCGCTGGTGGGTACCGACGGCCAACGAGAAGCCACGCCGCGACAGAACGTGCGTTTTCAGGACCTGCAGATCAGCCCCGCCGACCCCGATCGGATGGCGATGTCCAGCCACGCGGATGACTGGCGGTTCCACCGGCATATCTCGCATGACGGCGGCCGGACGTGGGCCACGGCGAGCGTTGAACCCACGCATGCGTTCATGCCGCAGAACGAACGCGACGGCATCTACGCCTGGCACCCCACCGACCCCGACCGCGTCTGGTCGTTCGGCGGCGATTGGCCCACGGCGAGCACCGACGGCGGCCAGACGTACCACTGGGCGGGCAACGGCCAAAACGCGATCTTCGTCGGCGGCACCTTCAACCTCAACCCGCACCACCCGGGGCTGCTGTTTCTCTCCAGCCAGGACTACAACGGCGGCGTGACCCGCGACCACGGCCACACCTGGTCCTACACCAACGTCAGCGGCTTCGGCTGGGGCGGGTTCGCCTACAGCGGCTTAGCGCTTTCGCCCGACGTGTTGGCGGCCGGGCTTTCCGACGGCGGCTGGTCCGTGCCGCGTCGGCTGAAGGTGAGCCGCGACGGCGGCGCGACGTGGACCGAGGTGGCCGACCACTACTGGGTCACCGATCGCAGCCACCCGAACTACGGCTACGACACGGGGCTGGTGCATCCGCTCGATCCGAACATTGCGTTTGTGAGCCACTACCGCACCGACGACCTGGGCCAAACGTGGACCGACCTCGAAGGTTGCTCGGGCGTCTTCGCCGCGGACGCCGACGGCCGGCTGTACGGCGCCCAGGCCCGCGCGCAAGAAGCAGACGTGGTGGTCAGCGACGACCACGGGCTGACGTGGTCGGTGCTCTGTACGGTGCCCGGCACGATCGACGACCTGTCGGTGACCGCCGACGGGCGCAGCGTCTACCTCGCGTCGCAGAACCGGCTGTGGCGCATCTCGACGTCGATGGACGCGTCGGCGGTGATCGGCAGCCCACTGCTGTTGGTCTCCACGCCCAAGACCGGCACGGGCCTGCACCGCGTCGCCACGGTCAGCGTCGATCCGCAAAACCCCCAACGGATCTACGTCGGCCAACGAATCGACCTCCACGCGGCCGACGTCGGCGTGCTGCGGTCCGAGGACGGCGGCGTCACCTGGACCAATCTCAACCTCACCGAACCGTTGGACGGCCAACGTCTCGACGGCGGCCGTGAGCCGCAGTGCGTCCGGGTCGATCCCCACACCGGCGACCTCTGGGTCACCACGGGTTGCTACGGCGTTTGGAAATTTGTGACCGAGTGATACGCGGTTAACGGTGTTTCGCTCGACGATCACGAACGACTTGGCTTGGTGGTAGTCACCATGCGCATCGTTTTGGTTCAATCGAAATTTAGACTCCGCCCCGCAGCCGCCAATACGGTGCGGACTGCCGCAATTCGTTTTTGAATGAACGCAGCGAGGTTTCGTCGTCGATGACCAAGCATTCGATGCCGACCATCTCGGCAAAGTCTTCGAGCGGCTCGGTATCCAAAGCGAGGCTATATCCCGTATGGTGCGCCCCGCCCGCGTGGATCCAGGCGGCGGCGGCCACCGCGAGACTGGGCGCGGGCTTCCACATCGCGCGGGCCACCGGCAAACGTGGCAACTCGGCCGCGGGCTCGATCGCTTCGACGCGGTTGAGCAGCAGGCGAAAGCGGTCTCCCAAGTCGATGACCGAAGCGTTGAGCGCCGGGCCGGTCGCGCCGTTGAACACCAGCCGGGCGGGGTCGTCCTTCCCGCCGATACCCAGCGGGTGGACTTCTAAAGACGCTGGGGTGCCGGGGTCGGCGATGCTCGGGCAGACCTCGAGCATATGCGAGCCCAAGACCGCGGGGCCCGCGGGATCGAAGTGGTAGGTGTAGTCTTCCATGAAGCTGGTCCCGCCGGGCCGGCCGTGGGCCATGACTTTCATGGCGCGAAGCAGAGCGGCGGTTTTCCAATCCCCCTCGGCCCCGAAACCGAAACCATCCGCCATGAGCCGCTGGCAAGCGATCCCCGGGAGTTGCTTTAGGCCGTGAAGATTCTCAAACGTGTCGGTAAAGGCGTAGGCGCCGACCTCGTCAAGGAATTGCCGCAGCGCCAACTCAATCCGCGCCGCCTCGCGGATCGACGCGTGCCGATCCCCGCCCTTCTTCAAATCGCTTTGCATCGTGTATGCCTGAGCGTACTCATCACACCGTTCATCGATGGCCGTCTCGCTGACTTCGTTGAGGTGTTCAATCAGGTCGCCGAGCCCGTAGCCGTGCACCTCGTAGCCGAACACCCGCTGGGCCTCGACCTTGTCGCCTTCGGTGACCGCGACTTGCCGCATGTTGTCGCCGAGGCGGGCGACCTTGAGCCGGCGTTGGTCCGTCAACGCCAACGCCGCCCGGGCCCAGGCGTCGAGTTGATCACGAACGCCCGCGTCTTCCCAGTGGCCCACCACGACCTTGCGGTCCAAGCGGAGGCGGGTGCCGAGATAGCCAAACTCGCGCCCGCCGTGGGCCGACTGGTGCAGATTCATAAAGTCCATGTCGATCGTGGCGTAGGGCAAGTCACGACCAAACTGCGTGTGAAGATGGCACCACGGCTTCCGCAGCCGTTCGAGGCCGGCAATCCACATCTTGGCGGGCGAGAAGGTATGCATCCACGACACCAGCCCGACGCAAGCATCGGCGGCGTTGGCCTCGTCGCAAAGCCGCGCCACCTCGTCGGGCGATTTGAGCACGGGTTTGTTCACCACCCGCACCGCGGGCAAATCCGCCGCGTCGAGCGCCGAAGCCATAACTTCGACGTGGTCCGCCACCTGCTTCAGGGTCTCGGGGCCGTAAAGGTCTTGTGAGCCGGTGACAAACCAGACTTCGTATTGAGAGAGATCGATCATGAATAAATCTCCAAGCCTACGAGCGGGCTATCACTCGAGGTTTAGCGCGTTTAAGCGAAACGCGATTTAACCTGAACCTTGACCGTAATACGCCGCCGGCCCGTGCTTGCGTCGGTGGTGTTTGTCGAGCACATAGGGCTCCAGCTCAGCAACTTCCGCAGGCCCGCCGCAAAGCCCAAAGGTGTCGAGTGCCATCGCCGCGCAAGCCTCCAACGCCGCGGCGTTGTCGACCGAGTCGGACGGGTCGCGACCCCAGGCAAACGGAGCGTGTCCCGCAACGAGCACGCCCGGCGTGGTTTGGGCGTCAAGCGACGCGTCACCTTCAAAACGCTCGACGATGACCCGGCCGGTGTTGGCTTCGTAGGCCTCATCCACCTCATCCGCGGTCAGCGGACGCGTGACCGGCACCGCCGTAGCAAAATGGTCAGCATGCGTCGTACCCAAACAAGGAATCGCTCGGCGGGCCTGCGCGAAAGCGGTCGCTTTAGGACTGTGTGTATGTGTGATGCCATCGATGTGATCGAACGCACGATAGAGCCGGACGTGCGTCGGCGTGTCGCTGCTCGGACGAAGGCCGTCCTCAATAACATTACCCTCAAGATCAACCAGCACAATGTCGGCGGGTGTGAGCTGGTCGTACGCGACCCCGCTGGGCTTGATCGCCACCAGCCCCGCGGCCCGATCAATCCCGCTGAGGTTCCCCCAGGTCAGCGACACCAGCCGTTCGTTCACGAGTCGTCGGTTGGCGTCGCAGACCGCTTGGCGTAAGGCTTCAAGTCTCACACGTCACCTCCCCGGGCGGAGTCAACGTTGCCGCGTTGGCGATCGCGGATGGCCATGAGCCGCGGCATCACGTCGGCCAACGCGGCCGATCCCGTCACGCCGCCGAACGCATCGTGGAGTTTGGAATAGAGTTCGAACAACTCGGCGTAGACCGCGACCGATTCGGGGCGGGGCCGCCAGACCTCCGCCTTAACCGCGGTCATCGCGTCCTGGGCCCCGGCGGTCGTGCCGTGTATCCCGCCGACAATCGAGCCGAACATGGCCGCGCCCAAGGCACACGTCTGGCTCGACCTACTGACCAACATCGGCCGGTTCAACACGTCGGCGTACACCTGCATCACGAACGGGGATTTCTCGGCGATGCCGCCGCAGTTGATCACCCGCTCGATCTTGACGCCGTACGCTTCTAAACGATTGATGATCCTGAGCGCCCCGAACGCCGTCGCTTCGACGACGGCCCGAAAGACCTCCGCCGCGGTGGTGTGCAGGGTCTGCCCGAGGAGCAGCCCCGACAGCCGAGGGTTCACCAGCACCGTGCGGTTGCCGTTGTTCCAATCCAACGCCAACAAGCCCGTGGCCCCGGGCCGCAGCCGCTCGGCCTCCGCGGTCAGCGCCGTCAACGATTCGCCGTCTTGCGCGTAAGACCCGGGAGTCAGGTGACGCGCCACCCAGTTAAACAGATCGCCGACGGCCGACTGCCCCGCTTCGAGCCCGTATTCGTCGGGCACCACCGAGCCCGGCACGATCCCGCACAGCCCCGGGATATCGGGCAGCGCCGAAGAATCATCCACCCGGCTCGTGGTGATGTCACAGGTGCTGGTCCCCATGATCTTCACCAGCGTGCCGGGGCCAACCCCCGCGCCGACCGCGCCGTGGTGCGCATCGAACGCCCCGACGGCCACGGGAATCCCCGCCCGAAGACCGCAGCGCTCGGCCACGTCGGCCGACAGCTCGCCCGCCCTTTCGCTCGAGGGAAACGCCGTGTCATATAGTCGCTCCCGCAACGCGCCCAACGCCGGGTCCAACGCGTTGAGAAACGCTTCGCTCGGCAGCCCGCCCCAGTCCGGGTGAAACATCGCCTTGTGCCCCGCCGCGCAAATCCCCCGCACCAAGCGATCCGGGGCGGTGGTTCCACACGCATACGCCGGCACCCAGTCCGCCAACTCGACCCAGGAATACGCCGCGTCAAAAACCTCGGGCGACGTCCGGCAACACCGCAAAATCTTGGCCCAGAACCATTCGGAAGAATAAACCCCGCCGCACTTGGCCAGGTAAGGCTCGTTGCGTTCAACCGCCAGCGCGGTGATCTCCGCAGCCTCGGCGTGAGCGGTGTGATCCTTCCAGAGCCACGCCTGCGCCTCGGGGTGACCACGAAACTCATCTTTGAGCGCCAAGGGCGTGCCGTCGCGATCCACCGGGATCGGCGTCGAGCCGGTGGTATCGATGCCGATGCCCACGACCCGGTCAACCGCAAACCCGTCAACACCCAACGCCGTCTCGACGGCCCCACGGATGCTTTGCTCAAAGCCCAGGACATAATCGCCAGGATGCTGTCGGGCAAGGTCCGGCTCGATCGGGTCCAAGAGAATGCCCCGCTCGCCGCTGGGGTAGTCCACCACGTGGGCCGCGACCTCACGGCCATCGGCGACATCCACAATCAACGCGCGAGCCGAATTCGTGCCGAAATCAACTCCGATCGAGTACGCGGTTTGAGGCAAAGGTGGCATAGGTGGACTCGGGAAATGCAATCGATACGAAACACCGCGCTATCGCGGGACACACCAAAAAGCGCTACGCGCTCGCTTTGGATCTGCTCCGCTTTTTCTTCTTTCCGCGGTTCTGGCCCTTGTCGGCCGACATCACGCTTTCGCCCGCTTTGCGGATTTGTGCGATGGTTTTCACTTTCTGTCGGGTCGACCCGGCACCGTTCTTGGCCCCCGCTGGCGTCTTGACCGCGGGGCTCTTCATCCGCTTGGCCGCGGCGTCGAGGTCGGCTTTGCGGTAATTGGGCAACCATTGACGCTGGGCCACGAGCATCTCGTCGGTCATCTGCCAGACCTCTTCGGGGTTACAAACCGCGCCGGTCAAGGGGTCGTGCAGCATCGCTTGCTTGAGCAGCGTCACATCGCCCGCCACCGCGGCGTCTTTGCTCATCCGCTGCACATCGATCGAGGCTCGGCAGGTCGCCGCACAAGCCTGGGGCAGTTCGATACCCGACATCATGTGGATGCCGCTACGGTCCACATAGCCCGGCGCTTCAACCACGCAATCCGCCGGAAGGTTGGCGATGACGCCGCGGTTGCGGACGTTGAAGTGGCCGCGGTAGGGCCGATTGGTTTCCAGAGCCTCGATGATCCAAGACCCGTGCTCGGTCGATCGTTTCCACGTGTCCATCGGCTGGCCGGACTCGTCCAACCACTTCGGAAAATCGGTCTCAAACCAGTTGCGGCTTTCGGTGCACACGCGGAGGTATCCCGCCGTCTCGCCGTTGATCCACGAGTCGGTGCTGATCCATCGCTTGATTTCCTTCGGGCGTTTTCGGTACCAGGGAAGGTACTCCGAGAGGTGGCCGTTGGACTCGGTCGAGTAGACGCCGAAGCGGCGTAAAACATCGATACGCACCTTCTCGCTCGCGGCGTATTCCGGGTGTTGCTCGAAAGCGTCGAGCAACTCTTCGGAGCCGATTTCTCGGCCACGGAAGCGGATTTCGGTGTACCAGGTCTGGTGGTTGATCCCGGCACAGACGATCTGGGTGCGGTCGCGGCGCTGGCGAAACTCGCCGTGGCCGTATTCCTCTTCGCCAGCGACGCGGGCCAGCGCGTTGTCGATCTGCATCCAGCCGTGCTCGACGCCGTGACACAGCCCGATCGTGTTGATGCCCGTGCCCGCGTCGTAAGCGTCGAGCGCCGCCCAGGTGTTCATCGCCATCGGGTTGGCGTAGTTCAGAAACAGCATGCCGCCGGGACGCGTGGTGTTGCCGACTTCCTGAGCGTCGGCCGAGAACGCGAGCATCTGGGCAATGTTGCGTTGGCCGTACATGATCCCGCCGGCACAGAGCGTATCGCCCACGCACTGGTCGATGCCGTACTTCAAGGGGATGTCGATGTCCGTGGCAAACGCTTCGAGCCTGCCGATGCGGGTGCAGTTGATGACGTAGTCGGCCCCTTCGAGCGCTTTCTTACGATTGACCGAAGTGACGACCTTGGCCGGCAACTTGTTGGCCTTGATGTCTTTCTTCAGCAGCTGCGCAACCATGCTCAAGTTTTTGCGGTTGATGTCGTGCAGGCTAAACACGGTGTCCTGGAGCTCGGGCACCAGGAGCAAGTCTTGAGCGAGCCGGCGACAAAAACCAACCGAACCGGCACCGATGAATGCGACACGAATGGGCATGGCTTGAATCCTTCGGGTACAGCCTCCGGCCGAGGCCGGCGTGTGAAGTCACTTCTTCGATTTATAAAACTAACCTGCGGGTCTTCGCGCCGGGTGCTAAATTTTGTATATTTGTGCTCAATATGGACCTGCCCGGGCTTCCCCCTCTGGAAAGTGTTTCGGTCGCGTCGCCGCGCGCCGCGGTCCGCCTGCGGGCGATGCTGTTTGCGGCGGGCCATGAAGACCGTCGGCCGAGCGACGCGTACGACTGGGACGGCCGGCGACGCGGCGAGGCGGAGTTCGGCCTGATTCAGCTCACGCTCGGCGGCACCGGCCGCCTTGATTTTGACGATCACACCCACATCCTGCGGCCCGGGGACGCCATGGTGCTGAGCTTTCCGGACGACCACCGCTACTGGCGGCCGGCCAACCGCCACTGGCGTTTTCTTTACGCGTGCATCCATGGCGGCGAAGCCATGCGGATCTGGCGAGACGCGGCCGAGCGTCGCGGCCCGGTCTGGCGGTTGTCCGCCGAGTCACATCTGGTTGAATTGCTGGTCGAGACGTGTCGGCAGGCGATCAACCGGCAGATCAACGATCCGTACGTCAACTCGGCCGTGGCGTATCAACTGGCCATGGCGGTGTTGCAGGAGTCGGCCGCCGGCGAGCCGGAGCCGGGGGACACCCCGCGGTCGGCGGCCATCGCCCGCGCGGTGAGGTACGCCCAGCAACGGCACCGCCAACCGATCGGCGTGGAAGACCTGGCCGAGGCCGCGGGCATGTCACGCTACCACTTTTCCCGCGTGTTTCGTCGCAGCGAAGGACGCAGCCCCGGCCGTTACCTCGCGGACCTACGCGTCGCTTCCGCGGTCAGGCTGTTGCAAACCACCGACGACACGCTCGAACAGATCGCCGAGACCACGGGCTTTGCCAACGCGAGTCATCTCAGCCGAGCGGTCCGGGCCTCTTACGGCACCACGCCCGGTTCGATCCGCAAGCGTGGCATGTATGTGCTATAGGACTGAGTCTTGTTAACTGAGTTCGGCGTAATGCTAAGCGCCTGCGGTCCTCCGAAGTATGGCTCGTTGAATCGGCGGGTCGAGCTCACTGGAACCCGGTTCCCCAAACTCGATCCACAATTTTCGGGGTGGCGTCGGACTTGATGTCAAACATAACGACACTTCAGAAACCTTTGGATAAGGCATTCGTGTCCCACGGTCTTCTACCTCGGCCGTGACGCTGGTGACCGGGCGCTCAGGCCGGTAAACTCTGCCCCTCGCGATGGTCCCCTCGCGACGTGATTCATTCGCGAGGATTGGCTATGACCAAGATTGGTGTCATCGGGCTCGGCATGATGGGCGCGACCCATTTGGACGCTTACCGCAAGCTCGACCGTGCCGACGTGATCGCGGTGGCCGACCGCAACGAAGACCGTCGTACCGGCAAGACCGCCGCTGCGGGAAATATTGAAGGCCAAGCCCAAGGCGGTTTTGATTTTTCGACCGTCAAGCAATACGCCGACGCCGACGCGTTGATCGCCGACCCCGAGGTCGAGTTGGTGGACATCTGCCTGCCCACCCCGGCCCACATGGACTGTGCGATCCGGGCCCTCGAAGCGGGCAAACATGTGCTGGTCGAAAAGCCGATCGCGCGGACGGCGGAGGACGCCGATCGCTTGGTTGCCGCGGCGAGATCGGCCGAGGGCTTGGCGATGTGCGCGATGTGCATGCGGTTCTGGCCCGGCTGGGACTGGCTCAAACACACCATCGACCAGCAAACCTACGGCAAGACGCGCTCGGCCAACTTCCGCCGGGTCACCTCGCACCCCGGCGGGCCGTTTTATCGCAACGGCGAGGCCTGCGGCGGCGCGCTCCTCGACCTCCACGTCCACGACACCGACTTCGTCCAACACGCCTTCGGCCCGCCCCGCGCGGTCTTCAGCCAGGGCCACACCGGACAGTCCGGCGAGATCGATCACGTTGTCACGCAGTATCTTTTTGGCGACGACGGGCCAACCGTCTCGGCCGAGGGCAGCTGGGCGATGGCTGAGGGCTTCGGGTTTGAGATGCAGTACACCGTGAACTTCGAAGAGGCCACCGCCGTGTTCGACCTCGGCGAAGATCAGCCGCTGCAACTCGTTGGCCCCGACGGAAACAAGACGCCCGTCGAACTCCCCGACGGGATGGGCTACGACCACGAGTTGGCCTACTTCTTGGACTGCATCGCCCGCGGTGAAGCGCCGACGGTGGTCACCCTTGAAGACGCGGCGCGTTCGCTGCGCCTCGTCGAGGCCGAGGCCCAGAGTATCGCTACGGGCCAGCCGGTCCAGATCGATTTCGCGTTGCGGTAGGAGCCGTTGGTCCGAACGCCTCTCGCATCGGGTGAAACCGCCTACTTCTTACAAGACTTGTGGAAAGGCGAGCTATTTCGTAACGCCACGTCGCTCGGTAACCAGAATCCTTCAACCCCCTAACGCCGCCTTCCGCGCCGCGAGGATGTGTTCGATGATCGCGTCGAGGCCGTCGAGGTGTTTGACGCTGCCCATCACCAACGGCCCGTCGCCGCGCATCTTCACCGCGTCGCGGCGCATCACGTCGAGGTCGGCCCCGACCGCCTCGGCCAGGTCGATTTTGTTGATGACCAGCAGGTCCGATTGCGTGATACCCGGGCCGCCCTTGCGCGGCACCTTGTCGCCGCCGGCGACATCGATGACGTAGATCGTGAAGTCCGCCAACTCGCGGCTGAAGTGCGCCGCGAGGTTGTCGCCGCCCGATTCACACAGCAAGAGCTCGGGCTCGTGCTCGGCACTCAGCTGTTCGAGGGCGACGAGGTTGGGCGTGACGTCTTCGCGAATCGCGGCGTGCGGGCAGCCGCCGGTCTCGACGGCGCGGATGCGTTCGGGGGGCAGCGCGCCCTGCCGCACCAGAAACTCCGTGTCTTCGCGGGTGAAGATGTCGTTGGTGACCACAGCCATGTTGGTGCGGTCACGCAACGCTTCGCAGAGTCGCCAGACCAACGCGGTCTTGCCCGAGCCGACCGGCCCGCCGATGCCGACGGTGAAAGCGCGCTGGGAGAAGTCACGGTCAAGGTCGGCGGGGTCGCGCTCGTCGAACCGGCCGGGGTGGTCCATCGGTTCGTGCGTGTGGTCGGCGTGCATGTGCATGATTCAAACTTCCCATCGGGGCCAGCGCAGGCGGGCTTAGCTCTGAAACAACCGAGAATACAAGCAATCTTGCCCGGCCTGCAACACGTCGAGCAACGGCGCGGCCTGGTGCAGATCGTCCAGCGTCATCGACGCCGCGGCCGACACCGCGGCCGACACCGCCGCGCGGGCTTCGGGCGTGAGGGTTTGCAACATCGACTGGGCGGCGAGCGGCCCGATCGCGCCGAGCCGGACCGCCGCGGACAACGCCGAGCGCAGCGACATGAACACGAACAACTCCGAAGCGCGGTCGACGTCCATCCCCAACTCGCTCGCCACGAAACCAAACACCGACGCGAAGTGGCCGGGCTTGCGATCCGCCCGGCAAGCCTGGGCCCAATCGGCCAGGGTCGACTGAGCAAACACGCGCGGCGCCGCGGACAACAACGCTTGGCCCTGCGCGACGCTGGCGCGGTGCGCCACGTGATTCGTCAGCGTGGCTTCGAGTCGTTGCTCGACCTCAGCGAATCGCTCGGGCTCGGCCACCACCGTCGTCAGCGCGGGCAACGCGCTCGCCGCGGCCTGGGCGATCAACGCCCGCATCGCGGATTCGAGCGTGGCCAAGTCGTGGATCACCCCGGCCTGCATCGCGGCTTCGACCCCGGCCGAGTGGGCAAACCCGCCCGCGGGGAACGCCGAGTCGGCCAGTTGCCAGGTGATCCAATCCAGGTCCTGCATCCTTGGCGTTATACCCGAGATCGGATGCTTCACCCCACCCCCGCCCGGATTTCCGCTGGTCATCCGCGGCCGAAGTTTCTAAGTTGAGGGCTTGACCGCCTCCCCCGCCACGAGTTCATCACCCGCGAGTCCAGTTGATTCGCCCGAAGCGAGACCTGACGACGACGGCCGATCGCCCGGCCTCGGGCAGCTTGCTTTCGCACATGTCGCCGGGCAAACCGCCACCACGCGTTGCCGGGCGAACGCGCCGCTCAAACTCCTGACCCCCCAACGGCAAGGCGACGCGGCCTGGGCCTACGCCAACACGTTCGGCGGCGGCCTCGTGGCGGGCGACCACATCAACCTTGAACTCGACGCGGGCCCGCACACCACCGCGGTGCTCACCACCCAGGCGTCCACCAAAATCTTTCATCAACAAGACGGCCTCGGGGCGAAGCAAGACCTCACCGCGACGGTCGCCGACCACGCCAAGTTGTTCGTCCTGCCCGATCCGCTCACGTGTTTCGCCGACGCGATCTATCGGCAGACGCAGCGGTTTACACTCAGCGCCACGTCGTCGCTGTTGCTGTTGGATTGGTTCACCGCGGGGCGCAGCGCGAGCGGCGAGCGTTGGGATTTTGCCGAGTATCGCAGCCTTAACGCCGTGTCGATCGACGGCCGGGAGATCGTGTTCGATCAAACGCGCTTGACGGCCGACACGCTCGCGGCGACCGGTCCGCTCAGCGTCGGCGGCTACGACGTGTTGGCCAACGTGTTCCTCGTCGGCCCGGCGATGCGCAAGGCGGCCGACGAGTTGCAACGGTGGACGCAAGCCCAACCGATCCGCGACGAAGCGGGCGTAGCACTTGGCTTCAGCCCGACGGCGTGGGGCGGCGTGCTGCGGTTGGCGGGGCGCGACGTGCAAACCGTGACGGACCTGCTGCGGCAACGGTTATACTTCACGCATCCGTGGCTGGGCGGTTGCCGGTGGGACCGCAAGTGGTAGCCCCCGGCCCCCGGAAGTTGCCCCCGGAAATAGGCCTCGTAAGTTGGCCGCAGATGTTGGTCGCGAGAGCCCTTTGAAGTTGGGGCGCGGGGCTCGCCAACGATTCACGAATCTTTGTTGTCGGATCGATCGCGCCTCGGCCGGGCGTGACGCGAACCGCCTTGGGAGTGTGCGATGCACCTGACGCCACGCGAGATCGAAAAACTGACGCTGCACAACGCGGGCTTCGTTGCCCAGAAGCGCTTGGCCCGCGGTTGCAAGCTCAACCAACCCGAAGCGGTCGCGCTGATCGCCACGGTCGTGATGGAGTTGATCCGCGACGGCAAACGTGTGGCCGAGTGCATGGACCTGGGCCGGCAGATGCTCGGCCGACGTCAGGTCATGCCGGGCATCGCGTCGATGCTGCACGACGTGCAGGTCGAAGCGACCTTCCCCGACGGCAGCAAACTCGTCACCGTCCACCACCCCATCGCCGCCGAGGACGGCGACCTCGAACTCGCGCTCTACGGCAGCTTCCTGCCCGTGCCCGACCTCGCGGTGTTCGGCGAACCCGCCGCGGCGGAGGAAACCACGCCCGGCGAAGTCACGCCGATGGACGGCCACGTCGAACTCAATGCGGGCCGCCCCACCGCCACCGTCGACGTCACCAACACCGGCGACCGCCCGGTGCAGGTCGGCAGTCACTACCACTTCATCGAGACCAACGCCGCGCTGACGTTTGACCGAGACGCGGCCTACGGCAAACGCCTCGACATCCCCGCGGGCACGGCCGTGCGTTTCGAGCCGGGCGAAACCAAAACGGTGACGCTCGTCGAAATCGCCGGCGACCAGATCATCCGCGGCGGCAACCAACTCGCCGACGGTGAAGTCAACGACACGAACCGCGCCGCGGCGATGAACCGCGTCGCCGACGGCCACTTCGGCCACGCTCCGTCTTGATTATTTTTGTTATTCATCAACCCCAAGGAAGTTTCAGATGTTACACACCCTCACCACCCTCGCCCACGAAGGCCACGACCACACCTACTTCCTCGGCGGCGAACTCCACCACTGGCTCTGGATCGCTGCGGGCGTTGTGGCCGCGGCGGTGCTGGTCGCTCCCGTCGTGCGTCGTTGGCTGAGCCGCTAATCGACGCCGATCCGTTTAACCACGGAGGCCAGGAGAACACGGAGAAATCAGTTGATGAACGTGATACGGATTTGCGGTGTGTCGCTCGACGCTGAGATTTGGATATAAGGGATTGGCCTTGACTCCATGCCCTCCGTGTCCTCCGTGGTGAAAAAGTCTTTCAAGGACCGACCAACATGCCCCACCCCATGCCCCGCGACGCCTACGCCCAGATGTTCGGCCCGACCACGGGCGACCTCTTGCGGCTCGGCGACACCTCGCTCCAGCTCCGCGTCGAGAAAGACCTCACGTCCTACGGCGACGAGTGCAAGTTCGGCGGCGGCAAGGTCCTCCGCGAAGGCATGGGCCAACGCGCCGGTGGTGACCCGGATCAAGCACTCGACTACGTCATTACGAATGCGCTGATCGTCGACTACACCGGCATCTACAAAGCCGACGTCGGCATCAAAGCCGGCATGATCGCCGGCATCGGTAAGGCAGGGAACCCCGACGTGATGCCAAACGTCACGCCCGGCATGGTCGTGGGCGTCACCACCGAAGCCATCGCCGGCGAAGGCCATGTGTTGACCGCCGGGGGTTTGGACACCCACGTCCACTTCATCTGCCCGCAGATCGCCGACGAAGCGATCGCTTCGGGGCTCACCACGCTCGTCGGCGGCGGCACCGGCCCGGCCACGGGCACCTGCGCCACCACCTGCACCCCCGGCGCCGCCAACATCGAGATGATGCTGCGGGCCACCGATCAGATCCCGTTGAACTTCGGCTTCCTGGGCAAGGGCAACACCGCCCTGCCCCAGGGCCTGCCCGAGCAGATCGCCGCCGGGGCGATCGGGATGAAGCTGCACGAAGACTGGGGCACGACACCCGCCGCGATCGACTGCTGCCTCGGCGTGGCCGACGACATGGATGTCCAAGTGTGCATCCACACCGACACGCTCAACGAGTCGGGCTTCGTCGAAGCCTCGATCGCTGCGTTCAAGGGACGCACCATCCACACCTACCACACCGAGGGCGCCGGCGGCGGCCACGCCCCGGACATCATCAAGGTCTGCGGCGAAGCCAACGTGATCCCGTCCTCGACCAACCCCACCAACCCCTTCACGCCCGCCGCGCTGGAGGAAGGGGTGCCGATGACCATGCTGGCGCACATGAT
>JBCCST010000055.1:0-23219 GCA_039199695.1 Planctomycetota bacterium | reverse complement strand
CCCGACACCCCCGCTCGGAAGCGATGTCTCTCCCGTGTGTATAGGCTCGGTTTGCCTTTGGGGATGCAAGGGGCGAAGCCCCTGCCGCCCGCCGCGCAGGCGATTCGAATACACAAAACCAAATCTAAAATTTTTTATGCTTGGCCGACCAACCGATACCGCATCCCGAGATTCAGGATTTTTTGCAGCAGCGCTTCGTACTTCACGCCCATGAACTCGGCCGACTCCGCGAAGTCTTCGCCGTACATGAGTTGCGGGTTGGGGTTGGCTTCGAGCAGGTAGGCCCGGCCGGCGTCGGTCAGACGAAAGTCGAGGCGGGCGTAGCCCGAAAGTTGCAGCGCACGGTAGACGCGCTTGGCGAGTTTGGGCAGATCGACGGCGAGGTTGCCGGGCAGGTCCTCGGCGTGTTCGGTGGTGAGGCCGATCTTCTTCTGGTAGTCCTCGTCCCACTTGACTTTACTCGTCGCGATCTTGGGGGCGCCTTCGCGCAGGTCTTTGAAGTGGACTTCCCAGGGCGGCAGGGTTTGCAGCCGGTCGTTGCCGAGCACGCCGACGTAGACTTCGCGGCCGTCGACGTAACGCTCGACCAGCGCATCGGTTCGCAGCTGGCGGTGGATAAAGCGGACGCGCTCGGCGAGCTTTTCGTCGTCGTGGACGACGGACGCCTGCGAGATGCCGACGCTGCCTTCCTCGGTCAGGGATTTGACGATGAGCGGGAATTCCAGGCGTTTGGGCCGGCGTAGTTTGGTGGTGGGTCGGCCGAGCGGGAAGACGTGAAACGCCGGCACGGGGATGCGGTGGTACCGGCAGATCATTTTCGACACGGCTTTGTTGTGCGCGAGCATTAGGCCGCGAGGGTTGCAGCCGGTGTAGGGCAGCCGGATCATCTCGAGGTACGACGCGACGTGGGCGTCGTACACGCCGACGCCGGCGAACTCTTCGAGCAGGTTAAACGCGAGGTCGGGCTGGAGGTTGTCCACGGCCGACTTGATGACGCCGAGGTCCGAGCCGATGCCGATGGGCCAAACGGTGTGGCCCATCTCGCGCAGCGTGGCGGTTACATCGAATTCGGTTTTAAAGGGCGCAATCTCCGCGTCGCTGAGCCCCTCGATCGAATCGGGCGGGATCAGGCTCTCGTGGCAGAGCATCAGGATGCGGAGTTTCTTTTTCATAAAGGCTCACAGCCTTTTACGCAGATTTCGCAGATTACACCGATTGAGAAAATATCGCTCCTATTTTGAAACAGATGTCGACGGGTTTGTAGATTAAAACTTTGAATTGGTTCTGATCTGCGTCATCTGCGGAATCTGTGTGAAGGGCTGTTCTATTTACAACGCCACCGGGTGATGACCCGACAGCATGTAGTTCATGGTTTGGACGGTGACCATCATCGTCGCCTCGCTTTTGGCTTTGGTCTCGGCAACGGCGAGGCGTAAGCCTAACTCTTTGCAGCGGTCGATCATGTCGCGGAGGACCTGGTCGATGGTGTAGGCGTGGGTGCCGGTCCAGCGGGCGACGTTGTCGCGCAGCTCGGGGCGGACTTTGCGCAAGAAGCTCGCGGCGGTGGGGCGGTGCGCAAACCGTCGGTCGTCGGAAAAAATCTTGCGCAGGTCCGCGTCGTAAAACTCGGGGAACGCGTCGGCGTATTGCAGCTTCTTCTCGCGGTAGTGTTCGCGGAGCGTGCGTTTGTCCTGGGTGATGGATTCGAGCTGTTTGCGGCTGCGCACCGGCGGCGGGGCGGAAGACGCGGCGAGCTCGGCCATGAGTTCATCGACATATTCGAGTTTTTGCAACGCCGGCCAACCGCGGTAGTGCGAACGCCAGCGCGAGCGCGGTTGGAGCCAGACCGCGAAGGTTTCGGCGAAGTCCTCGGCGGGGTGAGCTTGGGCATACCAACCGTCGAGGTGGGTGACGAACTTGCGCGAGTTGGGCCGGGGTTTGTAGGTGTCGGGGTAGGGCGTCGCGAAACTGCCGAAGAGCTCCCGCCAACGCTTGCGGCGGTGCAGGCGATAGGCGGTGTCGATGCAGTGGCCGGCTTCGTGGCGGAGGATACGGAGGCAGGCTTTCTCGCTGCCGCCCTCGACGCTAAGCATCTGGCTTTTCTCGAGCTTGGTCAGCCGGGGGTGGGCGAGGTAGAACGGGATCGCGATACCCGGCACGCCGTCGGGGCTGAACCATTCCGAGCTCAACCAGCAGTGCGGCCGAAAGCGGGCGAGGCCTTTGTCGGCGAGGTCCTGGTACAGCCGATCGATGCGTTGGGCGAGCGAACCCCCGATGGCGAGTTTGAGGTCGCAGAAGCGCAGGTCCAGGAGTTGGGCGTCGCTGAGTCGGTTGAGCGACGCGGACGGTTTGGCCGAGGACGAGCGCGGGTTGCGGGCGGCGGGTGGGGACATACAAACGATAGTGTACGGCAACGCCATGCGGGCGCGACGTGTTGCCTACGCCATCCGCGGTGAGACGGGCCGCCCCAGGTGACGACCTCGGGCTAAAGCTTGAGGTCGCGCAGGCGTCGCGTGACTTCGGGCCGCCCCAGGTCGCTTTTCCCAAACCCCTGCAGCGCCCCGGCGGCCTCGGCCTCGGCCTGGGCGTCAGGGTAGTTGGAGATGAGCATCATCGCCGGGGCGTCGTCGCGCTCGGCGAGTTGCTGGATCATGGACAGGCTCGACTCGGCGTCGAACCGCCCGTCGAGGACGCGGTTGATTAGCAGCAGGGCTTGGCCGTGAGCCACCGTCTCGAGGTCTTTTTGGTGATTCACGGCGACGACCTCGGCGTCGGGCAGGGCGGACTTGGCCAATCGGGTGAGCGACGAGCCGTCGAAGCCGCAGTGGCCGACCAGCGCGACGTGGGTGGGTGGTTGGGGGTCAGACATGCCCGGAGTGTAGCCCGGAGGGCCGATTAAAAATTTTGTGTCCGTGGAAATAGTCTTGAGAGCGGCAGAGTTATATATGTGTGGTCGATGATTCGGCCGCCGTTTCTTCGCCACCCCCTCAGGCCCGCGGACCGCTTGCCCAAGCACCGCGGGCTTTTCTATGGACGAGTAGCATTCAGGGTTCCAGCCAGGACATCTGCGGCGGGGCGTTCTCGGCGTTCCAAACAAACGCCGCCCGGCGGTGGCCGGAGTGTTTGAGGTGCAGCATCTCGAAACGGTCGGCGACGCAGGCCAACACCGCGAAGTTTGATCGCCCGGCTTCGGATTCGGCCTCGGTGGGCGGGCGATCGCGGAGTGCTTCGGGCAGGTTGGGGCTGGGGTGGTCCGCGGCTTGGCCGGGCGGATGGGGGGCGAGATAACAGCGTCGACTGGTCAGGGCGGACTCGGCCCAGTGTTGGTCGGCGAGTTCACCGTCGTGGTGGATCGAGACGCGGCCGGTGACGCGGAGTTGGAGCTTGGCCGGGCCGTCGTAAAACAGCCAACTGGCGACGGGGTGGGTTTGGAGTTCGTCGATCTTGCCCGCGCGGCGGTCGGTGTGGCAGATCACGCGTCGATGTTCGCGGTCCACGCGACGCAACACCACGGTTCGTGCGGTGGGCACCGGGCCAAGCTCTTCATCGGAACCGAGCGTACAGAGCGTGGGCAGATGAAACGGCGGCTTGGCGGACCGCGTCGCGGCGTCGAGGTGGTCCCAGAGGTGTTCGAGCAGTTGGGGCAGGTCGTCGGTGTCGAAAGACATGGTGGGAGTTGGGATTTGGGTTTTTGGGATTGGGGTGGGAACGGAAATCAGGCTGGGTTTAACCAGCGGCGAATGCCTAGGGCTCATCCCAAATCCCAAAAACCCAAATCCCCATCACCGCACGGACTCGACCAATGCCCGCAGTTCGAGCATGGCCGACATGTCGTCGCGTCGGTTCTGCTTGTCGAACGCGGTGACGAGGTTTTGGATGAGGCGGATCAGCCATTCGGTGTGGGTGGCGGGGCGGAGCAGGGCGTCGTCGCGGACCACGCTGCCGCCGGCGATTTCTTCGATGCGGGTGAAGGCTTCTTCGCGGTTGAGCATCTTGCCGCCGTGGAACGGATCGATCAGCAAAAGCGGGGCGGCGGGTTTGTTGACGCCCGCTTCATCGAGGTACGAGTCGTCAGTGGTTGTGCTTCCGGGGGCGGCGTTTCCGGGGGTTGGCGCGGGAGTCGAGTCGCGGACGCCGGCGAGGAAGTGGCCCGGGGCGTTCACGCCCAGCACGCGGACGCCGAGCGTTTCGAGCACGGCTTTGTAGATCAGCACGAGCGTGATGGGCAGGCCCTGGCGGGTTTCCAGGACGCGGGGCAGGTAGCTGTTGTCGGGGTGGTAGTAGTCGTCGGTGTTGCCGGCGAAGCGGGCCTCGTCGAACAGCACGGCGTGGGCGTGGGCGAGCAAGGCTTGCAGTTGATCGGTGTTGACCCGGTCGCGGATGCTGGTGGCGAGCGTGACGATCTCACCCTCGACCGCGTCGGGATCGGCGTCGCCGAGCTCGTGCATGGACACCGCCACCGCACACCGCACCAACCCGCGGGTCGTGTCGATCCCGTCGATCTCTTCGGCGAGCGCTTCGAAGGCTCGGGGGTGGCAGTGCAGTGGTGTGGGTTCGGATGGATTCATGTACTAAATCGTAGGCGTGGGCCGAAGGCGGGGCGGCGACGGCGTGAGGTTTAGACCTCGGCCGCGGCTTCGGCCTTCTCGGCGGCCTTGGTGGCTTTGTCGGCTTCCTTGCGGGCCAGGCGGGCTTGGCGGAACGAGCGGATGCCGAGGATGAGGTAACCGATGCAGACGCTGCCGGTGGTCAGGAACGAGAACATCCGCAGCACGGTGACGTTTTCGGTGTCGCCGATGTTGGCCAGCATCCAGACCACTTTGTAGATGCAATACGCCCCGAGCAGCAGGGCAAGGCCGAGGGCGCCGTGGACCGTGTGTTTACGGAAACTTTGGTTGATGGCCATCCCGCCGAGGATGAGGAATACCCCACCGATAAACGCGGGGATCAGGGCGGTGGCGCTGCGTTCACCCTGCTGCAGGGAATAGGACAAGATGCCGATGGCGTTGAGCGCGACGCCCAGCGACAGGGTCATCAGGGGCATAAAGAGTTTTTTCATGGTGGGATTCCTTGCGTTTCAGTGTAGTGGGTAATGTCGCGGTTGGGGGCCGGCGGATCGGGGAAACGAACCGGAATCGCGGCGGGCCGTATAATTCGTTGGCGTGCCGAGCAGTAGGCTTGGCGGCTACGATGATTTTTCGACCTGAACCCGGAGATTCTGTTTTGACCTTATTTTTGAAGACCTGTTGGTGTGCCCTGACCGTCGGCCTGTTGGCGGGCCCCTGGGCGTTGGCGAACGCGGACGAGCACGGCCATGACCACGCGGACCACGAAGGCCACGCTCATCACGACCACGCCGGCCATGACCATGACCACGGCGATCACGATCACGCGCACGACGCCGCGGCGACCGAAACCGCGGCAACGGTGGACGACGGTTTCGCCAACGACGTCGACCGGGTGAGCTACGCCATCGGCATGGACATCGGTGGGAACATGCAGGCCAACGATCTGGAGATCAACCCTGCTGTGCTCAGCGAAGCCATCGCTACGGCCTACACGCAGGGCGAGACCCGCATGACCCCCGAGCAGGCCATGGCCGTCATCCAACGTTGGCAGCAGCAGATGCAGATGAAGCAGATGGAAGCCATGATGAAGGAACAGGAAGAAGCCGCCGCGGCCAACACCGCGGCGAGCGAAGCGTTCTTCGCGGACAACAAAGACGCCGAGGGCGTTCAAGTCACCGAGTCGGGTCTGCAGTACGTCATCACCGAAAAAGGCGACGGCCCGCTGCCCGGACCCAGCGACAGCGTGACCGTGCACTACAAAGGTCAGTTGCTCGACGGCGAAGTGTTTGACTCGTCTTACGACCGCGGCTCGCCGGCGACCTTCCCGATCAACGGCGTGATCCCCGGCTTCGGCGAAGGGCTGCAACTCATGCCCGTGGGCTCCAAAGGCACCCTCTTCATCCCCGGCGAGATCGCCTACGGCATGCAAGGCGGTCCCGGCGGCCCCAACGCCGCGCTAATCTTCGACGTCGAGATCATCGCGACCGAATCGCCCGCCGGGCAGGAACCACTGCCGGCACTTGGCGACTGATCGATCTTACCGACGCCGGTTACCACGACTTCGCACGACACCTACCCAAGACCCACCGCCCCCACGCGGTGGGTTTTTTGTTTGGGCTCCACGTCCGGCGTCGTCAAGGTTAGGATACGGGTCATGCGCGAACTCACCCTCCCCGCACCGTTGATCCTGCTGCCCGGCCTCGGGGCCGACGCCGAGCTGTTTACCGCCCAGCGGAACGCCTTTGGCGATGCCGTGTCGACGCCCGACTGGATCGACGCCCAGACGGACAACGAAAGCCTCGGCCGGTACGCCGAGCGTTGGGCGCAGCAGATCAACGCGCAGGTCGCCGGCTTTGACCCCGATCGGCCGTGGTTCTTCGGCGGGATGTCGATGGGCGGCATGATCGCGATGGAGATGGTGCCTTTCCTGGACCGCAAGCCGGCGGGCGTGTTCTTGATCGCTTCGTGTCGGAGTTCGCCGACCCTGCCGACGCTGATCAAGATCGGGGCGTCGATCACCGGCCCGGTCCCGGCCAAGCAAGTCGCGATGGTGGTCAAGCTCGGGGCGATCCCCTTCGGCATCCGCGACGGGCAGGACGACACGGGCTACAAGCTGCTGCAGCGCATGGCCAAGAACGCCGACCCCGACCGCTTGAAGTGGGCCATCGGCGCGACCGCGGAATGGACCTACAACGGCCCGCCGGAAACGTTGCCGAGTGGCGACGCGTTCCCGCCGATCTTCCAGATCCACGGCCGCCACGACTGGCTGATCCCGTTGCAGGAAGACGATTGCGACCACGTCATCGATCACGGCCGACACCTGATCAACCTCAGCCACGCCACGACGGTCAACCGATGGCTGTTCGATCACATCACCGCGTTGTGCGGCATCGATGAATCGAACGAGCCGCGCGTCGAAGACCCCGACGAGACGGTGATGCGTCGGCCGGAGTTGGCTTCGCGGTTTTGATCACAATGTATTTGTGATGTCTTTTGTTAGCCCCGGGCTTTGCCCGGGGGGGTTGGTTAACGCGGAGACCACGGGCAAAGCCCGAGGCTAACGTTTGGTGAAAAACCCATCGCCTCACCACGACGGCCAGATCGCGTCGTTACGCTCGTACTTCCCGTTGCGGTAGTCCTCAAAAAACTCGGCCACCAGCGGGTGGGTGATCTCCCGGCCGGTCGCGTCGGGCAGGAGGTTTTCCTGGGCGACGTAGGTGTTGCCCGACGAGTCGTGGACCAGGATGTGGTACCACGGCTGATGGATCGCCGGCTGCGTCTGGTTGCTGCGGTACCACTCTTCGTCGGCGTGGCAGCTCATGTCGAAATCCACCACGACGCCGCGGTAGCCGTACCGGCGGTGCACGACGCACTGGCCGGGCGTGAACGCCGGCAGGTCGTCGGGGAAATAGTCGTCGGGCTGAGGATCGGGGCGGTTCGCGGGGTGGGGCTGACTCATGGCGGGTCCTTTCGTGCAAAGCAACTGGCCCAAACCATCCTGTTAGTCATACGCGTTCGACCGGGTCGGGGTTCGTCTCGCCGGGCGCGCCGTCCGGGTTTTCCGGACGGGTCTCCGGGGGCAATCCGGGGGGCGAATCGACCCAGAGGCCCTCGTCGTACTGGTACTCCGGCGGATACGGGGCGGGTAACGCCGGCCGACCCGGGCTGGGGGGCAGCAGCTTGCGGTTGTACCGCTGCCACGTGCTTGCCTGAACCCGGAGCTGCTCGCGCGGGGTGATGTCCACGATGCCCAGCTGGCCGCTGCGCGGGTCGTACAGCACAAACCCGGAGGTCTTGATGTAACCAAAGCTGTCCCCCACCGCGACCCGGGCCACGCCCAGGCGGAACGGCTCGGCCCAGGTGAACTGCGGCTCGATTTCCACGCGTCCGCTGCGGCCGATGAAACCGACTTTGCCGTCGAGCGTCACCATCGCGAGGGTGTCGTCGAAGTCGTCGGCACGGTCATATTCGAACGGCACGGATACTTCAAACTTCCGGTTGATGTAACCCCACTTGCCGTTGAGCTTCACCGCTGCGCTGCCGCTGGTGAAGTCGCGGGCCCCTTCGTAAGTCGGCGGCAAGACAACGCGGAAGGTCTTGTCCATGTACCCCCAGCGCCCGCCGGACCGGAAGCGGGCCAAGCCTTGATTGAAATCGCCCAACGCCTCGATCTTGCCGGTCGAATCGCGGAAGACCATCCGCCCCTGTTTGTTGATGAACCCCCAGACGCCCCCCGCCGCCGCGGGGTTCGGCTTGACCTCGGGCGGCGGCGGCATGTCGGGATCGACACGGGTTTCGGCGGGTGCTGATGGTTCAACATCCGTATCGGCGGGCACGGGTTCGGATTCCGTGGGCAGTTCGTCGGGTGGGTCTGGGATTGATAACTCGTCCTCCGCCGCGGCGGGGAGGCGTACCGCGGCGAAGCCCTCGTGAAACGAGCGGACCGCCGTGAACATCAACGGCGTCGCGGGTCGGAACCGCGTGTCGATGAAACCACAACGGTCGCCGATACGCACGCCCGCCCAACCTTCGCGGAAACGCAGCGCCGCGTCGAGTTGCGGAGCGAGGCGCACCTTGCCGGTCTTGTCGATGAAGCCAAAGTGCTCGCCGTCGCCGATGATCGCGTACCGCTCCTCGAAGCGGTCGGCATACGGATAGATCGGATCGAATCGCCATCGGCCGTTGCCCAGGATAAAACCCGTCTTGCCGCGGTACGTCGCCCGGGCCAACCCCTCGACGCCCACGTCGGTCCAGTCCAAGTCGGGCAGCGCGATCACCCGCCGGCTCGGGTTGAGCAGGCCCCAATAGCCGTTGACCTCGAACGGCAGCAGGTCGTCGTCCGGCCCGGCGTTGGCGTACTTCAACGCGCCCTGCTCGTTGACCTCGCCGAACAGCGGCGACCCAAGATCCAGCGGCCGATAGTCTGAACGGCTCGACGGGACCATGCTCCAACACAACAGGCCCGCTGCGATCAACCCCAATCGCCATCGTGATTGACGCTTCGGAAAACCGGTCCCCTGGTCGCGGAAGATGAAATACATAAATAAAGGTCCAGATAAAAAGTCAGCCCTCGGCTACGAACCACGATAGACGGAAATCACGGATCGGATGTTTCATCCATTATGGGGTTTGACCTTAAGCGAACCGAGGAAAAACCCGAGTATTTAATCATATGCCCGGATCGCCGGGTTGGGGGATAAGAGATGTCATGTCCCAAAACAACGAACCAACATCAAGTCCTGCTAACTCAGATACGCAACGTCTCGCCGAGGTGCTGCGTTCCACACGTTACGCTAACGAAATCACTTTCGACCAAACGGTGGGCGGCTTGCTCAAGACGTGTGGGCGAGAGTTAGACGCCGACCGGGTGTTTGTCGTCGAGACGACCGCCGAAACGGGCAAGATCGTCGCCGCGGCGCAAAAACAAGTTGACGCCTGGGTCGCGCTGATGCCCGACGCCGAACAAGCCGAGTCGAGCCGAAGCGATTGGCTGCCCACGGTGATCGACGGCGGCGTCGCCGACGACGTCAATCGCCTGGCTTGCCCTTTTGTGTTGATGGGTAAGCCCGTGGGCGTCGTGGTCTTCTGCTGGGACCAGCCGCGTGAAACGCCCGCCACCCCGGACCAGACCGAGTTGGTCGCCGCGTGTGCCGAGTGGATCAGCGGCGAGTGGGCCCGGCGGATCGACATGCGCCGTACCAGCGAAGTCGCCGAGCAGCGCTACCGGGCTGTGGTCAAGGGCACGAACGACGGCCTGTTCGAATGGAACCTCAAAACCAACCGCGTGACGTACTCCGAACGCTGGAAGCAGATCGTCGGCTACCCCGCCGACGCCGAACTCGACAAGCCCGACGACTGGTTCAATCAAGTCGAGTCCAGCGACTTGGCGCAGCTCGAGGCGGACCTGGCCATGTTCCTCGCCGGGCAGACCGAATCGCTCCGCAACCAGCACCGGCTGATGACCGCCGACGGCGAAACTCGCTGGGCCTACTGCCGGGCCGAGCTGGTCAAGGACGAAGACGGCGAGCCGATCCGCCTGATCGGCTCGGTCAGCGACACCACCGAGTTCAAGCTGGCCGAAGAAAAACTACGCCACGCCGCCGAGACCGACAAGCTCACCGGGCTGCCGAACCGCGCGACGCTTCACACCAAACTCACCCAGGCCATCCGCCGCCACAAGCTCACCGGCGGCCGCCGCGGCTACGCCATGATGTTCCTGGACTTCGACCGGTTCAAGGTCATCAACGACAGCCTCGGCCACGACGCCGGCGACCAACTCCTGATCCAGATCGCCGAACGCCTCCGCGGCCAGGTGCGCTCCACCGACACCGCCGCCCGTATCGGGGGCGACGAGTTCATCCTGCTGTTCGAAGAAGTCCCCGACCTGGATCGGATCATCGAGATCGCCGACCGCTTGCTCGAAGTCTTCTCCGAACCTTTCATCATCGACGGCAACGAAGTGACCTCGACCGCCAGCATCGGCATCATCGACGGCGCGACGGGTTACGACGACGCCGAATCCGCGATCCGCGACGCCGACGCGGCCATGTATCACGCCAAGTCGCTGGGCAAAGCCCGCCACGCTATCTTTGATCAGGCGATGCAGACCGAGTCGCTCAAACGCCTGGTCCTCGAACGCGAACTCCGCCAAGCCATCGGCACCGAGCAGATCTTCATGGCCTATCAGCCGATTCTCTCGGTCGCCGAAGGCCACGTCGTGGGCTTCGAAGCGCTCGTCCGCTGGAAGCACCCGGAGATGGGCATCGTCCGCCCGGACCACTTCATCCACGTCGCCGAGGAAACCGGGTTGATCGTTCCGCTGGGACGATACATCCTGGAAGAATCATGCCGCGAGCTCAAAGTAATCCGCCGGGCGATGCCGAACCTTGAGTTCACGATGAACATCAACCTCTCGAAGCGTCAACTCGTTCAGCCGGACGTGGTGGACATGCTGCGGACGGTGGTGAACGAAGCCGGCATTGATCCGAAGTGGATCAAACTCGAGATCACCGAATCGGTCATCATGGACGGCCGGGCCCAGGTCACGACGGTGCTCGAACAGATGCGCGGGTTGGGTTTCCAATTAGCGATGGACGACTTCGGCACGGGCCACTCTTCGCTGTCTTGTCTGCACCAGTTCCCGATCGACGTGCTGAAGATCGACCGTTCGTTCGTGCAAAGCCTCGATCAACACATCGAATTCGCCGCGGTGATCCAGGCGATCGTGACACTGGCCCACACGCTGGAACTGTCCGTCGTGGCCGAGGGCATCGAAACGATGGAGCAGTTGGCGGTGCTCCAGGCTTTGGACTGCGATCACCTGCAGGGCTACCTTTTTGCGAAGCCGCTGCCCCTGGACGAGGTGATCGAATTCCTCCGCGGTCCGCGTGAGTTGTTGCGGTCGGCGTAAATCGTCGCGACAAGTAATCCGACAGCTTTAACCCCAACATCCTTTTCTTCCGGGGGCTGGTTTGCGGTACCCGGCTTCGCCTCCAACAATACGCCGATGCCGTGGCCCGACCCCGACGATCCGAAAACACCGCTGGCCCCCGGGGTCTGGCTCGATCCTTCCGCGTTGACGTTTACGTTTTCGCGGAGCGGCGGTCCCGGGGGGCAGAACGTCAACAAGGTCAACACCCACGCGACGCTGACCGTGCCGATGTCGGCGTTGGAACAAGCCATGCCCGACTGGGCGGTGGCCCGGCTGCGCGATATGGCGGGGCGGTATTTGGCCGACCAACCGCCACGCTTGGTGATTCATGCTTCGGACAGCCGTAGCCAACGCGCGAACCGCCGATCGTGCGTCTTGAAGCTCCGGGCGTTGATCGTGTCGGCGATGGACCGCCCGCGTATCCGCCGGCCCACCCGCCCGTCGGCCGGGGCCAAGCAACGCCGACTCGACGCCAAGAAACACCGCAGCCAACTCAAAGCCCAACGCAAGCCGCCGCAAGACTGACTGCAGTCGCGGTCGATCAACACCGGTTGGATTTAAAGCTCGCCGCCGCAGCGATCGCAGAAGCTCGCTTTCCGGGCGTGGCCGACTTTCATGCAGTGCGGGCAGGTTTCGGTATTGGACTGTCGTGATCGGCCGACCGCGATCTCGGCGCTGATGATGCCCGTCGGCACGATGATCAGGCTGTAGCCGAACACCATCATGAGCGACGCGATGAACTTGCCCAGCCCCGTCACCGGCGTCAGATCGCCGAAGCCGACGGTGGTCATGGTGACGATCGCCCAGTAGATGCCGTGGGGGATGTCGACGAATCCGTTTTTGGGGCCTTCGACCAGGTGCATCACCGCGCCCATAATCGTGACGCTGATCAACACGGTCATGAGGAACACCGTGATCTTCGCCCGGCTGGCTTTCAAACCCTCGGACAACGCCTCGGCCTCGCCCATGTACCGAGCCAATTTGAAGATGCGAAACACCCGCAACAAACGGAGCCCGCGGATCACCGCCAACTCATGCGATCCGGGAATCAGCAGACTTAAGTAGGTCGGCAGGATCGCGAGCAGGTCGACAACGCCAAAGAAACTGCGGGCGTATCGCAACGGCCGGGCGACGCAGATCAGCCGCAGGACGTATTCGATGGTGAACAAAATGGTGAAACCCCACTCGATGACGCGGAGTTCGGTGTGATAACGCTCGTCGATCGCCGGCACACTTTCGAGGATGACCGCCAGGACGCTGGCCAGGATCGCGACGAGCAAGATGACATCAAACGCTTTGCCCGACGGCGTCTCGGCTTCAAAGATCAGGTCGTGCAATCGGCGTTGCCACGGCCGTAAACCGTTATTTTCACTGTGTTCTGACACCCGATCCCTATCGGCTGGCCGAGCTTGAATCCGCCATCCGAAGGACCCACCGAAAATGAACAAAACCCGTTCCACGGGGTACGGGTTGAGTTTGATATAGAAAACCTGTTACGATGTTTCGCCCATCATTAATAAAACCCCTCGTATTCAAGTAGGAGCCTGTTTTGCCGAATCTCAATACCGTTTTAGGTGAAGAAATCCGCCGCCTCGCCCGCAAAGAAATCCGCGCTCAGGTTGGAGCGACTCAGAAAGCCGTCGCCAAGTATCGTAGTGAGATCGCCGAGCTCAAACGTCGGATCACCGAACTGGAACGCCGTTTGAACTTCGTCGAGAAACAAGAGAAGAAACGGATCAACGATCCATCCGCGTCAGCCGAATCGGCCACCAAGCGTCCTCGTTTCAGCCCCGGTTGGGTCAAGAAGCATCGCGAGAAACTCGGGATCAGTGCCGCCGACTACGGCCGGTTGGCCGGCGTGTCGGGCCTGACGATCTACAACTGGGAAAAAGGTGAATCGTCGCCGCGCGAAAAGCAGCTTCTGTCGTGGGGCGAGATCCGATCGTTGGGTAAGCGTGAAGCCATCAAGCGGCTTGAATTGCTCGAAGACTAATCGGCCTAACAAGACCTTTTGAAACCATTAACCCGCCCGCTCCGACACGTTCGGAGCGGGCGGGTTTTATTAATCGCCGTGTTTTTGCCGCAGCCGACCGCTGAGGCGGAGCACCAGGTGCACGCGTTCAAACTCTTCGACCATCTCGTCGCGTACGGCCAAGACCGGGTCCGCCGGCGGCGGCGCGACGACGCCGGACGCGTCGCCGAATGCTTTGCGGGCCATCGACCGGTACCGGCTCAGCGACCGGTCGCCAAAGCACGCGACCGGGGCAAAATCTTCGGCCAACCACCACGTCACCGGCACCCGGAACCCCGCGTTGATCGGGGCTTTCACCACGAGGTCCGCGTGTTCTTCGTCCCGCAAAAGAAACCGCAGCTTGATCCGTTCGGGGTTGGCCTCGGCGATCCGTTGCATGGCCGCGCCTTGGAGCGCACAGTCGCCGCACCACGTTCCGGTGAGGCACAACACATGCATTGTTCGCGAGAACCCCGCGATCAATCGGTTTTGTGCTTCGGTCAACGCGCACTGTTTGTAACGCTGGTCCCACGGCGGGCGGTGCCCCTGGGCTTCGCCCGCGGCGACAAACGGTTCGTAAGGCAACGCCTGTTCAAACTTGGCTTGCAACAATTCGGGTTGGTCCATCAGCATACCGAGAGTTTACCCGACCACTACAACCCGCAGGGCTTAGTTTCTTTGGACCACACGCGATTTATTACTGGACTTTTCCCACGCATATTGGACGTTTAAAATATGTCTAGTCGAACAGGGATTTTCAACATTGCACGCCGGCGCCGGGGCTTCACGCTGGTCGAAATCTTGATCGTCGTCGTGATCCTCGGCGTGCTCGCGGCGATCGTCATCCCTCAATTCGCTGACGCCACCAGTCAATCCAGCCAATCGGTCTTTGTCACCAACCTCCGCCACTACACCGAGGCCGCGCAGCTCTACATGTTCGACACGGGCGACTTCCCGCCGGATTCCTCGTCCGGCCAACTCCCGTCGGGTTTCGAGGAATACATCAACCCGGACCAGTGGACCGCGGGCACACCCATCGGCGGCGTGTGGGACATCGAGTACGAAGACTCGGGGGGCGTGACGTCGGCGCTGGGCGTCCACTTCGATGGCACCGGCCAAACCCGCGACGACATGTACATGCGCGAGATCGACGCGCTGGTCGACGACGGCGATCTGGCGACCGGGAGATTCCGCAAGCTCGAAGACGGCCGGTACTACTCCATCATTCGGGAGTAGCCGGGTCGGCTTCTGTTTCACTCACGGCGGGAACAAACTTCAGGCGTTTCTTCCCCGCGCTGATCAAGACGAGCTTGCCGCCTTGCAGACGGTAGCTATCGATCTCGCCGAGCGTGGCGAGGTAGTTTTGTTCCTGGTCCATCAGGCCCGGCGGGTCGGCGCGGAACATGCGGGTGGAGCCGAGCGCCGCGAAACGCAACTCGCCCTGCGGCGTGGATTCGTAACTTCCGAAGAACCGGTTGACGCCGGCAAAGCCCGCGGCCCGGCCGTCGTCGGACAGGTCGAGTGTCAACGGCTCGACCGTTTCATTCCCCGCCGTGATTGGGCGTCGGCCGTCGAGGTGGGTCAGTTCCCACGCCTGCTCCACCACTTGCTCCCAATCGCCTTCGCGGGTTTGCGGACTCAGGCAACCGGCCAGGGCAAAGAGGCACGCCATCACGCCGACGAAACGAGCGGGTCGTCGAACATGCATCACGAAGCCTTTCCGGGAGCGTCGCTCTCCGCCGCGGGGTGATCCGGCGTGTGTTCTTTTGCGGTTTCCGATTCTTTGGTATCGGTTTCCGATTCCGGTGCGGCGTCCGGGGCGGGGGGGACGTAAGCGGGAGCGGGGACGATATTGCCCGTGCCGTCTTGGTAGGCCTTGAGATCGATGGCCACGGCCATGCGTTTGAGGATCAGCCGGGCGGTGGCCTCTTGGCCGAACCAGGTCACGTCGATTTTGAACTCGGTGAGTTGTTGGGTTTTGCGGTCGACGGTGATGGTGACCTTGTCGCCGTCTTCGTCGATGCCGACGACGGTCCACGCGCCATCGTTGGCGTCGCCGGAGGATTCGAGGATGACGTACCCCAGGTCGCCGAGGGCGATCTCGGCGGCGGCGACCACCAAATCAAACGGCCCCATCCACGACGCGATGAGTTTGCCGCGGCTATACACCGCAGCGCCCTGCGACGCGGCCGACGCCGCCGCGCCGATCACCGCCAACTCCACGCCGCAGCCCGGCACCAACGTCAGCGTCACCGCCAAGACGGCCGCGGGAGCGATTCGTTTGCAACGCTTCCAAGTCAAGGCAAACTCCTGATCGGTTGAAGGCTAAGTTTACCCGATCAGGAAATCAAGACGGAGCATGAGCGATCTAACCCTTCGGAGTTGGGCAGCTCAGCTACTCGGCCGACTTCAACAACTCGGGGAACTGCTTGCGGAGCTTTTCGACCTTCGGCAGCGCTACCGCGGCGACGTAGGGCTGGCGCGGATTGAGCTCGGCGTAGTCCTGGTGGTAGTCCTCGGCAGGGTAGAAGCGGGTCAAGGGTTCGAGGGTCGTGGCGATCGGATCGTCGAAGACCTGGGCTTCGGTGAGTTGGGTGATGTAAGCCTCGGCGACGCGTTTCTCGTCGTCGTTGGCGAAGAACACGGCCGAGCGGTACTGCCGACCGATGTCGTTGCCCTGGCGGTTGAGGTGGGTGGGGTTGTGGGCGACGCTGAAAAAGATCCGCAGCAGCCGGCCGTAGCTGATCGCGGCGGGGTCGTAGGTGATGGCGATCACCTCGGCGTGATCGGTGAGGCCGTTGCTCACGGCCTGGTAGTTGGCGTCGTCTTCGTTGCCGCCGGCGTAGCCGGAAACGACGTTGCTCACGCCCTCAAGCTTCTCGAAAACGGCTTCGGTACACCAGAAACAACCGCCAGCCAGGACGGCCACGGCCGACTGGGGCTCTTCGGAGGCTTGGACTTCGAGGTCTACCTCGGGGGCGGGGAGGTCGACGGCGGCGTGGGAAGGGCGGCTGCAGGCGAAGCCGGCAAAAAAAGTCATCAGCATGAGCAGGGCTCCGTGGAAGACGCGGGGGGCAGGGTTCGAAGATGAATGTTTCATAAAAAACCTCTAAACGGAGTTTAGGCGCAGGTTCTGCAAAGCCAACCCGCGGCCCGGCCGGAGTATTTCGTGCTTGGAAAGGGATTGTTCGGGGCGGCCGCGGGGCGGCCCGGCCGAGCGCTGCGATTTAGGGTGTTTACTCCGCCACAGGCCGGCGGCGATGGCGGTACAATTCCGTTATGAATCCACGACGACCCAATTCGAATCGTCCGGGGGGTCGCCGGTTTGGCGGCGGTGGCGGCAGAAGCCGGGGCGGCTACGGCGGCGGCGGGGGCCGACCGCGTCGTGGGGGCGGCGGCAAACCGGTTGACCTGCCCATGCTCTTGGGTGAGCCTTCGCCGTCGCTGGCGAAGATCAACGCCATGAACATGGAGAAGCTCGCCGCCAAGATCGAGTCGCTCCAAGAGGAGCAGCAGCGCATGCAGGCCAAGCTCGACCGGCTATTGGCCCGCGACCCCGCGGCGCCCGAAGAGAAAATCACCCAGGCCAAAGAGACGCTGGTCCGCCTCAAGGCGCTGGAAGACGCGGCGGCCAAGCGGCTGGCGGGCAAGGCTGAGCGTAAGGCCATGCGCGAACAACGCGGCCGATGATCCCAAGGCCCGGCCGCTCTTGACCACGATAGAGACAGGTGAATGATTTGCTCGACGGCGACTTGATGATCCCGGTGCTTTTGGCCGAGACGTCGCTGTTTCATGTACTTACGGTGTCGTTTGTCGTGATCGGGTTGTCGGTCTGCCTCCACGCGCTGGTGATGGAGCAGTTGTACAACCGGCTCTGCAAGCCGAGTCGACACGGCTGGACGCGGCTGACCGTGATCGTCCTGATCTTGTTGTTGACGCACACCGTGCAGATCATGATGTTCGGCCTGGCCTACCACACCATGGTCGACGCGACACACGGGTTTGAAGGCGTGTACGACGGATCGTTCAACGACGCGGTGTACTTCTCGGCGGCGGTGTACACCACGGTGGGCTTCGGCGACATCACGCCTTTGGGTTACTTGCGGTTGATGGTGAGCTTTGAAGCCTTGGCGGGCCTGGTGCTGATCGCGTGGTCGGCGTCGTTCACGTTTGTCGCGATGTCGAAGTTGGCCAAGCCCGACAATCGTGAACCCGATGAGATGGTTGATCACACGCTCGCTGCGCACGACGCCGACGAACCGCCGATCTGAATTAAATCTATAAATTTTGGATTGGGTCTTGAATCCAAAAAATTCGGCGATACCTTATGGCTCCCCGACTTCGGGAGGTACGCCTATGCCGTTAGATTTTTCCCCCTTCTTGTTTACCGACTAACGCCACCCGTGGCGGATCGTTTGTTAGTCGTTTTCCGAACACCCCCGGTGTGTTGATGAAGCTTGGCCTTGTTTGGCCGGCTTTTGCATACCCGTTTTTTACACCCCGATGCTGATGCGGCATGGATGACATGCGCCTTGGCGAGGGTAGCACGATGTCCAAGACCAAAACCAAGACCCCAAAGACCAAGAAAAACAAGGCTCTGAAGCTAACCACGGCCCGGTCCGTGGTGCCGGAAGACCTGCGCGTCGGCGACGGCGTGGCGGTCGCTCACACCGACCTGCAGGTGTTGGCCGACCAGGACCCGCCGGTGGGCGAAACCTACCGCGTGATCAAAGCCCACTACATCCCGCACGACGCGGGCGACCCGCTGAAAGTCAAAGCGGTCTGCCTGCCGTTCGTGTTAGCGGTGAACGTGGCCAAGCAGCACGTGACATTGGATGTGCGTCGACAGCACCTGGTCCGGCTGGACCCGGAGTACACCCGTCGCGCGTTCAAAGCGTTGGGCGATAAGCCGAGCCTCAAGCGGCGTTGAGTTTTGTGGTCGCCTGCGAGTAATTTACTCGCAGACGGACTATGGCTTTAGGCCGCTTGGGAAGCGTTAGCCGATTCGGTCATCCACTTATCGATCGTGTGGACCACGTTTTCGAGCTTGGGCTTGTTGAACTGTTCGTCTGCGCCGACCTCAACCCCCTTGTGACGGGTCTCGGCGGTGATAAGCGAGCTGTACAACACGACCTTGATCCCGGCGGTGGCGGGGTTGTCTTTGACCTTCTTGCAGAGGTGCAGGCCGTCCATCTGTGGCATCTCGATGTCGGAGATGAGCACGTCCGGCAACTCACCGCCCTCGTTGGCCGCCTGTTTGAACGCGTCCCACGCTTCCTGTCCGTTGCGGTAGGCGGTGAACTGCTCGAAGCCCGAGCCCCGCAGCATCTTCTCGATCGACGCGCGGATGAAGCTCGAGTCCTCGGCCAGCCAGATCTTGCACCGGCTGCGATCGACGCCCAGCGTGTTGACCGCGGCGGCTTTCGCGTGGCTGTCGTTGTTGGTGATCGTGTCGTAGATCGATTCGAAGTCGAGCATCATGATCAGTTCGTCGCCGACCTCGGCCATGCCGGTGACGGCCGCGTGCCCGTTGGCGCCGGAGTCCGGCACCGGGCGGACGTCCTCCCACGACAGCCGATAGATCGAATCGACGATTTCGACTTCGAACGCCGCGGTCGCGCCGTTGAACTCGGTGACGATGATCCGCCATTCGTTCTCGTCGTCGTGCTTCGGGACGCGGCTCAGCTGTTTGTGCAGGTCGACCACGGTCAGCACGCTGCCCCGCAGGCGGATGACGCCCTTAACCGTGTCGGCCTGGCCGGGCGTGGGCACCGCGTCGACGTGGAGGATCACCTCGCGGACCTTGGCGACGTTGACCCCGAAGCGTTGGCCGCCGAGCTCGAACACGAGCACTTCGAGTTCGTTCGTACCGGACTCGAGCAGGATGTCTTTGCTGGCGTTTTTGGCGGACGTGGTGGGGCTAGGCATGGTCGGCATCTCGGGCGGGGCATGGAGGAGGAAGAGAGATCGCTGGTCGCCCAGCAAAATGGACCTTCAATTGAAGATCGGCCATCCTCGCCATCGGATTAATCGTGAATCGACGCGACGCCGTGCCCCAACCCTGCCGAGAGGTCGCAACCCCGTTTTTATCGGCGGGCTTAATAAGCCGAAGCTCGATCCGGCCGCCGACGGGCCCTTCACCTTTCGCTTCTCGCGGTCGGCCCGTCTTCGCCCAAACACGTCCGCACATACGCCCGCAGCTTGGCCGGCCCGACCGCCTCGCCCAATCCCAGTCCTTCCGCCGCCCCGATCGCCGTGTCCGCGTCCCACCCCTGATGCCGGGCCAACGCGATCAGCACCATCGCCCCCGCCCGCTGCCCGAGCTTGCAGTGCACCGCCACCGGCCCCGCTTCCCGCGCCGCGGTCAACACCGTCTCGAACGCCGTCGCCAACTTCCCGTCCGCGCCGCCTTCTTCCGCCGGCCGCATCGACACCGGCAAGCTTACGTAGTCCATCCCCAACCCTTCGCACACCGCGCCCTCTTCCCGCACCGACATCGGCATCGCGTCTTCGCCGTCGTTCCGCAGGTTGATCACGGTCTTCACCCCCGCGTCGGCCAACCGCTTGAGCTCCGCTTCGTCGGGCTGGCCGAGCACCGCCAGGCCGTGGTCGTTTAGGTTGATCGCTGGCATACATTTGTCCCGTTCTTGCGAATCCGCGGAGTGCGATCCGCATCGTGCGTTAAATCCGGGTCAACCCCGTAGGCCCCGGCGTCATCATCGCTTAAACTCAAGTTCAAGCAAACCGCTTTCCGAGGTCATGGATGATGAACAACACGCTCCCCCGCCGTCCCGGTTTCACGCTCATCGAACTGCTCGTGGTCATCGGCATCATTGCCTTGCTCATCGGCATCCTCCTGCCCGTCCTCGCCGGGGCCCGCAAGGAAGCCATCTCCATTTCTTGCAGCTCCAGCCTCCGGCAGATGGGCATCGGCCTGGCGGTCTACCACAACGACTACCGCGAACGCGGCCCCTACGCCGGCGCCGTCATCGACTGGGACCAACGCGACCCCGACACCAACAACCTGCCGTGGATGCAGCAGCTCGATACTTACCTCAACAACAAAGAGTTCTTCTCCGGCTGCGGCGCTTACCCGGAAGACGCCGGGCCTTACCACTACTTCCTGAGCAGCCGCGCCGAGGCCGAGCTCAATCGCTCTCGCGGCGCGGTGGACGTCCGCGACGTCCGCGGTTCGGTTGATCTCGCCCAGATCCGCTACACCTCGGCCTTCATCGCGATCGCCGACAACCAGCTCAGCACGTTCGCCTCGATCGACGCCGACAAAGACAACTACTCGTTCCAGTGCGTGTTCGGCACCGGCCCCGCGTTCTGGGAACCGCACCACCGCGGGTCGATGAACTTCCTCTTCGCCGACGGCCACGTCGCGGGCTTCGACGCCTTCGACCCCGACGCCATGACCTACCGCTATCAAACCATGTCGGCGTTCTGAGCCTCGCGACCCGATGCACCTCGAATAACAAACGGTTCACCTTCAATTCCCCTCCCTTTGGAGGGGCTAGGGGAGGGTGCCAAGCGCTCGAAACCCAAGCCTTATTCCAACCCATCAACCGCCACCAGTCGCATCCCCGCGGCTCAAACCTGCCGCGCGATCACGCTCTGTTGCCCGCTCTTGGCGTTGTAGATCTGGCTGTCCAACACCTCAAACCCCGCGTCGGCCACCATCGCCTCGACCTCGGCCGCCTTCAAACAGTGCACGATCGACGGCGCTTTGCCCAACCACCGCACGACCCCGATCACCGGCCGCCAGATCGGCGACCAATCGCCCAAGCACGGCGTCTCGCTGATCAGATACCCGCCGGGCCGCACCAACTCGCCCAGCCGACGCACAAACGCCGCCGGCTCGGGCACCAGGTGGATCACGCTGTACATCGTCACCGCGTCGAACCCGCCTTCGGGCACGTCGAGCGCAAGGTCGTCCGCGCTGATCTTCTCGAACGTCACTTTGCCGATCTCCCGCCGCGCAGCCTCGGCCCGGGCGATCTCGATCAGCCGGCCGCCCAGATCAATCCCGTGAATCCGCCCGCAGTGCGCCGCCAGGTCCATCGTGATCTAGCCCGACGCGCACCCCACGTCCAGCACCACATCACTCGGCGAAAACACCGCCGACGCCCGCTCGAGCCGCGCCGCGTAGTTCGGCCCCTTGGCCTTCGGCTTCGCCGAGTCCGCCGCGTACTTGTCCGCGATCTTGTCCCAAAACGCTTCGTCCGTCGCCATCTGCAATTCCTTGTCGGGTCCATTCGATCCGCCCCGGAACCCCAAGATACGACCCGACGCACGCCAGCGTTACCGCGACTACCAAAAACACTCGGCCGTCCAATTGCCAAAGAGCGAACCCGCGTTCCCGCCCCCGCAAGACCCCCCGGAAGTTCTCCAAAACTTCCGGGGGTCACCCTTTAACCCTTCGGCCCGTTGCAGGGCGTCCAAGCGGGCACGCCGTGGCCAGCGTGGGGTGGGGCGGTGAAAGACGTTTTAACCACCGAGACACCGAGACACCGAGTTGATGTAAAACACATGAAACTAGGTATGGGTTTCGGGTTTTGCTTGCTTCTTCCTCGGTGCCTCTGTGCCTCTGTGTCTCTGTGGTTCAACGCCTTTCCGAATCACGAATCCTCGACCAACGGCGACGGGTTCCGATCCCTGAGCGTTCCCGGCAAGGTGGTAGCTCGGCGGATCGCCAACGCACCCGTCGCGTGCATCAGCCCGGTCCCCCCGGAAGTGGCTGTTTCTTGGAGAAACGCTTGCCACTTCCGGAGCCCCTTTCCGGGGGCACGGATATGAGGATGCTTGACGCCTTGCCTGTGCGATCGTCACCCTTGGAAAACCACCGTGGTCCGACACCCAGGGCCGCCGCGTCACCCCCGTGCGCACATACGCGTCGTTCCCGCCGTCCAAAGCGACATAAAACCCGCCGTGATCACGCGATAAATTTTCTTCGCCAACCCCGAATTTTGCACACGCCGCGCGCGGTTTTGTGCGCGCTATTCCAATAAACGGAAGGCGTAATCCAAATCGTCCTTGGTCGAAAACCGGTTCGTGAGTCCGCCACCCGGATAAGGGTTGCCTTCGGCGAACCCGTAGTTGTTCCACCCGTACGCCCCGCCTCGGCTGACTTCAACGACCCGAAGCACATAAGACCGGCCCGCCTCCATCCGCACCGGCCGATCAAAGTCGGCCCCCGCCCAGACGTGCTTCGTCGTCGGGACCTCATCCCGCGGCAGTCGGCCGATCGCCAGCGTCGCGAACGTCTCGTCCAGCAACATCAACAGCACATCGCTCCCCTTGGCCTTCGCCTTCTCCGCCGGCCACGACTGGGCGACGGCCAGTATCTCCGCCCGCCTGATCACCATGTCCCGCTTGGCGACCACCACCTGACCGTTGGTCCCCACGTCGTTGTACATCGTCCTTGCCGCCTGCTCCACCACGACCGTCGGCGTGTGTTGGCAGCCCGCTATCGCCCAAATCCCCATCACACCCCACAACACCAAACACCGCATCACAAAAACTCCCAATGAAACCCAATTTAGCCCCGGGTCAATGACCCGGGGCGGCCGCGGGGTGGGATCACCTTCGGCGTGGCGTTTTGAAGGATAAACGGTCGCGGCGTTTGGATTGAGGTAAGGTGGCATCGTCGTTGTCCGCCGTGGCGGCCCCGGGTCATTGACCCGGGGCGAAATTGGGTGTACTTTGG
>JBCCST010000054.1:0-23480 GCA_039199695.1 Planctomycetota bacterium | reverse complement strand
CTTGGGTGACGGTGCCGGTGCTTGCCATGGTTTGATTCTTCAAGGGTTTATGAAAAATATCACAGATCGTCCGCGATCAGGATGGAACACTGTAACGACGAACCGAAGCCCACTCAAGACCACATATATCACTTGACGATATATAAAATTTTGATATATTTGATTTCGATATGTCAGGGCTCGACGACAAATCCCGACGCGACCTCTTCCGCGGCAGCCTCGACGTGATGGTGCTCGCCGTTTTGGCTGACGGCAAGCAGTACGGCTACTCCATTCAAAAGCGGGTTCGCAACGCCTCCGGCCAAACCATCAAGGCCGGCAGCCTCTACCCGTTGCTTCACCGGCTCGAAGCGGATGGCCTGGTGAAAGCCACCTGGGAATCCGACACCGGCCGCGACCGAAAGTGGTACGAACTCACCTCGGCCGGCCAACGCCAACTCAAGAGCACCGCCGCCGATTGGCAGGCCGCGTTCGCGCGGATGCAGGCCCTCGTTCTACCCGCCCTCCGCCAAGTCACCAACCACCCGGCAAGCAGCTAATCCCAACCACGCAAGGGGGTCCTATGTCCGAACGCGAATTCGAAGCCTACCTCAACCTGTTGGCCCGAACCCTCAAACTCTCTGAAGCGCAGCGCCAACGCATCGCGGGTGAGCTCCGCCACCACCTCGAAGAACGCCTGGCCGAACTCGTCGAACAAGGCCACGACCGCGACGCAGCCATCCTCGCGGCGCTCGATGAGTTTGGCGACGCCAACATCCTCGCCAGCGACTTGACTCAACCCCAACAACAACTCCGACGGAGGAAACTCATGCAAACCGGTTTCGCCACCATCGCCGCCGCCGCACTGATCGCACTGGCCGTGACTTATCTCATTCCAACCAATCACCAAGGAACGCCGACACAAGCCCCCGCCATCGCCGGCAACGAGCCTGACGACAAACGCCAGACTGATGCTGAGGCGGGTGGCCCCAAACCCGAAGCAGGTTTTGTCTACATCATGGGGGTGACCGACCGACCAGGCGCTTACACCGTGCCGGGCCATATGCGTCTATCGCTTAAACAACTCATCGCCTCCTCTGGTGGGCTCGGTGCCTTAAGCGGCCGGATCAACGACGAGGAAATCCGCTTCCGCATTGTTCGCCGGATCGATGACCAGACTGAATCAACCACTTATCTGACCTACGCAGAACTCAACGCTTCTGAAAAGCCGTTCTATCTCCAGCCCGACGACCTAATCCATATCGAAGCGGACCTGCCATCGCCTAAGCTCGACCTCGTGTTCACCGACATGCCGCTATCTGCAGTTGTTGACCACTTCCGCCAAACTACGGGGGTTAACTATCATGTGAATTGGACACAACTAAGCAGCATAGGCATTAACCACGACACCCCGGTTTCTGTCCAACTCAAATCGATCGATCCCGCAACAGCCTGGTCGCTCATTTTGGATAGCCTGCCCAACGAACACATCGGGTTTAAACCTGTTATGCAGCAAAAGTACGGCGTAACGGTTATCACCAAGGAGCGTTATGACGAAGCGCACGACTGGGCGGGTGGATTTGTTCGGGGTACCTTCGACGCTACCGCACTAACCGAACTTTATCTGCGTGAAGAAGTTAATGGCAAGCCCGTCACACTTGATGAAGCGGACAAAAAATTGAGGAGCTACTTGTCTGAGGCCATTGGGCAATCCTCAGCCATCAGCGGCCCGCTACACCCCGACGTCAAGAGCAACCGTTATACCCTGTCGGTTTACGCCGGCATCGTAACGGTCAATCAACCCCGCGAAATCGTTGATCAGATCGCAACCGTATTGATTGAGACCGAAAGACTGCTGCGGCAGTAGCCGGGAATTGGTTGAGTCTACGCCAAAGACCCGGTTCGGCCGCAGGGCGCGACCCATCGCTCCCCACGGTTTACAATGCCGCCAACATGCCCCAAACCGTTGATGTCTATCTCCTCGCCGGCCAATCCAATATGTCCGGCCAAGGCCAAGCCGACCAGGTCCCCGATGCCTTGCGCGAGCCGCACGCCTCGGCCCTGATCTATTTCGCCCCGCTCAACCCGCCGGGCGATGCCCGCCTTGATCGGCCCCACGCCCGGGAATGGTCTCCGCTATCGCCCGGTAGCGGCGATCCCGAGGGCGGCTTCGGCCCCGAGCTTTCCTTTGGACACACCGTCGCGGCCCGACGACCCGACCGACCGCTCGCCCTCATCAAATCCGAAAAGGGCGGGTCGAGCCTGCTCCGAGATTGGCGGCCCGACGACTTCGACGACCCGACCACCTTCACCAACCTCATGCTTCGCGATGCCGCCAACGCGGTCGAGCAGCTCTACGAGCGGGGCTTCGACCCTCGCTTCGCGGGCTTCGTGTGGTATCAAGGTGAAAGCGAGACCCGGCCGTGGTGCGAGCAACCCGAGGGCTACACCCCGGCGCTCAACGTGCTGCTCGAACGCATCGCCGACGACCTCAACGACGGCCAGGACTTCGCCAAAGTCTTTTTTCGCGTCCACCCGCACGACAGTCCGTCGCCCAACTACGACTCGATCCGCGGCCAACTCATGGCCCGCGCCGACGCCGACCCGCTCGCGGCATGGATCGATACCGACGATCTGAGCTACCCCGATCAATTACACCCCGACGGCCCGTCGATGCTCATCGCCGGCGATCGCGCCGCCGAGGCAATCATCACGCTCACCGCAAGCGATGAGCCCACACCGTCGGTCCCGACGCAAGACGAAGCGGCCGACACACCGGCGGAGCCCGTAGCCCAGGTCGAACCCGAAACACCCGCCGTGGAGGCCGAGGAGGAAATGGTCGAAACCGAAGGGTCCATCGAGCCTTCGCCTGAGCCCCAGCCGGAGATCGCGCCGCTGGCTCCACCGAGCCAGACGCGCACCCTCGCGCTCATGAACCAGAAAGGCGGCGTCGGCAAAACAACGACCGCGGTCAATGTCGGCGCGGCGCTGGCCAACCTCGGCCTCCGCGTGCTGTGCATCGACCTCGACCCCCAGGCCCACCTCACGCTCTCGCTGGGTATCGACCCCGATGAGATCGAAAAATCCAACTACGACCTCTTGGCCGACCCCGAAACCACCGCGATGGAAACCGTGCGCTACACCGCGCGGGACGACAAGCGGTTGGCGGTTTTGCCCGCCGAGACGAACCTCGCCGGCGTAGAGTCCGAACTGTCGGACATGATCGCGACCGGCCTCGCGCAAACCATCCTCCGCAACAAATGCCAGGACCTCATCAAAGAGTTCGACTACGTCTTGATCGACTGCCCGCCGTCGCTCGGCCTGTTAACGATCAATGCCTTAACCATGGCTGACGAGATCGTCGTGCCGATGCAGGCTCACTTCCTCGCGTTGCAAGGCATGACCAAACTCTTCGAGACCATCGGCATGGTCCGCCAGGGCATCAACCCCCAGCTCACCGTCGCCGGCGTCGTGCTGTGCATGCACGAAGGCAACACGCTTTTGGCCAGCGAAGTCATCGGCGAGCTCGAAGGCTTCTTCGAAGCCGCCCGCGGCAGCGAACAGCCGTGGGCCGACGGCCGGGTGTTCACCCCGCCGATCCGCCGCAACATCAAGCTCGCCGAGGCCCCGAGCTTCGGCCAATCGGTCCACGCCTACGCCCCGGACTCCAACGGGGCCAAGGACTACCTCGCCCTGGCCCGCTCGATCGCCGGGGCGTGACGCTTTTTGTCGCTTCTGCTTGACTCCAGCGCAGGATCAGGGCAACCTGCGGGTAACGCTTTTCGATATCTCCGACGTATAAACCACCTTGAGGGAGGGTCGTCCCGTGTTGAAATTTCATGGATCGTTGCTGATCGGGCTGTTTACTTCCGTTCTTGTCGCGGGTTTGGCGGGAACGGCGTCCGCTGATACCGCGGCCGACATCTCGAAGATCGAGGGCCTGCTGCGGCGGGCCGAGGCCAACCTCCAGTCGGTCGAGCAAAACCTGGCCGGCCGCACCAGCCCGCCCAAAGGCTCGGCCGGGAAGCTCCTCGCGCAACGGCTGACCCAAGCCTACGGCGATCTCGAGCCGGCCGGGAAACTCGTCGCGGGCCTGCCCGCCGGCGACACCGGCGTCGCCGAGATCACCGAACGCTACAACACCAACGCCGAGCTCTACCAGAAGCTCGCCGCGATCATGAACGGCGGCGCCCCCGGAAACGCCCCCGCGGCCGAGGAACCCAAAGACGGCGAAGTGAAGCTCGGCTACCCCCACGCCGACAACTTCAAGAACGTGCTGTTCACCTACCGCAACAAGGTCGAAGCGCCGGCCAACCAACTCACCAAGCTGCACGCCGAACTTCTGCCAGTTGAAGACCAAAAACTCATCAACCACCGCGTAACCGCCAACGCCATGGCCACCATCGCCGAGGCCCGCCGGCAGGCCGGGTTCGTCGAAGAAGGCCTGGCCAAGATCCCCGCCAACGGCCAAGGCGTCGCCGCGGCCAAGGAGAGCCTCGAGGCGTCGCTCGAAGCCATCGACGGCAGCGAAGAATACTTCGCCCCGCTCCACGCCGAACTCATGGCCATGATCGACCCGGCCGCTTACCCCGAGTACGACGCCGACCGCAAACGCCTCGCCGGCCTCAGCGGCGACTATCGCCAAGACTGGATCTTTACCGACGATCGCGCCCGCGCCGCCGAGCTTTTCCAACAACGCCCCGCCGCCCAAAAAGAACTCGTCCGCATCGCCCAGACGTACACCCGGCTGATGCAGCAGCAGACCGAGATGGGCAAGACCATCGAAGCGGTCGGCAATGGCGCGATCAAAAGTTTCCAGGAATTCGACGCCAAGATCGAAGAACAGAAGACCGCGCTGCCCGCCTCGATCCGCGAAGACCTCGCCGAGGCCGACAAGTACGCCAACGAGGCCGTGTCCAACCAAAAGCCGATGTGGTTCCAAGGCGGCATCCCGCAGCGGATGGGCTGGGCCGAGGACAAGCTCGCGTTGCTGCTCGCGATCGACCCCGAAAACGGCCCGGCCGTGAAGGATGAATTCGCTGCCATGCAAGCCAGCCTAGCCCAACGGGCTGAATCCCTGAAGGCGCTGATCATCAAGGAGAATCAACCGCCTTCCGACAACTTCGTTGGCGAGGACCGGCAGAAAGCCATCGACACCGCGATCGACGCCTGGACCCATCAGGAAAATGACTTCGAGGTGCTCGGCGCGTCCATTCCGTCTGAAGCTTGGGAACGCCAAGAGAAGCACTACTTCAGCGGCTCGGTCAACGCCAACACCGGCGACGTGTCCGGCGAATGGTCCAAACAAGACCGCTCCAAGCTGCAAGTCCAACTATTGATCGGTGTGAAGGACGACCCGCAACTCGCCAAGATCATCCCGGTCAACGTGTACAAAGACCACATGAAAGGCGACACCATGTTCGGCACCCCGCTCTTTGCCGGAGACGAAGACCTCCAACCACGCTTCTTCTTGCTGCGGGATAAAATCAAATAACCCGAAGCTAAGTGTCGGCCCCACAAGACTTCGCCAGAAAAATACATCACCTCGACTTCAGTCTTTGAGAAACAACTCGATCACCGGAACCTCCACGCCCGCGGGCTTCTGGTGCGGCAGGGCAAAACTCGTCACGTCGCCCTCGAAGTTGAAATGCCCCGCGTGCCATTCGTTCATGCCCGTCAACTCGCTGGCGTCATTGAGCAGTTGGGCGTACTCGACCCGGTTTTTGTACGCCGACCCGATCAGGTTAATGAATTTGTACGGCCAACTCAGTAAGTGGACGTACAGCCGATTCTTCTCGGGGTTGTACGTCAGGCGACAGTCTTGAGGAACTTCGAATTCCGCAGGGGCCTGCGTGCAGCCGTAGATACTCCGGCCGTGGTATTTCATCCAATGGCCAATCCCCGCGAGTCGGTCCAACGCCCGCGCATCAAATTCGCCGCGCCCCGTGGGGCCAACGTTGAGCAGCAGGTTCCCGCCTTTGCTGACGCAATCGATCAGCGTCAAGATCAACTGATTGACACTCCGCCAGTCGTGTTCGTCGCGGTAGTAGCCCCACGACCCGGAGAAAGTCTGGCAAGCCTCCCAAACCACCGGCACTTTTTTCCCCTCGTGTTCAATCGTTACCCAGTGCTGAGGCTGAGTCTGCTCGGGGGTCTTCATGTCGCCGCCCGACAACGGCAAGTCGAGGTCCAGCCGATCGGTCAGGATCACGTTGGGCATCAATTCGCGGATCATGGCATACAGCTTTTCGCTCCCCCAAGCCTCCCGCCCCTTGTTCGCCGAAAAGTCGTCGCGGGGGTATTCCGGATTGTTCACATACGAAAAATCGAACCACAACGCATCAACCTGGCCGTATCCCGTCAACAGTTCGCGGACCTGGTCACGCAGGTACTTGGCATAACGCTTCTGCTCTCGGCCCTGGTTGATATCTTCGGCCTTAAGTCTTGCCCCCGAATGATTGCCAGTGAGATCAGTCAACGGCGACAACTCGTTGCGACGCGGATGGTTCTGGCGGTCGATCATATAGTCCGGATGATGCCAATCGAGCAGCGAGTGGTAGAAACCCGTCCGCAATCCATGAGCGTTAAACGCCTCAACCATCGGCCGAATCAGGTCTTTGCCGTAAGGCGTGTTCGTGGCCTTGTAATCCGTCATCTTTGAATCCCACAGCGCAAAACCGTCGTGGTGCTTGGTGGTGACCACGAAGTATTTCATGCCGGCGTCCGCTGCGGCCTTGGCCCATTGATTAGGGTCGTAGAGGTCGGGATCGAACCGCTTGAAGTACCGCCGTTCGTATTCCGCAACGCTGATGTTTTCTTTCGACATCACCCACTCGTGCCGGGCGGCCAGCGCGTACAGGCCCCAGTGGATAAACAGGCCGAAGCGATCGCGGGTAAACCACGAGGTGTCGCCGGGGGTGGATAGGGTTTCGAGCATGGCCAGCCTTTCGCTAAATCGAGGAGAAACGATTGAGGCCTACATTGTCTGAATTCGCTGATTCGGCGATAGAGAAAATCCTCCACAACCATCTGGATTTTTATGCGCGAATCAACCCCCGCCCCCCAAACCCGCGTAGAGTGATTCCCGATACCGTCTCGGCGAGACGCCAAAGGCCCGGCTGAACGCACGGCTGAAATAATTCGCGTCGGCATAACCCACCCGACGCGCAACGTCTGCAACGGAGTAATCCGTACCCGCCAGTTGATACCGCGCCTGTTGCATCCGAACCGACTCCAGAAAACGACGCGGCGGCTGACCCACGATGCGCGCAAAGACCCGGCTCAGATGCCCGGGGGTCCAGCAGACTTCCTCGGCCAACGTCGGCAGGCTCAAGGGTTGGGCGTAGTCACGCGTGATCCGGCTCAACACCACGCGGATCACGTCGTAGTGCTCGTCGCTGGCGTGGCCTAGTCCGGCTTGGGGATCGGGGCGGCCGGCCAAGCGTTGACGCGGAGGCGTTCGATACAGCTGCAAGATGACTCGGCCCAGCAGCACGTTCAACGCCAACGCCCGAGCGGCGCGGCGTGCATCCCACTCAACACGCATCTCCTCGACCCATTGCGCAACACGTTTGGCCGAAGCCCCGGTTACCGCCAACGGCGGCGGGGAGAGCCGCAACACCGGCAACTGCTCGGCGGTTCGTGAATGAAAATGCACGTACGTTTTTTCTAACGGATCATCCGCGTCCGATTCGCCGGCATGGACACAGCCGGCGGGGATCATGAAGACCCGGCCGGGGCCAAGCCGATACCGCCGATGATCGATCGTTAGCCAACCCGCTCCTTTGGTCACCACATACAGCTTGTCGCAGTCGGCCGCATGGGCCACCGGCATCCACGGCCCCACGACCCGCACTTGTTTGACTAAGTCGCAAGAAAAGCTGGCCCAGGCCAACAACGCATCGTTAGGCATACGCGGATTGTATCGGCCAACCATTCCGCCCAAAACTCACCGGGGCCGACTGATCCAGTCAAGCAGTTTGTCGCGGTCCCATGTGTTAATCACGTCGTTCTGACTCGCGCCGGCCCTTCGGGCCGTGAGAACACCAAAGCGCAGGTTGTCGAGGTGGTCGAGGCTATGGGCATCGGTGTTGATCGCGAGCTTGCCGCCGTAGTCTTGGATCCAGGCGCGGGCGTGCGTGTCGCGGAGGTCGAGGCGGTAGGGGCTGGCGTTGATCTCCAGCGCGACGTCGCGGTCTTGGGCGGCCTTGAAGATCGCCTCCATATCGGGCGACAAGCCTTCGCGGCGGTTGACGATTCGGCCCGTCGGGTGGCCGACGATGGTGACGTAAGGGTTCTCGATGGCTTTGATCAGGCGTTTGGTCGCCTTCGCCGAATCCTGGGTCAACGCGGCGTGGGGCGAGGCCACGACAATGTCGAGCTCGGCGAGGAGTTCATCGGGGTAATCAAGGTCGCCGTTGGCGAGGATATCGACCTCGCTGCCCGCCAGCACGGTGATCTTACCCTTGAGTTTTTTGCCGACTTTGCGCACGGCCTCGATGTGTTGGACCAGACGTTTTTCGCTCAGGCCGTTGGCCTGGGCCTGGCCCTTGGAGTGGTCGGTGATGGCGACGGTGTGGAAACCGCGGGCGGCAGCGGCGAGGGCGTTTTCTTCGATACTCCACCGGCCGTCGGACGCGGTGGTGTGGCTGTGGAGTTCAGCCTTGATATCACCAAGTTCCAGCAGGACAGGTAACTCATCGGCCTCGGCCAGCGTCAATTCGCCGCGGTCTTCGCGGAGTTCCGGGGCAACCCAGGCGAGGTCGAGCGCCGCGAAAACGTCTTCCTCGGTCGCGCTGGCCACGGGGTGGCCGTCCTTGGAAAGCGAATATTCATTAAGCGAAAGGCCGCGGGCGATAGCGCGTTCGCGCATCTTGACGTTGTGCTCTTTGCTGCCCGTGAAGTACATCAGCGCCGCGCCGAAGCTCTCGGGTTCGACGACCCGGAGGTCGACCTGCATGTTTTTGGATTCGTCGCCGGTGCGGACCGAGGCCTTGGTGTCGCCGTGGGCGATGACGTCGGCGACCGCGGGGTGGTTGACGAAGGCTTCGAAGATCCCTGACCGCTCTTCGCTGTTTCCGGGGGCGGAGGACGCGACGAGGATGTCGATATCGCCGATGGTCTCTTTGCCCCGCCGAAGGCTGCCGGCATATTCGATCTTCTCGACCGTGGGCAGGTCTTGGAGGTCTTCGATAAACATCGTCGCCACGGCGTACGCCAGCCCGATCCGCTGCCGATCCCCCGCCGACTCGGCGAACTTCAGGTTCTTCTGCAGGTTTTCGATCTTCTTTTTGCCGAAACCTTTGAGCGATTCGAGTTCGCCGGTGTCGAGTTTGGCTTTGAGGTCGTCGATGGATTCGACGCCCGCCTCGTTCCATAGCAACGCCACCGTCTTCGGGCCCAGGCCCGGCACGTCCATCACCTTGAGCAAACCTTCGGGAACTTTGGCCAGCAGCTTCTCGTGGTCGGCGATCTGGCCGGTCTCCAGAAACTCGGCGATGCGGTCGGCGGTGCCTTGGCCGATGCCCTCGACTTTGGGCAGCAGCTTCGGGTCGATGTCGGCGACGGGCTTGGTCATGTCCTCCAAGACGCGGCCGACCTTGGCGAAGGCGTTGACCTTGAAGCGGTTGCCGCCGGTAATCTCGGTGAGGTCGGCCATCTGCTGGAAAATCGCGGCGAGTTGGGCGTTGGTCGTCGGCATCGGGTCTCGTTGGGGCGGTATGATTGGAGTATTCAGCGGTCCGCGACGGTTTATCCCCGCGACGGCCCACAGGAATCATCTTATGTCACAACCCTTCTCGTTGGCTTCTATCCTTCTCGGCTTCATCGCCATCAGCGGACTTAACCCCGCCGTGACCGCCGAGGTGCCCGCCCCCACCCTCATCGACATGCAGGTCGAACCCATACCCGCGGTTGATCCGGCGGCGCCGACCATCGATCAGCTTGAAATCAAAGTCACCCGCAGCGAAGCTTTAGCCATAAATAACTACTCGATCGCCCTGCAGGGCACCCTCGCCCGGCCCGACGGCCTCGACCACGCCTACGGCCCGCTCGCCTGGAGCGTCGTCGCCGCCCACGACACCCACGGCAACTCCATGCGGTTTACCACCGAGGGGTACACCACCCCCGATGTCCTGCTCAACGAACCCGTTGCCGAGCTCTACCGCCGACTGGGCCCGACGATGGTCCGCGTCAACGCGCAGCGGCTGAGTTTCAACGTCCATCTCAAGAACCTCGATTACCTGACGCCCCGTTTCGAGCGCTTGGCGATCCGCAGCTACGCGATCCTGGCCGAGGACGAGCAGGCGATCGACGTGGAGTTGCCGACAACCGACGGTTCGGTGGACGTGGCCGAGGCTTGGGTGTTGACCGTGCAGGCCGTGGGGGATCGCCAGGAACTCCAGCTCCGCGCCCACGACCCCGAGCCGAGCGTTTGGCCGTTGCGTTTGGAACTCATCGACGCCGAGGGCAACGTCATCTCGACCGGCTACCGCCGGGGCACGACCACGCTCGACAACACCCTTGCGACGCAATGGCGTTTCAGCCAACCGACACTCACGCCGAACCCGGCCGCTAGCCCCGAAACTGAAACGCAAGACCCGAGCGAAAATGAACCCGCCCCCACGTGGCGTTTACGCATCCACCACGCCACCGGCTTGGGGATCAAGCAACTCGACGCGGTGCTGGGCGAGGTGCAACTCATCGACCTGACCGCCCCGGCGGAGGCAGAGGCCGACCCTTCGCTCGTCACGGATTAATTTCGCCGTGGTCGCGTCAAACCCGTTTGGCGACCGTAAACTGCTTTCACCTGCCGCCGACCATCTGATTGGGAATCCGCGATGCCGCCGACCACCGCTTCTTCCGAACCCTCGCAAGCCGACGCCTTGGCCCCGTTGGACACCTTCGCCCGCCGACACATGGGGCTGTCGGACGTGGACAAGCAGGCCATGCTCGACGCGATCGGCGTCGGTTCGGTGAACGCGTTGATCGAACAGACCGTCCCGCAAGACATCCGGCTGCGGGGCGAACTCCAACTCGACGGCCTCTCGGCCGAGCAACCGCTCGGCGAGGCGGCGGCGCTGGCCAAACTCAAAGCCTACGCCGACCTCAACCAGCCCAAGACGAGCATGATCGGCATGGGGTACCACGGCACGATCACGCCGCCGGTGATCCTGCGCAACGTCCTCGAAAACCCGCTGTGGTACACGCCCTATACGCCGTACCAAGCCGAGATCGCCCAAGGCCGACTCGAAGCCCTGCTCAACTTCCAGACCATGGTCAGCGATCTCGTCGGTCTGCCGTTGGCGGGCGCGTCACTGCTCGACGAAGCGACCGCCGCCGCCGAGGCGATGGCGATGTGCTTCAACGTCGCCCGGCAAAAGAAGGCCAAGTTCTTCGTGGCCGACGACTGCCACCCGCAGACGATCGCGGTGGTGAAGACCCGAGCCGAGGGATTGGGGATTGAAGTGGTCACCGGCCATCCCTTGAAAGACGCCCCGGACATCTTCGAAGGCGGCGACGTCTGCGGCGCATTGTTGCAATACCCCAACACCTTCGGTGCCATCGAAGACTACGCCGCTCTTACTGCCCAGGCCCATGAACACGGGGCCCTCGTTGTTGCGGCGACCGACCTGCTCGCTTGTTGTCTGATTACGCCGCCCGGCGAATGGGGAGTCGACATCGCGGTGGGCAGCGCCCAACGCTTCGGCGTGCCCATGGGTTACGGCGGCCCGCACGCCGCGTTCTTCGCTACGCAAGAAAAATACGCCCGCAAGATGCCCGGCCGACTCATCGGCGTCTCCAAAGACGTCCACGGCAACCTCGCCCTCCGCATGGCCATCCAGACCCGCGAGCAACACATCAAACGGGACAAAGCCACAAGCAACATCTGCACCGCCCAAGCGCTGCTCGCGAACATCGCGGGCTTCTACGCGGTGTACCACGGGCCGGAAGGTTTGAAGACGATTGCGCAACGCGTCCACTTGATGGCTCAGAAGCTTAAAGCTGGATTTGAATCTATTGGCCAAACTTCTGGTTTAGATACATTCTTCGATACCGTACATATCCATGTTCCACCGACGGAGGGTGCCAATTATGTACTTGGTGAAGTGGCACATAATTGCGGAATAAATGGGCGAGAATTGAACCCAAGAACTATTGCATTTGTTGTCGACGAGAGCACTACTGCCGTGCAAATCAACAAGCTCGTCACGTTCTTTAACAATGGCGAACACCCAGACGCTAGCGTCAGAGAAACCCAGAATAATGTGAATAAAGCCAGGAGTACCAAATGGGTTCGCACCGGTGCTAAACACGCTTCACATGTGAAGATAGATGACGTAAGTCGGATGATTGATTCTGATGCACATCGCCTATATTTCGCCAAACTAGCAACCAGCGCGACGGGCGACTTAGGTTCTTTCAGACGGCAATCTCTATTCCTACAACACCCGGTCTTCAACTCTTACCACACCGAACACGAGATGATGCGTTATCTCCAACGCCTCGTCTCTCGCGACTACGGGCTTTGCCACGGCATGATCCCGCTCGGGTCGTGCACGATGAAGCTCAACGCCGCGGCGGAGATGATCCCTGTGACGTGGCCGGGCTTCGCCGACCTGCACCCGTACTGCCCCACGGAACAAGCTCAGGGGTATGCGAAGTTGTTCAAAGATTTGGAAAACTGGCTGGCCGAGATCACCGGGTTCGCTGCGGTGTCGCTGCAGCCTAATGCCGGGTCGCAGGGCGAGTACGCCGGGCTGATGGCCATCCGTTCCTACCACCACGCCAACGGCGACCCGCAGCGCACCAAATGCCTCATCCCCACCAGCGCCCACGGCACCAACCCCGCCTCGGCCGTGATCGCGGGCATGCAGGTTGTGCCGGTGAAGTGTGCCGACAACGGCGACATCGACCTCGACGACCTGCGGACCAAGGCCGAGCAACACCAGGGCGAACTCGCGGCGCTGATGATCACGTACCCCTCGACCCACGGCGTCTTCGAGGATCGAATCCGCGAGGCCTGCCAAGTCGTCCACGACCACGGCGGACAGGTCTACATGGACGGAGCCAACATGAACGCCCAGGTCGGCCTGACCGCCCCCGGCACCGCGGCCGCGGCAGGCGGCGGGATCGGGGCGGATGTCTGCCACCTCAACCTCCACAAAACCTTCTGCATCCCCCACGGCGGCGGCGGCCCGGGCATGGGCCCGATCGGCGTAGCCGCACACCTGGCCGACCACCTGCCGCGCAACCCGATCGACGGTGAAGGTTACGCCATCTCCGCCGCGCCCTACGGCAGCCCGATGATCCTGCCCATCTCGTGGATGTACATCGCCATGATGGGTCCGGTCGGCCTCCGCGAAGCCACCGAGCAGGCCATCCTCAACGCGAACTACATGGCCGCGAAACTCCGCCCGCACTACGACATCCTCTACACCGGCCCGTCGGGCACCGTGGCCCACGAGTTCATCCTCGACGTCCGCCCGTTCGAAAAATCGGCGCACGTCACCGTCGACGACTTCGCCAAACGCCTGATGGACTACGGCTTCCACGCCCCGACGATGTCCTGGCCCGTGGCCGGCACGCTCATGATCGAGCCGACCGAAAGCGAGTCGCGGGCCGAGCTCGACCGCTTCTGCGACGCCATGATCTCGATCCGCCGGGAGATCGCGCAGATCGAATCCGGCGAATGGCCCGAAGACGACAACCCGCTCAAGAACGCGCCGCACACGGCCGAGTACGTGTTGTCCGACGACTGGCCCCACCCGTACTGCCGAAAGGTCGCGGCGTATCCCGCGGAAGGACAGGCGCATTCCGCTTCCGGGGGCGGGGGCAAGTTCTGGCCGGCCGTCGGGCGGATCGACAACCCCTACGGCGACCGCAACCTCGTCTGCACCTGCCCGCCGATGGATAGCTTCGGAGAGCCCGCGTAATGCTCGGGTGGCTCCGGCGGCGAAGGCGACGCCAAATCCTCCGCGAACCCATGCCCAAAGCGTGGCGGCAGATCATCCGGGACAACGTCAAACATTACGAAAAGCTCACGCCCCGCGAGCAGGCCAAGCTCGAAGACGACGCCCGCGTCTTCGCGGCCACCAAGAGCTGGGACGGCGGGCACGGCGTCGAGATCACCGACGAAGTCAAGCTGACCATCGCCGCCCAGGCCTGCCTCATGGTGCTGGGCTTCGACGACAGCCTTGACCGTTTCTACAACGTGCGCGAGATCGTCGTGCTCGAATCGGCGTACAACATGGCCATCGGACAAGAGCGTGACGGGGCGGCGGACACGCACCTCGGCCACACCTACCACGGCGGGCCGGTCTATCTCGCCTGGGACACCACCCGCCACGGCGGACGCGATCCGAGCGACGGCCGCAACCTGGTTTACCACGAGTTCGCCCATAAGCTCGACCTCGACGACGGCCTAGCCGACGGCACCCCGAGGCTCCACGGCCAAGTCGAACTCGACACCTGGATCGACGTGATGACCGCCGCCTACGAAGAGCTCTGCGCCCACGAAGCGAGCGGCCGACCCACGCTGCTCGATCAATACGGCAGCACGAACTCCGCCGAGTTCTTCGCTGTCGCCACCGAGTGCTTCTTTGAACAAGCCCCGCAACTTAAGCGAGAACACCCCGAGGTCTATCGCATGCTCGCCGCCTATTACCAGCAAGACCCCGCGTCGCGGTGAATCGTCACGCGAAGCTAAAGATGCTACATGACCGCTTACCGTTACGTGATTCGCGGCCGGCTCATTGAACCAATTCGGTAGACTCGTCGCTGATCTCGTGCTTGAAGCCCACCGCGTCGTCGATCCGGCGGATCAGGGCGAAGCTGTCCTTGTAAGACAGCGGGCTGAACCCGTCGCTGTCGGCGAATTGGGCCTGGAGCGCTGTGCCCGCCAGTTGGAAACTCAACAGCGTGTCTTGGATCGACTGGGCGAGTTGCGGTTCTAGGTTGTGAGCCATGCCGAGCGCGGCCCGAGGGAACGGCTCGGACTCGTAGACCACGGTCAACGCGTCGGCCTCCACGTCGCCTCGGTCCACGGCGGCCTGATACAAGTCGCCCGCCACCGCGGCGGCGTCCGCGCTGATCTCGTCCTTGGCCAAGCCGACGATCGAGTTGTCGTGGCTGCCGGTGAAGGCGAAGTCGTAGTCGCGTTCGGGCTGCAGGCCGAGTTCGTTGAGAACAACCAACGGAGCTTTGTAGCCCGAGTTCGAGCCGTAGCGCGTCAGCGCCAACCGCTTGCCGCGTAGGTCCTCAACCGACGTCATCCCACTGTCGGCCGGGGCGAGGATCAGCATGCGGTAGGTCGCGAGCTCGCCATCGACCGAGGTGCCCGCCGCGGGCACAAAGCCCGCCGCGTTAACCGCGCGCGGCACGTTGCCGGTGTTGAAGGCGGTGATGTGCAGGCCACCCTCGCGGAGGGCCGACATCTGCTCATCGACCGTGGCGAACGTGACGTACTCGACCGGCTTGCCGGTGGCTTGCGAGATCGCTTCAAGCAGAGGCGTCCACATCGCCTGGTCCAGGTCGCCGGCCGCGTCGTTGAGGAAGCAGAAGTACAACGTCTCGGGATTGCTCAACGCCGCCGGATCGGTCGGGCGGTCGGCGACGAGGTCTTGGTCGGCGTCGGTGTACAACGGCGAGAGCTTGTTCGTCGTCGGCGAGCCGAGGCCAAGGCTGTTCAGGGTGCGGTCGAAGTCGAGGTTTTTCCCCGCCACCGCGGGGGCGCTGACCTGGGTCCAGATCACCACCGCCACGACCAGCACCAAGATGACAAGCAAAACGGCGAGCAGGGGCGAAAAGGCGGGCTTCTTTTGAACGGCGGACGGTGATTCCTCGGACATCGATCGACACTCCCTGTGGACCCAGTGAACAGCCCCGCCCGAATTCGGCGGACGCTTTAGTTGAACGTAATTCACAAGTGTCACGCGCCGGCCAGTGCGAAATCAAGAAAAATCCGTCCGATTCACATAATCTTTGCGATTCCGCGGGTGCTCAGCCGTCGGCCGTGATCGGCCGAAGGAATCCGACCGGTTTCTCTCGGCTGCGGTACTCGGGGAAGAAGTCGTGCTCGTCGGCTTCGAAGCCGTAGAGGCCGGCCAAAGTCTCGGCAAAGACACGACGGAAGTCCGTGTGGACCTTGAGGTCGCGGCCGTCCACGAGGTTGCGGCGTTCGAGGCCGGTCCACTTGCCGTAGATCTTCCCGCCGTTCACCATGCCACCGATGGCCATCATGTAGCCCGCTCGGCCGTGGTCGGTCCCCGAGTTGCCGTTCTCCCGCACGGTTCGGCCGAACTCGCTCATGGTGAGCACCAGGGTGCGGTCCATGCGCGGCCCCATGTCTTTGACAAACGCGCCGATCGATTGCGAGAGGTTGCCGAGCATGTCGGACATCGTGCCATTGGACCCGCCCTGGTAGGCATGGTGGTCCCAGCCGTTGTAGTCCAGGGCCGCGACTTCGAGGCCGTTGCCCGCTTTGATGAGCTTGGCCAGATCGCGGAACTGCCCGCCAAGCCGGGTGTTGGGGTAGCCGCCCTCGGAGTGGCCGCGACGCCGGCCGTCGACGTGTTCGTTGATCTCGCGCAGCTTGCGGATGCCTTCGTCGCCCGCTTCGGCGATCCGCTGCCGCATCGCGTCTTCGGGCAAGACGTCGGGCTGACCGGATTCACTTTCGCTTCCGCCATTCCCCCCGTCACGGTTTCCGGGGGCGGCGTTCTTCTGCTTCGCCTCTTTGTTCGAATCGCAGTCGTACAGATTTTCAAACGTATCCATCACCCGGTCGGACCCGTAGCCCGGCACGGCGAGCGCGCTGTACTGCCCCCGCATCGAACGGGGCAGCGTCTCCTGCAACGACAGCGCCCGAAGGTCCGTGTCGTGATCGGTCCGCGTGGCGTAGAGGTAGCGGTTCAGCCAACCCTCGGTGACCGACTTCACACCTGGTGCGGCGCGTTCCATGAAGTCCTGGGCGTCGAAGTGGGAGCGCGTCGGGTGCGTCGAGCCGCAGTTCAAGATCGGGCACATCATGCCCTGCTCGTAGAGCTCGGCGATCTCGGTCATCGCGGGGTGAAAGCCGAAGTAACGGTTGATCGGCAACACTCCCGGAAGCCGGCCTTGGCTACGCGCGGGCACTTGGATCGTGGGTCGAATCTTGGCGTAGAGCGGATCGCCGAACGGGATGATCGTGTTGATCGGGTCGGCCCCGCCGCGGAGATACACCACCACAAGCGTCGGCGGTTGCGAACCGTCCACGTTCGGTGCTCCGTAGGCCAGACGCGGCGAGAGTCCCGCGACGCCCGCCCCCAACATCACGCCGGAAGATTTTAAAAACTCGCGTCGGGTTGGGGACATGGCCAAGCTCCAATCGATCAAATCAGCAAGATCAACGACACAGAAAACTACTGCTGCTGAAACTCCGGCGAGCCGAGCATCACGCCCCAGGCCGTCGCCGCTCCGCCGCGCTCAAACGCCGCCTCGATCTCTTGGCGGGTCTGCGGGTCCACTTCGTTCGGCACCAGCTTCTGTATCAATCGGATGTTCAACTGCGACCGCGACAGGTTTGCCTGCAGGTGGTCGGGGACCCGCAGCCCTTTCACGTCGTTATTCGCCAGCGACAACGCAAACCCCCAACGGTGCAACAACACGCCGGGGTCCAGCCACGCCTCGGCCTGATCGTAATAGCCCGTCGGATCAACGCAGCGGTACGTCGGTTGGCCCATCCGCCCGAGTATGTAGTGGGTCGCGTCACCGTTCTGCATCAGCGCTCCGGTCGCCCGCAACGCCGAGACGGTGAACTCGAACGGCGTCTTGAATTTCACGCGGTGGTTTTGGCGAAACAGGAAATCGTCGGAAAAGATAATCGCTTCGTACACCTTCGGGAGATCGCCGTTGGTTCGGCGGAATACGCGGGCCACGTCTTCGACCAACGCCTCGCTGGGTTCGTCGCGGATCAGGTATCGGCAGAGCTTGTACGAGATGAAGTCCGCGGTGTATTTGTGGTCGGCCAAGCCGCGGATCACCGCAACGCCTTGCTTCATCCCGCCGCCGCGCAGGGTCGCGCCGAAGAGCCGCTTGTTTTTGTCGTCGTGGACCTCTTCGCGGAACTCGAATTCGATGCCGTTGTTCTCCGTGCGGCCGACCGACCAGCCGGTGAGCACACGGGCGAGCTCGGTGACGTCGCGTTGTTTGTACCGGCGGTCGACGCCCAGGGTGTGCAACTCCATCAACTCCCGGGCGTAGTTCTCGTTGAGCCCGCGTTGCCGGCCGAGCGCCGCGACAGTCCGGGGCGTGTAGTCTCGCCCCTCGAACCGTTCGACCAGTCGGAGTTCGCGTTCGGTCAATGGTTTCTGGCTGACGACGTTGTCGAGATACGTCAGCATGGCGGGATGCGTCGCGGACGCCAAGAGCATGTCTTCGAACTTCCCGAAGGCGTGTCGGCGGAGGACCGAGCGTTCGAAGTCGGGGGCCATGTACGCGATGTCGTCTTTGCTGTGGTCGATATTGAAGTGGTTCCGCCAGAACTCAAGGATGACTTCTTCGAATTGCCGCGGCGAATGGACCGCCCGGTACAACACCGCGTCGCGCAGCTCCTTCTGAATCGTGTTGCGGAGTTGGTTGCGCTTCTGTTGATCTTCGGGGGTTTCGTTGGCCCGGTAGGGCGGGCGGTAGGTCGCGACCGCCTGCTCCAGATTCATGGTCAGCGACGGGTAACGCTCGGCCACCGTATCGAGCACGGCGTCGGCTTCGATCGAACGCGGCTTGAGTTGCTCGCGGGCCCAGGCCTCCCAGCCCATTTCCATCACGCGATCCACGTCGCCGGGACGAGGGCCGAAGGCCAAGCGGTTCAACACGTGAAAAGCTTTTTCGCGTTCGGTTAACTCCGGGCCGAGGTCACGCTCCGCGGGCGCCGCGTCGACCTCCGCGACACCGCCAGCCAGCCACAGCAACAGCGTGAAGCCGTAGACCAACGGACGGTTAACGAGCAAGGGGAATCGCCGCATAGAGCAACCTCAGGAGTCTTACGTCGCGCGGTCTTCGACCGTTTCACACATCCGTATATTCTAGCTCGCGATCCGACCATTCCCCAGCATCATTCGTGATGAACTTGGGGATCAATCAATGAGTTATGCCGCGTTTTTCATTGCGTCGAGGGTGAAATTGAACTCGGCTACCGGGTGGCCGTCGCATTCGGCCACAAACAGATTCGTCGGCATCTCCGCCAGGTTGATCGTTTCGCCCTCGGGGTTCTCGGCGGCTTCCCCGCTCATCTGTTCGAGATCGGGGATCGTCTGTACCACCGGCCGACAAGGCTCGGCCACGTTGTGATCCACGCAAACCGCCGCCCGGCCATCGCTCAAACGGAGCTGACTGCCCGGGGCGTAGGGCGGCACGACTTCGACCAACGCTTTGAGCACTTCGGGGTCAAAGCGCTTCCGCATTGACGGGCTGAGCATCGCGTTGAGCACCGCGACCGTCGGCTGCTCGGGCAGGTTCATCGGCTTGCGCATCCGGTCAAACTGGTCGGCCACCGCGGCGATCCGCGCGTAGATGTGGATACTCTCGCCGGACTGCACGGGGAATTCGGCCCCGGCAAAACCCGAGCCGTCGAAACGCTGATGGTGGTGGAGCACCACCGTCGCGGCTGAGGGATCGATCTGCCCGCGGACGGCGCGGAAACCCAAGGCGGGGTGTTCGCGGTATTCCGGATCGCTCTCGTCGTTCTCGAGGAAGAAGCGTTCGCGGGCTTCTTCGGAAAGCAGCGTCATGCCGAAGTCGTGCAGCATCGCGCCGACGCCGAGGTTGGTGATCTCCTTGGCCCGCGCGGGGTTGACGTGTTTGCGCTGGCGGACCATGTAGGCTTCGAGCTTGAGACCCATGAGTACCGAGAGGTAAGTCACCGTCGAGGCGTGGCGCATCAGATCGTCGGCCGAGTCGGAGAGCTCGCCGATGAAGACCGCGGTCTTGGGGTTGGTCGCCACGTGATCGACCATACCTTGGACCGAAGTCGAATACATCTCGTAGTCGAGCTTGGCGGCGGCATTGCCTTGAGTCTCGTCGAAGGTGTCGGCGATCTTGGTGACCACGTCCTGCTGAACTTTGAGGGCGTCCATACTGAGGTACTTTTCCACCGCGGCCAGGCTGGGGTAGGCCACCCACATCGAACGCACGCCCATCTCGTCGACGCGCTTGATCGCCTCTTCGGTGAGTTCGTAGCCGGCCTTCAGCAACGTGCGCGTGACCGCCTTGGGGTTGTTCACCGGCAACGCCAGCTTCATCCCCGGCTTCGCCTGCATCAAATCAACTCGTAACACGGGGTGTCGCTCCAGACCATGGACCGCGCTGCGCACGCAACGCGCGGGGTGCCCCACACCTCTAACCTCTATTCTCGACCGAGATCGAAGGGGGCTTGAAACTCCCGTTGTTATCGGCACCGGGTCCACGCGATTCGCACGGCGGTGCTCTCCAAACTCCTCGATAGCAATCGATCCACCTGATGATCGGTACAGACTTCCCGGATTAACCCGGGTGCTCCTTCTTAATCGGCTTAGCCGCAGGTTTAATCGGTAGTCAAAGCAGCACGGATCGCGTCAGTTGGCCGCACGGCTGGGCCACTGCGCTAACGCCACCGAGCCCAGGATCACCACCAACGCCACCACCTGCCAGGGCGTGACCGCTTCTCCATCCAAAGCGCCGAAAAGCAGCGCCTGCACGGGCACCACATACGTCACCATCCCGGCGAACAACGGGCCCCGCTGCTGGACCATCCGATAAAACAACACGGTCGCGACCCCGGTGCCCATGATCCCGAGGATCAACACCGCCCCGATTGCCCACGCGACGTCGAGCGTCGCCGCGTCTTCAAACCGCATCGGCTCCCGAGTCACGCCGACGGGCACGAGAATGAGACTCGCCAGCCCGCACGCCGAGGCGGTCAGCACGGCCGGGCTCCAATGGCTCAGCTTCTTCTTCACCCAGATGTTGCTGATCGCGTAACCCATCGGCACCGTGGCGGCCAAGGCAAACTCCCAGCCGCTCACGCCCAGCTCCAACCCCACGCCGAACAACGCCGGCATCGACACCAAGCCGACCGACACGCCCACCCATTGCCGCCAACCGGGCCACGTCCGCAGCAACACCGCCGACGCCCCGATGGTCAGCAGCGGCACCAGGCAAACCATCATGCCGATGAAGCCGCTTTGGTCCAACCGGCCGATGAGGTACGGCTGCATCGAAAACGGATACAAAAACCCGAGCACCACCACGACCATCAAGACGCCGAACCGCGGCAACGAAAACCGCTCACGCCAAGACCTTCCGTCGCCCTGCGGCGATTCGGTTGACGCCTCACGGCGAAGCTGGGCAGCGATGCCGATCATGACGCCCAAGACGATCGCCCCGCCGAGCACCCGGCCGGCACCGATGGTCAAAGGTCCGAAGACCACCGCCGCCTTCTTCATCAAGATGAAACTGCTGCCCCAGATCAAACAGACCAGCACAAACCACGCGTAGACCATCGGGCCAGTTTATCCGAGGAGGGCTACGGTTGAGTTTGGCGGATACAAGAGGTCGGTGAATGTAGCCACTGTCGTGCATTCTTTATCATCGCAACCGCGAAAGCCCCGCTTCGCTTCGCTGGGCGTTGACGAGTTCGAGCGCCCGCGGTTCGTGCCGGAGCAACTTGATCAACTGCGAACCACTGACCCCAAGCGCTTCCGCCGCAGTTGAGACGTCGTTACCGAAGCCCGCCAATGCATCCAGCGCCTCGGCGAGCAGAGCGGGGAAGTCGTCGTGGCCCGGATTGATCGCCAGCCGACCGCCCTTGGCCCGGGAACGCCATCGCTCACTCGCGACGATCTGACTTGTTTCGGACACCAGGGTGCGGACCGATAAGGCGAGGTTCACGCGCAGACGGAACACCGCCACCGTGTGGTTCTGGGCTTGGCTACGCCGTTCGCTGGCCTGGCCGGTAACGCCGGTGGGGCGGTGGGTGAGGCGGACGGCGGTCTCGACTTTGTTGCGGTGCTGACCGCCAGGCCCCGACGCGCGGAAACGCTCGGCCTCACACGCCTTGAGCAGTTCGTCGATAGGGAACCCGGCGGGATGTGAACCATCGGCCATCGCGGTATCGTAACCGCTTGCCCCGCCACCCTCGGCCCATCAGGTAATTCCATGACTTCGTCCCCGGAACCTTCCGCCCAACCGACCCCGGACAGCGTCGAACCCAAAGGCCTCGACGGGTGGATCCGTTCGAACCCGTGGCATCCGCGTATCGTGCCGTTCTTCTGCTGGATCGTTTTCATGACGGTCGCGCAGTTCTTGCTAGCCCCCGAAGCACTCGCGCCGGTCAAGCCGTTTCTCTATATCGCCCAGTGCGTGGCGACGTGTTGGCTGCTGTGGCATTACCGCAAGCTCACACCGGAGTTGAATATCCGGTTTCACTGGCTGGCGATCCCCACGGGGGTCGGGTTGCTGATTGCCTGGGTCGTGCTGGGCTACGCGATGTGCGGCGAACTCGGTTGGCGGTGGTCTCAGGCGATGGCAGGGGAGTGGACCCAAGCCTTTGGCGTGTTCCCTTATGAAGAGCTGGGGCGAGAGCCGAACCGCTTTGGCCCCGAACTCGACGCCGCGGGCGAACTTGTGCCTCACCCGATCCAAGATCAATACGGCGCGACCCCAGCCCTGGGCATCCTGGCGATGGGCCTGCGGCTGATCGGCATGGCGTTGATCGTACCGTTGTTCGAAGAGATGTTCATCCGCTCGGCCATGCTGCGTGGCCTGCACAAGCCCGGCACCACGTTCACCGGCTTACTTCAGTTCGCGTCGGACCTGCCGGTGATCGGCGATTGGCTGAGCAACACCGCAGCCGGCCAAAAAGCCAACGAGCAGCCCCCCGCTTTCACGCGTCAACTCAGCGAGACGCCCGTCGGTTCCGTGACGTTCTTTGCGATCGCCGCTTCGACGCTCGTGTTCATGGCGAGCCACCAGCCGCGCGATTGGCCGGGCTGCATCGCCTGCGGCGTGGTGTGGTGCTGGCTGGTGTGGTGGACGAACAAACCGCGCTCGGGGAAAAACGAAACGTGGCGTTCGATCAACGGCATGAACGAAGACGCGCCCGCCTCCGACTTCATCAACGGCCGAGGCCGACTCGGCCTCGGGCCCGTGGTCTGGTCGCACGGCATCACCAACGCGCTGCTCTGGGGCTACACCCTGAGGTGGGGCGATTGGCGATTCCTTTAAATCAAGCCGTGGTGGATCACGCGGCTTTCCGCCGCGTCGCCACGCCGAATAACCCCGTCAGCAACAAACCCAAAGTCGTCGGCTCGGGAATGACCAAGCCCAAAGACGAAGCCGTGCCCGCCCCGAAGTTGTCGGCCCAGATCGTGTAGTCCGCCGCATCCACCACCCCGTCGCCGTTGCCGTCCGCCGCCAACGCCGAAGTCGAGCCGAAGTTGTCCGCCCACACCGTGTAGTCCGCCGCGTCAACCTCGCCGTTGCCGTTG
>JBCCST010000053.1:0-23833 GCA_039199695.1 Planctomycetota bacterium | reverse complement strand
GCTTCGTTCACCAACCAGACGATCGCGCAGATCGACCTGGCGCTCAACATGGACGGCAAGCCCACGCTGTCCGGCGAAGTCTACGAGCCCGGCAAGGTGTACGTCCTGCCGAAGATCCTCGACGAGAAGGTCGCTCGCCTGCACCTCGACAAGCTCGGCGTGAAGCTGACCGAGCTCTCGCAAGAGCAGGCCGACTACATCGGCGTCCCCGTCGAAGGCCCGTTCAAGCCGGTCCACTACCGCTACTGAATTGATGGCTCGGTAGCCATCCTTAGATCGCTTTTACCAAGCCCACGGCTCACCGCCGTGGGTTTTTTCTTGCGCGGGTTGAGTTGTCAAAGAGCGAACCCGCGATTCCCGCTCTGCCCGCTTGCCGTGGCCGGCGTGGGGGGAGCGGTTAGAGACTCGTTTCGATCCACCACGGAGGTCAGGAGACACGGAGGCACGGAGAAAACCAGAAGGCATTAGGCTTAAGTTCAAAAAGGTCTTCTGCCTTGCTCCGTGTCTTCGTGCCTCCGTGTTCTCCGTGGTGGATCGAAACGAATCCCCGTAAACACGAGCCCTCGACCAACGATGACGGGTTCCGACCCGGAGCCTACCGGCAAGGTGGGGGTGTTCCGGCGTCGCCACGCACCAGTCATGTGCATCAGCCCGGTTCCGCGGATATGAGCGTGCCTGGCGCCTTGCCTGTGCGACCTTCACGCTTGGAGTGCCACCGCGGTCCGACACCAGGGGACGCGACGCAAGCCGAGTGCGCACAAACGTGTCGTTTGATGACCGCCAAGCGATGAAACTATCGGAATTCAAAGGCGAAAATTTTTCGGCGTGGACTTCCGAAATTGCGCGAGATGGGTGTTCTTTTGTGCGCACAAATCTGGCGTTGGGTATTCCGGGTTTTCGTCCCATAAGCATTTGCGATCTGGCCCGCGGCGACCCGGGGTCTGCGTTAAGTCCGCCCGGGGGCAAGTCGATGTAACAGGGTGTCTTGCGCCCCGCGAGACGGCCTCTGGATGGGATTGAAGTTTATGTCTCAGTTGTCGGTCACCGAGAAGCGTCAACACGGCCGATACCGGCCCGACGGGTTGACGTGCAACCTCGGGCAAGTCGTGGACTTGTCGCGAGGGGGATTGCGGGTGCTGAGCAAACGCATGCGCCAGGGGTCGCAGACCGTGGTCCTCACGACGCCCGGCCAGGGCACGGTGACGCTGACGGCCCGGGTGACCTGGCGACGCCAATTGGGCTTCCGCGAATACGTGCTGGGCCTGAGTTTCGAGCAGGTGGCGGAAGGCGAACAGCCGAAGCTCGACGCGCTGATCAAAGACGTCGTGGCGGGCCACAACCAATCGATGTCGCACCGCGTGGGCGGCGCCCAATGGTGGCTGGGGGTGTTCACGGCATTCTTCGGCGTCGCGTTGGTGGGCGCGGGCAGCGCGTTGCAGACGCCGGGCTTGTGGGCGCCGCGTTGGCTGCCGGAGCACGCCGAGACGATCACGCAACTCGGGCCGGTCTTGTCGTGGGTGGCGTTGATCGCGGGCGGCTTGTTGGTGCTCACCGGGCTCAGCGAGATGATCCGCCGTAAGGCCAAAAAGAAAAGCAAGGCCCCGCGTGGTGCGACGCAAGCGGCGGCGGCAAGGGAACGGTCGTCCGTGCGCGACGTACAACAGCTGCACCAATCGCATTACCTGCTCAACTGCATCCTCGAGAGTTCGCTGGGTGGGGTGGGCGTGCTCAAGGCGGTGCGTCACGAAGACGAGATCGTTGATTTCGAGATCCAGTTGGTGAACCGGGCGGCGGAGGACCTCCTGGGCAAGAACGAAGTCATGCTCGTGGGCAAGCGCGTGTCCCAGGCGATGCCATGCCTGATGAACCACACGATGTTTCAGGAGATGGTGACCGCGGTCCGGACGGGGCTACCGTTGCAGAAGGAGTATCGACTCGAAAACGGCCGGTGGATGCAACTCGCGATCGTCCAACTCGGCGACGGTTTGGCCGTCACGTTTGCCGACACCACCGAGCGTCACCACGCGCAGGCCCGCTTGCGGCATGTGGCGTACCACGACGAGCTCACCGGCCTGCCCAACCGCAAGCTTTTGATGGAGCACCTCGAGAGCGCGTTGTCGCGGGCGCAGAGCAATCGCAACCACAAATTCGCGGTGTTGTTCCTGGACTTCGACCGCTTCAAGATCGTCAACGACACGCTCGGTCACGAGGTCGGTGACATGCTGCTCAACAGCATCTCCGAGCGGCTGCGCGTCAATATCCGCGAAGCGGACACCGCGGCGATGGCCGGCCAGCAGCAGCTGCCCGCGCGACTGGGCGGCGACGAATTCGTCGTGATGCTCGACGGGATCAAGGGCGAAGAAGACGCGATCGCGGTCGCCCGCCGGCTGTTGGACACCTTCAGCGAGCCGCACCAACTCGGCAGCCACCGGGTGGTGTCGACCGCGAGCATCGGCATCGTGATCAGCAACGACGGTTACGACTGCGTCGACGAACTGCTGCGCGATGCGGACACCGCGATGTACGAGGCCAAGCACTCGGGCAAGGCGCGGTACGTCATGTTCGACCAGCACATGCACGACACGTTGATCGAGCAGGCCAAGCTCGAGCGCGACCTGCGCGACGCGGTCGCGGCCGAGGATTTCGCCCTGGTGTACGAGCCGATTATCGATCTGAAGACCGGCAAGGTCGGCGGGTTTGAAGCGTTGATCCGCTGGGACCACAAGGAGCGGGGCGAGGTGCCGCCGAGCGATTTCATCCCGTTGGCCGAGGAACTCAACATCATCGGCCCCGTGGGCGAGTGGGTGGTCAAGCAGTCGTGCACGCAGATCGCGCGTTGGCGCAAGCAGGGCTTTACCGATGCGTTTATCAACATCAACCTGTCGCGGGCTCAGCTGTACGACGGCGACCTGGTCGGGCTGATCCGCGAACAGATCGACACCCACCGACTGGACCCCGCGATGCTGAATTTCGAGATCACCGAAACCATGGTGGTCAACGACGTCATCGAGATGGGAGAGAAGCTGCAAGCGCTTAAAGAGCTGGGCGTGAAGCTGGCGCTCGACGACTTCGGCACCGGCCACTCGTCGCTGAACGTGTTGCAAGAGCTGCCGCTGGACATCCTGAAGATCGACCGCACGTTTATCGCCAACGCCGGCGACGCGGTGCGACGCTACGGGGCGATCATCGCGACCATTACCGAACTGGCCCAGAACTTGAACATGTATGTCATCGCCGAGGGCATCGAACGGCAGGAGCAGGTGTCGCTGTTGCAGGGGCTGGCCTGTGATTACGCGCAGGGTTGGTTGTTCAGCCGGGCGGTGACGCCGGACGAGGCGGTCGCAATCTTGGCGGAGGGACGGCTGTTCTCGGTGGCGGCGTAGAACCACCTGGCGTGCCTTGCCGTGTTTGGTTGAAACTATATTTGAATCGCTTCTGCACGCGGCGGTGCGATAGACTGTCGGCCGTTGCTTGTTGGCTTTGTTGAATAAGAGACTGTTTTGCGTATGCCGCGATGGACGACATGTTGGTGGTTGGGGGTGGTGTTGATCCTCGCGGGGTGTGTCGCGACGTCGCCGACCACGCCGCCACCCGAAGCCACGCCGCCCGTGGCCGATCCTGAACCCGTCGTCGAAACGCCCGAGCCCGAGCCGGTGTACGAACCGAACATCCCCGGCCGGGACGCGGGCTTTGCCGCGGATCGTCAAGCGATCCTGTCGCTGGCGGGGGGGTATCTCGTGGACTATCGGTTTGAAGAAACCGCGGCGCTGCGGCCGGGCGTCGAGGTGGCCCCGCCGTACACCGCCTCGGCGGTCGAGTGGGTGGTGGTGGCGCAGGACACCGGCGAGCGTGTGGTGTTGCAGCACTTGTTGGTGATGGGCGAGCCGGCGCGGGTCGTCAAACACTGGCAGCAGACGTGGGACTACGCCCCGTCGGCGGTGTTGCGTTACGTCGACGAAAACGCGTGGGAAGTCCGCGACCTGCTCAGCCCGGGGCAACTCGGGCGGTGGAGCCGGACGATCAGCGAGGCCGACGGCTCGCCGAGCTACGGCGCCTGGGGTCGATGGACCCACGGCGAAACGACGGGCTCGCAGTGGGCGGCGAGCACCGCGGTCCTCGCGCCGCCGCCGCGCCGCGACGGCCTGCGCCGCGGCGCTTATCAGGCCGTCCTCGTCCGCGATCGCCTTCAGGTCATCGACGACGGCTGGTTGCAGCAGTCCGCGTTGACCAAGCGTTTTATCAACGACAACACGCCGGGCCTCGCGCGGGAGTCGGGCGTCGTGAGCTACCGGCGGATCGACGACGAAGCCCAACGCACGGCCGCGTTCGCCGCGGCGGCGCGGTACTGGCGTCGCGTCGGGCCGTTTTGGGCCGAGGCCCGACGGGCGTGGGACGATTGGCTCGCCGAGGGCGATACGGTGCGCCTCCGGGTCGAGGTCGAGGGCCAGCCGCGCTGGCGGCGCATGTTCGACCTCGCCGAGGCCGCCGGCGAAACCCGCACCACCCGCCGCCGCGAATCGCCCCAGGCCGGCTCGGGCACGGCCGGCGAATTGCTGCGCGATCAGATCGACGCGGTGTTGGCCGACTACGTCATCCAACCGTAAGCGTTTGGTGACCAATCCGTCAGTTCTGCGCAAGCGGTGTGCGTGCGTCGACGCTTTGGACGATCATGCCAATGACCGATATACAGCATTAGCGGATATTACGGCCGTGTCGTATCCGCATGGCCTCTCGACCCGTCGAAGATTCCGCCGCCGCGTAAGGCTATCGTTAGATTCATTCGATCCCTTTTCGTCGTTTTGCTGACCTTCATGACCCGAACGCTCGGCCCAGTCTGCCTCTTGCTCGCCCTGCTGCTTGGCACGGGATGTCGCAGCGGTTCGGTCGTGCCCGACGGCTGGGGCATCGACCCCGCCGCCGCAGCGACCCCCGCCGAAGCTTGGCAAGCCGAAGCTCAAGCCCAGCGCGACGACGCCCCGCGGCTGCAGGTCTTCATCCACTACGCCCACACCCACGGCAGCCACGTCGCGGTCCGCGTCACCACGCCCGACCAACCGGCCGTGTTCTGGGACCCCGGCGGGGCCTACGGGATGACCAAGCCGGCTTACGGCCGCAAGCACGACATCATCCTCGACGCTCCGCCCGATCTGCCGACGTGGTGGAGCTACCGACAGAAGTGGCTCAACGAACCCTTTCTTTACGTCTTCGAGTGGGACCTGGAAGCCCCCCAAGCCCGCGCGATGCGCCACGCGTTGCTCGACGGCGCGACCCACGGCCGATCGGCCGAGGAGTTCCAAACCGTGCGCACGCCGGGCCTCTGCGTGATCGCGGTCAGCGACTTCCTGCGGACCTACGGCCCGCCGCACATCTCGCCGAAGCTGCGCAGCAACTTCTGGCCCAACACGCTTGCTTTGCAATTGTGGCGTCAACAACCCACCCGCGTGCTGCGGTACGAAGGCGAGGCCGACGCCACGCCCGTGGTGCTCGCCCCCATCGCGCAACTCGAAGACGCGATCACGGTCGAGCACGCCATCGTCCCGTCATCGGCCGGCAACTCGGCCGAGGCTCGTTCGCGGCGATCACGCGATTCGTCGGGCTTGTAATCCCGGCCGCGGGGCTTGCACGAGACGCCCGCCGGCCGCGGGGTTAGGCTGTGAACATGTCCAGCGGCTCATCTAATTCATCGGGGATCGCTTGGCCCGACGTCGCGGTGGTGGTGGGGTGTGTGTTGTTGATCGCGGTGCTGGTGTGGGTGGGTTTGGCTCCCACCTCGCCAAAGCCGGCCCAACGCGTGGTCATTCAACAAAACATGCGCTTGATTCACCAAACGATGCTGCTTTATGGTCTTGACAATCAACAATTCTTACCCGGTTTGAATTCCGATGGTTCGCTACTAACCAGCGATCCCGCTGAGCGTTGCCAACTACTTGTCGATGGTGATTATTTGACGGCTGATTTATGGGTGAGCCCCGCCGACGTTCGCCCCAACGCTGCGTATTCTTACGCGTTGCTCGACATCGCCACCCCCGGGGCTCGCCGCGACGCTTGGACGGCCGAGTCGGCCCCCGATGCGCCGATCCTCGCCGAGTCGCCCGCGGCGTTGGGCTTGGCCGATGACGCCACGGCCGAATGGTCGGGTTGGGTGTTGTGGCACGGTTCTTACCTGACCGCCGAGACGGCCGCGACCACCACCGAGCAGGCCGACTCCCCCCGCCTCCGCACCCGCTACACCGCCGACGGCCCGTTCAACGAAGACGACCACCTCTTCGCCGCCGACGGCCCCGACGACGCGTATCTCCTGACCCCGAGTCGTTGACCAACCGCTGATCCCGGCGGGCTTGATGCCGCCAGAGGCGGTTCGGACGACTGTATCGCCTAAATAATCATTATAGACTAGTCATTTGGGTAAATGCATCGAAAAGCCAGATTCCTATATTTGATAAAAAATATAGTAATTTTTCGTTTTATTGACATATAATTGGAGATTCGTTTCTATTTGATACGGGACGATTGATTTTTATGGTCTAGACTTATCTGATTTCGTCTCTGCTCCCGATCGCCGTTTCACGTGAGGTGTCTGCTTTGAACACGAATTGGTCTGCGTCGTTTTTCTACCGTTCGACGGCTCGTGTGGGCTTGGCCGCGGCTTTGGGGCTAGGCCTCACGCTGCCGGCCCAGGCGTTGGTCTGGCGCAACGACATCACCGATCAAGAAGTCCAGGCCCTGGCCCAGCAGAACCAATTCTCCGGCGTCGGCAGCGTCACCGGCGGGGGCACCGCGGTCGCCATCGCGCCCGGCTGGGTCCTGACCGCCCGCCACGTGGTAGACAACGGCACGCGCGAGGTGTTCTTCCTCAACGGGCAGAGCTACTTCGGCACCAGCGTGAGTCGGGCGGGCAGCGACGTCGCGCTGATCCAGCTCGACGCGAACCAGCAACTGCCCGCCAACACCGTGTTCATCGCGCCCAACCGAAACGTCGATCCCGTCGGCGAGTTGATCTGGAAAGTCGGCCGAGGCCAGGCGGGCCCCCTCGGCACGCCGAGCGGCGACTTGCTTCCGTCCGGCACGTTGCGGGCCGGGACCAATGTTGTGCAGGCGGCACGCTCCACGCCGATCGACCCCAACAGCCTGACCTTCAACAACAGCAACACGGCGGCGAACTCGACCGCGTTTGAAGTCACCACCGCGCCCGGCGACTCCGGCGGGCCGATGATGATCCAGCAGAACCATCAGTGGTTCATCGCGGGCACGACGTTCGGCGCGATCGGCGGCATCGGCTTCATCGATGCCGAGGTCGCGGCGGTCTACGACTGGATCGAAACCACGACCGGCATCGACTTCGATTCGCGAGTGCAGGCGGCGCCCACCGAGTTGTTCTGGGACGGCAACGCCGCGGCCGACGGCGTCCAGGCCGGCGGCGGGTCTTGGGCGACCGATCGTCCCAACTTTTACGCCGCCGCCACGGGCTTCAACCACACATGGGAAAACGATGCGCCGATCACCGCGGTCTTCGGCACGCCGACGACCAACGCTGCGGTGATCAACGTCGCCGACGACATCACGGTCTCGGAGATCCGCTTCGCCCCGATCGCTCCGGGCAGCGGCCCGTTCCAGATCGTTGACGGCGCGGGCGTGCTGCGGGCCGCCGTCGGCGGGGCGACGATCGAGACCCAAACCTTCGCCCGGCTCAACGCCACGCTCGCCGGGGGTAACGACTTCACCAAGACCGGCAGCGGCACCCTCCAGTTCGACGGCGACAACACCGGCTTTGGCGGCGAAATCAACGTCGCCGACGGCATCCTGCGCACCGACGTCGCCGAGGCCTTCGGCAACGGCGGGTTCACCGCCAACACCCGAACCACCGTGCTCGACGGCGGCACGCTGCAATTCAACGGCTCTGGGGTCAACACCGCCGAGTACTTCCGCCTTACCGGGCGGGGCAGCACCGGCAGCAACGGCGCCTTGTGGGTCAGCGAAGGCGACCACGTCTTTACCGAACGCGTCGGCCTGCTCGCCGACTCGACCGTTAACGTCTCGGCCAACGCCTCGGCGACCTTCGGCGGCAGCTTCGGGCAGTTCTTCAATCCACGCATCCTCACCAAAGCCGGCGACGGCACGATCGTCCTCGACAACATCAGCAACATCGCCGGCCTCGTCGTCGCCGACGGCACGCTCGCGGGTGACGGCGGGGTCAACGGCAGCCTCAGCGTTCGGGCGGGGGCCGAGTTTCGGCCGGGCGATTCAGCGTCGGCAGCGGGCCTGGGTGATTTCGCGACCGACGACCTGACGCTCGACCTGGCGAGCACGTTGTTTATCGATCTCGATCCGGCTTTGGCTGCGATCGATGTCGTCAATGTCACCGGAACAGTCAACCTCGCGGGGTCGCTTAACCTCAACCTGCTGACCGCGCCGATCGGTGACGACTTGTGGGTCATTCTCGATAACGACGGCAGTGACGCGGTCCTTGGCGAGTTCGACAACGGCAGCACGATCACCACATCGTTCGGCGGCGTGTCTTACGACTTTGCGATTTTCACCGATGCGGGCGACGGCAACGACGTGGCGCTGCAACTCATGCCCGAGCCGACCACCACCGGTTTGCTGATGGCCGCGGCGAGCGTTTTGGGCCGGCGTCGCCGGCGTTGAAACTTCACGCCGTGCTTCTCGAACAGCGGCTGAAGCCAAAGTTGAATCTTGGACGTGTACCCGCGGCGTAGCCGTTAGCGGCCGCCGCCGCGGTGAACGCTGCGTTTGCCGAACTTTGCGGTGATTTGATCGAGCGCGGTGTTGAGTTGTTTCTGCTTCTGCTTCCGGGGGTCGGGGAACAGCTCGGCTTGTTCGTCGGCGTCCGTGAGCGGGTAGGCGCTGACGCCGACCAACCGGACGCTGCGGAAGCTCGTCTCGGCCCAGGCGTGGAACAAGGCTTTGGCGTGTTCGTAGAGGGATTCGGTGAGGTCGGTCGGGGCGTCGAAGGTGGTGGAGCGGGTGATGGTCTGGAAGTCGCCGAAGCGGATCTTGACGGTGACGCCGCGGGCGCGGAGGCCGTGTCGGCGGAGGCGGGTGCCGACCTGTTCGGACTGGTCGAGCATGACCGCGAGGATGGCGTCGGGGTCGGTGAGGTTTTCGGAAAAGGTTTGTTCGTGGCCGATGGACTTGGCGACGCGGTCGGGGACGACGGGGCGGTCGTCGAGCCCGCGGGAGAGGCGGAAGTAGCGTTGGGCGTGGTTGCCGAAGGATTGCTTCAGTTGGTCTTCGGAGAGTTGGCGCAGGTCCGCGACTTTGTGGATGCCGCGTTGTTCGAGCTTGCGTTGCGTCGCTGGGCCGATACCCCAGATCTTGGAGATGGGCAGCGGGTCGAGGACCGCTTGGATGCCGTCGGCGGTGGGGGGGATGACGGTCAGGCCGTCGGGCTTTTCGAGGTCGGACGCGAGTTTGGCGAGAAACTTGTTGGGCGCCACGCCGACCGACGCGACCAGCCCGCCGGTCCCCCGGAAGATCTGATCTTTCAGTTCTCGGGCCACTTGTTCCGGAGGGCCCATCAGGCGATCGGTGCCGGTCATGTCGAGGAAGGCTTCGTCCACCGACAGCGGCTGGACCAGCGGCGAGAAATCATCGAGGACCTTGAACATCGCCTGCGAGCATTCACGGATGCGTTCGCCCGGCACCTTCACGCAGATCGCGTGGGGGCAGAGCCGCAAGGCTTGTTTCATCGGCATCGCCGAGTGGCAGCCGAACTTGCGGGCTTCGTAGGACGCGGTGGTGACCACGCCGCGGTTGCCCGTCCCGCCGGTGAGCACCGCCTTGCCCGCCAACGACGGGTTGTCCAACACGGCGATGGCGGCGAAGAACGCGTCCATGTCGACGTGAAAAATCGTGCGGGGCATCGGTCACTCGCCGTGGGGTTGATCGCCCGATGAGATACTTTACCGGTTGCCTTTGGCCCGGTTGTGGGTCTTGCAGAGCATCTGGCAGTTGTCGGCCGTGGTCGCCCCGCCCTTGCTCCAGGCGGTGACGTGGTCGGCGTCCATGTCTTTGTACGACCAGATCCGCGTCCGGTTGGCGTCGTGGCCAACCGCACACAGCGGGCAGTTCGAGATACCCTTGGCTTTGGCCTCGGCGGTCTGCCGGGCGTAGGCGGCTTTCTTGGTCGCCTCGTCGAACACGCGGACTTGGAGCAGCTTGGGGTCGGTCTCCCCGCCGAGGACATATTCGAACACCCCCGCTCGCTTCTTGACATACGGGTCGCCGTAGAGTTCCCGCACCCGCTCGGACACTTTGGCCGGGTCGTAAGACTGATGGTGGTAGGTCTCGTAGAGCCGCCCCCACTCCAGCCCCCGCATCTCCGATTCCACGTCCCGGAACACGCTCGACACCCAGTCGATCACGGTGTTGAAGTACGTCTTGAGCTCACCGATGTCCGCGTCGTGGCGGTGCTGGCTCATGTAGGTGCCGACGTCCATGCTCTTGGATGCGCTGACCCACTGCAACGCCGTCGCCAGAAAGTCTTGCCGGTTCGGAGTGCCCTTTACAAAGGCGTTCCATCTCAGAAGATTTGAATTTTGACTATTGCTAAATTCCGCTTTTGCTGCTGTCACGAAAGGTCCAGAATAGATCGCGTTAAGCAATTCCTGTTTGTTCAACGGGACGCCGGCAATATTGATGGTCTCGAACCACTGCTTGATCTCGGTTTCGGTCCCTTGGCATTCGTAGACAAGTAGTTGCGATTCGAGAATCTTCTTTTGAACTTCAGGAGGCAGGCTTTGAAAAATCTGCGGGTTATCGCCATCCATGATGGCAAATTTATCCGTAACAAATCGGCCGATACTGGTAATTCGTTGCTGACCGTCTAATACCTCGAATTTATTGTCTTCGACCTGATTGAAGTAGATCAGTCCGAGTGGATAGCCTTTGATTAAAGAATCAATGACTGCTTGTTCTCTTTTACCGCCGCCTTCGGCGTAGATGTAATTTCTTTGGTACTCCGGCTGAATCTTCAGCTTGCCGTTGAGTCCAAACAAGCCTTTGCCTTCTAACTCGTTGTACTGAAATCCCGCGCAGATATCCGCCACGGTCAAATCAGAGCGAAGATGAGTTTTCAAGCCTTGCCCCCATTCTCTGGCCGCTGCGCCCGATGGCGAACTACAAGTCGGTCGTACATCCTTCGATAGGTTCCGTCCGCATTTGGCAGATAGAATCGCGGTCCGCCTTGAACGTAAGTTCCTTTTTCTGCGACTTCGGAAATCGGTTGGCCTAGTGTTCGACTAGAACCGAGTATCTCGAATTGACTTGGATTGTATTTGTCCAGAAAAGTGATCGGAACTCCCATCTTTTCGGGATAATCACGTGGAATGGCATCGGCGTAAGGAACTTCGATGGCGTCGTAGTTGGCGTATTTCTCGTAAGGCGATTTCCCGGATAGCTTCTTATTGAATTTCAAGTTGTCGCTTTGTGTCATGAGATCGAGTTTTTGGTGTCTTCGCCCGTGATCGAGGTTGGTGTACCAGTTAACTCGTCCCATGCTGAAAAATTTAACACCACCCACAAATTTTTTACGGGATTCGGTCTTAATATCGTAATCGTCAGGCACCGCAAACCATTTTGTCCCGCCGTTATCCACCCCAAGCCATAGCTTATTGGCTTGAACAAGCGGGAAAATTTCCTTGAGCGTAATTGCGTTCTGGTCCCCAAGAATTAAAAACTTCTTGTCGTGTTCGACGAGTTGGGCGACGAACTCGCGGAAGAGGGAGAAGGGGGGGTTGGTGACGACGATGTCGGCCTGGTTGAGCAGTTCGACGCATTCGTCGCTGCGGAAGTCGCCGTGGCCTTTGAGGGGGGTGCGGCTGGCTTCGTTTTGTTCGAGGAAGAGGCGGACGTCCTGGATGTCGGTGGCCCCGTCGCCGTTGAGGTCGGTGACCTGTTCGATCGACACGGCGAAAGCCGCGGCGTGGGGCTTCTTTCTTCCGGGGGCGTCCTGCTGGTCGAACTCGGGGAACAACGCCTGTTGGCCGGCGATGGGGGAGCCGTCGTAGCTGGTGGTGGTGAGGCGTTTGAGGCCGAGCCGGTTGAAGTTGGCGGCGAAGTACTTGAAGAAGTTGGACTCGTACGGGTCGTCGCAGTTGCAGTAGACGTGCTTAGCGCGGAAGGTGTCGGGGTCGTACTCGAGGTAGGCCTCGACCTCCTTCTGGATGTCGATGTATTGGGTGTAGAACTCGTCCTTCTTAGCGGCCTTGGCGGCGGAGAGGGAGGCGTTGAGGGATTTGGTTTGGCTTGCGGGCATCAGACGGCCTCACCATGAGGATCAAGATTGTTCCGCGGATGACCCCGGAGCGGTGTACGAGCGTTAAGAGTAGCGTACCGCCAATGTCGTCCCGTATTCAAGCTTCGGTACAGAGGGATCGATGCACAGCCTCAGACATCCGGGGCGGAAGAACCGGCGCGGAGGATACCCCACGCTTGGCGGGTAAGGACGATTGAAAAGGGCCGTGTGTGGGCCCTGCGGGCCGAAGCCCGCCCGCCCCGCCGGAATATTATTCCGCGGGCTTGGCCTCGGCGGGGGCTTCGTCCTTGGGTTTCTCGGCCGGCTTTTTGCGGTCGGGGGTCAGCATCATGGTCATGCGTCGGCCCATCATTTTGGGCGGCTGCTCGATCTTGCTGACGTCTTCCAGGAGGTCGATGATCCCGTTCATCGTGTCGCGGGCCAGGTTCTGGTGGGCCATCTGTCGGCCGCGGAACAGCATCACGAACTGGACCTTGTCGCCGTCTTCGAGGAACGACCGGGCCTTGTCGGTTTTGAACTTCAGGTCGTGGGCGTCGATGTTGGGACGCAGCCGCATGCCCTTGAGCTCGGACTTCTTGGCGTGGGCTTTGGCTTTTTGTTCTTTTTTGGCTTGCGCGTATTTCCACTTGCCGTAGTCCATGATCTTGCACACGGGCGGGGAAGCGGTGGGCGAGACCTCGACCAGGTCGAGCTCGGCCTGGCGGGCGCGGTTTTTCGCGTCTTCGGTGTCGACGACGCCGATCTGGTTGTCTTCTTCGTCGATCAGGCGGATGGGGGACACGCGGATCTGATCGTTGATGCGAAGGCGTTTGCCGGTTTCGCGGGGTTGGGGCTTGAAGCGTCCTCTAGCGATGGGTGAAATCTCCGAAAGAAACGGGGTGGGAACAGGGCGTCGGCAACGATCGCCCGCGGCTGCCCAACGGGGCAGCGATCAATGCATCAGATTAGCCAGAAACGCCCGAAAAGCAAGGCGGGGCGGGGATTTTTGAATGAGGATTGAGGATTTATGATTGCGTACTCAGTCCTCGGCGAACGCTCAATCCTGCCTGCGTCGTCCAATCAAAAATCCTCAATCAAAAATCCAAAATCGAACACCATGAGTCAACTGGTTCAGCCAACGCCTGGTGCCAACGTTAGCAACCAATACGCCACCGGCGCGACGATCAGCACCGAGTCGGCCACGTCCATCACGCCGCCGAAGCCCGGGATGGTCTGGGCCCAGTCCTTCACCCCCGCGTCGCGTTTGAGCAGGCTGGCCACCAGGTCGCCGACCTGCCCCAGGAACCCCAGCAGCATGCCCGCGGGCAGGGCGTACCACACCGCGATCGCCCGTTCCGGGGCCAGGCTGTTCCCGATCAGCGTGAACACCACCGCCCACAGCCCCGCAAACGCCATCCCGCCAATCAACCCTTCCCACGTCTTACCCGGGCTCAGCCATTCGATCAGCTTCCGCTTCCCCAGGAACCGCCCGGTGAAATACGCCCCGATGTCGCAGGACTTGACGATCATCACGATCGCCGCGATCACCCACGCCGAGTAACCCACGCCCGCCTCGGCGTCGCCCATCCCGCCGCGGATCAAGAGGTACATCCCCGGCAAGATGCCCAGGTACACCATCGCAAACACGGCATTCGCCCCGGCCGCCGCGGCGCCCTGTGTTTCTTTCCGCAGGAAGCTGTGCCGAAACATCGAAAAGAACAGCACGCCCGCCACGCCGCTGCCGAAGAACGCCACCGCCGTGCGTGGCGTGTCGATCATCGGCAGGAAGTACACCATCAAACAACCCACCGCCGCGCTGCCGAATGTCGACAGCCGGCTGCAGTGCCCCCACTTGGCCCGCAAGAGCGCCGACAACTCGATCGATGCGACCGCCCCCAAACCCAACACCAATCCCAACAGGATCAGCCCCGGCGGCACGCCGCGTCGGCCCAGTGCGTCGTCGGCCCACATCAGCAAGACCAGCCCCGCCGTCATCAAAATCCCCGAAGGGACGCGGTGTTTGAGCATAGACGGACATGGTAACAGTTGACGACAAACCGCACGGCCAAGCCCCACTCCGATCCACCCAACCACTCATCGTTAAGCGGGCGATCGCAGATCGCCGTAGCCCACCACAATCTGCCGCCACGGGTTCGCCCGCGGCAAGTGGATGGCGTACCCTTTGCGTGATGAAGTCCCGGCCGATCTATTGTTTGTGCGCTGCGTTCCTCGCGCTGTTGGTGTTCGCGGCGGGGTTCACGTCGGCGTCGGCTCAAGATGATCGCGATCTCGAAGACGCTGACGAGCAGTTTCAAGCCGGAGAGTCGGCCGAAGACACGACGCCACCCTCCCCCAGCCGCGGCAGCGCCGCCTCTTGGTCGGCCGACCTTCCCGTGGTCTCGGATGGGCGACACGTCTGGCTGTGGGCGGCCGACGTCGATCCGAAGAACGATGAGCGTCGGCTGACCGCGCTGTTTCACGCCGACGCCACCGACCGTCCGCCCGACGGCCCGGTCTGGGAAACCGTCACGGGGTTCACCGGCCGGGTCGCGCCCCGTGGGGCGGCGGTCGACACCGACACGCTCTGGCTGATCTTCGACGACGGCCGGGTCGGCCGGGTCTCGCTCCGACCCGCGCCGCTCGAGGGCGACTGGTTCTTCCGCCAGACCACCGCCAAGTCGTTGCCCGCCAGCACCACCGTGCGGGCCAGCGTCGCGGCCCACGGCAAGCTGTGGGTCCTGGCCCGGGTCGAGACCGGCCAAGCCATCGCCGACCTCGACCGCGCCGACGTCGACACGACCCCCAGCGCCGTCACCGCTGAAGACGCCGAGGTGTTAAACCTCGTGTTGGGATTGCCGCGTGAGCTCGACATCGATAGCGACGACCCCTTGGGCCACGGTGAAAACGCCGACCCGTCGCCCGCCGAAGAAACGGCCGATCCTGATGGCGAAGGTGAAGCGCAAGACGGCGAGTCCGCGGAAGCCGCTGATGATCAAGGGTCGGTCGAGCCCGAGCTTGAGCCCGTCAAACAAGCCGAACAACAAGTACAAGAAGCGGTAGCCGACACTGGCCGTGACATCGTCGCCGAGGCACCGACTCCGTCCGACGACAACACCTCTACGGAAACGCTCGCCACGGACGAGTCGGCGGAGGCGACCGCCGCAGACCAAGTCATCGAGGACGCGGTCGAGCAGATCGAGCCGTTGCCCGAAGCCCCGGCCGATCGGCTGCTCGTGTTGGACCGCGGCCAGTGGCGCGTCGTGCCGTTGCCCGAAGACTGGGACCCCAATCGGCCGACGCAACTGATCGCGCCGCGTGATAAGGGCCAAGCTCCGACGCTGCTGGTCCAGGGCGCGAAAACCGCCGACGGGCTGACCGAAACTCTGTATCGACCGGTGACTCCGACCGAGTCGACCAGCGCAGACGGATCGGCCGAAGAAGACGAAGCGGGTGCTTTCGCGTCGCCTGCGCCTTCCTGGTCGGCCACGCCGTTGACGCTGCCCTCCACCGGCGGCGTCGTCGGCCTGCGGGTGAAGCAGCAACTCGTGCTGGTGCAACACACCCCGGCCGCCGACGGGTTCGCCGCCAAGCTCTGGGCGGTCCGCGGCGATCAGCTCACCGCGTTGGGTGACGTGACCCTCGACGCCTCGACCGACACGCCTGACCACGGCCTGTGGGCCGCGACGCCCATGGGCGAAGACCTCGGCTTGCTCGTTGGCGAACGCGACACCGCCGACGCGATTGTCCAGCGACGCGAAGACCCAACACTTTTGGTCGAGCCCTCGGGGCCGACGATCACCGCGCTCGACCTGCACGGCCAAACCACGCTCGCTCCGCTGCGGATGACCTTCAAGCCGCGCAACGCCCTCGCCGAGTCGGCGGACCTCTTGATCTTCACCGGCGTGGTGATCCTCTCGCTGTTGCTGCTGCTTTCGTTCTGGCGGCGTGACCCGACCGTCAACGCGCTAGCGTTACCCGAAGGCGTCGCGGTCGCCGACCTGATGCGGCGCGGTTTGGCCGGTGCGATCGATTTGGCCCCGGGGTTGTTGGTGGCCACGAGCGCGTTCGCTTTGCCGTTTGAGGACCTGTTTCAGCGTTGGCCGGGCCAGGGCAACGGTGCCTCGTGGGGCGACATGATCCCCGGACTCGTGGCGATCGGGGTGATCGTCGGCCACACCACGCTGCTCGAGATCGCGACCGGCCGATCGCTGGGTAAGTGGATGACCGGGCTGCGCGTCGCGACCCTCGCCGGCGAAAGGGCGGGGTCGGGACAGATCGTGATCCGCGGCGTGCTCAAGACGTTTGACCTGATCGCCTACCCGCTCCTGATCCTGATGATCATCAGCCCGTACCGTCAACGCCTGGGCGACATGGTCGCGCAGACGGTGGTGGTGGCGAAAGCGCCGATTGATCCCGATGTTGACCGTGGGGACGATCAGCGATGAACGCAAGCCCTCCGAAATCTGAAATCCGAAATCCGATGGCTTCGACAGCGCGAACCGACGCTAAATCGCCTCCCGCTGTCGTGCTGCTCTCCGGCGGGCTCGACTCGGCGACCACGCTCGCCGTCGCCCAACGCGACGGCTACGAATGCCACGCCCTGAGTTTCGACTACGGCCAACGCCACGCCGTCGAACTCCAGGCTGCGCGCGACCTCGCCGCCGCGATGAACGTCGCCAGCCACCGCACCGCCAAGATCGACCTGCGTGCCTTCGGCGGCAGCGCCCTGACCGACGATGCGCTCGACGTGCCTAAGGACCGCGACGACGACGCGATGTCCGCCGACATCCCCATCACCTACGTCCCGGCCCGCAACACGATCTTCCTCAGCTACGCCCTCGCGCTGGCCGAGGTCATCGGCAGCACCGACCTGTTCATCGGCGTCAACGCGGTGGACTACTCCGGCTACCCCGACTGCCGGCCCGAGTTCATCGAGGCCTTTCAACACATGGCCAACCTCGCCACCAAGGCCGGCGTGACCGCCCCTGGAAGCGACCACCCGCCGCTCCGCATCCACACCCCGCTCATCGACCTGCCCAAGCCCGACATCATCCGCCTGGGCCTCGACCTCGGCGTCGACTACGGCCTGACCCACTCCTGCTACGACCCGTTGGCCCCCGACCACGTCAAACCCTGCGGCCACTGCGACTCCTGCCTGCTGCGGCTGCGTGCCTTCGAACAACTCGGCCTCCCCGACCCCGCGATGATCCGCCACCACGGCGCTCCCCGTCCGGCCTGAGTCCACAGCCATTCTGTACGTCCCGTATTGATCCCTGTAATGGGATTCAATCAAATTGATTAAGTTAATTAGATTTAACTTAAATTTATATTTATCTCTGTAGCCTGCTTGCCGTGATCCACGCGGCGTCCCGAGCAGGCTTTACAATTTGAACGAAATCCGAAATCCGAAATCCGAAATCCGAAATCCGAAATCCGAAATCCGAAATCCGAAACACCCCATGACCTACCCCGACCCCGGACAACCGCACGGCCTCACCACCCAGCTCAAAGTCGGCATGGAGATCCACGTCGAGCTCGCCACCCGCTCGAAGATGTGGACCAGCGCCCCCAATGTCGCGCACGCCGACTACTTCGAGGCCGAGCCCAACACGCTGCTTGACCCCGTCGTCATCGGGATGCCCGGCACGCTGCCGGTGATCAACCGCACCGCCGTGGAGATGTCGATCAAGGTCGGCCTGGCGCTGGGCTGTTCGATTTCTTCGCTCACCAAGTGGGACCGTAAGAGCTACTACTACCCCGACCTGCCCAAGAGCTACCAGATCAGCCAGTTCGATCGGCCGGTCTGTTTCGACGGCGCGTTCGACGTGCCTGTGGCCGACGACTCGGGCAACGCCCCGGATTTTGACACCAAGCGCATCCGTATCACTCGGGCCCACTTGGAGGAAGACGCCGGGAAGCTGTTGCACGATCTCCCGGGCGGCGGTTTCAGCGACGGCAGCCTCGTCGACCTCAACCGCGCGGGGACGCCGCTCTTGGAGATCGTCACCGAGCCGGACTTCACCTCCGCCGACGAGGCGGTTGCGTTTGTCCAGGCGCTCCGCGATGTCTGCCGACACCTCGGCGTCACCGAAGGCATCATGCAAAAAGGCCACATGCGCTTCGAGCCCAACATCAACGTCCTCATCACCAAGCCGTCCGGCGAGGTGTTCGCGACGCCGGTGGTCGAGATCAAAAACCTCAACAGCTTCAAGGCGGTGCACGGCGCGATCGTCCACGAACACCACCGCCAGGTCGAGCAGTGGCTCGAAGACGGCCGGGTCATGGGCGCCCGCGCCAAGTCCACCCGCGGCTGGGACGACCACAAACTCGTCACCACGCCTCAACGCGAAAAAGAAGACGCGGATGAATACCGCTACTTCCCCGACCCGGATCTGGTCACGCTGAAGATCGGCGACGATTGGCTGGACCGCCTCCGGGCCGAGCAGCCCGAACTGCCGATCGCCCGCCAGGCGCGGTACATCCGTGAGTACGGCCTCAAGCCGATCGACGCCGACAACCTGATCGCCGAGCCCGCCAACACCCAATTTTTCGAGGCCTGCGTCACCGCGGGCCGAGCCGACGGCGGCCCGGTCACCGAACCCCGCCGCATCGCCGCGATGCTGCTGAACGCCGGGGCCAAACGCGCCAACGAAGCGGGCGTCGCCCTTGACGGCCTGGGCATCTCCGCCCAACAGGTTGCGGACATCGTCGCGCTGCAGGACGCCGACAAGATCAGCGCCAGCGCCGCCGACAAGCTGTTCGGTCATGCGTGTGCCCCCGGAAGCGGCGACGCCTCGGCCGAGCAACTCGCCGAGCAGCACGGCCTCCTGCAGGTCAGCGACGAAGGCCAACTCGACGAATGGATCGCCGCCGTCCTCGCCGACCCGAAAAACGAAAAGGCCATCGAGCAGATCAAGGGCGGCAAAGACAAAGCCATCGGCGCCCTGCTGGGGCAGATTATGAAACTCTCCAAGGGTCAAGCGAATCCGAAAGCGGTTGGGGAGAAGATCAAGGCGAGGCTTTCCGGATGACGCTTGATGCCAACAGATTTGTAAGCGACTTGGAAGCCCGTAAGTTCTACCAATGGTTTGCCGAGAAGAACGACTTCGACTTGGCGGACCGTTTGCATGGCTTGATCGAAGATGAGTACGGCTACGAGTCACTCATGGCCAACGAAGCCTCGGCTCATCTTGCTGAACGCAGTTTGCACTTGGCTTGGGGCATCGGCGGCTTCATTGACAAGGGGGGGATGGCAAACCTTTACATTCTCCTTGACTTCCGTCCCGATGACTTTGCGGAGGCTTTGGAAGAAGTGGGCTTGACTGGTCCGGCTCAAATTGTTTTTAAAGCGATCGATCTTCTTGTCGATCAGTACTACTTGGGCAAACATCCAGGAAAAATTCATTTGGACTGGCACAACATCCGTGAACGCGTAGCGATGCCCGATATTTTTGAAAGTCAAGTCTATGATTTGTCGCAAGACTATTTCGCCGCCTGCGGCGGGCAGGCTGAATTTTCCCGGCAGGTGGGTACCTACGTTCGCGGCAAAGCCTTAGTGTTTTTGCCGCTACTTCGTAGTGCCGGTCAGATTTGAATACTCGGCAAAATGATCCAAGGTTGAGGCCATTTTTTATTTCGCCAATGGCGACATCTGTCGCATGATTGGTTTCTTAACCCGAAAAGGCATTGTTAGCAAGTGTTTGATCTTATCGGGAGCTTGATGCCATAGAGTTCCTCGACGAGCTGAGCGATAACTTGCTGCTCGGTAAAGTCGGGGTGGGCTACACGGATACGAGAGAGGGCGAGGTTTCGAGCGCGTTGCGAAAGCTCGGCCACCCGGTGAATCTTCTGCTCCGGCGTCATCTTGCGGTAGATGTTGGTGAGCACGGCCTGGGCTTCGGGGGAGGTGTCGGTCGACATTGTTGCTATCGTAACCGGCCATGCCGACCTCGCCTATCCATTCGCCCGATGATCCTCGGCTGAAGCTCTACGTCAACACGAAGGACCGCGACGTCCGTCGGGAGACGGGGTTGTTTTTAGCCGAGGGCGAGCATGTCGTGCGGCGGGCGTTTGCGGCCGTCGCGGCGGGGACGCTTCCGAGTGCGGGGGTGCGGTCGGTGTTGGTGGTGGCGTCGAAGGTCGATCGCGTGGAAGGGATGATCGCGGACGCTGGCGTGAACGCGGGTGACGTGGAGGTGTTGGTGTGTTCGCGGGAGGTGATGGAGCGGGCGGTGGGGATGCGGTTGCATCAGGGGATTATTGCGGCGGTGGAGCCGCCGGCGGCGCCGGAACTTGATGAGGTGGTGGGGGGCGCACGCGGGCTGAAGCCCGCACGCCCGGCGGGTGGCAAGACGATCGTGGTGTGCCCGGAGATCACGAACACCGAGAATTTAGGGTTACTCGTGCGGGTATGTGCGGGGCTTGGTGTGGGGGCGATGGTGCTCGGGCCGCGGTGTTGTGATCCGTGGTACCGGCGAGCGGTACGGGTGTCGATGGGCGCGGTGTTTGCAATGCCGATGGTGCGGAGCGTGGACCTGGAGGCGGACCTTGATCGGCTGCGCGAGACGCACGACTACGAGCTGGTGGCCACCGTGATCGACGACGACGCCGAGGCGTTGCGGGACAGCCAGCCCTTTTCACCCGATGCCGGGGGGGCGATTCTGCTCGGCAGCGAGGGGTATGGATTGCCGGCGGACCTCGTGGCCCGGTGCGACCGCAAGGTGCGGATCCCGATGCACGCGGGGGTGGATTCGCTGAACGTCGCGGTTGCGGCGGGGATTGTGGTGCATCATTTTTGTCGGTGAATGCGGTGTGGCGATCGCAGATTGAAACGCGGGGCCCTGCGGGCCGCCCGCTAAGCGAAGCGCGGTGCGCTCCGGTGGCGGGTGGGAATAAGCGGGCGGGGGTGGGCGTTGAAGGGAGGGGAGCCTATGCTTCATTCCTGACGAAAGGACTCTGGATGCGAAGACTCAGCGCCAGTTTGATGTGTGTTTTAGTTTTGAGCCTGACGGCCTGTGCCGACTGGGCCGGGGCCGAATCGGCCGACGACGGAAAGGAAATCGACGTGGTGATCCACCCCGAACGTGACGACAACGGCGACCTGGTTCCGGTGAAAAAGACCATCGACGAATGGAAAGCTGAGCTCTCTGACACCGAGTTTTACATCCTCCGCGAGAAAGGTACCGAACGGGCTTTCACCGGCCGGTACCACGACAGCAAGAAGGACGGCGTCTATTGCTGCGCGGGCTGTGGCCTGGCGTTGTACGACTCGAAGACCAAGTTCGATTCGGGCACGGGTTGGCCGAGCTACTACGAGGCCTACGCCCCCGACCACGTCGGCGAAAACGAAGACCTGTCGCACGGCATGCGTCGCGTCGAAATTGTGTGCGCCCGTTGCGACGGCCACCTCGGCCACGTCTTCCCCGACGGCCCGCGGCCCACGGGCATGCGGCACTGCGTCAACGGCTATTCGCTGAAGTTCATCGAACGCGAGGTCTACGAAGCCAAGAAGGCGGAACTCCAGGCCGAATCCGGCGATTCACAAGAGACCAACGCGGACACGGCAGAAGCCGCGGCCGATTCGTAAACCAAGGTCATCCGACCGATGGGCTTGAATCGTGCTACCGCTCGGCTCACTCCGAGCGGTGTTTTATTCTTCGTACGACTCCACAAGATCGCGTAGGTCTTTAGAAGATTGATAACGGATGCCGTTGTCGTTGAGGATTTCCTCGGTGGAGTCTTTCATGTCCTGACGGTTGAAGACGAACTGCTCGGCCGAGAACTCGCCGAAGGTAAACTCGAGAAACTCGTCTTCGGATTCGTTGAGCAGGCGGACCAGGTGTTCGAGGTTTTTGATGGGCTCGCCGTTCACCGCTTCGACCACGTTGAACAGCGGGTTGTCGTAGCCGCGCACCAGCGGATGTGGAAAGAAGGGCGCGGTGACGCAGACCAGCTCTTCGCCCGGGAAAACCTGGCGATCGATAAACCGGGTGACCAGCGGGCTGCGGAACAGCCCCAGCACGGGCACGTAGTCGCGGTTGACGTATTCGTAGAAGTCGCGGGTGGCCTGGGTGAAAGCCATCGGCCCGAAGATGTAGTAACGGGGATAGCCGTTGCCGATGTGCGGCAGCAGTAGCGGGGGGTCGTTGAAGGCTGGCTCGCGGATTTCGATCGTCTGGCCGTCGCGGATGACGGTGAGCGGGACGGTGCCGTGGTCGTCGACCAGAGGGTCGGCGAGGTAGAGGAACGCGCCGCGGAGTTCGGGGGCGATCTCCGACTGGCCGCGGTTGTCGATGGCGTAAGGGCCGATGTGGGTGACCACGTCGCGGAAGCGGAACTGGCTGCCGGTGGGCAGGCCGGGGTGGCCGGTCTCGACGCGGTTGACCATGACGCCGGTCTGGTCGGACGTGAGGCCAAGCTGATCGCGGAGGCCGGGGTTGTCCAGGACCTGGAAGTCGAGGGTGATGTAGCGCTTGCCTTCGTAGCTGCCGTCGGCGGCGTCTTCGAGGAACCGCTGCACCTCGACGGCGGGGATGAGGTAGCCCACGTTCTCGGCGTCGGTGTTGGCCTGGAAGGCGACGCCGACGACGCGGCCGTCGAGGATCGCCGGCCCGCCGGAGTTGCCGGGGTTGATCGCCGCGTCGACCTGGACGCGCAGGCCGATGGCCGACTCGTCGTAGGAAGCGACCTCGACCCGCGAGACGATCCCCTTGGTGACCGATTGTTCGTTGCCGCCGGTCGGGTAGCCGTACACCGCCACGTTGTCCCGGCTGCGGGGCAGTTCGTTCGTGAAATCAAGCGTCGGTCGGTCAGCCAAGGCTTCAGGTTTGTCGAGCTTGAGCAGAGCCAAGTCGAAGTCGGTGGCGGCGGCCACGACACGGGCGCGGTGGCGTTCGGTCGATTGGTAGCCCTCGATGTAGATCTGGCTGGCCCAGCCGACGACGTGGTTGTTGGTCAGGATCAGCCGTTGGCCGTCGGGCGTGTTGATGAAGAAGCCGGTGCCGGTGGACTCGCTGGGCGAGGTCTTGTTCCACGGCTCGTAGAGTTGCGGGTAGCGGATGGTCGAGTAGATGCGGACGACCGCTTGACGCGGGTCGAAGTCGAGCGGGGCGGCTTCGGCGGATTCGGGCTCGGCGGTGTCGAGGAGCTGAGACGAAGCGGGGGCGCCGGGCCCGAAGGCCCACAGGGTGGTCAACGCGAGCAGGGTCGCGCGGGTCAAAAATCGAAACGGCATACGCATAAGCTCCCGGGGAAAACGAATCATGGATAGCAGCAGGCGGCGGATCAGGTTACCGCGCGTATTCGATCGTGCGCATCTCGCGGAGGACGGTGACCTTGATCTCGCCGGGGAAGGTCATCTCTTCGCTGACGCGTTTAGCGATGTTGCGGGCGATGGCGTGGCAGGCCTCGTCGTGGACGCCCTCGGGGTCGACGACCACGCGGACCTCGCGGCCGGCCTGGATGGCGAAGGCCTCGCGGACGCCGCGCTCGTCCCGGGCGATCTGCTCGAGGTCCTGGAGGCGTTTGACGTAGCGCTCGAGCGACTCGCGGCGGGCGCCGGTGCGGGCGCCGGATATG
>JBCCST010000052.1:0-24060 GCA_039199695.1 Planctomycetota bacterium | reverse complement strand
GGGACCGCGGGATCAGCCTGCTGCCCAACGCGGGGCTGCCCACGCTGGTCGAAGGAAAGACCGTCTTCCCGCTCGGGGCCGAGCCGTTCGCCGAGAAGATGGCCGACTTCGTCAAGTCCGCCGGACTCAACATCGTCGGCGGCTGCTGCGGCACCACGCCCGACCACATCGCGGCGCTGGTGAAGCATATCGGCGAAGAAACGCCGCCGGCCCCGAGCGGGAAGACGGTCTTTCCTTCGACCAGCGTGGGCAGCCCCGCGTTGGGCAGCAGGCTGATCCCGCGGTCCCAGTTCTTGCCGAGGTAGCCGACGTGCTCGGCCATCTCGACGGGGCCGGTGGCGCAGTTCATGCCGAGCGAGTAGATCGGGTAGTCGCGCAGCGCCGCGACGACGCCCGCCATGTCGGTGCCGACGAGGGTGGTGCCGAACTGCTCGATGGTGACCTGCACCATGATGGGGATGGCTTTGTCGTCGTTGATCGTTTCGGGCGTGCCGAGGTCGGGCTTGAGGCCGCGGTCCTTGAGCACATTGAGCGCGGCGTTTAACGCGCACTTGACCTGCAGGATGTCTTGGGCGGTTTCGAGCAATAACACATCGGCCCCGCCGTCGAGCAGGCCTCGGATTTGTTCCTCGTAGGACCGCAGCATCTCGTCCCAGCCGATGTTGCCGAGGGTGACGAGCTTGGTGCCGGGACCCATCGAGCCGACGACGAACTTGGGACGCTCGGCGGTGGCGAAGTTGTCGCAGGCCTTCCGCGCCGTCTGCGCCGCGAGGACGTTGAGCTCGTACACCCGATCGACCAGGTCCTGGTCTTCCATGGTGTGCAACTGGGCGTTGAACGAGTCGGTCTCGACCGCGTCGGACCCGGCGGCGAGGAAAGACTCGTGGATGCCCTGAATGACTTCGGGCCGGGTGAGCAGCAGCACCTCGGTGCAGTTCTCCCGGCCGAGGTAGTCACGCTCGAGTTCGAGGTCCTCGATGTTGTGGATCGAGGTGCCCATCGCCCCGTCGAGGAACAGGACGCGTTCTTGCAGTTGGCGGGTGAAGAGGCTCATGGCGTGGTTTATCGGCTTGCCGGGCTTGTCCGGGCGATTGATGGAGCGAACGGAACGATATCCATCCTATTATCCGGATGAAATGATATACGGTTTGGGGCGGGATTCAAGTTCAGTCCACACCAGTTTTTAACCGATCCCACTGACGGTTGCGGGCTAGGTTAGTAGGCTTGGTCCCACAGGCCTTGCCCAGCCCGCCCCAACACGGCGGATTCAACCCCGTCGGTTGCCACCGAGCGGGTGCAAACCACGGTTTTTGATCCAGGAATCGCATTTTATGACATGGTGGCAAGCGATCATTCTGGGCATCGTCGAGGGCCTGACCGAATACCTCCCGGTGAGCTCGACCGGCCACCTTTTGGTCGTCCAGGCGCTCCTGGGCATCGGCACCGAGTCGGCCCAGGCCAACGCCGCCGCCAACGCCTACGCCATCTGTATCCAGGCCGGCGCGATCCTCGCCGTCCTCGGGCTGTATTGGAAGCGCGTCAAGCAGTGCTCGGCCGGCTGGGCGGGCAAGGTCGGCGTCGGCCCGGGCGACGAAACCGGTTTCCGCATCGGCCTGAACATGTTGGTCGCTTTCATGCCCGCGGCGGTGGTGGGGTTGCTCTTGGACGACTGGATTGAAGACAAGCTGTTCGGCCCCTGGCCGATCGTGATCGCGTGGTTCGTCGGCGGGATCGCGATCCTGGCGACCGTTTGGTGGAAGAAACGAAAGGGCGGCGACGACCACGCCGGGAAAGACCTCTCGGCGATGACCGTCCGCATGGCGTTGACCGTCGGACTCATCCAGTGCCTGGCGATGTGGCCCGGTACCAGCCGATCGCTGGTGACGATCGTTGGCGGCGTACTCGTGGGCATGTCGCTGGCCTCGGCGGTGGAGTTCAGCTTCCTGCTGGGCGTGGTCACGCTGTGCGCCGCGACGGTGTACAAGGCGGTGCTCGACACCGCGGTGGTCATGGTCAACGGCGAGCCCACCGAGGTGTTGCTCGTCACGCTGATGATCCAGGAATACGGCTGGGTCAACATGCTCATCGGCAGCGTCGCCGCCTGGGCCTCGGCCGTCGCCGCGGTGACGTGGATGGTCGCCTACCTCAAGAAACACGGCATGGAAATCTTCGGCTACTACCGCATCGCCATCGCAGTGGTGGTGGCGGGGCTGTTGTTGGGCGAGGTGTTGAAGACATCGACCAGCTGATTGGTTTTGAGCGGGTCAAAGGTCGCTGCGAACCAAACCGATTTTGGCCAGCGAATCGTCGAGGTTGGCATCGGGTGCGGCTTGCAGAAGATGATCGCGGACCAGCTGAAGGATTTCTTCTGATCTCAAACCGAGTAGCTGTTCTGCAGCGTGATTGACGGTGGGTTCATCGCTGCCTACTTGGACCACAAGCCTATCGCCGTTCGGAAAATCCACCGTGATCGGCTCGGTAGACAGCCATGCATAATCTTGAACTAACGGCCACACAAATGCCGCGCCGGATTTGACGACCTTGTGCGCGCGCCCTTGGTGGTCCATCATCCCGTAAATCACAAGCAGTCTATTCGGCGGAACCCGAATGATTCGTCTGGCCACGAAGATCAGCTGGAAAAAAACGAGGCATACGAAAATGACGACGAAGATCACCGGTATCATGCCACCGACTCTACCTTGATGGGTATCGAATGCAATAGCTCCGCCTAATCCTGCCGACTCAGAAGAGCCTTGTGGAGGCTATACAGGGGTTACGCCGTGGCGGTGACCATATTCTGTGTCTCGGGCCGCTCGATCTTGGTAAAGGTCTCGAGCGCGATCTCCGCACACCGCGCCCACGAGTTGTCCAGCGCAAAGTCGCGGCAGTCCTGCGGGTTGAGGTTGGCCGCGTCGAGGCAGGCTTGGCGGAGGTCGTCGTTGAGGCAGCCGGTGACGCCTTCCTGGACGACGTCGATCGGGCCGGTGACGGGGTAGGCGGCGACGGGGAGGCCGCTGGCGTTGGCTTCGAGCATGACGACGCCGAAGGTGTCGGTCAGGCTGGGGAAGACGAACACGTCGGCGCTGGCGTAGTGGCGGGCGAGGTCTTCGCCGAACTGGTAGCCCGCCCAGTGCACGTCGGGGTGCTTGGCTTGGAGTTTGGCGCGGATGGGGCCGTCGCCGACGACGACCTTGGTGCCGGGCAGGTCGAGTTCAAGAAACGCTTCGATGTTTTTCTCGACGGCCACCCGGCCCGCGTTCAAAAAGATCGGTCTAGGCAGGTCGGCGAAGAGCGTCTTTTCCTGCAAGCGGAACAGTTCGGTGTCGGCACCGCGGGACCAGGTCCGGGCGGTGGGCAGGCCGTTGGCATGGAGTTCTTCGGCGACGGTTTTGGTCGGGGTCAGCGTGGCTTTGGCCTTGCCGTGGAACCAGCGGATGAATTTGTAGGTGGCAAACTTGGGGATGCCGAAGTAGGCCTTGAGGTAGTGGGGGAACTGGGTGTGGTAGCTGGTGGTGAACGGCAGCTTGTTCTTGAGGCAGTACCGCCGACCGGCCCGGCCGATAGGACCCTCGGTGGCGATGTGGATCGCGTCGGGCTGGAAATCGTCGAGCGCGCGGTAGGTCCCTCCGTAGGGCCAGATCGCGAGGCGGATCTCGGGGTAGCGCGGGGCTCCGACGGTTTTGAACATGCCGGGGTGGATCACGCAGAACTCGTGGCCGAGCTTCTCGGATTCCTGGATGACGTGTTGCCAGGTGCGGACGACGCCGTTGACTTGCGGTTCCCACGCGTCGGTGAGCAGGGCGATCTTCATGGGTTGGTCTCTTGGGCCGCGAGCATCTTCTGATCGGCGGGGTCGGTCTCCGGATGGCGCCCCGGCGTCGGCATCGGGCTTCGCTGGGTCTGCTTCCGGGGGCGGGTTTGTCCCATGGTCACACGCCATTGTTCACCCAGGTCCAGGCCCCGATCGCTGCGGAGCAGTTCGGTCAGCGAAGGCGGGTCGGGTTGACCCGCAGCGGCTTGGTTCTGCGCGAGCATGGCTTCCACCGCTTTCACGCCGTCGATCACTTCCATCCGGCCGTCGTGGTGCTCGACCAACGCGGTGCAGCTTTCGACCCAATCGCCGCAGTTGTAATACGCCGTGGCCTGCTCGGGGTTCGCTTCCCGTGCGGCGGGTTCGTGGATGTGTCCGCAGACCACGCCGTCGAGCCCGCGGCGCTCGGCCTCGTTGGCCAGCGTCTCTTCAAACTTGCTGATGAACATGCACGCCGACTTGACCTTGCCCTTGATCGATTTGGACAGCGATTGATAGGGCAGGCCCAGCATCCGCCGGGCCGCGTTGTACCGGCGGTTGAAACTGATCAGGCTTTCGTAGGCCTTGCCGCCGAGCATCGAGACGAAGCGGGAGTGTTTGACGACCAGGTCGAACTGGTCGCCGTGGATCACCAGCAGCCGGCGGTCGTCGGCGGTGACGTGCACGGCACAAGGCAGCACGCGGATCCCGCCGAAGTCCGAGTGCAGAAACTGGCGTGCGGCTTCGTCGTGGTTGCCCGGGACCAACACGACGTCGGTGTGGTGCTTGGTCTGGTTGAGGATTCGGCGGAGCACGTTGTTGTGCTCGCCCGGCCAGTACCAGCGTTGCTTGAGCCGCCACATGTCGACGATGTCGCCGACGAGGTACAGCCGGTCGCAGCGGACGTATTTGATGAATCTCGAGAGGGCGGCGGCCTGGCAGCCGCGGCTGCCCAGGTGGGTGTCGCTGATGAAAACGGTGCGGTAGTCGAGCGTCATCCTGCGTCTCCGTGGGGGCGGCGCGACCGGGGTGGGTGGTTCACCAGGTGAACGTTTCGGGGGGCCGGGGCGCGAAATCCCTTCCGAGCGTCCGTGCTCGGGGTCAAGGGTGGGTCTTCCCATCCTTGGCGCAGAACTATCGGCCGAGAATGTGAGCCGTTCGTGCACAGCAGGTCAGGAAATGATGAAACCGCCAAAGAAATACGCAAAACCTCCTGAAAATGGGAAGCCGGAAGCGAATTCTCTCGGAACGTGGCGGGGAAATGGGCGAGAATGGGCCAATCGGCACGGCCGGTTCGGTGCCCACCACTTACACCCTTTGCAGGAGCAACCCATGTTGGATTCAGCGATGTTCGGATACAAACATTCCACCGGCCAAAGTGCGTCCGACTCCACGCGACTGCAAAACGAGATTCAGTCTTCATCTTCTTCACGCAAAACGCAGCGTGAAGTCCAGTTCCTGGAAGACCGCTTCGAGCGGCTGTCGCTGGTGTGCATGGCGATGTGGTCGCTGATGCAGGACAAGACCAACGTGACCGAGGCCGACCTGCTCGAGCGGGTGCAGACCATCGATTTGATGGACGGCCGGGCCGACGGCAAAGCGTCGAAGGTGGGCGTCGTCCAATGCCACAAATGCGATCGCCCGATGTCCGAGCGGCATATGCGTTGCATCTACTGCGGGGCCGAGAAGCGAGCGAGCAGCGCGTTTGACCGGGTGTGAAGTCTCGGCGTTGGACCGACCGAGTCCGCCAGCCGATATGATGAAGTGATGAAGCGAGCAATCGTGATCGCATGTTTTTGGCTGGCGGCGGGACTGAGCGCGGCAGGTGCGGAAACTGAGCTATTCGAGCGAACTTTCGAAGCGAAAGACAGTGTGGAAGCGTTACGCGACGACGAAGGCTTGGCCGGCCAAGCCCTGCGTACTTTGGGGTGGGCGGGCGAGGCCTTTGAGGTCACGGTTCGCGACACGCCCGGCCGGGACTACGACGCTCGTATCACGTTCACTTCGCCCAAGCCCAGCGGCGACGCGGAGCTCGACGAAGTCGTCCTACGTTGGTACCGGCCCGAAGCGGCGAGGCATCCACGCACCGCATACAACCCGCAACCCCTACCGAACCCTCCGGCGGCGTCGGTGTTACTGGTCCACACGCTCCACCCCGATTTGCCGGTGGCGACGATGTTGGCCCGCGGGCTGCGAGAGCGGGGCGTGCACGGGTTTGTGATCGAACTCCCCGGCTACGCCAGCCGGGTGGGGGCCGAGCGGAAGATGACCGGCGTGACCACGTTGGTCAACGCCGCCCAGGCGGTCAGCGATTGCCGGCGGGCGTACGACGTGATCCAGGCGTTGGGCCGTGAAGACGTGGCCGACCTCGATGAAGACCGCATCGCGATCCAAGGCACCAGCCTCGGCAGCTTCATCGCCACGTCGGCCGCGGCGCTCGACGGTTGCTTCGACCAGACCTTCCTGTTTCTCTCGGGCGGCGACGGCGTCAACATCCTCGAGACCGGCCAAAAAGACGCGTTCCACGTCCGCGGTGCCCTCAAACACTACGGCTACACCGGCGACAAGCTCCGCGCACTGATCGACCCCGTCGAGCCCCTGCACATCGCCCACCGCCTCGACCCCGAGACGACCTGGATGTTCAACGCTCGTCACGACACCGTGATCCCCGCGAAGAACGCCGACCTGCTCGCCGAGGCCATCGGCCTGGGGGAAGACCACTTGGTCTGGATGAACGGCAACCACTACACCGCGTTTATCCTCTTGCCCGGCGTGTTGGATCGGATGAAAACCGAGATGGGCGTGCAGCCCGCCGCCCCGACGGCGGACGATGCCGAGCAAGCGATGAAAGAGTAGCCTCAGCCGTCCGCGGGTTCGGCCGCGGGGGCGGTGACTTCGCAGCGGGCCCGCAGGTTGTCCAGCACGTTCATGAAGTTGATGTAGCTGTCGTAAGGCGATTCGTACGGGCTGAAATATTGGTGGACATCGCCGTCGGCGAAATACTTGGTGCACATGTAATAGAAATGATCGGACGTGCTCAGCCGACGCCAGTCGCGGTAGGTGTCGCGGTCGGTCGATTGCATCGCGGCTTCGCGCAACCGGTAGAGCTCGTTGAGGGCCGAGGATTGCATCGCGTTGCCCACCCAGGCCGAGAGGTCGCGTTCGCTGTCGGCCCAGCTGATCGACTGCGGGCAATCAAACGTATCGACCGGCTCGAACTCGTCGATCGATTCGCGCGGCGTGAGAAAGCGTTGGCCGGATTGCAGCACCGCGCCGGGCAGTTCGGCGAGGAAGTCGAGGATGCCGGTGTCTTTCCACTGGTGTTCGCCGAACGTTTCAAAGTCCATGAACAGGTTGCACACGCGGTCGGACAACTGATTCTCGTCGCCCTCCGTGTCCGACGCGTCGAGCGCCGCGATCTTCGCCGCGAAACGCACCGCGTTGAGCTTCACCCCCGGCGAGATCGGGTTGGTGAACCGGAACGCGACGTCGTCGCTGAGCTCGTAGTTTTTTAAGAGCAGCGGCAGGCCTTCGGGCGAGGCGTAGACGCGGTTCGGCGATCGGTTTTGGAGCACCTGGTCCGCGCCTTCGCTGAGCACGCCCCGGAACCGGCCGCGAAACGCGTCGGCGGTGTCCACGAGGTGCGCCAGGCCGTTGCTGTAGATCAACTCTGTGTTGCGGAAGACCACGGGGGTCTGGCCGAAGAGTTCGTCGATCACTTCGGTGTGGCGCTCGACCTGGCTGACAAACTCGTCGGGGTTGTACAGCGACGCGAGCGAGTGGTCGTAGGTCTCGGCGAGAAACTCGACACACCCGGTCTGGGCGAGCTTGCGGAAGTTGTCGACCACGTCGGGGGCGAACTGGCGCAGCTGATCCAGCACGCAGCCGGTCAGCGAAAACGCGACGCGGAAGTCGCCGGCGTGTCGCTTGACCTGTTGCAGCAAAATCCGGGTCGCGGGCAGGTAACACTTGGCCGCGACCTTGCGGAGGATCTGCTCGTTGGCTTCTTCGTCGAAGTACTGACTCGTCGCGTCGAAGACGCTGTACCGACGCAGGCGGTGGGGCTGGTGGACTTGGAAGTAGAGATTCACGGCCGTCATGCGGCTGCATGGTAACGGCTGATCGATCAGGCTGATAGCCCGCCGCGGACGTTGATGTTTTCAGTCGCGCGCCCCGGCGACTTCCGGTTGATCGTCGTTCTTAGGGATGATGATGCGCGCCCCGCGGCGGAAGGCGAGGTACGAATACATCCACTGGATTAGCACGCTGATCTTGTTGCGGAACGAGACCAGGAACATCAGGTGGATGCCCAGCCAGGCCAGCCAAGCGAAGAAGCCGCTGATCTTGAATCGGCCGACCATCGCCACCGCGCGCTTGCGGCCGATGGTCGCCATCGAACCTTTGTCCCAGTAGCGGAACGCTTCGCGTTGGTCGGGTGGCTTGGTGCCGGCTTTGTATTCCTGTTCGATGAGTTTGGCGACGTGTTTGCCCATCTGCATGGCTGCGGGGGCGACGCCGGGCACGGGCTGACCGTCGGGGTCGGTCATGTTCACGAGGTCGCCCACCGCAAACACGTCGGGGTGCCCAGGCACCGAGAGGTCCGGCAACACCTTGATCCGGCCGCCGCGGTCCCGCTCGGCCGTGTCGCCGAACGCCGCGGTCAACGGGCTGGCTCCGACGCCCGCGCCCCACAGCACGTTGCGGCTTTGAATCGACGTGCCGTCGTTGAGGTCGACGTGGGTCGCTTCGACGTTGCTGACGCGCACGCCGAGCCTCACTTCGACGCCGAGCTCTTCCAGTTGTTGTTTCGCGCTCGCCGAGAGTTCCTCGGGGTAGACCTTCAGCAGCCGTTCGTTGCTTTCGATCAGGATCACGCGGGCGGTGCGGACGTCGATCCGGCGGAAGTCGCGGTGAAAAACCTTCTGCACCAGCTCGCCCATGGCCCCGGCCAACTCCACGCCCGTCGGCCCGCCGCCGACCACCACGATGGTCATCAGCCGCTCCTGCTCGGCCGTGTCGAGCGTGGTCTCGGCTTGCTCAAACGCGGTCAGCACCCGACGCCGAATCCGCAACGCGTCGTGCAGCGTCTTGAGCCCCGGGGCGTGGCGTTCCCAATGGTCGTTGCCGAAGTAGTTGGTCCGTCCCCCCGCGGCCAGCACGAGATAGTCGTAGCGGATCTCGCGGTCGCCCATTACGACCATCTTCCGCGCCGGGTCGATCCCGGTGACCTCGTCCATCATGCAGGTGATGTCTTGCCGCTTACCCAGCACCGCCCGGAGCGGCGCCGCGATCTCGGTCGCCGCCAGGCCCGCCATGGCCACTTGGTAGAGCAGCGGCTGGAACAGGTGGTGGTTCTGCTTGTCGATCAGGATGATCTCGGGGGCCGGCTGGTTCGGTCGGGTGGGCACCCGGCAGTGCTGGCAAAACGTCAGGCCCGCGAAGCCGCCGCCGATGACGACGAGGTTCGGGCGTTGGGGGTCGGTGGGTTGTTCGATCATGGGGCGGTGGGGTGGCGGGAGCGTAGGGGATCGGTCGTACTCCTCCCCCTTGAGGGGGAGGCCGGGTGGGGGTGCCGAGTCGGAGCGAGGTTGCGAGAGCTCGGCACCCTCCCCCAACCCCTCCCTCAAGGGAGGGGCGTCTAAGTTCACCTTTCAGCAGAACGTCTCGACGACTCAGCCTAACACGACGGCCAGCAACGATCAGCTATACTCACCGATTCCCAATTCCCGACGCCCTAACCTTTGACCATGCCCAACACCACCCCCGGAACCTCGGCCGCCGCCATCCGCCAGCAGTTCATCGACTTCTTCGTCGAAAAGGCCGGCCACACCGCCGTGCCGTCGTCGCCCGTCGTGCCGCACGACGACCCGACGCTGCTGTTCACCAACGCGGGCATGAACCAATTCAAAGACGTGTTCCTCGGCACCGGCAGCCGTGAATACACCCGCGCCGTCGACACGCAGAAATGCATCCGGGCCGGCGGCAAACACAACGACCTCGACGACGTCGGCAAAGATACCTACCACCACACCTTCTTCGAGATGCTGGGCAACTGGTCCTTCGGCGACTACTTTAAAACCGAAGCCATCGACTGGGCCTGGGAGCTGCTGACCTCCGACGAGTGGTGGGGCCTCGACCCCGAACGACTGCACGCCTCGTATTTCGAGGGCGACGAAAGCGAAGGCCTCGAACCCGACCTCGAAGCCCGCGACCTGTGGCGGCGATACCTGCCCGACGAACGCATCCACCCCGGCAACAAAAAAGACAACTTCTGGGAGATGGGCGACACCGGCCCCTGCGGCCCGTGTTCCGAACTCCACTACGACCGCAGCCCCGACAAGTCCGGCGGCGCGCTCGTCAACGCCGACGGCCAGGACACCGTCGTCGAGATCTGGAACCTCGTCTTCATCCAGTTCAACCGCCTGACCACCGGCGGCCTCGAACCCCTGCCCGCCAAACACGTCGACACCGGCATGGGCTTCGAGCGCATCGTCCGCGTCCTCCAGGGCAAAGTCAGCAACTACGACACCGACGTCTTCACCCCGCTCTTCGCCGCGATCCAAGGAGTCACCGGAGCCCAGCCGTACGATGGCGAGGACGATTCGCTCAGTAACCCGATCGACATCGCCTACCGCGTCATCGCCGACCACATCCGCACGTTGACGTTCGCGTTGACCGACGGGGCGCACTGCGGGAACAAGGGCCGCAACGCGGTCCTGCGGACGATCCTCCGCCGGGCGGTTCGCTTTGGTCACCAGACGCTGGGTGTGACCGAACCGTTCTTCTACAAACTCGTCCCCGCGGTGGTGGACGTGATGGGCGAGGCGTTCCCGGAGATCACCAAGTCGGTCGAAGCGGTCCAGGCAGAGTTGAAGGAAGAAGAGATCGCGTTTCGTTCCACGCTGGAGCGTGGCATCGTGATCTTTGACAAATCGGTGGAGGGTTTATCATCGGGCGATACCCTCGACGGCGCCACCGCGTTTGATCTCGAAGCGACTTACGGCTTCCCGTTCAGCTTGACCCAGGTCATGGCGGAGGAACGCAGGTTGACCGTGGATGTGGCGGGTTACGACCAAGCCAAAGCGGAGCATGCCGAGATTTCGAAAGGCGAGGCCGGTGGGGCGGACGCCAAAGCCTCGCTCGGCGAGCAGGTCGCCAAAGGCCTCGACGCCGGTTGGTTCACCGAAACCAATTTCGTCGGCCACGACCTCACCGAAGCGCCGTTCCAAGCGAACACGTTGCATCTGTTCAAGAGAGTCGGTGAGGCCTACGAGTCGGCGACCACCGCTGAGGCGGGCGATGAGGTGGCGGTCGTGCTACACATGACCCCGTTCTACGCCGCGGCCGGCGGGCAGGTCGGCGACACCGGCACGATCATGATCAAGCAATCCCCGTCAACCACCGGCGGGCAGGTCGTCCGCCTCCGCGTCGACGACACCATCAAAGTCGGCGGCGTCCACCTGCACCTGGGCCAACTCACCGGCGGCCAGCTCGAAACCGTCGAAGGTGAAGTCCACTGCGCGTTGGCCGTCGACGCCCAACGCCGGGCCCTGACCCAGAACAACCACACCACCACCCACGTCATGAACCGGGCGCTGCGCGACCACGTGAACGACGAAGCGAACCAGAAGGGCTCGCTGGTGGACGACGAAAAACTACGCTTCGACTTCTCGCATCACAGCGCGTTGTCGCCCGAAGAAATCGCCGCGGTTGAGAAGCAGGTGAACGACGACATCGCCAAGGACTTGCCCGTGTACGCTCAAGTCGTGCCGCAGGAAGACGCGCTGAAGATCAACGGCCTGCGGGCGGTGTTTGGCGAAAAGTATCCGCCGAACGTGCGCGTGGTGTCGATCGGCGTGCCGGTTGAGGATTTGGTGGGCGATCCCGCGAACGCAGATTGGCCGGGCTACAGCATCGAGTTTTGCAGCGGCACGCACCTCGCGAAGACCGGCGACGCCGAGGGGTTCTGCCTCGTCTCGCAGGAGTCGGTCAGCAAAGGCGTGCGTCGGGTGACCGCGCTGACCGGCCCCGCGGCGCACAAGGCCGTGGCCACCGGCGAACAACTCGTGGGCCGGGTGGAACTGCTGCAGGACGCTCCAGCCGATACCTTGGCCGAGCAGATCGAATCGATCACCAAAGCCGCCGAGGCCGCGACGCTCCCGTTGTCCGCGAGCCACGCGATCCGCGGCGGGTTGGCGAAGCTCAGCGACAAGGTCAAGGCGTACCAAAAAGAACAAGGCAACCAGGTCGAGCAGGGCGTCGTCGCCGCGGCACAGGCCATCGCCGATGAACACTCGGGCGCGGTCATCGTCGCCGAAGTCCCCGGGGCTGACGGCAAGACGCTGCGGACCGCGATGGACGTGGTGCGGAAGAAGCACGCCGACGCGGCGCTGTTCCTCGCGGCCGTGGCGGGCGGCAAGGTCGCGATGATCGCTTCGGTACCAAAACCAATGATCGGGTCAGGTTTTAAGGCCGGCGACTGGATCAAACACGTCGCCCCGATCGTGGGCGGTGGCGGCGGCGGCCGACCCGACATGGCCCAAGCCGGCGGCAAAGACCCCGCGAAGCTGCCCGAGGCGTTGGAAGCCGCCAAACAGTTTGCGCAAGACCAAAACGCGTAACCGCAGATTACGCAGATTTCACCGATTGAATAACCCCACTCCACAGACTTCTGTATGGATCGAATCTGCGTCGATCTGCGGAATCTGCGGTTACGGATCCAGGTTTCATGCCCCGCATCAACGACAACTACCTCAAGCTCGCCGCCGGCTATTTGTTCCCCGAGATCCGCCGCCGGGTCAACGCCTTTGCCGAGGCGAACCCCGACGCCAAGCTGATCAAACTCGGCATCGGCGACGTGACCGAGCCGCTGCCCGAAGCCTGCCGAACCGCGATGATCCGCGCGGTCAACGAGATGGGCAAGGCCGAGTCGTTCCACGGCTACGGCCCGGAGCAAGGCTACGAGTGGCTCCGCGAAGCGATCGCGGAGAACGACTACCGCTCGCAAGGCTGCGACGTCGACGCGTCGGAAATCTTTGTCTCCGACGGCAGCAAATGCGACAGCGGCAACATCCTCGACATCATGGGCCAGGGCAACACCATCGCGGTCTGCGACCCGGTGTATCCGGTTTACGTCGACACCAACGTCATGGCCGGCAACACCGGCGGGGCCGACGAAGCGGGACGGTACGCGGGGCTGGTCTACCTGCCGATGACCGCCGCGAACGGGTTCGAGCCGGCGCTGCCCGAGTCGCCCGTCGATGTGGTTTACCTCTGCTATCCGAACAACCCGACGGGCGCGACCGCCAGCCGCGAGACGCTCAAGGCCTGGGTCGACTACGCCCTGGCGAACGACACGCTGATCCTGTTTGACGCCGCCTACCACGCGTTCATCACGGACGCGGACGTGCCGCGTTCGATCTACGAGATCGAGGGCGCCCGCAAGTGCGCGATCGAGTTCCGCAGCTTCTCGAAGAACGCGGGCTTCACCGGCACGCGTTGCGCGTTTACCGTCGTGCCCAAAGAGTTGATGGGTAAGGACCAAGACGGCAACGCGGTCAGCATGCACGGCCTGTGGCACCGCCGGCAATCGACCAAGTTCAACAGCGTGTCCTACATCGTGCAACGCGGGGCCGAGGCGGCTTACAGCGAAGACGGCAAGGCCCAGATCGCCGAGCTCATCGCGTTCTACATGGAAAACGCCCGGCTGGTCCGCGAAGCGTTGACCGCCGCGGGCATGAGCGTCTACGGCGGGGTCAACGCGCCGTACGTCTGGGTCAAAACCCCCGACGGCGTGAGCTCGTGGGAGTTCTTCGACCAACTGCTCCAGGAAACGCACATCGTCGGCACGCCCGGCAGCGGTTTTGGCGCCGCGGGTGAGGGCTACTTCCGGATCAGCGCGTTCAACAGCCGCGAGAACATCGAAGAAGCCATGCGTCGCATCACCGCGAAACTCGCGGTGTGATCGTTCTTCACGAACGTCTTGGGTAAACACACATTCCTACGCTCGGTCGATTCGTCGGCCGGGCGTTTTTTATGGTTATATTGGTCGTATGAGCCCCGACGACTTCGCCTTCGATCAGGAAACCGAACTGTTTCTCGCCACCTGCCGGACCGCCAGCCTCGCGACCGTGGACGCGCAGGGCCAGCCCCACGCCGCGAACGTGCAGTACGCCCACGACACCGGCTGGACCTTGCATTGGGTTTCTTCGCCCACCGCGGCGCACAGCCAACACCTCGCGGCGAACCCGCGTGCCGCCGTGACGATCTACGCCCACCAGGACGTGCCCGAACTCATCCACGGCATCCAGCTCCACGGCGAGGTCGACTTGGTCATCGAACAGGGCCAGTCCGAATGGCACCGCATCTGGGACCTCTACACGAGCAAGTACGAGTTCGTGAACTCGCTGCCGCAGTTGCGGGAGGCGGCGCTGAAGCAGAAGTTTTATCGCTTCCGCCCGACGTGGCTGCGGTGGATCGACAACCGCAAAGGTTTTGGGTGGAAGGTCGAAAAAGACTTGGATAAGTAGCGTGCTTTTGGATTGATCATTCGCGACGAGCGCCTCCGCGGCGAGCGGCAGGGGCTCTGCCCCTGCACCCCGAAGGCAAAAGAGCGAAACCGTTTGGCCATCCGCTCTCCCAAGTAGGCTGTTGGGGTGTCGGGGCGAAGCCCTGACCGCCCGCCGCGGAGGCGCTTGCCTTGAAACCTCCAAGTTTCAAAAACCATCTTCTCGGTGTTCTTGATCGAGTCGCCGTTGATCTTTCTTGCGGATGACTTTGCGGTCTTCGCGTTTTTCGTACGCCGCTTTCGTTTGCGTGAACTGCGATTGTTCGCCTCGGAGTTTGCGGTAGTTTTCCCAGCGACGCGGATCGAGTTGCTGCGTGTCGAGCGCCCGTCGGATCGCGCAGCCGGGTTCGTTGGTGTGGGTGCAGTTGCGGAACTTGCAGCGGGCGGCGAGCGCAGTGATCTCGGCGAAGGTCTCGTCCAGCCCCGCGGCGGCTTCGGTGAGTTGCAGTTCGCGGATGCCCGGGAGATCGACGAGGACGCCGCCGTCGGCCATGCGGTGGAGCGAGCGGGCGGTGGTGGTGTGCTTGCCTTTGTTATCGTCGGCGCGGACTTCGCCGGTGGCTTGCTCGGCGCCGGTGAGGGAGTTGATCAGCGTGGACTTGCCGACGCCCGACGAGCCGAGCGCCGCCACGGTTTGCCCCGGGCCGCAGCGTTGGCAGAGCGGCGCGAGTTGGTCGGGGTCGCGGGTGTCGAGGCATTCGACGGGCAACGCCTGATCCAACGCCTTGGCCTGGTCGACATAAGTCTGCGGGTCTTCGGCGAGGTCGGCCTTGGTCAACACAAGCACGGGCTGCGTGCCCGCCTCGGCGGCGAGGGCGAGGTATCGCTCGATCCGGCCGACGTTGAAATCCTCGTTGCACGCGGTAACGACAAAGAGCGTATCGACGTTGGCGGCAAGAGTCTGGGTCGCAAACTTTGCGCCCGGGGCCTGTCGGGTCAGGGTGCTGAACCGGTCGAGTCGGCGTGGCGGTTGTTTCTTCTTGGGGTCCAAGACCAGCCAATCGCCGACCGCGGGGAGTCCCGCTTCGCCGAAGATGTTGATTGCCAAGGCGTGCTGGCCACGTGGGCTCCAGACGTGGCACCGCCGGGCTTGCACCCGGCAGACCCGCGCGGGTTGCGATTGCCCGGCAAGTTCTTCGGGAGTGAGTTGATCTTGAAAAAACGGACGCCAGCCGATCGCCTCGGCATCAAAATCCGTGGGGGGCGTCGTGGTCATGCCGAGAGCAGGGCGGTGACTTGTTCCAGGATCGCTTCGGGTTCGCTCATGCGCCCGCTGCCGGAGGTCCGGCAGGCCTGCCAGCCCTCGCCGGGGCCGACTTCATGGAAGTTCGGCAAAAGATCACGCAGCGTCTGCAGGTTGCGTTGCACGATCGGCGAGGCCCACATGTCGGCGTTCATCGCCGGAGCGACCAGCAGCGGCGTCTCGGCGGGCAGGGCACAAACGGTCAGACTCACCAGGTCGGGCGTCAGGCCCGCGGCGAGTTTGCCGAGCATGTCCGCCGAGCAGGGGGCGACCACCATGAGGTCGCACCACCGCGCGAGTCCGACGTGTTGCGAGTCCGGCCGATCGTCGTGCTCCCACATACTCGTGAGGGCCGGGTGGCCCGACAGCGACTGCAGCGTCAGCGGCGTGATGAAGCGCGTCGCGGATTCGGTCATCGCCACGCGGACCTCGGCCCCGGCCTGCACCAAACGGCTGACCAGCGTCGCGGTTTTGTACGCCGCGATCCCGCCGGTCAGGGCGACCAGGACGCGGCGGCCATCGAGAGGAGAAGAAGCTTCAGCCATCAACCCATTGTAGTCCAACGAAAAAGCCCACCGGGTGGGCCGGCGGGCTTAGCAAAGATTCAGTTTGACTAACAAAGAGCTTACTCTTCGTCTTCGGGGAGTTCGAGGGTGATCTTGCCCTCGACGACTTCCTGCACGGCGACCTCGAAATCGGTCCGTCCGAGGCGTTCGACCAGCGGGCGGTCGCCGTCCATGAGTTGACGCACGCGGTGCTGAACCAGCGAGGTGAACTTGAAGCGTCCGCCGAGGGCGTTGATCACGGTGTCGTCTTTGAGGGCTTCGATCATGGTGGGGCTTTCGGGATTTGTGGGGTGGGCCGGGACGGCGATTCCGGCATCGCCGGGGCTTGTGTCGAGGACATCTCGAATCGAAGATTGTAGATAAAATCGACTAAGCGGTCAACGCCCCCCGCGGAGGTCGATCAGGCGTTCGAGCAGCTTCCGGGCGGAGGGGTTGCGGGCCGGGGTGGTGCGGAACTCGGCCGATTCCCCGTGGGTGGTGATCGACAGGCGGTAGACGACTTCCGGGCGGGCGGCGTCGGACATCGCCGGTAATCCCGCTTCGTTCGCGACGGCCTGGTCCGCCCACCGATGCAGCTCGGCCATCTGATCCACGCTCAGCGTGGCGGTCGCCGGCGGGTGGAAACGGGGGCTGACTCCGGGGCCCAGCGCGGCCCGCAGGACGCGGTCGGGCGTGACCGTGTGTTGGGCGGGCCGGGACGCGGGCGGCGTCGGTTCGCCGGGCCACTCGTCGGCCTCGACGAAGAACACCAGCGTGAAGTCCGGCGGATAGGCCGCCGCTTCGAGCACCGCCGTCCGTTGCGGCGGGTGGCAGCCGGTCGTGACCAAGACGATCCAAGCTGCCAGGCCGAACATGAACACCGCGGCTCGACGGGGGGCGAGATGGAGGGGGCCAGCAAACGGCATCGGGCGAGCATGATAGCCGTGGCGGGCGCCGCGGTCGCCCGCCCTGCGATCCCGGTCGGGGGCGGGTAAACTCTGCGGCTCATGAAAATCAGCTTGAACTGGCTCAACGACTACCTCGGCACCCCGGTCGCCCAAGACGCGGTGGACGACCTATTGACCGGCCACGGCTTCCCGATCGAAGACACCGTGACGATCGACCAAGGCCCCGCGGGCACAGGTTCCGGGGGGGGCGACGTGATGTTCGACGTCGAAGTCACCTCGAACCGCGGCGACTGCCTCAGCCACGTCGGCGTGGCCCGCGAGGTGGCCGCGGCGACGGGGTCGGAACTCATTCGACCATCGACGGAACTGCCCGCGGCCCGGAGCGACGCGGTCGAAGCGCTGACCAGCGTGACGCACCAGGAAGCCGACGCCTGCCCGCTGTACACCGCGCGGGTGATCACCGGCGTGAAGATCGGCCCCAGCCCCAACTGGCTGGTCGCCAAGCTCGAAGCGGTCGGCCTGCGCAGCGTAAACAACGTGGTCGACGTAACCAACTTCGTCCTGCTCGAACTCGGCCAACCGCTGCACGCGTTTGACCTGGGCAAACTCGCCGGGCGGCAGGTCGTGGTCCGCCGCGCGGCGAAGGGCGAGAAGTTCAACGCGATCGACGGCACGAAGCACGAACTGCGGGACGACATGCTCGTCATCGCCGACGCCGAGCGGCCCCAGGCCGTGGCCGGCGTCATGGGTGGGGCGGACTCGGAGGTCGGCGACGACACCACCGACATCCTGCTCGAGTCGGCGATCTTCGAGCCGTTGTCGGTCCGCAAGACCAGCCGGGCGTTGAAGCTGGCCAGCGATTCGAGTTTCCGATTTGAGCGCGGCGTCGATCCGGTCGGCGTGGGCACGGCCAGCCGTCGCGCCGCGGCGCTGATCGTCGAGTTGGCGGGCGGCACGTTGGCCGACGGCGTGATCCGCGTGGGGCCGATGGCGGACCAAGAGAACGAACCGGTGATGCTGTCGCTGCGGGCCGGGCGTTGTCGGCAGTTGTTGGGTCTTGACCTCTCGGCCGAGCAACAGGCGGACTACCTCAACCGCATCGGCCTCAACGCAGCCGCCGACGGCGAAACGGTGACCGCGATGGTGCCGACGTTCCGCCTGGACCTGACCCGCGAGGTCGATCTGATCGAAGAGATCGCCCGCCTGCACGGCATGGACGCGATCCCGATCAAGCCCAAACTCGAACTCATCGCCAAGCCGCCGCAGGCCTCGGTCAAAGCGAAAAATCTCATCGGGGATGTGTTGGTCGCCCACGGCTACCACGAAACCATTACGTTCAGCTTCATCAACCCCAAGCTCGCTTCGCCGTTCCTGCCCGAGGGGGCCGAGGCGTTGATGCTTGAGGGTGATCACAAGAAAGACGAGCCGATGCTTCGGCCGTCGGTGCTGCCGAGTTTGCTGCAGTGCCGGAAGCTGAATCAGGACGCGGGCAACGCCGACGTTCGGCTTTTCGAGTCTGCCTCGACGTGGAACGTGATCGACGGCCAAACGGTCGAGACCGTGAAGCTCGCTTTGCTCCGGGACGCGAAAGATGCGGACGAGGCGTTGCGGGAACTACGCGGCGCGATCGATGAAGTGGTCGAAGCGCTCGGCGGTGTCAAAGCGAAGCAAGCCGTCCAAATCCTGACGCTCGATCATCCGGGCGAGTTTGCCACCGCGGGTCAGGTCGTGGTCGAGAACAAAGCGATTGGGATTTTGGGTTTGGTGGCTGACAAGACGCGGGATCGGTTTGACGTGCAGACCCCGCAAGCCGCGGCGGAGTTGGATCTGGCGGGTTTGCTCGAGCTGTATCCGCCGACGCGCGAGGTCGGTGCGTTGCCGAAGTTCCCGGGGATCGAGCGGGACTTGTCGGTCATCGTGGAGGAAAGGGTGTCGTGGGCGCAGGTCGAGTCGGCCGTGGTCGCGGCCGAGCCGGCCATGCTCGAAGACCTGGCGTTCCTCGGGGTATACCGCGGTAAGCCGATCGCAGCGGGCAAGAAGAGCGTCAGCCTGCGGATGCGGTTCCGCGACCCGGCCACGACGCTCCGGCACGAGCAGGTGGACCCGCAGGTCGCGGCGGTGACCGCGTCGCTGGCCAAGGCGGTGGGGGCCGAACTGCGGGGCTGAAACCATAGGGTGGGCACCGTCCACCACGAACTATCAAACACAGCGCAACACGGTGGGCGATGCCCACGCTACGAGAAAACGGGGACGTCATGTCGAAGATGAAAACGGTCGTGGTCGGCTGCGGCGGGATGGCGCAGCGGTGGGTACGCAACGCGGTCGATTTGGACACGATCGATCTGGTCGGGCTGGTCGATCTGGACCGCGACATGGCCGTAGCGATGGCGGACCGGTTTGAGCTGCCGCACGCGTTGGTGTTCGGTTCGCTCAAGGAAGCGGTCGACGCGACCGGGGCCGACGCGGTGTTCGACGTCACGGTGCCGGTGGCGCACGACAAGGTGACGATCGAAGCGTTGGAGTTGGGGTGTCACGTCCTGGGTGAGAAGCCGATGAGCGACGACCTGGCGAAGGCGAAGCACATGGTCGCGGCGGCGAAGCAGTCGGGCAAGACCTACGCGGTGACGCAGACGCGGCGGCCGCTCGTGGGCTTCAAGTCGATCGAACAGTTCGTGGCCGAGGGCGGCCTCGGCGAGGTCGCGGAGTTGCACAGCGACTTCTACATCGGCGCTCACTTCGGCGGGTTCCGCGACGCGATGGCCCACCCATTGGTGCTGGACATGGCGATCCACACCTTCGACAACGCCCGGCAGCTCTCGGGCGCCGACCCCGTGAGCGTGTACTGCCACACCTGGAACCCGAAGCATTCGTGGTACGACGGCGATGCGAGCGCGGTGGCGATCTTCGAGATGACCGACGGCGTCGTCTACACCTACCGCGGGTCGTGGTGTAACGAAGGCCGGCAAACCACGTGGGAGGCCGACTGGCGGGTCGTGGGAGGTAAAGGCACGCTGACGTGGGACGGCGCGGACGCGATGCGCTGCGAAGTCGTCAAGCCCGGCCAGACCGAGGGATTCAGTCGGGAGTTAGAGACGGTCGAGGTGCCGCGGATCGCGATGGCCGACGAGGGGCACGAATACCTGATTCGGCAGTTTGCCGAGCATGTGTTGTCGGGGGGTGCTTCCGGGGGGGTGCTCGTGGAGTGTCCGTACGACGACAACATCAAGAGCTTGGCGATGGTGGTCGCGGCGGTGGAGAGCGCCGACGCGGGGCGTAAGGTCGATGTGGTCTGGTGAGTGCGGCATATGTTTAGCGAGTGACGCGCAGCGTCCCGCGTCTGCGTATACGTCCGGCGCGGGACGCTACGCGTCACCCGCTAAACGTGATGCAATTCATTTCGCCTTGAAGTCTTGGTTTTTCGGATCCGCCACCGCGGCGACGGCGGCGTGGACGCTGCGGGCTCCGGCTCTTTTCAAGAGGCGGCTGCACGCGGCCAGCGTCGAGCCGGTGGTCTTGATGTCGTCGACGAGGATCACTTCGTAACCCTCCAGGTCGATCGGCCGCAGCGCCAACGAGCCGCGCACGTTCGCGGGCCGCTGCGACGCGGCGACCGTTGTTTGCGGCACGGTGTGGCGGGTGCGTTTTAGCGCCTCGAGACACGGGTACCTCCGGGCGGCCGCGAGCGCCTCGGCCATCAGCCGGGCCTGATTAAACCCGCGCGACCACCGCCGGAGCCAGGGCATCGGCACCGGGCAGACGACGACGCGGTCTTGGTCCAGCGGCGTGCCGATCTGCTCGCCGAGCTGTTCGCCCAGCCAACGGGCCCAGCTCCACTGCTTGCCGAACTTCATCGCCTTGATCCAGTCGTCCATCGGCTCGGCGTAGGCCGAGAGCCGGGTGATCCGGTGCCAGTGAATGGTTTGGTCGAGGCAGAACGGGCAGCCCTTGGCCGTCACCGCGCCCGGCCCGGCCGACGCGCCGCACCGGGGGCAATACCGGTCCGTCGCATCGGGCGACCAGCCCTCGGCCTCACGCAACGCGGCGTCCACCCCGCCGGGCATCACCTCGTCTAAAACCTCACGCAGATAGCCAGCCACTCGCTGCATGCGTCCCGTTATACTCGCGGCCACCCGCCCCCGGAAGTACCCCCGGAAGTAACCCGCGGAAGCGTGCGCGGAAGTGCCCGCGGAAATATTGCCCGTTGCGGCCTCGTTGTATTCGACGTCCGCTCTGCTCCAGACCTTTTGCCCATGACCGCGTCCCGCCTGCAATCCGTTGTCCCCGGCCTCAAGGCGTTGTCGATCTCGGCGCCCTTCGGCAATTACATCCGGCCCGACGGCTGCACCGCCACGCTCGGCACCTTCACCGTCCAGGCCCGGCCCGGACGCATCCCGCAAATCCTCAAAACCGTCCGCTACTACCCGAGGCTCAAGGCGTGGGTCAACAAGATCGGCCTGCGGAACCCCGGCCTCGGCTGGGTCGAAAAAAAAGTCGCGGCGGACAAGCTCGACGTGGCGGATAAACTCGTTTCGATTCACGGATTCAACGACGAAGACTGGTTCGATCTGGTGGATCGCCTCGCGGCGCTGCGGCCTTTGGGCATGGAACTGAACATGAGTTGCCCGAACGTCGGGCATATCGATTGGCCGGCGGAGTTGTTTCAGCGGGCGGTGGACACGGGGGTGCCGGTGGTGGTGAAGCTGCCGCCGGTGAATTACCAGGCGATGGCCGAGATGGCGTTCGCCCAGGGGGTGCGGGCGTTTCACTGCTGCAACACGCTGCCGGTCCCGGCGGGGGGGATGAGCGGTTGGCCGCTGAAGCCGGTGGCGTTGCAGTGCATCCGGGAATTGCGTGAACAGCCGTGGGGCCGGGAGATCGTGATCGTCGGCGGCGGCGGGATCCGCAGCGTGACCGAACTCGATGAATACCGCGACGCGGGGGTCGATGCGTTTGCGATCGGCACGATCACGATGAACCCGATTTTGCTGGTGAGCCACGCCAGGGTGCGGCCGATCCGCGACCGCGCCGAGGCGTTGCTGGCGGAAGCCGCGGACTCGAACTGACCTCTTACGGAAGCAGGCCCCGATGGAATTTTTCTTCGAAGCAATCGACGGCGACGTGATGGTCCTGCGGGTCGACGGCGGGCTGGACTCGTCCAACGCCCGGGAGTTCGGCGACCGCGTGCAAGCGCTCGTGGATGCCGGCCACACCAAATTGATCCTCGACGCGACGAAGCTGCAGTACATCTCCAGCCTCGGCGTGGCGGTGTTGCTGCGGCTGCACGGCAAGATGAAACCGCTCGGCGGCGACGTGAAACTCGCCAACCTCCAGGGCACGACGTGGGACGTCATATCGCTGTTCCAACTCGACAAGGTCTTCGCGATCTTCCCGGACGTGGATCAAGCGCGGTTGGCGTTTAACGAGTCCGGCGAAGCCTAGGGCTAATCGATCAAATCAGAATGACGCCTTCGGCGTGGTCGCCGTGGGACTCGGCTTCGCCGCGGGCGTGGCGTTCGGCGGCGAGCCAGGCGAGTAACGCGTCGAAGTGGTGCCAAGATTTGACGTCTTGGGGATCAAAGGGCGAAGCGAGTTGTTCGGCGAGTTGGGTGACCAACTCGGGCAGCGCTTCGGCGTTTTTCTTGTAGCGGTCTTTGGGCAGCTCCAAGCGTTTGGCCTGCGCCGCGGGGTAAGTTTCGTGCCAGGTGCAATGCTTGTTTTCATCGGCGAGGCGCATCGCCCGGGCGGTGAGGCCGCCGAGGAACATCGGCGACATCGCGCCGAGTTCGCGGTCGCCGCGGCGGAGGTGGAAATCGTCGAAGCCCGGGAGTTGGCGATAGACGCCGGGTAACGACAGCGGGGCGTCGAGGAAGACTTCCGCGGTGTCGTGCGGCGATAGCAGGTCGGCGATCATCGCGTCGGCGTCTTGTTTCTTGGCCGAGGCGGTGAACGTGAGCGGTACGCTGGCCACGGGATCGCCCGAAACCACCACGGTGGTGCCCGCGAGTTTGCTGCCGTAGTCGATGGCGAAGGTGAGAGGCATCAGGAGAAGGATACGAACCACAGAGACACAGAGACACAGAGGCCAAGCAAAAATAAACAACAGAACAAAACCGAGATTGGTTTCACTCGGTGTCTCTGTGCCTCGGTGGTTCTTCCTTGTCTTTAATGACCCAGGCGATCACACCCGGTCTTTAGGCTGAATCGGCCGGGCGACCTTGTACGCCCGGTTACCGCGGTGTTGGCCGAGTTGGCCGACGAATTTGCGTTTGCCTTCGACGGTCAACGCGAGCGGGGCGGAAGCGGGTTTTTCGGTGAGGATCAGGTCGCCGACCTGGAGGTTGACCAGGTCGTGGAGGGTCATGGTGGTGTTGGCCATCACGGCGGCGACGTCGACCTTGGCGGACTCGAGCGACCCGGCCATGCGTTGGCGGAGCTTGGCGTCGCGGGTGAGCTTCTTGTAGGCCGACCATGACTGGCTGCTGAGCTTGTCGACCACCGGTTCGATCACGGCGTACGGGATACACAGGCTCATCGTGCCCGCCCGGCTGCCCATCTTCAGTTCAAAGCCCACGACAACGACGACCTCGTTGGGCGGGACGATCTGGACCAGCGCGGGGTTGGACTCGCTTTCTTCCAGCTTGAACTCCGCCTCGACGATGTTGGCCCACGCTTCGTGCAACGCGGTCATCGCCCGGGCCAGGATCTTGCCGACCAGGCGGTTTTCGATCTGCGTCAGCGGGCGTTGGGGGATGAACAACTCGGCGTTCGATCCACCGAGCAGGCGGTCGATCACGGGGTAGATGATCAGCGGGCTGATCTCGAAGCAGATGTTGCCCTCCAACGGGGCACACGACAGCAGGTTGAAGCAGGTTGGGTTGGGCAGCGAGTGGGTGAACTCGCTGAAGGTCATCTGCTCGATGTTGGCGACCTTGACCTCCATGATCGTGCGGAGGAAGCCCGACAGCGCCGCCCCGAAGTTCCGGCTGAACGCTTCGTGGAGGTTTTCC
>JBCCST010000051.1:0-24731 GCA_039199695.1 Planctomycetota bacterium | reverse complement strand
GACCGTTGGCCCGGCGGGCGAGGGGTTCGTTAGCGCGGCGGTCGATACCGTTTCGAGCAGTTGCTCTCTACCCATCGGCGCGCCCGCGCGGGCGGCTTCGTGGAGCCTCGCGAGAACGACGGCCGCCTGGCCGACGGCCCGCGTCTCGCCGGTGAGGCGCAGCGTGCCGTTGCGCGCGGTGAGGTTCACCCCCAGCGCTTCGCGGATGATCTTGAGGTTGCGTTCGGCCGGCCCGGTGATGGCCAGGCGTTGGTCGTGGTCGGGCAGTTGGATGGCGATTTCCAAAACAAAGATCTTTCAACGGAATAAGGACCCCAAATGAACGACCCCATCGTAGGCCGTCGCGGGGGTGGAAAATCGAAGCGGGTTGGTGACATTACTTCAGTGTGATTCCCCACACTTCGGCCAACTCCTCGGGGGTGGTAGGCACCAGCCGTACGCCTTGGGGCGTGACGCGTTCGACGAGTTGGCCGTCGGCGTTGTAGACGCTGCGTGTCGGGCTCAGCTTGCTGGTCGGCCGGTCGAACACGACCCAGCCGCCGTCGTCCAGCGGGCGGACCTCGACGGTGCGCAGCCCCGGCTTGCCCGTGTCGGAGTGATAGGCGGAGAAACAATAAACACCGGCTTCGTCGTGGGGCAACATTTTACCGAGCGTCCAGACCTGCATCTGGGACAGGTAGCTGCGATCGGGCGCGACCCACTCTTGGTTTTCATCGACATGCCCGCGGATGTTGCCGGCATCTTGATCTCCCCTGAAACGTTCGTGGTTTAGGATCTGTCGCACCGCGTCGGCGTTGGGCGGGGTTTCGGAGATAATGGTTACGACGTTGAGATTGCGTTGGACCGTGTCGCCTTCGGCATTGCGGGCGCTGACCTGCCGCGTACCACGGATGCCGATATGCACCCAAGTTAAAGGTTGCATTTGGCCGCCCGCCGCGAGCCCACGCGGCTTGGCGGAAGGACGCAGCGTGGTGGTCGTTTCCCAATACTCGCGTTCGTTATCGTCGTGGGCGTAAAGGATCGAGCGGGTATCGAGTGTTTGTTCGCCCAGATACTCTCGTCGATCGACCACGGCCACCGTGCCCGGCGCTTCCTGACCGATGCGATTCAGTTCAGCGGGGTCCCGGGTCGAGCGCAGCCGGACATGCCCGATATCCTTCTCGCGGAAAATCAGCCGGTACCACTGGTCGCGCGGCAACGCCGCGGCCCACGCCTCGGGCGTCGTCGATTTCAGCCACGCGTCGGCCTTCTCCACGCGGGCTTCACGTATTTCGTCGAGTTCGCTGGCCAGCGGGACGTTGAGCGAGGCGACGACTTGCTCGAATGCTTCTTGGCCGATCTCTTGGTTGTCGCGGGTCGCGGTGAGCTTGACGATGACCGCGGCGTGGGGCTCGAGCATGACGATCGCCTGGGCGTAAAACCACGCGAGTTGGTCTTCACGCTTGAGGTTCGACAGCTCGTAGAACCAGTCCGGCTTGTCTTGCTGATCCAGCTCGAAGTACATCAGCACGGCCGGGCGGTCGGCGATCCGCACGGGCAGCGGCGGCTTGTCCGTCGGCCGGCCTTGGGCGTCCAACAACCGCGGCGTGGCTTGGGCAAAGCCCATCTGTACCATCGCGTTGGCCGTCATGGTTTCCAGGTCTACGGACTGGTCGCTGTACGCGATCTCGAAGCTCACCGAGAAACCCCGTGGGTCCAGCCACGTCACCGCACGGCCTTCGATCTGGACCGTCTCGGGCGGCGGCGTGAGCGAAACGCCGTACCCGACTTCGCTCCAGCGCGGGGCGTCTTGCCCTCGGGCAGAACCCGCGATCTCGGCCATCAGCAGGGCGGAAAGGAACATCCCGGCGATGCCAATGCGAACCCGGAAAGGCGGATAAAATTTAGAGACGGATACGGCGTTAAGCATGGAAAGCATTGTAGTCGGCTGCCCCGAATTTCCATCGATACGCCGGTCTAAGAATCGTATTCAAAGGCCGCCAGCAGGCTACGCAGTTGTTCCATCTGCAGCACCTCCAAGTCGCGGTTCCAGTGTTCTTCTGCGACCTGATCGGTCAATTGAAACACCCAGAAGTTCTTGCCGTCCGGCGAAAGCAGGCGAACCGCGTGCAACTGAGGCGAAGTGGATACGCGGGCCAACCGTTGCGTGGTAAAGACCATGTCGATCGCCTCGCCTTGGCCGGTCGTCTGCCGGTCGAATCGATACAGCGGCGTGTCGCGTTGCATCTTCATCTGCCGACCCGCGATCAACCGCGGCAACACAAACTCACCCAACACCAACCCCGGGTCCGCCGGCTGGGTGGAACTGAATCGCACGACCCGCAGCCGCTCGGCCGACGACGACTGGTTCACGAAGGTCCATTGCAAGATCGGGCTGTCTTCCTGGGACACCTCGGACTCCAGCGCCCAAGACCCCGGCAGCCCGAGCGTCGCCCCGGCGATCTCTACCCATTGCGTGATCGGCGACCCCGGCGGCTTCAGCGGCGCTCCGGTCAGCCCCCACGACAACAGCAATGACCCCGCCAGCAACGCCCACATCGCCCCCGCGATCACGGCCGAACGGGCCCACGGTGAAGGGATGATCGAGTCTTTGGGCGGCATGCCATCATCGTAACGGCCTGCTCCAACCGCCACAAAAAAAAACGCCGACGGCCTCTCGGCCGCAGGCGTCGTTCCCTCTCCTTCATCGTCGGCTCTCCTCTGCCGACGATCACCCCGTCGTCCACCGCGTCACGGCCCCCAGAACCGCACGGCCTGGGCCGAGGCGTCTTCTCCCGCTCCGCCCCGCGTGACGTCGGCCGAGAGGTCCTCGGCCGCGTCGGGTGTCGGTGGTTCGTGGTCGTCGGTGGGATGTTGGGTGGTGAACACCACTTGGGGTGCGCTAAATCGTTGGCGTTCGGCTTGCCGTTGCGCTTCCCACGCCGCCAGACGTGCGGCGTCGGCCTCGCGGCTGGTCCGCAGTTCATCGGCCAACGCCGACAAGGCCTCACGCAACTCGGCCAGCTCGGCCAAAGTCTGCTCGTCCGTGGTGTGGATGTTTTCGACCACCGTGGGCGGGACTTCGGGCAGCGTCACGTTCGACATCACCGCGACTTCACGCGGCGCCGGTTCGGGTTGGGCCGCGGCTGGTTGATCGCCGCCGAAGAGTTGTTGAAACGTCAGCCCGATGGAGCCGAGCGGAGTCGGCGGGACGAACACGATATCGCCCTCGGCGAGAACAACGTCCAGCGTGGTGTCGCCGCCGCGCACCATCGCGTCGAGATCGACGGTCAGCTTCCGGCGGAACTCGCCGTCGGGACTGGGGCGAAGCACTTGAACATGACGCACATCCGCCCGCACGTTCGGCTTCGCCGCCGCGACGACTTCGAGCACGCTGTTCGTCCCGTGATACGCCTGGCCGCCCGGGGCTTCGACCTGGCCGAAGACAAACACCTTTTGGCTGGCAAAGGTCTCGACCCGTACCGCCAGGCTGGTGATGTTCGGGGTGGTCTGCGCGATCTCGTTGAGTTGATCGGTGATCTGGGCGGTGGTCTGCCCGGCGGCCTGCACGATGCCGAAGCCTTTGAGCCGCAGCTTGCCGTCGGGGCCGAGGGTCTGAGTGATTTCCTCGACGCCGCGGTCCGACATCACGGTCACGACCAGTTCGTCGGGCACGCCGACGCGGTAATCCTGCCCTACGACCGTCGGCCGGGGTTCCTGGACAAACGCCGCAAAGTCGGTGTGTTGGGTCGGCTGACAGCCGGTGGCGGCCAACAGCGTCACGGCGGCGATCGCGAATAGATGCAAACGGCTCGACATACCCCGTTTCATCGACGCAAGCCCGACGCCACTTAACCCGTCGGTAGCGGTCTTGCGGCTTGGGTAAGCGGCCCCGCCTGCGCGCAACCCCCGCCACGCGTCTGATAAGTCATCCCGCACTCGCGGGGCAGATTGTTACAATGCGTCGCTGCTCGGGTCTGTAGCTCAATTGGATAGAGCACCGGTCTTCGGAACCGACGGTTGGAGGTTCGAATCCTCCCAGGCCCATTTGATCAGGAACATTAACGTGAACGGCCCGCACGATGGTGCGGGTTTTTTGTTTGGGGGTTATTCATCGCCCCAGCGCTGGATGAGCCCGCTGTAGGCGTCGGGGCGGCGGTCGCGGAAGAAGAGGTTCCATTCCCGACGGGACTTCTCGACCATCGATAAGTCGAGCTCGGCGGTGAGGATTTCGGGCTGATCGCTCGACGCCTCGGCGAGCACGCGGCCCATCGGGTCGGCGATGAAGCTGTGGCCCCAGAACGTGTTCACGCCCTCGGTGCCGATGCGGTTGGGCACGGCGACGAAGACGCCGTTGGCGATGGCGTGGGACCGTTGGACGGTTTGCCAAGCGTCGAGCTGGGCGGCGTGGTCTTCCGCCGAGTCCTCGGCGTGCCAGCCGATGGCGGTGGGATAAAGCAAGACCTCGGCCCCCTGCATCGCGGTCAGCCGGGCGGCTTCGGGGAACCATTGGTCCCAGCACACGAGCATGCCGACCCGGCCGGTCGCGTTCTCGTTCTCGGAAGACGCGTCGGCCGTGCCCGCGAGCGGGTGAGCCCGAAAACCCAGGTCCCCCGGTGTGAAGTAGTACTTTTCGAGGTAACTCGGATCGTCGGGGATGTGCATCTTGCGGTACTTGCCCGCGATCTGGCCGGTCGGGTCGATCAGGACCGAGGTGTTGTGGTACAGGCCCGCGGCCCGCCGTTCGAACAGGGAAGCGGAGATCGACACGCGTAGTTCTTTGGCGAGGTCGCCGAGGTGTTGCGTGGTCGGGCCGGGGATCGGCTCGGCGAGATCGAACGCAGCGGGGTCCTCGGCCACGCAGAAGTACAAGCTCTTAAACAGTTCTTGCGTCACGATCAGCGTCGCACCCCGCCCGGCGGCTTCGCGGATCATGTCCGAGACGACCGCGAGATTCTGGGCGGGGTCGTCCACGCAGGCGTGCTGGAGCAGAGCCAGGTGCAGGGGTTCGCTCATACCCACAGATTAAACGTAAATCGCGTGCTCGGCCTTGACCTTGGGTTTGGCCGCGCTAACGTCAGAGGTCAGACAACCGCGGGTTTATCGTTCATGAAGCCAACTGTCTCCCACTCGATTTTCGGGTTCTCGACCCTGCTCGCGGTCTTGCTGGTGGTGAGCACGGCTTTGGCGGACTTCCCGATGTTGCAACTTACCCCGCCCAACGCGGTGCGGGACGGACGAGTCGAGGCGGAACTGATCGCTGAGCACACCGGCCTGATGCCCGGGGAGACCACCCGCGTCGGCCTACGGCTCAAGATGGACGAGGGTTGGCATACCTATTGGAAAAATCCCGGGGATTCGGGGTTGGCGACTTCGATCGACTGGGATCTGCCTGAGGGATTTGAGGCCGGGCCGATCGAATGGCCGGCTCCGCATTATTTCGAGGTCGGCGGGTTAGCAAGCTTTGGCTACGAAGGCGAGATTGTGCTGCCGGTGTTGATCCAAGTACCCGAAGACCTCACGGGTAACGAGGTCACGCTGAGGGCGACAGCGGACTGGCTGGTTTGTAAAGAGACCTGCGAGGCGGGCTCGGCAGCTTTGTCGATCACGGTACCCGTCACTAGAAACCCGTCCAACCTCATGCGGAACACCACGCATGAGGCCCTGTTTGCTTGGTCTAAAGACCGGGAACCCGAACGCCTTGCTGAGGGCTACGGGAATTCGGCGTGGTCGGATTCTGGCGTGACTTTGACGGTGCGTGAGGTCTTGCCGAGTCAGTTCGATCCGGCTTCTCTTGCGGTGCGTTTTTTCCCCGCCGACCCTCAAGCGATCGCCATGAATGGTCCCCAGGCTTTTGAAGTCTGGGAGGGGCGTGGGCTTCGGGTGAGCTTGACGAACAATGCAATTTTCGATCCGCCGGAGCGTTTACGAGGTGTGCTGGTGATCCGACGCGGTGAGCAATTACAACCCATTGACATTGACCTGCCCGTTCGCGGTGTCGCGGCGGGAGGAGATGACTAACACCTTTTCAGGAGCAATACGATGAAGAAAGCAACATGGTTTGGATTGACGGGACTGGTCGCGGCGCTGGCGATTGTGATGACGCCGATGGTGTCCGACGCGGCCAAGAGCGGCGTGGCCACCGGCGAGGCGGCCCCCGCCTTCACCCTGACCGATTCCAACGGCGTCGAGCATTCGCTCGAAGACTTTGCGGGCAAGACCGTGATCCTCGAATGGACCAACAAAGACTGCCCCTTCGTCAAGAAGTTCTACAAAGAAGGCCACATGCAGGGTTGGCAGGAAACCTACACCGCCATGGACAACGTGGTCTGGCTGTCGATCTGCTCTTCGGCTCCGGGCAAACAAGGTCACCTCACGGCCGATCAATGGAACAGCGAGATCGATAGTCAAGGCATCAACGCCACCGCGGTGCTGATCGACGAAGACGGCGCCGTGGGCCGGACCTACGCCGCCAAGACCACGCCGCACATCTATGTGATCGACGGCGACGGCGTGCTGCGTTACCAAGGCGCGATCGACAGCAAGAAGTCGACCAAGGCCTCGGACATCGATGGCGCGACCAACTACCTCGCCGCCGCGGCCGACGCGGTGATCGCGGGCAGCGAAGTCGTCGAGCACACGACCCAACCGTACGGCTGCAGCGTCAAGTATTGATCGGCTGAGGCCGCTCAAAACACAAAGCCATCCGCCTTACCCCGCTGCTCGCGGTTCAGCGACTCGTCTCCATCGGGGGCGACGCACTGGATCGCGGGTGGTTTTTTAATGCCCGCAGCAGCGCTTCGGCTTTGTGGAGGGTTTCTTCGTATTCGTCGGCGGGGTCGGAGTCGGCCACGATCCCGCCGCCGACCGAGAAGTGGAGGTGCTTCGCGTCGCGATCAATGAGCAGCGTGCGGATCGCGATGTTCAGCCGGGCGTGGGTGGACGCGTCGGCGTGGTGAGCGAAGCCCAGGGCGCCGCAGTACGGGCCGCGGGCGACGGGTTCGAGTTCGTCGATGATCTGCATCGCCCGGACTTTGGGGGCGCCGGTGATCGACCCTCCGGGGAAGGTCGCGCGGAGCAGGTGGCGGAGCGAGCGGGTGGCGTGGAGTTGGCCGGTGACGGTGGCGACGCCGTGGTGGACGGTGGGGTGGGACTCCACGGTGCGCGGTTGGGTCACGCGGACGCTGCCGTAGTCGCAGACCCGACCGAGGTCGTTACGCAACAGGTCGATGATCATGTTCAACTCGGCCGCGTCTTTCTCGGCGTCGCGGAGCTCGGCGGGATCGACGTCGGCGGGGCGGGTGCCCTTGATCGGCCGGGTGGTCACCCGGTGGTCGGCGTCGAGTTGGAGAAACAACTCCGGCGAGGTCGACGCGATCACCCGGCGGGGCGGTCGGCAGTCGGGCTCGAGCAGTTCGAGGTACGCGCCGTACCAGGCGGGCGACGCCTCGGCGAGCCGGAGGAACAAGCCGCGCGTCGAACCCTCGAAGTCGGCGGTGAACCGCTGGGCGAGGTTGACCTGAAACACGTCGCCCGCCGCGATGTAGTCCAGCCCGCGGCGGACCGCGGCTTCGTGGGCGTCCCGCGGCCGGTCTGGTTGGGGCGCCTGGGCGTTGAACCCCAGCGGTGCGGTAAGCGGGCCGGGCGCGGCGAGGTCGGGCAACGCTTCGGGGTTGGGCCCGATCGCGGTCCAGGCCGACGCGGTGTGGTCGTACAATAAAAAGTTCGGGCAGCGGTGAAACTGCAGGTCCGGCCAGCCGTGGTCGGCCCGGGCTCGGCGGGGCAGAGACTCGATAGCGTGGGCCAAGTCGTAGCCCAGGTGGCCGACGTACAACGCCGGGTCGCGGGCCAGGACCGCATCGAGATCGGCAAACGGGTCGTGTTTGAACGCGGCGCTCACTTCCCGGTCCGCGGGTTCACCGATCCAGCCGCTACGGCCCTCGCGGTGCACCAACGACCCGATCGGCTCGGCAAGCACCGAATAACGCGACCACCGGGCGTCGTAGCGGCCCGAGTGCAGCATCACCACTGGCCGATCCGCGGGCCAACGCCGCAGGGCTTCGAGCGGATCAAACGCATAGGGCAGGGGACAGCCGTCGGGAAACATCACCGGATGATAAGCCCGCCGAGGCGTCGTGGGTGTTGGGTGGTTGAGGTCGCGCTTCGCGCAGCCAAAAAGCTGGACCAAGCGGATCGCGGGCGTGGGTGAAGATGCAAAGGGTAATCGAGAGGTCGGCCGATGGCCGGGGATCAAGGAGGGCTCACCGTGGGGTCCGACGGGCGGAGACGCTATCAAAGGGTATGAATGTAGAACTTTCTCCAGACCGCCCCGTATTCGCGCGTCGGGTGGTTCGCACGGTGAGCCAACCTCGATTGTCAAAGAGCAACCCGCATGCGGCGCGCGTCAAAAATGCCGCGGCGAGCCCGTTCGGCCCCTGCCGTTCCCCGGAATACCCCCCTCGGAAACCTCCCCAAAGTGCCCCGGATTCCACTTGCAGCGGAAAGCACAGCCTGTTCTAGAGACCCGAGAGGTGAGGCCGATGGGCGACCTACGATACAAATGCACTCAAAAAAGGTCTTGGATGTGTTTCGCTTCGCATACTAACGGAAGGCCTGTGAATAAGCCAGAAAAATCAGAACTCGGGCCGCCAAAACGAAGTCCAACGTGGCTCATCCGGCCTTGGAGAAAGCGGCAAGCTCAAGCATCCGCCCCGGCGATCAACCGCAGGTAGGCGTCTTCCAGGGTGGGTTGGCCGACCGAGATACGGCGGAGTTCGCCGGGCAAAAGCTGGGAGACCCGGGTGACGATCGCGGGGCCGTCGGGGTGTTCAAACCGCACCGCGTCTTGGATCACGGCGGGCGCTTTGCCCGCGGGCCACGGGCCGAGTTCCGCGTCGATCCGATCACGGAGCGCGTCGAGTTCTTCCGGATGCAGCGGCTGCGCTGTGACCACATGCCCGCCGAGTGACGCCTTGAGTTCGGCCGGGGACGAGACGGTCAAAATTTTGCCCGATGCGAGAACAGCCAATCTGTCGGCGTGCTCAGCCTCGTCCATGAGGTGCGTGGTCCAAGCGATGGTTAGGTCGTGTCGCTGACGCAGTTCGCCGAGGTGTTCCCAGAGCTCACGCCGGGCGGCGGGGTCTAGGCCGGTCGCGGGCTCGTCCATGAGCAAGAGGCGCGGGCGGTGCAGCAGGGCCTTGGCGATTTCGAGCTTGCGTTTCATCCCGCCGGAGAAGGTTTCGACCGCGTCGTGCATCCGGCCGGTGAGGTCGAAGCGGGCGAGGGCCTCGTCGATGCGGGGGATGGATTCTCGGCGGGTCAGGCCGTACAGCCGGGCCTGGCAGGTGAGGTTTTCGCGGGCCGTCAGTTTGATATCGAGGCTCGGCGATTGAAACACGACGCCGAGCGTTCGCCGGGCGGCGGCGGGCTGGCGGAGCACATCGTGTCCGACGAGTTGGACCGCGGCGGGCCCGGCACCGCTGGGCTGCAGCAGCGTGGCGAGGATGCGGAACGTGGTGGTTTTACCGCCGCCATTGGGCCCCAGCAGGGCGAACGCTTCGCCGGGCTGAATCGTCAGCGACAGGCCGTCGAGCGCATCGCGATCCGCCTTCGGGTAGCGGTGACTCAGGCCCTGGATCTGTACCGCGGGGACCGTCGGTACGGATGCTTCGGCGGGCGAGTCGGGTGACACAGATTCAATGGCAGCGGGGGGAGCGGTGGTGATGGCGGGGGGTTCCGATGAGGTGTCCGAATTTCCGGCAGGCGAAAGGGCGTTTAGACCATGCGGTACGGCTAACGGGCGTCAATCATGATCACGGCCAGGACCACAGGCAGATAAATCAGCGACGCGAAGAACACCCGCTTGGCCGAGTCACGCCCGGGCCGTTGAGCCCACCGGATCGCCAAGGCCAGGAAGCCCAGCCCGCAAGCCAAGGCGACGCTGAACGACACCCAGCCGGCAAAGCCCAGGAGCGTCGGGGCCAAGCCCGCGGGCAGCAGCAGCACGCAACCCAAGATCGCGTTGCGAAACGACGAACGGCCCGACGGGTCACGCACCGCGTGCATCGCCAAGTCCGCCGCGGCGTAGTCGTCGCGGTACATGTAGCCGATGGCCAGGAAGTGCGGCACCTGCCACAACGCCATCACCAAAAAGATCGCCCAGGCGGCGGCCGCGTCGAGCGTGAACAGGCTGCCGGTAACCGCGGCGTAGCCGATCACCGGCGGCAACGCCCCGGGGATGGCACCGACGTAGAGCGACAACGGCGAGACCCGTTTGAGTGGGGTGTAGATCAACGTGTAACTGAGGATCGTGAACGCCGCCACGGCCGAGGCCAACGGCGTGCCGAACATGCACAACGCCGCCTGCCCGGCCAGCATCAAACTGGTGCCGAGCGCCAGCGCTTCGCCCATGGGCAGCCGTTTCGCGGCAAGTGGTCGCTTGGCGGTTCGGGGCATGAGCGCATCGGTACGGTGCTCGTAGGCCTGGTTGTAGACGCTGGCGGCCATGCACGACAGGGCGGTGCCTACGAGCGTGCCGGCGAGCATTAGCCAGGTCCAGTCGAAGCCGCTGCGGACCGCGAGAGCGAAGCCGATGGCGGTGGTGATGACCACCATGCGGGTGATGCTGGGCTTGACCAGGATTTTGTAGTCCGCCCAGCGGTCGCGGAAGGTGTAGGCCGTATTCGGGTTGGACACGGCGGAGTCGGCCGAGCGGGGCGACGGCAGCGGGGCGGCAGAATCAGGCGGGGTGGCGTCGTTCAAACGTGGACGGGCTCGGGTTTGGCTTCGGGGGTCGGCGCGGACTTCGACACGGCCGGGTCGGCCGTGGTGTCGAGGTTGGACGACGACCGGTGGAAGACTTCGGTGGTGGCGTCTCCCGCGGCGACGGGGATGTGGGCCGGACGCCGGGCGGGCGCGGGGGCGAGGTGGAGGCGGATGGCGAGCCAGGTCGCGGTGCCGATGAGAATGGCCCCGACGGATTGGTGCGACGTCGCGAGCGTCGGGTGTTCGCCGGTGAGCACGGTCATCACCCCGAGCACGACCTGCAGGATCAACACCCCCGCGAACAGCGTCGCGGGCCAGAGAACCTTGGGTTGCCCGGGATAGGTCCGCCACAGCCAAGCGGCGTATCCGATCCCGAAGGCGAAGATGAGGTAGGCCCCCAAGCGGTGGGTGAAGTGCAGGTGGACCTGCCAGTCGGCGTAACCGCCGGGTTGGAGCTGGCCCGCTTGGTCGACGCGAGGCAGCGCGAACTTCTCGTGGCGCTGATCGTCGGGCACCGCGGCGACGGCGGCGTCGATGTCGGCCTGGCTCATCGGCGGCATGACTTGGCCGTAGTGCATCGGCCAATCGGGGATGGCCAACGCCGACTTGCTGTGCCGTACCGCCGAGCCCAACGCGAGTTGGCCGAGCAGGGCGACGATCAACAGCAACGGCAACACCCGGAGGGTCTTGCGGTGCCGCCCACCCCCGCCCCCGGAAGATTCAATCGAAGGATCGTTCTTTTGGTTCGTAGCCACGGCGGTCGATTCCGTAGGCCGGGTCATCCAATGTTTACCGACCGCCGCCGCGGCCAGGATGGTCAGGCAGAAAAACATCTGCCCGGTGACGCCGTGTACCGCGGCGAAGCTCAGACCGGTGACCCACGATTCGTGGTGCAGCGCGACCCGGAGGATGCCGAGGATGCCTTGGGCGATGACGAAAACCAGGAGCCCGATCCCCAGCACCTTGACCCACTTACGCGGGCCCTGGGTCCGCAGCACCGCGATCATGAACGCGATCGTGATCGAGCCGACGAGGTAGCCCTTGAGCCGGTGCGAGTGTTCCAATCGACGGCCGAAGTCGTACCACCAGACTTCCAGCGGGGCGATCAGCGACCAGTACGGCCCGGTGAAGAACGCTTCGGGCACCGCCATCCCCGCCTCGTGGCTGGTGACGTGGCCGCCGATGGCGATCAGGACAAACGTCGCCAACACCAGCAGCACCGCCACCACAAACACCCACGGCCGATAGGCGGGGTAGTCTCGGTTCGGAGAAGTTGAAGCGGAATCGCTCATAGTCCCGCAGTATAGGGGTATCACCACACGTTGTGACTAGGGAGTGAACCCGATTTTCTCCGCCAAGGGGACGCCCCCGCCCGGTGATGGACAGGCCCGCGGTGGCCGATATACTGGCACTATGCGTAGCACCGCGGCCAATTCGATCATCATTATTGAGATTATCGGAGACCTGCACCGGTAGGGCGGCTGATCGTGTATCCCATGAATCGACCCACCCTGCCGTTTGGCAGGGTTTTTTGTTGGTTTTTTGCCCGGCTTTGTTACCCTGACCGCCCGTTTATCCCGCAACCCTGAAAATCCCCATGGCCGACCACCAGAACCACCCGCCCCGACGTATCGAGATCTACGACACCACGCTCCGCGACGGCACGCAGGGCGTTGGCGTCTCGCTCACGCTGACCGACAAGCTTGCGATCACCCAGCTGCTCGACGAACTCGGCGTCGATTTCGTTGAGGGCGGCTACCCGCTCTCGAACCCCAAAGACGTGGCGTACTTCGAGGAAGTCCAGAAACTCGACCTCAAACACACCCGCGTCTGCGCCTTCGGCATGACCCGGCTCCGGCGCAACACCGCCGAGGAAGACGCGGGGATGAAGGCGTTGGTCGGTTCGGGGGCGAAAGTCATCACCATCGTGGGCAAGACCTGGGACCTGCACGTCACCGAGGTGCTCAGCGCCAGCCTCGAAGACAACCTGGCGATGATCCGCGACTCGGTGGCCTTCTGCCTCGCGGCCGAGGGCGTGGAAGAGGTGTTCTACGACGCCGAGCACTTCTTCGACGGCTACCGGGCCAACCCCGAGTACGCCCGCCAGACGCTGCAGGCCGCGATCGACGGCGGGGCTTCCCGGCTGGTGCTCTGCGACACCAACGGCGGCTCGCTCACGAGTTGGGTGACTCAGGTCATGGGCGAGCTGCGCGAAAAACTCGCGGTCGACGCCGACACCTCGGCCGAGAGTTTGCCGAGCCTCGCCATCCACTGCCACAACGACGCGGGGCTGGCGGTGGCCAATTCGCAAGCGGCTGTGGAGGCCGGCGCGGTGCAGGTCCAGGGCACGATCAACGGCATCGGTGAGCGCTGCGGCAACGTGGACCTGCTCACCGTGATTGCGAACCTCAAACTCAAGTTGGGGTACGACTGCCTCGCCGACGGCGCGTTGGATCGACTCAGCGAGTTGTCGAACGCGGTGTACGAACGCGCCGCGGTCGAGCCGAACGACGGGCAGCCCTACGTCGGCAGCAACGCCTTTGCCCACAAGGGCGGTATGCACGTCCACGCCGTCCAACGCATCCCCCACAGCTACGAACACGTCCCCCCGGAATCGGTCGGCAACCAACTGCGTATCCTCGTCAGCGAGCTGTCGGGCCGCAGCAACATCGTCGCGACCCTAGGCGAGAAGTTTGGCGATGCGGTCACGCCCGACGTCCAGAAAGACCTGCTCAACAAGGTCCAGGACCTCGAACACCGCGGCTACCAGTTCGAGCACGCCCCGGCCAGCCTCGAACTGCTGATGTACCAAGCCCTCGGCCAGCGCCCCGCGTTCTGGGTTCGCGACCACTACCGCTGCGTGATCCTCGGCGTCCCCGAAGAGCCGACGCAGACCGAAGCGATCGTCAAGCTCAGCGTGAACGGCACCGTCGAACACCGCGTGGCTGAGGGCGACGGCCCGGTCAACGCGCTCGACGCGGCGCTGCGTAAATGCTTGGCTGAGCACTACCCGCAGATCGACGAACTGACGCTCACCGACTACGCGGTCCGCGTGGTCAACCCCACCGCCCAGTCGGCCGCCAAGGTCCGCGCCACCGCCGAGTTCGAGGCCAAGGACGCCGACGGCAACCTCCGTCGGTTCAGCACCATCGGCGTGGACGAAAACATCGTCGATGCCAGTTGGCAGGCCTTATCCGACGCGATCCAGTACCACCTGATCGAGGTCGGCGCCGCGAAAAGCTGAGAGCGAGAAATAGCGTTGTGGTGTGGATTCAGGCCGCCAACCATGCCCGCGGGCTGAGGTCGGTGCTCGCCTGGGCGATGAGTTGAGCGATCAGTCGGCGTTCGTCGTCGGTCGGGTCGAGGAACTCCACGCCGACTTCCATCCGGCGGAGGCCCAGGCTTTGGGTCCGCACGACGCGGGCCCGCAGATCGAGTTCGATCCCGCCGTCGACCATTTCGAGATCGACCACTTGCCCCTCTTCGACCGGGCAAGCGCCTTTGCGGAAGATGCAGGCCCCGGATTCGCTGAGGTCCAACACCTGCCCGAACGGCGTCGTCACGCCGCGCAGCCGCTGGCGGTGGTGTCGGCGGCTGCCCGTGGGGTTCAGAGATTCGTCGGGTTGGTGAGACATGGCTTGGGCAAGAGGCATCATGGCCTTACCCAAGTACTATCGGCCAAATCCGGATGACATTAAGCGAACAGGCTCTAGGTTTTGTCCTAGCGGGGCGGGACCGGAAGAAAAACAAGCCAAAATTCGCAGAATTATCGGCCCGTCACACGGGCCAACAACGGAAAGATCAATCTCAGAAAAAATGAACTCGGCAGGGCTCGAACCTGCAACCTGCGGCTCCGTAAACCGCTGCTCTATCCAATTGAGCTACGAGTCCAGTACACGCCACGACGGGCCGAGCTGGGCCGTGTGGAATTGCGAAGGATAACAGCCGGAACCCGAGACTTCAACCGCATACACTGTGACCGTGACGCAGCTGACGACGGATCTCGAACCCACGGCAGACTGGCCGGACGACCCGCGGGTCCAGCGGCTGGCCGAGGTCTTCCAGCGGCGGCGGGGCACGACGGTGATGACCGCGTTTAGCGGCGGGATCGACTCGACGCTGGTCGCGGTGGCTGCGCGTCGGGTGCTTGGGCGGGAGGCGGCCCCGGCTGCGGTGGGCGACTCGCGTTCTCTGCCGCGTCGTGAATTGGTCGAGGTCCGTCACCTCGCGCAAACCCTCGACCTGCGGCTGATCGAAGTCCAGCCCGGCGAACAACTCGACCCCGACTACCAGAAGAACGCCGGCGACCGCTGCTACTTCTGCAAAACCCACCTCTACCGGACGCTCCAGCAAACCGCTCGGCGTCTGGAGATTGTCACCATCGCCAACGGCACGAACCTCGACGACCAGGGCGACCACCGTCCCGGCCTGCGGGCCGCCGACGAGGCGGACGTGATCTCCCCGCTGGTCGAGGCCCAGCTGAACAAGCAGGACGTCCGCGAGGTGGCGAAGCTGTTGGGCCTGCCCAACTGGGACAAGCCCGCGGCGGCGTGTCTCGCCAGCCGATTGCCCTACGGCACGCCGGTGACGGCCGAGCGTCTGGACCAGGTCGAGCGGGCGGAGAACGCCTTGGCCGACCTGGGCTTCACCGGCTTCCGTGTTCGGCATCACGAAGACGTCGCCCGGCTGGAGCTGCCGTTGGATCAACTCGATCGTTTGCTCGAGTCCGGGATGCGGGAGCGGGTCGTGGCCGACCTCAAGGCGGCGGGCTATCTCTACGTCAGTTTGGACCTCGAAGGCTTCCGCAGCGGGAGCGGCAACGTGGCGTTGACTGTGGGCGAAAGTTGAACCCCGGAAAGATCGTTGAACGCGGGGCGGCTTGCCCCTAGCATTGCCTTGCACAGCCCTTTATGTGAGTAGCCGACGTTGAAAAAGAAATGCGACAAATGTAATCGGCCGGCGACCCACCACTCCGTGGAGATCAGCAAGACCGGCGAGAAGGTCGAGATCAACCTCTGCGACCTGCACGCGGCCGAGGCGGGGCTGACGATGAAGTCGGCCCACACGCCGATCAACGAGTTGCTCACCAATTTTGTCAAGCTCCACTCCGGCGGCGCCGAGGTGGGCGAAGCCAACACCAGCAAGACCGGCGGCGGCTCGGCCAAAGACACCGCCTGCGAAAACTGCGGGACGACCTTCGCCGACTTCCGTGAAAACAGCCTGCTGGGTTGTCCGGTGTGTTACAAAACCTTTGAACAGCCGCTCAGCCCGTTGCTCGAACGCGCCCACGAGGGCGGCACGCACCACATCGGCAAGGTACCGCGTCGCGCAGGCGTCGGCGAGCAGCGGCAGATGGCGCTGCAGCGGCTGCGTCGACAACTGGACGACGCGGTCTCCGCCGAGGACTACGAACTCGCGGCTCGCTTGCGCGACGACCTCCAGCAGCTCGAGGGAGAGCTTTAACGCATGACGCTACGCAACATGACCGAACACGCCGGGGAATGGCTGCGGGGCGCGGGTCCGCAGTCGGATGTCGTGATTTCTAGCCGGATCAGGTTGGCGCGGAATCTCGCGGGCTTCCCTTTCGTCGGCCACGCCAACCGTCGGCAGCGTTACGAAGTTCTCGAGGCTTGTCGGTCGCACATCACCAACAAGAAGCTGGCGGACAACGTCATCTGGGTTCAACTCGGCGACGCGATGCCCACCGACCGTCAACTGCTGGTCGAGCGCCACCTGATCTCCCGGCAGCACGGTTCGTCGAAAAACGAAGTCCCCCGCGGCGTCGCGGTCGGCGGCGACGAAACGTTTGCGATCATGGTCAACGAGGAAGACCACCTGCGTATCCAGGTCCTGCGCAGCGGGATGCAACTGACCGAGGCGTTCGAACAGATCAACCGCATCGACGACATCCTCGAAGACCGGCTCGAGTTTGCCTACTCGCGACGCTTCGGTTACCTGACCGCCTGCCCGACCAACGTCGGTACCGGCATCCGCGTCAGCGTGATGATGCACCTGCCGGGCCTCAAACTCACCGGCGAGATCGACAAGGTCAAACGCGCCGCCCGCGACATGCACCTCGCGGTCCGCGGCCTCTTCGGCGAAGGCAGTGAAGCCCAGGGCGATCTGTACCAAGTCAGCAATCAGACCACGCTGGGCAAGACCGAGCAAGAAATCCTCGCCGACTTCGAACACACCGTCGTCCCGCAGATCATCGCCTACGAGCAGCAAGCCCGGCAGGCCCTGCTGCGGCAACGCGAGGACCAACTCGACGACAAGATCTGGCGCGCCTGGGCCTTGCTCACCCATGCCCGGGTCATCGGCACCGAAGAAGTCCTGAGCCTGCTCAGCCACGTGCGCCTCGGCGTCAACCTAGGACGACTCGACAAGGTCGACATCCGCACGATCAACGAGTTGTTCCTGCTGACCCAACCCGCCCACCTGCAACGCATCACCGGCAGCGAAATGGACCCCGCGACGCGACGAGTCGCAAGGGCGCGGTTGATCCGGCAGCGGCTTGGTGTTCGCTGAAGCCAGCGTCAGTCGTTTTCCGCGAGAGATTGGATGGCGGTGAGTTGCGGCTTGGCGAGCGGTAGATCGTTGACATCGTCAAGCCGATGCCAATGACCACTTCGGGTTTTTAGCCGACCCGATTCAACACGGCATCGCACGAGGTCAAAACGGATCGACCGATGCGTCGTCTGATGTGTGAACGACGTGACGGATTCGAGCGGGCCAACTCGCAGCCCAAAGCGTTGCCACACGAAATCAGCGGTCTTGGTCGCGTCTCCGTCTTCCAACGTCGGCATCTGCCACATGTTGGACCACAGGCCGGTGGCGGGGCGTTGCTCGAAGAGATACTTGCCGTTGCGGTGGATTGCCAGGATGGCGTGGGTGACGGCGACGGGTTTTTTTTTCGGCGTCTTTACCGGCAAGTCGGCCACACGGCCCGCGGCTTGGGCGGCGCACGATTCGTTGAGCGGGCAGTACAGGCATTTCGCCGACTTGGGGGTGCAGACGAGCGCGCCGAGTTCCATGATGCTTTGGTTCAAGTCGCGCGGGTGGTCGGTGGATTTCACCAACGCCTCGGCCAACCGCCAGAGTTCTTTCAGCGTCGCGGGCTTGTCTACCGCGTCTTCGATCAGGAAGTAGCGGGCAAAGACGCGGGCCACGTTGCCGTCGACGATCGGCGCGGGGGTGTTGTAGGCCACCGACGCGACCGCTCCGGCGGTGTATCGGCCTACCCCCGGGAGTTGGAGCAACTCGTCGGCGGTTGGCGGGACTTTACCGTCGAAGTCATCGACGATCATCTTCGCCGCGGCGTGGAGGTTCCGCGCCCGCCGATAGTAGCCCAGGCCCTGCCACAGCGTGAGCACCCGCTGCTCGTCCGCGTCGGCGAGGTCGTGCACGGTCGGGAACGCCTCGACGAAACGGTGGAAATACGGCACGACCGTGGCGATCTGAGTTTGCTGGGCCATCGCCTCGCTGACCAGGACGTGATACGGGTTGGGTTTGATCGCCCAGCCCGCCTTCCCGTTGTTTTTCTTCCGGGGGCGGCGGCGGGGGCGGAAGGGGAGTTCGCGTTGGTGTTCGCGGTACCAATCCAGCAGGGCGGGGATCGGGAAATCGTCGGCGTTCGCGGGGCGTGGGGACACGGGCCGATCATAGCGTCGCCGGAAATCAGAATCTCATGGCGTTGGGGCCGGGCCGCCGATACCAAAATGTACTATTATCGGGTCCCGGCGGGTATTTAACCTTACGCAAACACTCGGAGCACCACGGATGGTCACTCAGCGCCAGAGCCTTCTCCCCAATCGCGACTCGATCACCCACAAGTTTCAGATCATGGGTCACGAGGGCTACCTGACCATCGGCCTGTTCGAGAACGGCATGCCCGGCGAGGTGTTTGTGAAGATGTCCAAAGAGGGCTCGACGCTTTCGGGCCTGATGCAAGCGTTCTGCCGGGCGTTTTCGTTGGCGCTGCAGTACGGCCTGCCGTTGGACGAGGCGGTCCGCCGGTTCAAAGACATGCGGTTCGAGCCCATGGGCACCACCGGCAACCCCGACGTCCCCGAAGCCAAAAGCATCATCGACTACGTCGCCCGCTACCTCGAAAGCCAGTTCTGCGAGACGGGCGAGCGGGCCGGGATGCGTTGCTGATCGGGAAGACGAACAGCCTTTCACGCAGATTACACAGACGACGCAGGCTTGAGTGCTGCAGAGTATTTTGATCTGAATGCTCGTAGTTCGCGCTTTGGCGAGATATTGGGTGTTTGAGTTCAACATTGTTCGGCTGCGCCTCTCACGGCGACGGACGTCGTTTTGAATTTCAGCCTCTGAATCTGCGTGATCTGCGAAATCGGTGTTGAAGGCTGTCCCCGTCTTCGCCACGCTTCGTATATCATCCCGAATATGTGCGGAATCGTCGGACTCGTCGCTCAGACCAACGTCAACCAACGGCTCTACGACGCCCTGACCGTCCTGCAGCACCGCGGACAAGACGCGGCGGGCATCGCCACCTGCGACGGCGGGTTTCTGCGGCTGCGCAAAGACAACGGTCTGGTCCGCGATGTCTTCCGCACAAAGCACATGCGAAAGCTGATGGGCACGATGGGCATCGGCCACTGCCGGTATCCCACCGCGGGTTGCGCGAGCTCGGCCGAGGCCCAGCCGTTCTACGTCAACGCGCCCTACGGCATTACGCTGGCCCACAACGGCAACCTCACCAACTCGGACCAGTTGCGGAAAGAAGTCTTCCAGACCGACCTGCGTCACGTCAATACGTCAAGCGACAGCGAAGTGCTGCTCAATGTTTTCGCGCACGAACTCCACGTCGCCGGGGACCCCGCGCCGACGCCGTCGGGTATTTTCCGGGCGGTGGCTGAGGTGCATCGGCGTTGCCGGGGCGCCTACGCCGCGGTGGCCATGATCAACGACCACGGAGTCGTCGCTTTCCGTGATCCCCACGGCATCCGGCCGTTGATCTACGGCCAACGCAAAACGCTGCAAGGCACCGAAACCATGTTCGCCAGCGAATCGGTCGCGCTCGATTCACTGGGCTACGAAGTCGTGCGCGACGTCGCCCCCGGCGAAGCGATCTACGTCGATCGCAAAGGCCGCGTCCACGAGCAGCAGTGTGCTGAGGCCCCGACGCTGTCGCCGTGTATTTTTGAACACGTTTACCTCGCCCGCCCCGATTCGTTTGTCGACGGGATCAGCGTGTACAAGGCCCGGCTGCGCATGGGCGAGAAGCTGGCGGAGAAGATCAAGCGAGAGCAGCCGGACCACGACATCGATGTCGTGATGCCGATCCCCGACTCGGGGCGGACCTCCGCGTTGTCGATGGCGGTCGAGTTGGGCGTCAAGTACCGCGAAGGGTTTATCAAGAACCGCTACATCGGCCGTACGTTCATCATGCCCGGCCAGAGCGAGCGGCGCAGCAGCGTGCGCAAAAAGCTCAACCCCATCGAGCTCGAGTTCAAGGGCAAGGTGGTCTGCCTCGTCGACGACTCGATCGTCCGCGGCACGACGTGCAGCCAGATCATCCAGATGGCCCGCCAGTCCGGGGCGAAAAAAGTCTACTACTGCTCGGCGGCGCCCCCGGTCCGCCACCCCAACGTCTACGGCATCGACATGCCCGCGGCCCACGAGTTGATCGCCCACGACCGCAGCGTCGATGAAGTCGCCGCGGAGATCGGGGCGGATTGGCTGCTGTATCAGGACCTCGACGATCTGGTCGAGTGTGCCCGCGAAGGCAACGCCCACATCGCGGATTTCGAATGCTCGGTCTTCAACGGCCACTACGTCACCGGCGACATCGACGCGGGCTATCTCTCAGACCTCGAAGAGGCCCGCAACGACGCGGCCAAAGCCCAGCGCGAAACCGAAGCCAAAGTCCAGCCGCAGGCGTGAAGGTGACCCGCGCCCGACAAGCACGAATCGACTCGCCCTGAGGTTTAGTTTTGCGGCGTTTCGGGCTGCACCAACGCGGCGCCCCAAGCGGTGTCTTTGCGCGTCAACTGCCGGTCGGCTTCGAGGTCGATGAAAAAATACGACTCGTTGTTGAGCGACCAGACGCCCTGGTTGTAACGCAATAGCCGCTGCGGCTCGCCATTGACGGGGTGGATTTCCCAGTATTTGATCGGGGTCTGCTGCTGTTCGGGCAAGAGGGCGGGGATTAGCCGTTTAGCGTTGAGTCCCGCGAGGGTATTGACCAAGGCGGCGCACTCGTCCTGGTTGTCGTAGCGCTCGCCCGCGGCGTTCACGAACACGCCCTCGGCGTTGCGTTGGATCGTCGAGGCTTCGGGCAGGGCGGTGTCGTCGTCGTTGGACGACTCAATACCCAGAACCACGCGGTCGATCTGGTCGGCACGGTACGGCAGCATGAGCTTCTGCCGATACTCTTCGCCGAACAACGCCGCGACGTCTTCGGGGAGTTCAAACACGCCCGGCAGGTCCGTGCGTTGGCCGAGGTGTTGATCGACGTTGACCACGTACGCGGGTTTCTCGGGGCCCAGCGACAGCCGGGCGATGGGCCCACGCGGCAGCTCGGACATCGACGTCCAGGTCGCCACGCGGGGCGACTCGACCCAATCCCAAAGCTCAGCGAATTGAGCGGCCTCCCAGGCGTCGGTGAAGTCGTCGTTCTGCGGAGCCCACAGACCCGGGTCGGATCGGGTGAACGAAAACACCTGGCCGTCGTCGCGGGACAGGCGGAGTTCGTTGATCGGGCCGACGTCGGGCAGCCGTCGATCACGGAGGGTCACGACCGGGGCACGCAGCGAGGCCAGTTGTTCGCTGGGCACCAAAGCGGCGATCGTTTCGTTTTCGCGCACCGCCAGCAGCACGTCGTCCCGGCCGTCGCGGTCGGCGTAGAGGCGGACGTGCTCGGTTTGCCCCCCGGCGAGTTTGAGTTCGATGAGCGCCAGCGGCGCTTGGGCTTCGCGGGGGGCCGGGGCGTAGCCGGTTGAGACGACGCGGGTCAGCGTGGTCAGCCACTCGGCGGTCCGCTCGGGGTCCGGGGCGTAGCCGGTCTGCGGCTCAACGAAACCCAGCCCGGTGCCGTCGGTGTTTTGCGCGATCGTCACCACGTCGCGGCCCACGCGGTTGACCTCTTGCCCGCGGATCGAGCCGGGCGACGCGAGCACGACCCGAGCGTCGCGGAGCATCAGCGGCGTCACTTCGGTCAGGTTGCGGAACGGCGGCAGCGGCACGGTGAAGACCACCGGCGAAGGTGCTTCGGTGTCGGACCAGGTGGCGTACACCGTGGCCTCGCCGAGGTCGGCGGGCTGCCCGAGGCGGAGGGTTTGGCGGGTGCCCGTAGCGTCGGCGGTGGTCAGCGCGAGCATCGGCTCAACCAGGCCGTACTGGGCCAACGCCGCGGGGTCGTCGCTGACGTAACGGCTCGGTTGGGCCGCTTGGACCAACGCTGCGAGTATCTGCGACTTCTCGGCATCGGCCCGCTCGCGTCCCTCCGCGTCGAGCGACCAACTTTCGACAGAACGGGTGAGTTCGATTTGGTGCTGGGCGTTGGACAACGCCACCCGATTGATCCGATCGGGATCCAGCATCGGGAGTTGGGTTGGCCGCCAGGTCTTGGGTTCAGCGTCGAGGGCGGCGCGGTGAAGGACGGCGTCCACGAGGTGGACGCGGTCGTCACCGGTCTTTTGCAGGTAGGCCGTGCCCGCCACGTTCGTCGAGCCCAGGCGGATTTCGTGGGTGACCGAGTCGCTCTCGAAGACCACCACCGCTTGGGGCGGGTCGAGGCCGAAGGCGGCCAACGCGTCGGCCTGCCCCGCGACGGCCGGGTCGTCGGCATCAAACGAAAAAGTTTCCCGCGGCAACAACGACAACCCGGCGTTGATCAGCGTCTCCACCGCTTCGCCGGTTACGGGAAACCGCACCGGTTCCGTCTGCCACCACGAGCCGTCGGGTTGTTTCGTAAGCGCGATCGACTGCTCGTCCTGCGTGATCTGGATCGCGTCGAACACCCGGCCGGTGACGAAGGGATCAGGCGTCGCTTGCGCGTTGGACGCGCCGCCGGGGCCGGAAGAACGCACCCACAGGTAAGCCCCGGCGATACCCGCCAGCAAGACCAACATGACCAGGGTGGTTTTAAAATTCACGCGGGACAATTCCGTGCCGAGGTTTTTGGCCGGTGGGTAGCTTAGCGGGTTGGCCGATCGCTTACCCGCGGCGCCGCATGAACCACACCGCGGTGCCCGCCAACAGCGTCAGCCCCGGAAGCCCCGCGAGCAGGACCAGGCGGTACGTCATCTGCCGGCCGTCGCTGAGCGCCGCGACTCGGCGGATGTCCTGGCTGCGCGGCGTCGCGGCGATGGCTTCGTCCAGGCCCGCCAGCCAATAGACACAGCTCATGAACAGTTCGCTGTTGCCCAGCCGACGCCCGGCCTGTTGGTCGGACAGCCAGTGACGCTCGGTGAAGACCATCATCCGACCCTGGGCGTCCGAGTCGTCTTCGCCGACGGCTTCCGCCACCGCCGCGACGACGGGTTGTTGTACCGCGGCGTCTTCGTTGAAACCGGACGCCGCGATTTCCTCCGCCGTGGTCAAGCCCGTCGCGGCCCATACCCTGGATTGGTTCAGGGTGATCAAGGGCTGGGTGGTCACCTTCGGCCGAGGCTCGAAACCGATCGGCGTCGGGGCAACCAGTTGGACCTCGCGCCCCGCCAACGCTCCGCCAAGCGGCGAGTCGTTCGGCCACTCGCGGACGAGCCACGCGGCCTGGCTGCTCGTTCGGCCGTCGGGTCCCAAGCCTTCGTAAAGCAAGAGCTCGTGCGTCCGCGGCTTGATCCCCCAGGCCCCGGCCAGTTCCATCACCGGGTCGGACGGGCGGAACAACGCCTCGGCGTCGTAACTGAAGCAAAGCAACACGCCGTCACCCGCGGCCAGTCGTTTTTCGAGCACGTCGGCGACGAGTTCGCGGTCGGTCTGAGTCGTGCGTTCCAGCGACAGCGTCGGCACGATCCACACGGCCCGCTGACCCGCGGCGGGCTCGGGCGGCGGAGCTATCGTGTTCTGCTCAGGATCACCGGGGCCGCCCCCACCCACCGCCCACTCGGTCACCGGCAGATCGGCCGCGGCCAATCGGCTGGCGACGTGAGCAAAGCCGCCGCGGGGATGGGCCACGCTGACGGGCGTATCGCGGACGAACACGATCAGCGGGGGCTGATCGATCTGCATCGCCACCAGGGTGCCGGTGAGCCGGTCTTCGCCGATGAACTGCGGCGGCGTGTCGCCGGTCGGGGGCGTGAACATCTCGGCCACCGGCACCACCCGCTCGCGTTCCGGACCCAGAATGACCACCACCTCGCCGCCGCGCAGCGACACGAGCAGCCGATCGTATCGCGTCGGCGTGGGCGGGTTGGTGAGCGTTTGGATGGTTTCGCCCAGCGGTTGCCGGGTGGTGTCGATCGCGGCGTCGAGACGCAGCAGCGCATCCCGCCCGCCCAAAGGCACGCTGCGGTCTTTCGCCCGGCGGGCAAACTCGCGGGCAAACGGCGTGAGCACTTCGCCGTCCACTTGACGCAACGCGTTGATCAGGTCGGCCCGCGCGTTCGACCATGGCGGCATCGGCTCGCCGAGGGCTTGGGTCAGAGTCTGCCTGGCGTTGGCGTAGGCGGATTCGACTTCGCCCAGCCGGTTGGCCAGCAGTTGAAACTCGCGGCGGAGTTGGTCGTCCGTCAACGATTCGTCGGCGATGATCTGGTCGATCTCGCGCTTCATCGCCGCGACGTTCTCGGCCACCCCGCCCAAGGTTTCGAGCCCGACGGCGACGGCCGCTTCGAGCGGGGCGGTATCGTCGGCGAAACGATCTTCGAGTTGACGGTAAAAAGCTTCGAGGCGGGGCAGGTCTCGGTCGGGGTGGATGAGTTCGATATCCAGCCGGTTACTGGCTTCGGCGTATTCGTCCAAGAGATCAGCAACATCCTGACCGTTCTTGTCGTCCACGCGGAGGATCGCGGTGACCG
>JBCCST010000050.1:0-25799 GCA_039199695.1 Planctomycetota bacterium | reverse complement strand
CGATGGGGTTCTGCGTGGCGAGCACGAAGAACGGCTCGGGCAAGGCGTGGGTCTCGCCGCCGGCCGTCACGTGGCGCTCCTGCATCGCTTCGAGCAGCGCCGCCTGGGTCTTGGGCGGGGTGCGGTTGATCTCGTCGGCGAGGATGAGGTTGGCGAAGACCGGGCCTTTGACAAACCGCATCTCGCGGTGACCGGTGGTGCGGTTTTCTTCGATGACCTCGGTGCCGGTGATGTCGGAGGGCATGAGGTCGGGCGTGAACTGGATGCGGTTGAACTCGAGGCTCAGGCTTTTGGCGATGGTCGAGACCAGCAGCGTCTTGGCCAGGCCCGGCACGCCGACGAGCAGCGCGTGGCCGCGGGTGAACAACGCGAGGAAGACTTGTTCGACGACGTCTTGCTGGCCGACGATCGCCTTGCCGATCTGTTCGGACAGGGCGTCGGAGGCTTGGCGGATGTCGGCGATGAGCGCCTCGGGGTCGGCCCCCGGCGCGTGGGAAGGATTCGAGGCGGGGTCGGACATGAAGAGCTCCGGGGTGCAGGGCAGGTTGAGCGTGAGAGACCGGCAGATTACCCGGGTCTTTCAGGATTGAGTATAGCGGGGCGGGGTGGCGGCTATGATCGCGGCATGCCGGAATTGCCCGAGGTCGAAACGGTGTGCCGGACGCTGGCCGAGGCGGTCGTGGACCAACGGGTCGAGGCGGTGCGCATCGCCCGCAAGGACGTGGTGCGCGGCCCGCAAACGCTGCTGCGCGGCCAGCGGATCGTCCGCGTACTCCGCCACGGCAAACAACTGGCGATGGTTGGCGATCGGGATGGTTGCGTTTGCGTGCATCTGGGCATGAGCGGATCGCTGCGGGTCGTTCGCTCGAACGAGACGCGTTCCGACGAGTTAGACGCCTCACCCACCGACCATGTTCACGTCACCTGGAACTTTGCCCACGGCATCGAGCTGCGGTTCCGCGACCCGCGGCGGTTCGGCGGGGTGTGGGCCTTTGCCGACGAAGCAGAACTGCGGGAGAGGCGTTGGGACAAGCTGGGCCCCGACGGACTGGTCATCACGCCCGTCCGGCTCCACGCGGGCCTGAGCCGGACGCAACGGGACCTCAAGGCCGCGTTACTCGATCAACACCTGGTCGCGGGCCTGGGCAACATCTACGTCGACGAACTGCTGTTTGCCACGAAGCTCCACCCGCGGAAGTTGGCCGCGGCGGTGACCAAAGCCGAGAGCGAGCGATTGGTCCGGGCGATGCGGCGGATCCTGACCCGGGCGATCGAGGCCGGCGGCTCGACCCTGCGGGACTACGTCGATGCTCAGGGCCAATCCGGCGGATTCCAGAACCGTCACCAGGTCTACGGCCGGGGCGGCGAGGCCTGCCCGGCTTGTGGGCAACCGCTGGAGTCGTTCGTGGTGGCGGGTCGAACGACCACGGCCTGCGGGCATTGTCAGTTGGGAGCGAGGGTTTCGGGAGAGAGATAGATAAATTTCTCTCTTCACCCGTCGTATGCCGCGCCGTAATGTGGAAAGTCGGTGGTTATTCAACCCAAGCCCATTCCAAACCACCACTTGGGATTAAAGATGTTTTGTGTGGAAGATGTCGACAGCATTGATTTCGAGGGCGCACGAGGGTTTGGGGCGCCGGTTGATGGGTGAAACGGAGCGGTCTGGCGTTGCGCGTGTCGGTTGAGGCGTCGAGATGGCCCGAGCCGCAGCGCGACGCGCCCGGTTATCCACAAGCACCCCACGAGGATTTGGACAAGGGTTTTGAGTTGGGGTTTCGCCAACGAACAGCCGCGGGCGGCTTCGCCGCTCCCGCTAAACGCATGAAAAATCAGATGAAAAAGTGTGGGCGGTTGCTGAAGGAGTTCCGTTGGCCGGGAATCAGGCGATCACGCCGGCGGCGCGATCGATTTCGGTCAGCAGTTGCTTGATCTGCGCGGGGAAGCCGGCCTCGGTCTTGAGGCGGTTTTCGACGACGTCGACCGAGTGCATCACGGTGGTGTGGTCCCGGCCGCCGAAGAACCCGCCGATCTCTTCGAGGCTGAATCTGGTGCGTTCGCGGGCCAAGTACATGCAGATTTGGCGGGGCTCGACGATGGATTTGAACCGCCGACGGGACTGGAGATCGGACAGCTTGACGTTGTAGTAGCGGGTGACCGCGTCGACGATGTGTTGGAGCGTGGTCTGGTTGGCCTGAGGCGCGACGGCGGGCTCGCCCAGGGCCTGACGGGCCATGGCCAGATCGACCGGGCGCTTCTCGATCATCTGCTGGGCCTGCAACGCTTTGATCGCGCCTTCGAGTTCACGGGCGTTGGCTTCGCGTCGCTGGGCGATCAGCTCGACGACCGCGTCGGGCAGTTCGAAGCCGCGCATGTTGGCTTTGGCTTTGACGATTGCGACGCGGGTCTCAAAGCTCGGCTTGCTGACCGTGGCGACCAGGCCCCACTGGAACCGCGAGACCAATCGATCTTCCAGGTTTGGGATCTCGTGCGGCGGGGCGTCGGACGACAACACGATCTGGCGGTTGGACTGGTACAACTCGTTGAACGTGTGGAAGAATTCTTCCTGCGAACGCTCGCGGTTGGCCAGGAAGTGGATGTCGTCGATCACTAGCAAGTCGACGTGGCGGTAGTGCGTGCGGAACTCGTCCATCTTGCCGGCCTGAACGCAGGCGATGAACTGGTTCATGAACGCATCACACGACACGTACAAAATCTGCGTGTGCGGATTCTTGGTCAGGATCGACTGGCAGATGGCTTGCAGGAGGTGGGTCTTGCCGAGGCCGACGCCGCCGTGGATGAACAGCGGGTTGTACGCGGTGCCGGGCTGGTTAGCGACGGCGACGGCGGCGGCGTAGGCGAGTTGGTTGTTCGGCCCGCTGATGAAGTGGTCGAACGAGTTGTCGGGGGACAGCACCATCGACTCGTTGTCGAAGTCGAAGCTGCCCGCGGGTCGGGAGCCGGGCGGGGTGTGCAGCGGGTTGAGCTGGATCGGCGTGGGCGGCGGCGTGGGGGTCGGCGGAACGAACGCGCCGTTCCCGTTGCCGCTGGTGTTGGGCGGGGTCGGGGGCAGGTGGGCTTCGAGGTCGGCCAGGTCGGGCTCGGGCAGCGGAGACGGCTTGGCTTCACCGTTGCCTGACGCCGCTGCTCCGTTGTTTTTTTGATCACCTTCACTACCCGGGGCACTTCCGGGGGTACTTCCGGGAGCAGGCCTCGACGCGGGTTCGCAAACAAAGCGCGCCGCAACGAGTTGCCCGGTCACGGCCTGGGCCGCTTCGGTGAACGGTTCGAGGCAGCGCTTCTGCAGGTAGTTTTGTTGCACCGGGGTCGCGGTGTGGATCTCGAGCAGGCCGTTGTTGAGTTGGCCCGGCGAGAGGTCGTCGTAAAACCATTGCCGGCAGATCGGGGCGTGGCGCTCTTTGAGCACCTTTAACACGTTCTGCCACTGGGTCTGATCGAATTGGGGCATGGGTTGGCCGTGTCGTCGAGCGACCTGCGGGGACGCGGATGTTCGTCCGGTCCGCACCGAGGCGCGAAGGTTGGTTCGTAAAACAACGAAAACAAAACATGGGGTGATTCACGCGGCACACGGGAGCCCACCAAGACGTCCGTGACCCGAAGCAAAATGCGCTTCACACCCGCGCTTTTGGGGACGCGATGGCGAAAGCTACCGCGCCGCGCGGCGAGGTGTCAATCCGTTTTTTACCCCAACCGCTTTGGCGTTGCGCCACGCGTGATTCTGTCGCAGTTCATCACCATCGAAAGCGCGCGGCGCGCGCTCCGCGTTGTGTGGCCTCCGTGTTTTTTGGGTCGATGGTTTCGCGATTCGTCTTGGGTGTCGGCCACCCTTGGGTTATGGTAATGGTGGTGGGGTTGGGTGAGGGGTTGTTCTGTTGAGGGTCAAGCATGAAGCCAGGGTGTTGGGCGATCCGCGTGGTTTTTTCCTTGGATTCAAGGCAAAAACCCGTGGTCCGCGCTTTGGACGAACCGGCAATCACCCTCGGCCGATCGTCGAAGTGCGACTTACACCTCGATGACCCGGGGGTTTCCCGCCGACACGCGACGCTGACCGCCGAGCCCGATGGCGTCTTGCCCGCCGCGTGGCGCTTGGTCGATCTTGATAGCCGCAACGGCACCCGCGTTAACGGCGAGCCCGTCACCAACGTGTTGCTTAACGATAGTGATGTGATTGAAGTTGGTCCGTTTGTTTTGACCCTCGGCCGACTCGATGAACACGGCGAATGGCCCCGCGCTACTCCAACCGAATCGTCTCCGCACAAAACCGTCACGGTGGTCGATGACTCGGCCGCCAACCTCAGCCGGCTCGATCACTTGGGCCGACCCAAAGTCGACGCTCAGCAACTCCGCGCGGTCCAGGCGTTGGGTCACGAGTTGCTGGCGATAGACGACACCTCAGCCCGGCGTCATCGCTTGTGCGAATTCATGACCGAGCCGGTGATGCAGGGCCAACACGCCGCGGTCCTCAGTATCTCGTTCCCCGCAGACCGCGCGGGTTGGAATAAACCGGAGGCTGCGGTTGGCCCCGTATCTTGTGGTGGAACCGATCAAGACTTCTATATCTCGCGGAGTCTGCTCGATGCCGTCACGGAGTCGGGTGAAGCGGTGTTGGCGACACGCAGCGGGATGGAAGTCGACGGCGGTTCGGATGACGCGTCGCCGATCGTCGAGTTGTCCGTTGCTCCTGAGACCCAGCGGGCATCGGTCATCGGCTGCCCGCTGCCGCCCCCGGAAGCGGACCATGCGTCGGCAACGATTGATGGGACGGAGTCCAAAAATGAAACCCGCGACGTGCTGTACACCGTGTTGCCCGCCCGCTGCGGCACAGGGGAGTGGCTCGCCTTGACCGCGTTGGCGGTCGAGCAGTTCGATCTGGTCGAGCGGGCCTGGCGAGCCCGCGCCGCGGCCGAGGCCCAGGCCAAGACCCAGGTCATGCTCGACCGGGCCCGCAAGGTGCAGCTGGCCCTCGTGCCGACGTCGCCCGAGGTCGAGGGGCTCGAGTTGGCCCTGCATTTCGAGCCCTGCTACAGCGTGGGGGGCGATTATCTGGATGTGGTCTGCCTGCCCGACGGCCGAACGTTGCTGCTGGTCATGGACGTCTGCGGCAAGGGGATGGCCGCGGCGCTCGTCAGCTCCAGCCTGCATACTTTCATCCACGCCCAGGCCCCCACCGCGGGCAGCGTGGTCGATTTAATGAACGCCCTGAACAGCTACCTCTGCGCCACGATGGACGACAGCACCTTCGTCACCGGCCTCGCCGTCGCCGTCGATCCCGTCACCGGGCGGGTCGAATGCGTCAACGCCGGCCACCCCCCCGCCATTCTCGCCCCCGCCCCCGGAATGAATCACGCCGCCACGGGGAGCGAAGGACAGACGAACTTCACCGAGGGAAAATCCTCACCGGTGGGGTATTCCGAGCACAGCGAGAATGTCCCGCTGGGCCTGCTCCCCGAACCGTTAACGGGTCACCACTTTGAGCTCGCTCCCGACACGGTGCTGGCGCTCTACAGCGACGGCCTGACCGAGATCGTCGCCGAAGACGGTCAGTGGATCAGCCACGAGGGCTTGGCCGAGCAGTTGGCGGGTGCCTTGGCCGACGGTTCCGACGATTCCCTGGCCGCGGTTCGCGACCGGTTGAACCGCCGATTGGCGGCGATCCAGGCCGGCGCTCCGCCGGACGACGACATGACTTTTCTGTTGGCCCGCCGCGCATGATCTGCCGGGCGAACGCGAAACCATGGGGGACGCTTAAGTTCCTTGATCTCTTTTGGTGACCTCTGGAAAAACACCATGATCCGCACCCGAACCCTCGCCGCACCCCGTTCCGCTTTCACGCTGATCGAACTGCTCGTGGTCATCAGCATCATCGCCCTGCTCATCGGCATCCTGCTGCCGGCGCTGGGCAAAGCTCGCCGGTCGGCGCGCGATATGGTTTGCGCGAACAACCTCCGTCAACTCATGCTCGCGGTGACGACTTACGCCACCGACAACGGAGAACTGCCCCGGGCCGGGGTTGATCTCTCGGGCACCCCGCGGGCCAATCCGTTGTCGTCGTACGGTAATTCGCCTAATCCCTGGCTGCTCGGGGCCAACAACGACATCGGCATCGCCCTCTGGCTGCTGCACCGCGAAGACTACGTCACCGATTCGGCGCTCTACGTCAGCCCGGGGATCGAACACCACGAACCCGATGAATACGCCAACGGGGCCGGCGCCCGCGGCCAACTCACGTTTTCGGAGATCTCCAGCGACTACAGCCAGACCCAAAACCTCAGCTACGGCTACCACAATGTCTACTACCCCGACGCGGGGGTGGGCGGGTTCGGACCCTACACCCTCACCCCCGACCGCACCGAATACACCTCCGAATTCGCGATCCTGGCCGACCGGGGGCCGGCTTGCTGCGGCAGCCCGGACAACGACCTCTCGGGCACCGGCGAAGCGGGCCGCAGCAACGTCCACCTCGACGGGGACACCGAGCGTGGCCAGCACGTGGCTTATGCCGACGGACACGTCGTGTTCGCCGTGGACCCCAACGTCGGGCCGCTCGACGAGTTTGGGAACCCCGACCTGATCTACTTTGATCGCACCATCGGCAGCACCAACATCCCGCGCGATCGCAAAGACGTCGCGATCTCCGGGGTCTTGTTTGCTGACCGTTGAGAGGCTTCAGCGATTACTTGGCCGGCTCGATACGGTACGCCAATTCCAACGGTTCGAGGCCCGGCACGAGTTCAATCTCCGTGCCCGGCCCTTTGGTGGCGGTCAGTTGTTGCGAAGCATCGCCGGTCGAGACGCGGTACCGGCCCGCGGGCAAGAGTGAGGTGGCGGGCGTATCGACCAACACCGGCGGGGCGTCGGGATCGTCGAGTGGCGTCAACACCAGGCGGGCCGACGCGGGCTCGGTGCGAAGCTCGATCGTGCGGAACTCGGGCAGCAACACGAATTTTTCGTAGTCTTGTCCCGAAGTCTTTCCCCACGCCACGTGGATGGTCCGTTCGGTCGCGGCGTAAGGCTTGGTCGGGTGTTCGATCCGGATTTGATGCGTGCCGCGTGGGAGCTCAATGACACAAGGAGTCATGCCGCACTTGAGCTGGGGAACCCCGTTGAGCACCACCATGGCGCCGGGCGGCGTGGTCTCGACGGGGTGCATGATTTTCTGGTTGTACTGCGTCCAGGCGTAAGCCCCGGCCGCGATCGATCCGGCCATCGCGCAACCCGCAGCGACGCCGAGCGGGACGCGGTATTTGGCGATGCGTTTGCGGATCACGTAACTCACCGACGCGGGGCGGGCGTTGAGAGGATTGTTATTCAAATAATTGTCCAAGTCAGCGGCCAACGCCCCGGCGTTGTCGTAGCGGCGGTCGGGGTCTTTCTCCAACGCTTTGAGCAGCAGCGTTTCGAGTTCGCGGTCGATGAGTTTCGAGGCGTCTTCGCTGGCGGCGCGGGGGCGGATCACGTCGTCGTCGCTGATGTGTCGCAAGAGGTCGGCAAACGACACGGTGGTGTCGTGCGGGTACTTGCCGGTAAGCAGGCGGTAGAGGATCACGCCCAAGGCGTAGACGTCGGTGCGGGTGTCGATGGCGTCGGTGCGGCCGGCCGCTTGCTCGGGCGACATGTACGCGGGGGTGCCGGCGACTTGGCCGGCGTGGCTGAGGGTGACCTGGCCGTCTTCGGGCGTAATAGTTTTGGCCAGGCCGAAGTCGACGATCTTGGGGGTGTCCGCCTTTCCGAGTCGGCTGCCACTCTCGGAAGCGTTGGCGGATTTCGCGCCGGTCGGGTTGGACTTTACGCTGGCCTCGCCGTCGTCCGGCGGGACGACCATGATGTTCGACGGCTTGAGGTCCCGGTGGATGACGCCGCGCTGGTGGGCGTGTTGCATGCCGAGGCAGACGTCGCGCATCAGCCGGAGGATGGCTTTGGGTTTGAGGCCCCGGCCGCGGACGTGGGTTTCGAGGTCTTGGCCCGGCACAAGTTCCATCGCGTAGTACACGAGGCCCCCGGAAGACGATCCGCCCGACGCGTTGGCGTCTTGACTTCCGGGGGCCGAACTCGAGTCGTAGACCCGGGCGACGAAGGGGTGTTCGAGGCGGGCGGCGAGTTCGACTTCGCGTTGGAAGCGTAGCCGGGCGGTGTCGCTGCCGAAGGCGGCGGGCGACAGCAGCTTGAGCGCGACCTCGCGGCGGGTGGCGAGTTGCACCGCCTTCCACACCACACCCATCCCGCCCTCGCCGAGCTTGTGCAGCAGGTGATAGCCCGGCACGGCCGGCGCATCGTCGGGCGGCGGGGGCAGCGGCGGCAACGAGCCGTGAGATTGGGGTTGAGCGGTTGATGCGCTGCCGGACGCCACGGTTTCGTCGGCGTCGGACATCTCGGGCAGCGGCGGCGGCGCTGGCGCAGCGGACGGCGTCGGGTCGCGCGTCACGCTCAGGTCTTCGTCGACGGGGTCGTCGGGTTTCACCGCGAGCCCCCTTGCACCAGGTCGTAGGCCTGGCTGAACACCGGCTTGAGCGCCGGGTCGAGCCAGGGCAGTTGCAGCGCCCAGTCGAGGCCGACACGGAAGGCGTCGTCGTCGAGCCGGGTGATCGAGTGGTCGGGGTGGTGCAGTCTAGCGGCGGCGAGCGCGGCGTAGTAGACCACCGTCGCGACGTCGCGCGGCAGGTCGTCGTCGGGTTTGGTGGTTTTGGCTTGGTCTTTAACCTGGCGGAGGCGCTCGAGCGGCGGATCAGATTGGACAAACAGATCAAGGTGGGGGCGGGTGGCGTAGCCGTCGTCTTGGCCGGTCGGTGATGGGCCCAGCGGTTGATGGAGTTGGTGACGCAACATCGCGCCCAGGTCCCCGGTGTTCCACGGCAACGGCGTCTCGGCTTGGCCGAGGTTGAACAACTCGACCAAGGCGGTGGGGTCGGTCAGAGGTTGTTCGGGAATTTCAGACATGATGGGTTTCGTGAGGTGTTGATCATGATCGGTAATCTTCGTGTTTTGAAAGCCATCGGGCGCTAAGCCGCAAGCGGCGTTTAGCCGGTGCCCTGCCGGGCGAGGATCTGCATGAGGTCGTCCATCTCATTTTGGATCTGCGCCTCGTCGTCCCCGGCGTAGTCGGCGATCACGCTGCGTAACACGCGCGCGAACATCCGCTTGCCCGTGATCAGGAGGTTGGCGGCCTGCGCGGGGGTTTTGATGTGGTAGCGCTCGACCAGCGCGTCGTAGCTCGGCGGATCGCTGCGGTCGAGCGTTGGGCGGAGCAGGCGGTCGTGGAACACGCCCCACACGTCGGGCCGATCCGAGGTGTCGCACTCTTGTTTCATCCGGTCGATCGCTTGATCCATCAGCGTACGGCTCCACTCGACTTCAAACGCATCGCCCCCGCTCCCGGAATTGGCATCCGCGACCGGGGCACCGAGGCCTTCGAGAGACGATACGCGGCCGCCGCCCCGCTTCTGCGCCGACGCGGCCCGAAAATCGCTGGCTAGGTAACGGTCGAGCGCGGTCAGCAGCAGCGTGCGGAACTTGCCGCGGGCCGCGTCGGCTTTGCCCACCAGTCCTTTTTCTAGAACTTTCTCGACGATGAACGCCTGGACGATGTCCTCGGCGTGTTCGGGCGAGAGTCGTTTGCGGCGGACCAGGTGGCTGACCATCGCCGGGGCGTATTGCCGCAGGAGTTGGTCGAGGGCCGCGGTCCGCACGACGGTGCGTTCGTGGTCGGCCTCGCGGACCAGAGACCAGATCGTGGTCGGGAAGTGTTGGCTGCTCATGCGTGACCCCAAGGGAGTAAACCCACGGTGATCAGTCTAACGCAGCGTGGCCCCGGGTCATTCACCCGGAGCTGAATTTTGGGACGAAGCCCCCCGCTCGGCCCGGCGGCGTTCGAGCAGCTTGCGCGCGGCTTCGCGGAGGTCGGCGGTGGTGTCGGTTTCGTCGACGATCTCGACGCCGAGCACGGTTTCGACGCAGTCTTCGAGCGTGACCAGCCCGGCGGTGCCGCCGAACTCGTCCTGCACCAGGATGATGTGCTGCTCGTCGCGGATCAGCCGGTTGAGCGTCGCGGCGACTGAAGCGTCTTCCGGGGTGGTGTCGAGGGGTTGGAGCAGTTGTTCGAGGGGTTGGTCGTGTTGGTCCTCGGCGACGGCCTGGAGGATGGCGCGGCGAGTGACGTGGCCGACGACTTGATCGGGGTTACCGTCTTGGACCGGAATGCGGGAGTAGGCGAGTCGGCCGTGCTGTTCCATGACTTGGCCGGCGGTTTGCGCGCGTTCGAGCATGAACACGATGGGGCGGGGCGTCATGATGTCGCGGACGGTGACTTGGCGGAGTCGCAACACGTTACGGATGACGCGGGACTCGCCGGGGTCGATCTCCCCGGCGGTGTAGCCGAGCTCGGCGGTCATGGCGACCTCGTCGCGGGTGATGGCCGAGACGTGCCCGCCGCCGAGCTTGCTCGAGATCCACTGCAACGGCAGGAGCAGGAAATAGGTGAGGATGATCATGCCCTGGATCGCGTAGGCCGTGAACGGGGCGAGGGCTTTGGCGTGGGCCGCACCGATGGACTTGGGGATGATCTCGCTGAAGACGAGGATGAGCAGCGTGACCACGGCGCTGCCGATGGCCACCGCTCCGCTGCCCCAGATGACCAGGACCTGGGCGCCGACGCCCGCGGCGCCGATGGTGTGGGCCACGGTGTTGAGCGTGAGGATCGCCGCGAGCGGGCGGTCGACGTGGGTCTTCATGTGTTTGAGTCGGGCCCCGCCGCGGCGGTTTTCCTTGGCCATGAGTTCGACGTGCGACGTGGGCACCGAGAGCAGGCCGGCTTCGAGCAGCGAACAGAGAAACGACACGCCGATGGCCAGCGCGAGGTAAATCCCCAAGAGGGTGAGGTTGGCGGCGTTGGGCCCTTCGCCGGCGACGGCGGGCCCGCCCCCGGCCGGGACGGCGGCAAGCAGATGGATCATGGACAGAGTTTACGCGGCCCGCGCGAAACGTGGATCACTCCGCGTCGCGGTCCAGCGCCATCTCGTGGGCTTCGTGGTACCGCCGGCCGAGGTTGTGCCAATCGAAGTGTTCGCTGAACGACTCGACGATGTTGCGCAGGCCGATGCGTTCGCGGCGGGACAGCTGGCAGAAGCTGAACATGCTTTCGCAGAGCTCGTGGGCGGCGCCGTGGAAGTCGGTGTGGCGGCGGTTGATGATGGTTACGCCCTGGTTGTTGTGGTCGGGCATGACGTTGTGCAGGTACGACCCGAACCCCGAGAGGTCGCTGGTCACGGCGGGCACGCCGAGCGCGATCGACTCGAGCGGCGTGTAGCCCCAGGGTTCGTAGTAGCTGGGGAAGACGCCCAGGTGCGTGCCGCGGACAAACTGGTCGTACTCCATGCCGAACAGCGGGTTGGTGCTGTTGATGAAGTCGGGGTGGAAGACGACCTTGACCCGGTCTTCGGGCGCGTTGAAGAGGTGGCATTGGCGCAGCTGATTCAGCACCGCGTCGCTGGCGTCTTTCATGTCGTGGGTCACGATCGGCGGCAGGCCGTCGCGCTTCCACGACTGGATCGACCGACGCAGCCGCAGCCGCCAATAGTCGTCGACCAGCGTGTTGAGGTCGGGGATGTGGCCGGCGGCGGCGCTGTCGAAAAGCTCCTGACCGATGTTGTCCTTGATCGCGTCCGCCGCGGTGCGGAACTCTTCGAGCATCGCCCGGCTTTCGAGCTCGGCGACGTTGATCGAGTGCACCGGGGCTTTGGTGATGATGAAGAACACGACGGTGATCGGCGTCTCGGCGGTCTTGAGTCGGTGGTTGAGCTTGGCCAGCGCTTCGATCGTGACGTCCATGCCCTTGTTGCGGTATTCGTATCGGCCGGAGGTGAACATGTAGACCGTGTTGTCGAGGTCGAAGCTGTAGCTGGGGAAGAAGTGGCCCATCGTGAATTCGTGGATCTGCTTCTTGTATTCCTGGTGCAGGTTTTGAAACTCGTGGATCGCGGCGAAGCGTTCGATGTTCAGGCCGTTGGGCAGCAAGATGTCGGGCGTCCGGCCCAGCAAGTGCGTGCATTCGCTGGCGGTGACGTCGGAGACGGTGGAGAACACATGGGCTCCGTGGGCGGCGGAACGCTCGATGCCGTGCTGCGCTTCGATGTTGAAATGCTTGGCTTCGTGGCCAGCGTCGAAAAACGACAAATGGTCGTAGAACACCGGGTGGTTCATTGCGAGGTATCGGCCGAGCAACGTGGCGTGGGTGGTAAACACGATCGAGCCGGGCCATTCTTCTTTACGCAGCATCGGGACCGCGGCCCCGGCCATCCATTCGTGGAAGTGCGCCACGATCCGCCGGCGGTGCGACTCGCGGGCCCCGAGCATCGACAACAGCAGGCGCGTCGATTCGCCAAACGCCAACACGTCGTTGACCAGCGGATCGTCGCTGGGCGTGGGGATGTTGTGGTCGGCCCAGAGGCGGTACTTGATGTCGTTGAGGTATTGGTGCGTGTCTTCGATGTGGAGCAACACGATGTGCGGTCGACCCGAAACCAGCCACCGGCCGTACTGCGCCCGGTAGCCCATCTCGTTCATCTGCTTCACGGCCTGCCCCACCGGGCCAACCAGGGGCGACGGCTCGAACTCGATCGGCGCGCTCTTCTCGTTGTAAGGCCCGACCAGGCAGTACCGATTACCCCACCGACTCACCATCGACGGCACCTTGCTGCGCAGCACCGTGTAGATCCCGCCGACCTGGTTACACGCCTCCCAGGCGATTTCCAGCAGCATCGGGTCGGCCCGGCGACCGCGGCGGGCGGGCTTGCCCAGCACTTCGTCTTCGACGGCGGTCAGATCGGAGGCAGCGGCGACGAGATCGGCTTGGTTCATGGCGGTATTCGGACATCGGATATTGAGACAAAACAAATCGAGACAGGAAGCCCCATGGTAGTCCGCCGCTCGGCTCAACACAGCCTAGGATGCGAAACATACCTAAGGTTTCATTAGATCGGCCCGCCCCATGCCCGACACTGAAAGTTTCATCCAAGCCCTCGAGCAAGGCCCGCTGCACGAGCTCGCCGCGTTGCTCTCTAACGAGCCGCGGCGGATGAACACGTTTCTGTCTCAGCCCGCGTCGCACGGGGCCGAGCAGTGGATGCCGATGCACTACGCCGCCCGGGCGGGGCACCTCGCCGGCGTTGAAACGCTTTTGGAACGCGGGGTCCATCCCGACTGCCGGACCCGCTTTGCCACCCCGATGCACGCCCGCCAGACCCCGTTGCACCTGGTCGCTGTTCGCGGGCATGTGGACGTGGCCAAACGCCTGATCGAAGCCGGGGCGGAAGTCGAGGTCCGTGATGCCCAACAACGCTCGCCGCTCTGGTTCGCCGCCCGCCACGGCCACGCCGAGCTGGTCACGTTATTCGCCCGCCGGGGTGCCGCCCTCGAAGCCCGCGATACCCAGCAACGCACCCCGCTCCACGCGGCGCTCTTGCCGCCGAAGCTGCGGACGTCGGCACCAATCGGCTCGGCCGCGGAACGCTTGGGTCTTTCCGCGGCCGAGGGTTCCGACTTCGACCCCGCCGCCGCCCTGGTTTTGCTCGAGGCCGACGCCGACGTCAACGCGACTTGCCCCAAGGAACCGGAAGGCTTTACGCCGCTGCACCGCTGCGTCACGCTCGGCGAAGCCGCCCTGCCCGTCGCCCGCGCGTTGGTGGAGCGCGACGCCGACCGTACCGCCACCGACCCCCGCCACGGCCGCACCGCGTTCGACCTGGCCCAACACCTCGACCAAGCCGACTACGTCGAACTCTTGTCGGCCTGACTTTTCGGTTACGCATTTAGCCCTGGGTCAATGACCCGGGGCCGCCACGGCTTACCCCACCATCTCGTCCATCGCGTCATCCAACCGCCCCGCTGCAGCTTCCCATCGATATCGTCCGACCACCGCCTCTCTTTCTTCGAACGTCATGGTCGGTCGATCTGCATCCAATTCCATCAACCGCGTCGCCAATCCCTCGGGCGTGCCGTCGTAATAGAAACGCTCGTCCTCGCCAAACACCTCGGGGTACGCCAGCCGGTGCGGCAACACCGGGAAGCAGCCGGCCGTCACCGCCTCGACCACCGCGATCCCGAAAAACTCGTGCCGGGCGGTGGATACCACCACGTCCGCCTCCCGCAACGCCGCTTCGTAGTCGCGACGCGAATCTTGATACCCCCACCGCACGATCTCGTCGGCAAATCTCTTCCTGGCCGTCGCGAAACACTCGGGCACCTGTTCGAACGATTCACCCAACACGCTCAACCGGAACCGCACCCCACGTTTTTTCAGTTTCTTGAGCGCCGCGAAAAACGCGTCCGGGTCCTTGTCGTGTTCCCACCGCCCGACCCACAATACATGCAACGGCCTATCTCCCCCCGGGTGCCCCACTTCGGGCGAGGGCACTTCAGTGCCCGGGTGAGGTTCCGCCAACCCCACCCCCGGCGACAACACCCGCGACGCCCCCGCGATCAACTCCGGCAAATGATCCAACTCCCGCCCCGGCATCTTCTTCAGAAGCTTCCGCGCAGCGGTCAAAAACGAATCATGGTGATACGCCGAGTTCCACCCGACGATCCCGCCGCGCTGTATTGCCGCCAAAGCACTGGTCAGATGCGTGATCGCAAAATGCTGATCCCGCCCTTCACTTTTGGAATGACTTCCGGGGGTGTTTCCGGGGGTCGGGTAGGTCAGTTGATTTTCGTGGAAGTACACCATCGCGGGCAGGCCACGAAAACGCTCACGGCACAAACCATAAAACGACGCGAGGTCCAATATCGACGTGCACCAGACCGCATCGAACCCCCCGGAGGCATCGCCGTCCCCAGAAGTATCGTTCCCCGCGGCCTGCGGCTTAGTACGCAGTTCACCCGCAAACGTCGCCCCCGCGTGCCGCATCCGCCACTTCCAGTGATGCCCCGGCAGCGTCAACACCTCGAACGAATGCCGCGAGTGTTTCAGCCACCCCTCAAGAAACGCCGCGTGGCTCCCGGCGTGGTACGGATTGAGGGCAAGGATACGCATCCGCTCGTTTTACCATCACACGTTTCAGTTCTCGAATAGGACCACGATTAAAAATAAGGTCACCAAAACACCCACCGCCATTACACCAGCCATCAACCGCTGACGGCGCTTTGGCCAACGGTTAAATCGGCGACGCATGGTCGCTAACGCAATCAGTAAAACACTACGATTGGAGTTAAAATCGACATCATCCAACCGCTGGCGGTTTCTAATATCCACCCCGACGGTGCCACGACGATGGCCAGCGATAGAAACGTCCCTGCCCCGGCAAACCCCATCCCCGAACTCACTAGACTCACTACCCAAGCGATAGAGAGCGGCTGCGTAAGACCCACCCGCAAAACTAAAGCAGAGCCGCACTCCGGGCAGGTGTTACCGGTTAAGCCCCGAAGGTTGTAACCGCAGGAAGGGCAGGCTTCCTCGCGGTGGGCGAGAAAATCCTGCAGAGTCGGGCCCGTCTCGGTTGGCATTCGATCGGGCTTGGAATCAAACTCGGCTGAATCGTTCATCCGTAATACGCCGGCTCGTTCCCCGGCTTCCACTTGATGTTGCACCCGATCGACGGCCACTGCTCCCCCGGAATTTCATTTCCAGAAAGCAACGCATCGAGCGCCGCCCGCAGGTCTTCGCCGTTGGCCGCGCCGTTGCGGTCGTCGTAGTTGCCGCTGCTGATCCGGTACGGCCGGGTGGAGTCGAGTTGACCGCGATAGACCAACTTGTGGTCTTCATCAAACAAAAAGAAGTCCGGCGTGCACGCCGCGGTGTACGCCTTGGCCACCGACTGGTCTTCATCAAATAGGTACGGAAACGTGTAGCCACGCTTTTCTTTTTCCGCCGCCATTTTTTCGGGCGAGTCGTCGGGGTAGTTCGCCACGTCGTTCGACTGGATCGCCACCACGCCCAACCGGTCCGCGTAGTCCCGGGTCAGCCGCGCCAACTCCGGCGCGACGTGGTGCACAAACGGGCAGTGGTTACAGATAAACATCACCAAAACGGGTTGCCCTCGGAAGTGATCGAGGGACACCGCCGTACCGTCGGTGTCGGGCAACGTGAAGTCGGGCGCGGGGGTGCCCAAGGCGAGCATCGTGGAAGGGGTCTGGGCCATCGTGTTTCCTGTTCTTCAATGCGACGAAGGACAAGGTCTACGACCGTATCCCGTAGAACTGGAATGTAGTTTATTCCTCTTGGGGTTCGAGCGTTCCGCGGATCTCGGGGTCCAACAGCATCATGTTCCAATCGTCGGGTTCGCCGTCCGGATAGTCCGCCCAGTCGTAATCGTCCCACCGGTCGAGTCCACCGTCGTCCCGACCGTTGTCGCCGAATGAATATACCTTGAACCCCTGATCGGTTTTTGCGACCGCCAAACGGGTACCCCACACATCGACCGGCGGTAGTGCGGTGAGTTCGATCTGATCGATCGACGTTGGCCAAGTTCCTTCGCGCAGGCGGTATCGCTCGGCCTCCAGGCCGTAGATATGGCACAGCAGCACGGTTCGTCCCTGGCGAAAAGAGCGAAGGCTTGCGGCGACCGCGTTGGGGGTGAAGAACTCCGTGTCGTCCACCTCTTCGATGAGAGACGGATGAACCTCACCATTGCTTTCGACTTGCGCTAACGCCTGCAGCAGGTAATCGTATTCTTTGACCAGATGAAGCTGCGTACGGCCGGGGCAGAGCCGGGCGGAGGCCAAACTGATGCGCTCGGCCCAATCGTCCCACCAGCTTTCCACGAAATCGTAGGGCGTACCGGTCAGTTCCTCGTGGATGGCTTTGCGCACCTCTTCCCAGATGCTGTCTCGATAAAAGCCATGAAACATCGCCCGGTTCAAAGCTTCGTCCGGGTCGATCCAGCGGGCCAGGTCTCGCTGGGTCTCGCGTTTCATCATCCCGAGGGTGTCGGCCCCATCGGTGGCGGTCAAAAGGGCTTGCTGCATCCGAGCGAGCGCCGCGTCCGGCAACTGGTGTCGGCTCAGCGTGTCTTCAACCAGCGAATACCCTAACGCCACGATCGAAAGATCGACCAGCCCCGCGACCAGTGTTTCATCCTGACGAAGCGACTCGGCAACCAACAACACGTCGCCGATGACCTCGGCCGCGGCGGCCGGTTCGTTCTGTTCGGTCAGCAAGAGGTGGCGGATTTGTAACCACCGGGACAACCGCCTGGAATCACTAAGAATCTTCAACTCTTGGTTTAATCCCAGATTGCGTTGCGGGTCGAAGTCGAACACGTCGTAGGCGCGGGCCTGCTCCACTGCCGCGTACCCGCCTTGACTCAACTCGACCATCTGGACCAGGGTGTCGATCTGATCGGCGTTGAGCGAGACGCCGAACTCGGGCCAGTCGGCGCTGCCCACCACCGGCCAGTCGGCGCGGAGCGTATCGCTTTCAATCATCAAGGCGGCCGCCGCCCGGAGGTAGCGTGCCCCGTTTTGTTCGGCAGGGATCACTTCCGGCTCGGGTGGTAATCCGCCCTCGTCCACGATCTCGCGAACCGTGTCTGTTATCGCTTGCTGTCCTTGATGGTTGACCCAGGTGATCCAGCCCACGCCCACCAAGAGACCCAACAGTAGCAACAGGGCGACCGTCTTGGTCCCGCGCCACAGCCAACGGCCGGTGAAGCGGAAGAACGATCGGCGACGAGAAACCGGGGGCACGGAAGCAGTGGAATCGGGCATGGTAGGATCATCCTATCTTCCGGCGTATCGGCGGGGCTGAGGATTGGAGTTTCCGTCTTCGCAACTCCGGGCTAGCCTGCTTTAGGGAGTTTATTTTGGCCTCGATCTGGGAACCCTTATTCGGCATCATTGTCCTGCTCGCCACGGCGATGGTGTTGGGGTCGATCGCCGAGCGGCTCAAGCAGTCGGCGATCGTGGGGTTCATGCTCGCGGGGCTGCTCTTGGGGCCCAACGTGTTGGGGCGATTGGTGCAGTGGTTTCAGGAGCAGCAGGCCGACACCGCGATTACCGGGGCCGACGCGATCCCGTACCAGATCCCGGCGATGCTGCGGACCATGATCGAGCCGGCCCAGATCACCGCGATCGCGGACCTGGGTGTGACGCTGCTGATGTTCACCATCGGGCTGGAGTTTTCGTGGTCCCGGCTCAAGCGGTTAGGGGTCACCGCGATCGCCACCGGCGTGATGCAGATCACCGTCACCATGGCCGCGACCGCCGTGATCTGCATGCTGTTCGGGATGTCGTTCAAGGCGGGCGTGGCGCTGGGCGGCATCTTCGCGCTCAGCTCAACGGGCGTGGTGATGCCCGCGTTGGCCCGGCGGTCCGAGGTCGACTCGGTCCACGGCCGATTCGCGCTGGGGATTCTATTAGTTCAAGACATCGCGGTGATCCCGCTGGTGTTGATCATCGCGGCGCTGGGCGGGACGGGCACGGTGGGTCAGGTCATGCTGCACACCGCCGGGCAGTTCGGGATCGTCGCGGGGTTCATCGTGTTCTGCGTGGTGTTCGTGAAGTTCATCGTGCCGCGCGTCGTGTCGTTCAACGCGCCGACGGGCAACCGGGAAGTGACAGTTTTGTTCGCGATCGTGTTGTCGCTGGGCGCGGCGTGGGGCGCGAACAAGCTGGGGCTGTCGCCGGCGCTGGGGGCGTTTATCGCGGCGATCTTCCTGGGCGAGTCGGCGATCGCGCCGCGGCTGCGGGGCGACGTGGGTCCGTTGAAAACGATTTTCGTGACGATGTTTTTCGCGTCGATCGGGATGCTGGGCGACCCGGTGTGGATCGTGCAGAACTGGTGGCGGGTGTTGATCGCGTTGGGAATTTTGTTGCTGGTCAAGCCGACGGTCATCTGGGGTGTCGGCCGGGTGTTCAAGCTGGCCCACCGCCACGCGATCGCCGCGGGCGTGTGCATGGGGCAGGTCGGCGTGTTCAGCTTCGTGTTGGCCCGCTCGGCGCAGGACGGCCAGGTCATCTCGGCCGAGATGTTTTCGTTAGTGGTGAGCATCACGATCCTGACGCTGTTTTTGACGCCGTACCTCGTCGCCTTCGCCCCGACGGCGGGGGCCAAGGGCGAACGGCAACTCCGCAAATGGGGCTTGGCGAAGCTCGGCCACCACGACGACGCTTCGCTGAACCGCGAACTGGCCAGCCATATCGTCGTCGTCGGCTTCGGCCCGGCCGGCCGGGCGGTGGCGAACCGCATGGCCCGGTCCGGCTCGACGGTCGTGGTGGTGGACCTCAACCCCCGCTCGATCAAGGCCGCCCGCGAGGCGGGGATGCGCGGCGTACTCGGCGACGCCTCCAGCCCGGACCTGCTCAAACAGGTCAGCATCCAGTCCGCCGAGGCGCTGGTGATCACCCTGCCCGACCATTACCTGGCGATGGCCGTGATCGTCGAGGCCCGCGAGCAGTCGCCGAAGCTGCAGATCATCTGCCGCAGCCGCTACCACCGCTATGTCGATCTCCTGAGCGCGACCGGGGCCAACGTCGTGGTCGACGAAGAAGCCCACGTCGGCGACCGCCTGAGCGAAACCCTACGCCTGAAGGTCAGCACCGACAGCGAGCGGGATCATGAGTTGATAAAGGAAGACGAGGCGAAGCCAGTGACGGCTTAGCTACTTTACGATAGCAATGAGCTTTTTAGTTTCGGGCAACGGCGTGCAATTAATCCGTCGTACCTTCAGCGTGTATTTCGAATCGTCCGGCTGTACGAACGTACAAGAGCGACTCGGTATCGGTGGATAGGCGATACTCTGTTTCGCCCTTGGAACCGAAGTAGCTGCCTGGGTGCAGGGTGGTCGGTTCGGCGTCTGGGGATGAATGATGAACGGGGGTTCCCGCGATCACCACCACTCTGAGCCAAGAATCGTTGCCTTGAATTACACCGTTGAACCCGGCGGGTAACTTCACCATCGTTCCGCTCGGTATCTCGCCGCTTGGATCACCCCACAGAAACGCGATCTTCACGCCCTCCACCCCCGCTGGATCATCGATCCGTGTGACTTCTTCGGCGTTGAGCCAAACGAGGTTGAGCGCACTGATGTTGATTGGACGTTCGCCGTTGTCGAATGCCTCGCCGGGGGGCTGAACCAGGTAGGGGCCTTCTTGGATTTCGATGTATGCAACGTTCTCGGCCCCCTTGGCCGAGGTGATGTGCGATTCGCCGGCGGGTTGGGTCCAGAAAGACCCCGCGGGCATCCACATCGTTTCGGCATCGGGGTCGTCGTTATGAACTAGGCCGCTGATGACCACGCCGCGATAAGTCACGTTGTGGATATGCGGTGGAGAGGAGAAGCCGTCATTGAACTTCACCAAGAAGCCCGTGGCTTCATCTTCGGATCGATCCCCCCAGAGATCGGCGGCTTGCGGGCTGGCGTCACCTCGGGCCGGGTTCAATGGTGTCCACTCAACATCGGACGCCGGCAAAACTTCGGAGGCTTGATCGGCATGGATAGAAGCAACGGGGCCTACCGCGAAGAGTAAACCCAAGGTCGAGCCAATGCACACGAGACGTTTTCGAGATCGGGTCACTTGGGAACCTCCTGTTTTGTCTTCAATCGACTCAGATCAAAACCTGCCGATCAATTCAGCCTAGAAGTGGATCATCCTTCCGTCAGTGCCCAGCGCCGCTTCGTGGACGGCTTCCGACATGGTCGGGTGGGCGTGGATGGTGCTGATGACTTCTTCGGCGGTGGCTTCGAGGCGGCGGGCGATGCCCATCTCGGCGATCATTTCGGTGACGCCTTCGCCGATCATGTGGGCGCCTAGGATTTCGCCGTGGGGCTTGCCGGTGATGAGTTTGACGAAGCCGTCGGTCTCGCCCAAGGCCTGGGCTTTGCCCGAGGCGGCGAAGGGGAAGTTGCCAACGTTGTACTCGAGGCCTTGTTCCTGGCAGGCCTGTTCGGTGAGGCCGATGCTGGCGACCTGGGGGTTGCAGTAGGTGCAGCCGGGGATGGAGGTGTAGTCGACGTCGGGCGCGTCGTGGCCGTACATCCGTTCGACGCAGAGGATGGCTTCTTCGGAGGCGACGTGGGCCAGCCACGGCGGGCCGATGACGTCGCCCACGGCGTAGATGCCGGGGACCGAGGTCTGGTAGTCGGTGCCGGGGGCTTTGTAATCGATCTTGATGTGGCCCTTGAACAGTTCGATGCCGAGGCTGTCTTCGAACAGCCCGTCGAACCGGCCGCGGACGCCGATGGCGACCAGGACCTTGTCGGCCTCGATCTCTTGCACCTTGTCTTCCTGGTCCACCTTGGCGACGACGGCCTTGATGCCGGCGTCGGTTTTCTCGATGGACTTAGTGACGTGGCCGGTGAGGATGTTGACACCTTGCTTCTTGAAGGCCTTCTCGGCGGCCTTGGAGACGTCGTGGTCTTCGACGGGCAGGACGCGGTCGAGCATCTCGACGACGGTGACCTCGGTGCCGAAGGCGTTGTAGAAGTAGGCGAACTCCATGCCGATCGCGCCGCTGCCGACGACGAGGAGTTTCTCGGGTTTTTCCGGCAGGTTCATCGCCTCTTTGGAGGTGATGATTTTCTCGCCATCGAAGGGCGCGCCGGGCAGGTTGCGGGGCGCAGCGCCGGTCGCGATCAGGATCTTCTCGGCGGTGATGACCTGTTTGGGTTTGGACGTGAAGCGGACCTCGGCGGGCATGTCCTGGTCGATCGCGGGACGCTTGGGGTCGAGCGCGGTGTCGACGTCGGCGTGGTCGTAGATGGCCACTTTGCCGGCGGTGGGGATGAAGGCGTGGCCGTCGAAATGGGTGATCTTGTTTTTTTTGAAGAGGAAGTTGATCCCCTTGGACAGGTTGCCGGCGACGCCGCGGGACCGGCCGATGATCTTGTCCCAGTCGTAGGACAGGCCTTCGACCTTGATGCCGAAGGCGTCGCCCTCGTGTTGGATCTTGGAGTACATCTCGGCCCCGGCGATGAGGGCTTTGGTGGGGATGCAGCCCCAGTTGAGGCAGACGCCGCCGAGCGCATCACGCTCGACGCAGGCGACTTTCTTGCCGAGCTGGGCGGCGCGGATGGCGGCGACGTAGCCGGCGGGGCCGCCGCCGATGACGATGAGATCGAAGTTTTCGTTGGAGTTAGCCATAGTGCAGAGATTGTAGCGAGACAAGGTGGGCGTGGGTTTGCTTGTGTCGTCGTCAGGTTTTGTAAGGCAAGCGCCTCCGCGGCGGGCGGTCAGGGCTTCGCACCGACAACCCAAAGGCAGAAAAATAGCGCATGCGGAATACCGGCGAGCAGGGATGTCTTCGGGGTGCAGGGGTGAAACCCCTGCCGCTCGCCGCGGAGGCGCTTGCCTTGGAAAATCGTTCAGATAAATCGCTTATCCGAAGACCACCGTCTTGTTGCCGAACCGCATGACGCGGTCTTCGAGGTGGGCGCGGACGCCCGCGGTGAGGACCAGGCGTTCGACGTCACGTCCTCGGCGGACCATCTCATCGGGGTCGTGGGCGTGGGTCACGCGGATCACGTCCTGCTCGATGATGGGCCCGGCGTCGAGTTCGCTGGTGACGTAGTGGCAGGTCGCGCCGATCAGCTTCACGCCGCGCTCAAACGCCTGGTGGTACGGCTTGGCCCCGACGAAGCTGGGCAGGAAGCTGTGGTGGATGTTGAGCATTCGGCCGTCGTAGGTTTCGCAGAGCTTCGGCGGCATGATCTGCATGTAACGGGCCAGCACGATGGTCTCGGCGTCGGCGTTAGCGCAGATGTTTTCCATCTCGGCGAACGCCGCGGCTTTTTCGTCGGGGTCTTTGGAGACCGGGACGTGGTGATACGGCACGCCGTGGTACTCGGTCAGCGGACGTAGGTCGTTGTGGTTAGACACGACGCCGCAGAGGTCGAACTTCAGGTCTTCGGTTTTCCAGCGGTGCAGCAGGTCGGCGATACAGTGGTCTTGCTTGCTGCAGAACAGCATGACGCGGTGCGGCTGGGCCGGGTCGCGGAGGTTCCAGGTCATGTCGAACCGCTCGGCGATCGGGGCGAAGCGATCGCGGAGTTCGTCGGCACCAAAAGGTACGGACTCGACGAGGATCTCCTGCCGCATGAAGAACAGCCCGGTGTCGCGGTCGGCGTGTTGGGCGGCCTCGACGATCCAGCCGTTGAACGACGCGGTGAGCGAGGTGACCGCGGCGACGATGCCGACCTGGTCCGGGCACTGGAAAGTCAGGATGTAACGGGGGCGGAGGGACATGGCATAAGGTTACGACATCCGAGTCGGTGCGCTAAGCCGTGAGCGGCTACGCCGCGGCTTGGCCGTGCATCGTCCAGGTGATGCCTTTGCCCGACCGCTTGGCCTGATAGAGGTGTTGGTCGGCCTGTTCCATCAGTTCCTCGGCGTCGCGGCAGTTCTCCCGGCGGAGCGAAGCCGCGCCGACCGACAGGTCCACGTCGAACTTTGGCCCCAGCAGCGAAGCGGCTTGCTGACGGTAGAGCTGGCGGATGTGCGCGGTGAGTTCCGCGGCCCGGCCGAGCGTGGCCCCGGGCAGGAATAACACAAACTCGTCACCGCCCAGGCGGATCGCCAGGTCGTCGTGATGACGGATCGCGGATTTGAGTAAATCGGCGAGGAGGACGAGCAACTCATCACCCTTGCCGTGGCCGAGGGTGTCGTTGACGGCTTTGAAGTTGTCCATGTCGATCATGACGCAGAGCAGATCGGTGTCGGACGCTTTCGACGCTTCGATGAGCGCCGGCAGGTGCGTGTCGAGGAAGCGGCGGTTGCCCAACTCGGTGAGTGCGTCGCGCATCGCGAGTTTGCTCAGCGTGCCCACGGCTTTTTTGGTGGCCGAGGTGACGCGGTCGTCGAGCGTCCGGCGGAGCTGTTGGGCGTCGTGGTAATCGCGGATGCGGTTGATCACCAACTCACGGACCGCCGAGGCCATCCGCCCGACTTCGTCGTCGCGGTCGGTCGGCAGGTCACGCACCTGAGTTCGGCGTTGGTCGAGCACAAGGTGGTCGAGTTGGTCGGCAAAGGTGCGGATCGGTTGGGCGATGATTTTCCAGGCGAACGCAACACCCGCGGTTGCGGCGACGACCGCGCCGAGGCCCGCGGCCAGCACGCCCCAATCGTTGACCGTCGAGACTTGGCCCAGCCCAAAGCCGACGCCGAGCGTCACGGTGACTAGCAGCATGAGTTGGCTGCGCAGCGCGGCCCGTTTGTGGGCGGGTCGGTCGAGTTTGGCTTCTTCGCGTGAGCCTTTGGGGTGCGGGTTGTCGGCAATCGTTTCGACCACCAAACCGCATCGGCGAAACCCACGGTTGGGTTTGGCGACGAAATCGCCCAGACCGTTTTTGGCTGTGGTCTCGCGGTCTCGGCGAACGGTTATGCGGGTTGTGGGCCGAATGAAATTGTTATCAGACCACAAACGGCGGCTGACACACGTCGGCGGGCAGCGCGATGCGCTCGATCGCGGTGGCGAGGCGGGTGGCGGGATCGATGTCGACCAGGACGCCTTGGACGACCGGGTTGCCCTCGGCCACGTCGAACGCGGCGGGCAGGCCGGTAGACATGTGGTGGACCACGCGATCGACCCTGCGGCCGAGCACCGAGTCTTGCGGCCCGGTCATGCCCAGGTCGGTCACGTACGCGGTCCCCCCGCCCCCGGAATGGGGCCGCGGCGTTCCTGGTAGCGAGAGGTCACTCCCGGGCGAAGGCAGGATGCGGTGGTCGGCGGTGGGCACGTGGGTGTGCGAGCCGAGCACCGCGGCGACCCGGCCGTTGGCGTGCCAGCCGATCGCGACTTTTTCGCTGGTCGCTTCGCCGTGGATTTCGACGATGACGATCGGGGGTTCGCCGCCCTGTTTCTCCAACGATTCCAAGAATCGATCGATCGCGGCAAACGGGTCGTCGGCCTGCACCGAATTCATGAACAGCCGGCACATCACCATCACCACGACCACGTCCGGCGACCCTTCAGTCGCCGAGGCGAGCCGCATGTAGCCTTTGCCCCACGCCCGCCCCGGCAGATTGATCGGGCGGATGAGATTCGACGCGTCGTTGAGGGTGTTTTTGATCTGCTGTTTGCGGAAGGCGTGATCGCCCAGCGTCATGCCGTCGACGCCCGCGGCGCAGAGTTTTTTGTACTGTTCGGGGGTGATGCCCGAGCCGTTGGCGATGTTCTCGGCGTTGGCGATGATCAGGTCGGCCCCGTGCTGTTCACGCAACACGCTGGCCTGCTGCGTGAGCGCTTGTCTTCCGGGGGTGCCGACGATGTCTCCGAGGTAGGCGATTCTCATCGGTAAAGGGTAACCTGTTTGGATGCGTTGCCCCTTTTGCCATGCCAACGACGACAAGGTCATCGACTCCCGCGAAGTGGAACACGGCGCGTCGATCCGCCGTCGGCGGGAGTGCAAGCAGTGCGGCAAACGCTTTACCACCTACGAGCACGTCGAAACCAACACCCGGCTGACGGTGATCAAACGCGACGGCAACCGCGTGCCGTTCGACCGGGAGAAGCTGTTGGGCGGTTTGCAGAAAGCGGCGTACAAGCGGCCGGTCAAGGCCGACCAACTCACGGCCGTGCTCGACGAGATCGAGACCGAACTTTTCAAACGTGGCAAAAAAGAAGTCGAGTCCACCGACATCGGCCGGCTGTGCGTCGAGAAACTCAAACGCCTCGACCACGTGGCCTACGTCCGCTTCGCCAGCGTCTACATGAAGATCGCCAACATCGACGACCTTCTGGAAGAGATGATGGAAGTTAAAGAAACCCAGCCCGAGCCATCACCCAAAGAACAAGGGAATCTTTTTTAGATCGTGGGATGTTGGTAAGCGAGCGCCTCCGCGGCGAGGGGGGGGGGGGG
>JBCCST010000049.1:0-26085 GCA_039199695.1 Planctomycetota bacterium | reverse complement strand
TCGACTTCGACGACAACGCGATGTTCCGCCACAAGGACATCAAAGAACTCGAAGACCCCGCCGAGGTCGATCCCGCCGAGGCCAAGGCAGCCGAGCACGGCCTGTCGTACATCAACCTCGACGGCAACATCGGCTGCCTCGTCAACGGGGCCGGCCTCGCGATGGCCACCATGGACATCATCAAGCTCCACGGCGGCGAGCCCGCCAACTTCCTCGACGTCGGCGGCAGCGCCTCGGAAGAAGCCGTGACCGAGGCCTTCCGCATCATCCTCGCCGACGACGGCGTTAAGGGCATCTTGGTCAATATCTTCGGCGGCATCGCCAAGTGCGACACCATCGCCAACGCCATCGTGGCCGCCGCCAAGCAGGTCGGCTTCGAAGTGCCGTTGGTCGTCCGCCTCGAGGGCACCAACGTCGAACCGGCCCGCGTGATCCTCGAACAAGCCAAGGCCGACATCCCCACGATGATCGTCGGCAGCGACCTGACCGACGCGGCCCAGAAGATCACCGCGGCCATCGCGGCCTGACCGTCGGTTTCGCCGTTCATCAAAGCCTCACGCGACATCCCGAAAATATTATGCCCCGGCCGGGAATACTCGGCCGGGGCTGTCTATTGTATCCCCGCATCGCCTGATATTTGTTTAAACACCTAACTGGAGCAGCACCATGGGAATCGATCTCACCGGCAAAACCGTCCTCGTCACCGGCGCCAACCGCGGCATCGGCAAATCCATCGTCGAAGCCTTCCTCGCCGCCGGCGTCGCCAAGGTCTACGCCACCGCCCGCAAACCCGAAAGCGTCCAGCCGCTCATTGATGAGCACGGCGACAAAGTAGTCGCCCTTGCGCTCGACCTCGCCGACGGCGATTCCGTGGCCGCCGCCGCCCGGGCCGCGACCGACGTCGACATCGTGGTCAATAACGGCGGCGTCCTCAAAGCCGGCGACCCGCTCAGCAACAACGTCCTGGACAACATCGACTTCGAGTTCGACGTCAACGTCAAGGGGCTGGTCCGGGTCGCCCAGGCGTTTGCCCCCGCGCTCAAGGCCAACGCGTCGGCTGACCGCCCCACCGCGTTGGTGCAGCTCAACTCGATCGCCTCGATCCGCAACTTCGGGGCCTTCACCAGCTACGCCGCGTCCAAGGCCGCCGCCTACTCGCTGACCCAAGGCCTGCACGACGAACTCCGCGGCGACCACGTCCACGTCGTCAGCGTCCACCCCGGCCCGATCCAGACCGACATGGGCGACGACGCCGGCTTCACCGAAGACATGACCGACCCGCCGACCGTCGTCGCCGACGGCATCGTCGACGGCCTTGAGTCCGGCAGCTTCCACGTCTTCCCCGACAAGATGGCCCGCGACTTCTGGGGCGCTTATCAGGGCTTCGCGCAAGCCATCGTCGAGCCCGCGATGTCGGAAGGCTAACCCCCGGCACTTTTCACGCCGCTGACGGTGCGTTTGAATGCAACGGATTGACGTGGCCCCGCGTGTCTCGATGACATGCGGGGCCGTTTGCTGTCAACTGCCAGGGACGGGGCTATGCTACGGCCATGAAACCCGAACCCCTCCTAGCCGAACTCAACCGCCTCCGCAAAGACCTGGGCGAAGACCCCACCGACATCGAATGGCTCACGCTGCACCACGCCTTCGTGTTCATCTCCTACCAACACTCGGCGTTCGAAAAATACGTCAAAGAAGCCAGTGAACGCGGCGAGTTCGATGAGTTCGAAGAAGAAAACGGTTGATCGCCGCAAGTAACCGCTTGCCGATTTAAGGGCCCCATGCGTCTTGGCGGAGTTTCCGCGGGGAGACGCCGTATTTTTCTTTGCAGCGTCGGGAGAAGTGAAACGGGTTGGCGAAGCCGACGCGATACGCAATCTCGCCCACGTGCAGGCCGGTGCTGCGTAACAACTCGACGCCGTGATCCACCCGGCAGTCCCACAGCATGCGCATCGGGGTGGTGTCCAAGTGTTTGCGGCACAGCCGCACCAGGTGGTTCGTGGATTGCGCGGCGGCCGAGGCGAGATCGTCGAGCGATAGCGGCTCGGCGTAGCGCGTCTGAATCGTTCGCTGTATCGCCAGCAACGCCGGGGGCAGCGCGGCACGCTGCGCCGTGTGAGCGCTTACACGGGATGTGTTGCCGCTGATCGAGAAGGCTTGGAGGTACGCCACCGCGAGGTGAAGTCGGGCCGCGTGCTGAGCCGGGTCGGCGGGTTCGTTCAACGCGATGCCGGTGTCGAACAGCTTTCGCATGGCCGGCGTTTCCACGCCGATCGCCGGGGTGGCTTTGCGCTGCTGGGCGATCCACCGCAAGGTGCGCGGCGAGTCGTCGAAGCTCAGTGCTACCCACCGGTGCGTCGAGACCCGCTGGTCATCAAAGCGATATAACTCCGTGCCGCCGGGCCATTGGCAAACGACTCGGCCCGGCTCGACGACCTGTTCACGCCCGTCCGTGGTCACGCAGAGCGATCCCCGGTCCAGGATCACCAACTGTACGTCCTGCTGGACCCGCGGGCCGAATGACCCGCCCGGCTCGTAATCGACCTCGTTGAAAACCACCGAATGCGGAAGCTGAATATCAACATCAGACATGTTTTGGTGGATTTTAGACATAGCCATTTATGAAATAAAAATATAATAAATGAAGCAAATACGGTTACTTTTCCGCGTTTCATTTTATCAATCCAATGAATATATCAACCACGTCCTCCCCAAACGCTTTCGACGCCTCTCAGCCCGGTTTTCTCAACGTCGAAGCCGCCGCCTTCTTTGATCAGCACGGTTACCTCATCGTCGAAAACGCGCTGTCGGCCGACGAGGTGCACGAGATCAACGACGAAGCCGGCCGCATCTGCCGCGGCGAACTCGGGACCTTCGACGGCTGGCGGGGGCCGCACGACGGACAGCCCGACCTCGAGGTCTTCAAGCAATACCTCTGCATCCATTTCCCCCACAAGATCTCGCCGGTGATGCACGGGCATCTGAGCCACCCCGCGATCGTCGAGACGCTCACCGGCGTCATCGGCCCCGACGTCAAGTGCATGCAGTCCATGCTCTTCATCAAGGCGTCGGGCAAGCCCGGCCAGGCCTGGCATCAGGACGAAGACTATATCCCCACCCGCGACCGCTCGCTCACCGGCGGCTGGATCGCCCTCGACGACGCCACCGTCGACAACGGCTGCCTCTGGGTCATCCCCGGCTCGCACAAGCCCGGCGTCCTCTGGCCGCAATCGTTGCAGACCGACGTCCGCTTTGATTGTGCCGAGGAAAGCACCAAGTTCCCCTACACCGATCAAGACGCGGTCCCCGTTGAAGTCAAAGCCGGAAGCATCGTATTCTTCAACGGCTACCTGCTCCACCGCTCGCTACCTAACCATGCACCCGAAGGCACGTTCCGCCGGGTCTTGGTGAACCACTACATGAACGCGTCGTCGCTGTTGCCTTGGACCGACAACCTCCAACAACACGACTGCTTCATCGATCACAACCGCACCGTCGCGAAGGCCGACGCTCGCGATATCGTGATGATCGCTGGGAACGACCCCTACGCCTGGATGGGCACCACCGACAACCACCGGCCCCACGTCCGGCCTAGCGGCGAGGGCGGATGCGCGAAATCAGCCCAACCCGGTAAAGCGGTCGGGTAAAAACAAGTAGACGTTGCCGTCTTCCGCTTTGAGGAGGCATGGGCGATTAAACGCCGCCGGAGCGTCACGCCACGCCATGCGTTCACCCCGCCGCGGGCTGTTGCTGCGTCGCGCAGTGGATGCCGCCGCCGGCCTCGGCGATGGGGTCGGTGTTGAGCATGACTATCTCCCGCCCCGGGTACAGCGTTGACAGCGTTTTTTGGGCTGCCGCGTCACGATCCTTGTCGCCGAACTCCGAGGCGATCACCGCCCCGTTGCACACATAATAGTTGGCGTAGCTGCCCACGAAGTCGCGCGATGTTGACCGAACGTCTTGCGGCGGCGTGACCGTAACGACCTCCAACTTCTGCCCCCGGCTGTCCACCGCGGCCCGCAACACCGCCTCCGTCTCGCGGGCCGCTCGGCCCCACGGGTCGTCGGCGTCGATCTCGTCCGGTCGTTCGATCAACACCCGGCCCGGCTCGACCCACCTCGCCAGCGAATCGATGTGGTAGTCGGTGATGTCCCGATCCTTAAGCCCACGCGCCCAGATAACCTTCTCCGCCCCGAACGCACCACATAGCCGCCGCTCCACTTCATCCCGGCTCATTCCCGGGTTGCGGTTCTCGATGACCCAAGAACTCTCGTGTGCCAGCAGCGTGCCCGCGCCGTCGGTCTCGACACCCCCGCCTTCGCCGACCAGCCCGCTGTCGATCAACGGTAACGCCATCCGCTCGGCCACCCGCGCGGCGATCGCCCCATCGTGTCGAAACACCTGCTTGCCACCCCAGCCGTTGAAATTCAGCTCCGAGACCGCCAGCTTGCCCTCGGCCGAGCGCACGAACGTCGGGCCGCTGTCCCTGCACCACAGGTCATCCGTCGGGATGCCCCAGTGCTCGACCTCTCGGCTCAGGTGTTTGCGCAGCCGTTCGCGTTCCTTGACGGGAGCAAGCATTACGACCGGCTCGAAGGGGACGATCGCATTAGCGATCCGTGCGATCGCCGCCTGGGCTTCTCGTAGCCATCGCGCCCCGCCGTACACCCGTGAGTTGGTGGGCCATTGCATGAACGTCCGCGTATGACCCCCGGACTCCAACGGCATTCGGTAACCCTGATCTTTGGCCGACAACGCATCACCTCCACGATCGCCCTGAGCTCGCGACTCCAAGCCCCACCCGCCGCCGATCGCCCCCATCGCTGCCGCCTGCATCAACGTCCGCCGCTTCATCGCTGACATCTCCGATCTCCCCCGACATCTTCGTCTCGCTTGTTTACCGTATGGACCCGCGGGCCATGCCATCCGTGATTCACGCTGGCAACGAGGTGGGCGCCATCACCGCTTTGCCGCCGGCTTCGTCGCGGTCGATCAGGCCGTCGCGGAGGCGGACGACGCGTTCGCAGTGATGGGCGACTTCTTCGTCGTGGGTGATCACGACGACGGTCTGCCCGGACTGGTGCAGTTCTTCAAACAACGCCAGGATCGCGTCGCCGGTCTTGGTGTCGAGGGCGCCGGTGGGTTCGTCGGCGAGCAGGATGCTCGGCTCGTTAACGAGCGCCCGGGCGATGGCGACGCGTTGTTGTTGGCCGCCCGACAGTTCGCTGGGCCGGTGGTCCATGCGGTTGGCCAGCTCGACGCGTTCGAGCGCGACCGCCGCGAGTTCGCGACGCTTGGCGGGCGAGATGCCCTGATAAAACAACGGCACCGCGACGTTTTCCTGCACGCTGAGCTGCGGGATCAGGTTGAACGCCTGAAACACGAAGCCCAGTCGTTTGCCGCGGACCTTGGAGAGCTTCTCGTCGTCCATCGTGGCCACGTCTTCGCCGTCGAGGAGGTACTTGCCCGACGTCGGGCGGTCGAGGCAGCCGATGATGTTCATCATCGTCGACTTACCGCTGCCCGAGGGGCCCATGATCGCGATGTACTGGCCGCGCGGGATCACGAGGTCGACCCCCGCCAATGCGTGCACCGGCGGGGCGAGCTTGGACTTCTGGTACACCTTGGTGACCTGCTGGATTTCCGCGACGGGTTCGGGCATGAGTAGATTCTACTCCGCCGTTGCCGGTCGAGCGCTAAGCCGTAAACGGCTACCCCTTCAAGTCCCGGCCCGCGAAATGCGTCACGCCGACGATCACGAAGGTACTCACCAGCCCGACCAGCCACGCCACGCTCTGCGTGATCTCCGGCCACGGCGGGTAGGCGTGGTACGTCCGCACCCAAAACCCGATGTGATAACTCATGAACCAGTGCCGGAGCTCGGCGAAGTACGGCAGGTTCATCAACACCACGTCCACGAACAACACCGACAGCGTTAAGATCGTCGCCGCCGCGGGCTTCATCTTGAAACACGAAAACATAAAACCCATCGCCGCGATGGTCAGCGTCGCAAAGCTCAGGCACCCGATGCTGCGGACGTACCGCCACAAGCCCTCGGCGGTGTCGTAAAACGCAAACAGTTCTTCGTCGGGAAAAAAGATAAACAGCTTGCCCGGCCCGCCGCGGTACAAACTCGCAAACACCAACGCGGTGACCCCCAGGAACCACACCAGCGTCAGCGTGTAGAGCACGCAGGCGGCGAACTTGATCAGCAGCATGCGGACCCGGCCGACGGGCCGCGACAGGATCATCCGCATTGTGCCGTCTTCGACTTCCTTGGCCACGATGTCGCCAGCGACGAGCGCGACGTACAGCCCGCCCAGGAACGTGAACGAAAACGCGATCACCACGATGCCCAGCGTCAGCCCCATGTAGTGGTCGTCGAAGCCCAACCCGTTCTGCTCCAAAATCTGGGCCACTGATCGGCGGGCCCGCGGGTGTTGCAGGAGCGCCAGGATCATCGCCTGCAGCGCGACAAACGCACCGAAGCCGATGTACGTCCGCCGGCGGGCGAAGAGCTTGACCAACTCGTCGACGAACTGAGCGGCGATCAACTTCATTTCGCCCCCGCTTCCGCCGCGCTCTGCGCTTCGTTCACCACGGTCCGCATGTAGAACGCTTCGAGCGTCGGCGTCACCGGCGTCAACCCGCGGACGCTGAACCCCGCTTCAACCAACGCCCGGTTGATCTTCGCCGACTCGGCATCCACGCCAAGCGTCAACCGGCCGGGCCGCAGCGGATCGCGCTCGGCGAGGACCAAACCCACGTCGTGCAACTTACGGTACGCCTCCTCCAAACGATCCACATCCAAGTCCACCTGCGGCGGACCCGCGTCCGCTTCGTCCCATTTACCCTCGAAGACACGTCGACCCTGATGCAACACCGCCACGCGGTCGGCGAGTTGCTCGACTTCGCTCAGGAGGTGCGAGCTGAACAAGATCGTCATCCCTTGTTCTTGATTTAAATGTCGGATGGTTTGCCTGAACTCCGCGATGCCCTGCGGGTCGAGCCCGTCGGTTGGTTCGTCGAGGATCAGCGTGTGCGGCCGATGCAGCAACGCCTGTCCGAGGGCTAAGCGCTGCCGCATCCCGTGGGAGTAGGTGCCGACGCGATCGTCGATCCGGCCGACGAGCCCGACCTGTTCGACGACTTCGTTGAGGCGTTTGGCGGTCACCTTGCCGGTGTAGTGGCCGAACACGCGGAGATTCCGCCGACCGCTGAGATAGTCGTAAAAACAAGGCGATTCGAAGATCGCCCCGACGCCCGCCAGCGCCGCCCGACGGTGTCGCAGCACCTCGTGCCCGTTGAGCCGCACCGTGCCGGTGTCGGGAAACACCTGGCCCAACAGCATGCCGAGCGTCGTGCTCTTGCCCGCGCCGTTGTGCCCGAGCAGGCCGTAGACCTCGCCGCGCTTCACGGTCAGCGAAAGGTCTTCGACGGCCGGCCGACCCGCGAACGCTTTGCCAACACGTTCGACTTCGATCATGGTGGGATGGGTTTCGACGGGCGGGCTCCAAATCTAAGTCAACATCAATCGATCAACGCGTCTGCATCGCCCGCAGCATCTTCTGCATCGTCGGCAACAAGTCCATCTGCGACGCGGGGTCCTGGGTTTCCGCGAACGCCTGCACGCTGGTCTCGATCAACTCGTTGAACGACGCGCGGTCGGTGTCCGCGTCGATCCAACCGGCATGTTTAAACTCGCGTCGCAACCGGTCGATCACCAGACGCCGCTCGGTGTCGTCCATCGCCTGGAACGCCTGAACCATCATCTCCAGGCCCGGCGGCATCACGTCGCGGATAAAGGCGTGCTGCTCGGCGGGCGTCATCGTTTGGAACGCTTCTTCGACCGCGACGACGAGTTCGGGTTCCACGCGTTCGGTCAGCGAAAGCCGCTGCATCCGCTGCGACAAACGCTGGATCGCGGCGGCGCGGTCTTCTTGGTTTTCGGGCAGGTCCACGGCCTTCGCCGCTTCCACGACCACGGCCGGATCAGCCTGTTTTACCTTGGCCGCCTGCAACGTGACGCCGACGCTCAGCCAAACCACCCCCAACGCCAACGCCCCGGCCGACCACCGCCGCCAATCGCGGGGGTGGACCTGCCGGGGGACGGGGATGAACGAGCCTAATCGTCGGAGCATGGACGTAAGACGCTAGGCCAACGCGTCGGGTTCGTCCATCTCACAAGACTAATCCGTCGCCTCGGCCAACCACGCGGGTGGGGCGGGGTCGCCTTCGACGATCTCGACGCGGGACTGCTTGGCGTTGTGGCCGTGGCGGCCGACCACTTCGTACTCCGCGTCGAACCGCGCGCCCGGCCCGAGGGTGCCGCCATAAACCACCGTCTGGTTGTCGAAACGCTCGGCCCCGAGACGGCTGATGAAGGTGGCATCGCCGTTGACGGCTTGCCGAATCTCGACCTCGATCGCCCGCGGCGTGTCGTTGCGGATGCGGCGGGTCATGACCCAGTGCTGGTCCCAGCCGGCGACGGTCGAGTTGTCGTGGATCTTGACGCCCGGCTCGTCAATACGTTTGAAGACATTGACCCCGCGCTGCTGGAGCCAGATGTTGTCGCGGAAGGTGCGTTGGGTGATGAGTTCGAAGCCGACGTCGGGGTCGACGCCGAGGTTGAGTTCGAGGTCGTCGCCGATGGGGATGTACTTGACGTGTTGCCGGGAGAGGAACGACAAGCCCTTGCCGCCCCCGGAAGTGCCGTCATCTTTCTGACGGAAGATGCGGACCTGGCCGTCGGGCAGCGGGCTGACGCCCATGTCGGACGCGGTGTCGTTGGTCATGAGGAACAGGCGGACGAGTTGATCGCCGTACTCACGGGGGCGGTAGCGGTACTGGACTTTCAGCGGCGCGGCGTCGGCAGCAAAGCTGGCCAGGCGTTTGCGCGAGTTGTGGCCGATGTCTTCAGTGCCCTCAATGGCGAAGATGAAGTACTCCGACAAGCCCTGCTTGACGATCCGCTTGGGCGCGGGTGAGGCGGGCACGGCGGCTGATTCGGCCATGAGCAAATCAGCCATCGCCACCGAACGCCGGGCCGCGTCAAGTTGGTAGAAATTCTGTTCACGCCGTGAAAGCTCGCTCGGGTCGCGCCCGGCGTTGCGGGCCAGCTCGGCGATCTGCTCGACGAGGTTGATCGTGCCTACCACCAGACGGACCTCGGCGTTCTCGTAGTCTTCACCCGACTGGTTGGACACGGTGACGTAGCCCTCGACGCTCGCGGCGGATTCGTCGGCGTTGGCGATGACGGTGTAGTCGGCCGACCACGACACGCCCGAGGTGAAGTAGCTGATCTCGATCGTGGCTTCGCCGGCGTGTTCGCTGCCCACGTTCCAGACCAAAACCTGCGGCCGATCGTGGGGGAACGTCGTGTCGAGCACGTCGAGCTTGTCCGCGTGATTCAAGAAGCGCAGCTGCACTGACGTCGGATCAATCAAGGTGTTGGCCCAGGAAAACTGCAGCGGGTTGTTGCCGTCGCGGAACACGATCTTCCGCGTCTCGCGGACCAGCGTGAGATCGGCCGAGTTGTAGATCGTCAGCTGCACCGTGTCGCGATCGGGCACGGTCGAAAGATCGATGTTCTTGGCGACGGCAGAGGACTCACTAAGGAAACCGAGCAGGCCAAGGAAGACGAAAAGGACAACGATGCGTTTCATGGGGGTATCTCGCTAAGCCGCAAGCGGGCTTCAGAAAACGGTTTATGGTGTTTAGAACATCTGAAACTTGAAATCGGAAATCCGAAATTTCTCTACCACTGATTCTTGAATACGATTTCCAGCGTGTGCGTGATCTTCTCGGCCTCGTCGCCGTTGCGGGCGGGCAGGTCAACGGCGAACGTGATCTGTTGCTGGTTGGTCTCGTCGATGATCAGGCCGTCTCGCATCGTGGTGGCCTCGCCGAGCACCCACTCGGCCGATTGACCGGACGCTAAGCCCAACTCGCGTCGCAGGGCTTCGATCTGCTCGGCCAGGTTCAGCGTGACCGCCTCGTCCTTAAAGTTTTCGATCTCGTATTTCATCGTGACCCGGCGGTCATAGAGGTTGCCCGCGAGGCGGTCGTCTTTCCGGGCTTCGACGGTGCGTTTGACCACGATGTCCTGGGCGACGCCGAGGAACAGGTCGGCGTGGTTGCCGATGGGTGTGTGGGGGGCAAAGTCTTCACCGAGGAACGCGGTGGTCGCGCCGCCGGGCGTTTCGCCGTCGGGGGAATCCTTCTGGAAGATGCGAACCTTACCCGCCGGCAGCGCCGCTTGGCCGAGCCCGGCGTCCGCGGCGTTTTCGATGCGGTAGTGCATCGGCACGCGGAGCTTGTACTGGGTCTGATCCAACCAACCAAAACGGTGCAGGTCCGCGGTATAGGTCTTCTTTACCGGCAGGTTTTCGAAGCGTTCGACGAGCATCTGCTTCGTCTCGTTGACGCCGATGGGCTTGAGGAACGTGTCGCCCAACCCGGCGTAGATCTCGGTGTCGTCGTAGGCTTCGCCGGCGAAGTTCTGCACGCGGATGTACTGGCTGAGCGTCAGCGTCGATTCGTCGTACGCCGCCACCGCGCGGTAGTTGAACCCCTTGGTCAGGCCGCCGATCAGGTAGCTGATGCGGACGGTGACGGAAGTCGAGGCGGACGAAGAGACCTGCCAAACCAAGGCGTTTTCGCCGGGCGGGTAGGTGACCGAAAGCACGTTGACCTCGGGCGTGTCAACGTCACCGCTTTCCGGGGCCGGGGGGCCGAGCACCCGGAAGACAATCGTGCTCGGATCGATCTGCGTATTGGCCCACGAAAAATCGACCTGGTTCACGCCCTGCACGAGCGGCACGACGCGTTCTTCTTCGACCAAGGTCGCGGTGTCGTGATCGAGTTGAATCTCGACCCGTTCGCGGACCGGCAGCGTGATCAGCTTGATCCGCGCCTCGGCCAGGCTCGGCACAAGTAGCGCGATCATCATCACGGGTATCAACAACATTCGGCCAAGAGGTTTCATCAGCAGGTTCTCCGCGTCGAGAGGGATAAGCACCCCCCGATAGACGCGCGAAACCACGCGGGGTTCCCGTGATCGAAAAAAGATTGCGAAGGATTGAAGACGGAGGCCGACGCGGTTCGCTAGCCATGGGGGAACAACGGCGAGCGGGGCCCGGCGTCGTCTTCGTCGTCGTCGCGTCGCCGGGGGATCGCCGAGCCGTGGGGATCGACCTCGGGGTGGCCCAGCGTTTCGTCGAGGCGTTCGGCGATGTCGTGGACGTGTTCCAAGCGCTCGGCCTCGAGGTGCACCTCGTCGGGGGATACACCCAAGCGGTCCGCGAGATAGGTCTCCCACAGCCGGTGGGCGCGAACCATCGTCTCGGCGTGGCGGACGCCGGCGGGCGTGAGCGTGAACGTGTCACCCTGGTCGACGATGAGCTGCTCGCCACGTAGCCGCCGCAGCGCCGCGTGGATTCGGCGAGCGGCCAGACGGGTTTGCTGCTGCAGCGTGTCGTGGAATCGGCCGCGCGGCTGCGGGCCCAGGCGGTAGATCGCCTTGAGCACGTCTTCGTTCTCGACGTGGCGGGCGAGCTTGAACCGGCGGATCCGGTCGAAAACCACGCCGTGGCTCGGGCTGAAGACGACCGACAGCCCGAACAGCGCGACCGCCACCAGCACCATCGCCGGTCCCGTCGGCGAGTTGGCGACAAACGCGACCGACATCCCCACCCCCGCCGACACCGCCCCAAACACGCCGGCCAACACCAGCATCACCCCGAACCGATTCGTCAGTTGGTAAGCCGCCGAAGCGGGCGTGATCACCATCGCGACGACCAACACGACGCCCGTGGTCTTAAGCCCCGCGACGACCGTGACCGAAAGCATCCCCATGATCAGGTAATGCATCGCCGCCACGCTCACGCCCATCGCCGCCGCGACCAGCGGGTCGAAGCTGACCAGTTTCAGGCGGTAGTACAAGATGGCGACCGTCAACAGCACGGCCGGGCAGATGATCCCCATCATCTTCAAGTCGTCGTCGTTGATCGCCAGCGGATCACCAAACAGAAAACACTTGAGGTCGAAGTGCACGCTCTGCGGCAGCGCGCTGATCATGACGATGCCCAGCGCGAACATCGCGGTGAACACGATGCCGATGGATGAGTCTTCCTTGGTCCGGCTGAAGCGGACCACCACGTTGATCAACACCGCGGTGATGAGCCCGGTGACCGTCGCGCCGATCAAGAGCAGGACGGGTTGCGACACCTCTTCGATCAGCCAGGCGATCTTCGGGCCGGCCCACGCCGCGGCCGTGTTGGTCACCGCCCCGCTCTCGTCGACGCCCCACTGCGACCACGCGATCCCCCCGATCATGAACGCCAACACCACCCCCGGAAGGACCGCGTGCGAAAGCGCATCACCGATCAACGCCATGCGGCGCAGCACCACGAACACCCCCAGCACGCCGCAGGCCAGGCCCACGAGCATGCTGCAGACCGTCTCGGCGATCCACTGGCCGGACCACGGCGCCAGCCACTGGCTGTGGTCCCAGTCAAGTAGTGCGAGCAAGGTGGGGGTCACGGGTCTTCCTTCGTTGACGCAGGGTTTCGTCCGCCTCGTCGAGCAGCGACAGCCGGCCGCCGTAGGTCGCACGCAGGTTCGCTTCGGTCACGGTCACGTCCGGCGGGCCGAACGCGATCACCCGCTGATTCAGCAACAACACGCGATCGAATCGATCGAGGATCGACAAGTCGTGGTTCACCACCAACAGCGACTTGCCCTCAGCGGCCATCTGATCGATCAGCACAAAGATCGCTTTCTCGGTCGCGGCGTCGACGCCGGCGAACGGCTCGTCGAGCAGCAGCAACTCCGCACCCTGGCACAACGCCCGGGCTAAAAACACCCGGCGTTGCTGGCCGCCGGAAAGCTGGCGGATGTGGCGGCGGGCGTACTTGATCATGCCGACTTTCTCGAGTGCTTCGTGGGCGCGGTCGCGGTCGTCGCGGTTGGGTCGGCCGTACCAGCCCTTCTGCCCGTACCGCCCCATCAACACGACCTCGCGGACGGTGATCGGGAAGTCCCAGTCGACGCCCTCGGTCTGCGGGACGTAGGCGATGCGGTGGCGGACGTCGTCGACCGATTGGCCGAAGACCTTCACCGAGCCGAAGTCGGGCGCGATCAGCCCCAGCAGCGATTTGAGCAGCGTGGACTTGCCCGCGCCGTTGGGCCCGACGATGCCCAGCATCTGGCCGGGGCCGAGGCTGAACGACACCGAGCGCAGCACGGGCCGGGCGTCGTAGGCGACGGTGACGTCGGTGGCTTGGAGCGGGAGGGGTGAGTTGGTCATGGCGGGCAAGGCAGGAACCGCAGATTTCGCAGATGGACGCAGATCAAAAATCAAAGAAAACTAATCGGCGTCAATCTGTGAAATCTGCGGTTACGTTTTTAGGATTCGTCTTTACTTCAGCGCCTCCACCACGGTGCTCACGTTGTGTTTCATCATGCCGATGTAGGTGTCCGCCCCGCTGCCGGGTTGGCCGAGCGAGTCGCTATAGAGCGTGCCGCCGACGTTGGTCCCGGTTTGCTCGGCGACCTTCTCGACCATCGCGTTGAGCGCTGGGCTGACCGAGCTTTCGATGAATAACGCCTTGACGTTACGGTCGCGGACCAGGTTTTCGAGAACGGTCAGGTCCTGCGGGCGTGGGGCTTGTTCGGTGCTGATGCCGATGACGCCGTGGACCTCGATGTTGTTGGCCGCGCCGAAGTAGTTGAACGCGTCGTGGCTGGTGATGATGACGCGCTGCGTTTCGGGCACCTCGGCGAAACGCTCGCTGATCCATGCCTGCAACTCGTCGAGCTCCGCCAAATAAGCTTCGGCGGTGGCTTCGTACTCGGCCCGCCCATCCGGGTCGATCTCGATCAACCCGTCGCGGACCGCGGCCACATAGAGCTTCCACATCGACACGTCCATCCAGCAGTGCGGATCGGGGGCGCCCTCGTAGTCTTCCGAGCCCAGCGTCTCGATCCCGTCCTGCTCGGCGGCGTAGACGATCTTGCCCTTGGCATTATTTTCGATGACGTCGTGCAGCGTGGCTTCAAGGTTCAGGCCGTTGGCCACGACTAAATCGGCCTTGGCAATGGTCTGGGCGTCCCGCGGCAGCACGTCGTACTGGTGGGGGTCTTGGCCGGGCTTCATGAGGCCGACGACGTCAACGCGGTCGCCGCCGAGGGTACGGGCCAAGTCGTCGAGCATGGTGGTGGTGGCGACGACGGTCGGCTTATTCTCATCGGCCTCTGCGGCGTCGGCCGGGTCATCGGCGTTGCCGCAACCACCCACGATCAATCCGAAGGCCAGCAAAAACGCCAGCGAACCGACGGATAAACGCGAGAAAAGGGCTTGTTTTTGGTGATAAAAAGTCATATTTGGGTCTTTCAAAGTTCGTCAGGGTATCAAGATCAAAGGGCGGAGGCCAACGGCAAACCCTGGTTAGATGAAGATTCAAAAAGCGAGTTCCAGCCGCAGCGTGCCGACCAACGCGTCGTCAACCGTCGCGTCGCCGCCGGGGTGGATGATGTACTGCAGATCGGGTTTGATCGAGAGCCAAGGCGTCACCTGGAACTTTACAAACGCCTCGAACGCCCACTCAGCGTCTTCGGTAAAACCCGCCCCCGGCTCGTCCGAAAACCACACCGGGCTGACCATCAACCCCAACACGTCGTCCGGCCGATCGGGCAACGGACCGAACCACTGGCCGCCGAGCGAAGCGTGATGCTCGGCCTCGCTCACCGCGCCGTCGGCCCAGCCGTACTGCGCAAACACGCCGATCCCTCTCGCGTCGTCCGGATCGCCGGGGTTGGTTTGATAAACCGTTTGGTCCAAGACAAAGTAGCCGCCGGTCGTGCCTGATTCTTGGCCGCCGTCGAAACGGTCGAACGTACCGGTGTGGTGCCAGATGCCGACCGCGACCCGGCCGGGGCCGAACGAGGCTTCGTGGGCCACGCCGAATTCACCGATTAGGAACAAGTCGGAAGGCTCGCCGAAAAGAGTAGAAAAACCGCGTTGCCCGGTGGCGAATCCCTCTTGGGCGGCTCCGTCGTACACGCCGCCGCTGGCGTAGACGCCCGAGTCGTCGTACGCCGACACGCTCGCCCCCAACGCGGGGTCGGGGTAGGTGGGCAACACGAAGATCGTGGGGCTGAACCCCGCCGAAGAGTTGATGAACTCGCCGGCGTTTTCGACAAAGGCAAACTCGTTGTTGACATCGACCTTGCCCAGTTTGAGGCGGAGTCGGCCGTCAAAAAACTCCTGCTGGTACCAGACCTCGTAGATCGTGGTGAAGTCGGCCTCGTCGATGTTGGAGAAGGCTTGGAAGTCGCCGACCTCTTCCGAGCCGTCCTGGCCGTTCTTGGTGACGAAGTCGGCGAAGACGGTTCCGCCGGGGTGTTCAAAGAGGCGTTCGGTATCGAGCGTCACGCCGACCGCGGTCAGGTGCCTGAACGCGTCAGCGCCGTCGTCGACCCCGCCGTCGAGGACCACCGAGTAGTCGGCGGTGACGCTGGCCTCAACGGTGACCCCCTGCTCGGCGATGCGCTCGCCCCACCGATCCAACCCGAAAGGTAGACCGCTTCGGATTGCTCGCTCGGACTCGGGCGGGGCCTCGACCTGCGCGGTCCCGCTCTCCGTGGAAGTCGGCGGATTTTCAGCGTCTTGGGCTGACAACGGAAAAGACAGCGACAAGAGGGGAAAAACGTACAGCAGCTTCATATTTTGATTTACCTTATTTTTTACTTTGAATAATCAAAATTACCTGACAAACTTTATCTTCCCCACGTAGGCCCTGTCAACTCCGGGGTATGATTCGCCCATGCCCAGCGTCACCGTCGAAAACTATTTGAAGCAGATCTGCCTGGAGCAGACGCGGCGTGGCGGCGACGGGTTGGTCCCCATGGGTCGGCTGGCCGAGGCCGTCGGCGTGACCCCCGGCACCGCAACCACGATGGTGAAGTCGCTCGCCGAGGCGGACTTGCTTCATTACGCCCCGCGGGCCGGCGTCGAGTTGACGCCCGCCGGGCGACGCTTGGCCCACCGCGTGCTGCGTCGCCACCGGCTGGTCGAGCTCTTCCTGGTCGAGGTCTTGCACATGGACTGGGCCGAGGTCCACGAGGAAGCGGAAGAACTCGAGCACACAATCTCCGACAAGGTGCTGGACCGCATCGATGAACTGTTGGGCCACCCCACGGCCGACCCGCACGGCTCGCCGATCCCGCGGGCCGATCAACCCCTGGTCCACGACGATTCGCGAGGGCTCGACACGGCCGCCGAACATCAACCGCTGACCGTCGTGCGGATCGTCGACCACGATCCCGAGTTTCTGCGCTTCGCCGAGGCCCACGGCCTGATGCCCGGCACCACGCTACGCATCACCGAACGGCTGCCCCACGCCGACGCGGTGACGGTCGAGCCCGACGGACAGACGCCGGTGACGTTGGGGACGGCGGCGGCGGCGCGGGTGTTGGTGAAGTCTGCAAGCTAGATTCACCTTGCTTGACGCAAAGAAGTTGAGGTGATCGTTAGGCGTCAGCCGCGGCACCCCGGGTCATTGACCCGGGGCTAATGCAGCCCCGCATAGGGAAAAGAATCAAACGGGGCTGGGCACGGATTCGAGGATGTCTTTGAGCACGCGGTGGCTGGCGACGCCGTCGGTTTCGTGCATGTAGGTCTTGGTGACGCAGCGGTGGGCGAAGACGGGTTGGACGTTGGTGGTGACATCATCGGGCGTGGCGTAGTCGCGGCCGTGGACGAGCGCCGTGGCCTTGACCGCGCGGATCAGGGCGAGCGAGCCGCGGGGGCTGACGCCGATCTGGAGCTGGTCGTGGGTGCGCGTCGCGTTGGCGATGGCGACCACGTAATCCACCAGCGTCTTGTCGACCGTGACCGCGTCGGCCTGGGTCTGCAACTCGACCAGTTCCTGCGCGGTCATCACCGGCTTGAGTTCCGCCAGCGCGGTCCGGCGGGGATCGAGCGTAAGCACGCGGGCCTCGTCGGCCGGGCTGGGGTAACCGAGGGTGATCCGCATGAGGAACCGGTCGAGTTGCGACTCGGGCAAGAAGTAGGTGCCCTCGAACTCAACGGGGTTCTGCGTGGCGATCACGATGAACGGGTCGAGGAGTCGGCGGGTGATGCCGTCCATCGAGACCTGGGATTCGTTCATCGCTTCGAGCAGGGCCGACTGGGTCCGCGGGGTGGTGCGGTTGATTTCGTCGGCGAGGACGACGTTGGAAAAGATCGGGCCGGGCTTGAAGCTGAACTCGGCCTTCTGCTGGTCCCAGATGGTGACGCCCAGGATGTCGGCCGGGAGCATGTCGGGGGTGAGTTGGATGCGGGCGAGGCTGCCGTCGAGCGATTTACTGAGCGCGATGGCCAACGTCGTCTTGCCCACCCCCGGCACGTCTTCGATCAAGACGTGCCCCTTGGCCAGCAGACACACGATCACCCGGTCGATCGCCTGTTGGTTGCCCAGGAAGCAGGACTTGATGTTCGACCGGAGGCGTTCGAGCTGGTGCATGGGCAAAGTTCGGCAGTCGGAAAGAAAGGACAAAACCTCGGCGAAACGCCGGGGCAGACAAGTATAACGCCGCGGTCGATGCTATCTTGCACCCTTCCGGCCAGTTCGGGGGACCTAACATTATCGGAAGCCCGCCCCGCCACGCCGATTTGCGTCCATCACCCCGACGCCAGCCGATAGACACATACGTCTGCGTGACTCGACTCCCCGAACCGACCCGCGTCCCCCGCCTGACCTCGACGACTCATGCCCGACCGCCTGCTAAACAACCTGTTGGACAACTTCAACCAGGTCTGGGCCCGGGTGCAGAACTATTTAGAAAACGAATTGTGGGCGGTCTGTTTCGAGTTGGCGGTGATCTGGGTCGTGGTCTACCTGATCCTGCGCTTCCTCCGCGGCACCCGCGGGGCCCGGGTCATCAAGGGCGTCGCGATTATTCTGATCATCGGCACCCTCACCATCCAGATCTTCGGCGGGGCCAACCAGCTCGAACGCCTGAGCTTCCTCTATTCCGGATTCCTGGGCTTTGTCTCGATCGCGTTGGTGATCGTGTTCCAGCCGGAGATCCGCCGGGCGTTGGTCCGGCTGGGCGAGACGCGGTTCTTCCGCCAGACCGGGCTGCGCAAAGCTCGCGTGGTCGAAGAACTGCTCGGGTCGATCCAATACCTGTCCCGCAACAAAGTCGGGGCGCTGCTGGCGATCGAACGCCAAGTCGGGCTCGGCGGGATCGTCGAAGCCGGCATCCGCGTCGATGCCGACGTGTCCAAAGAACTGCTCAACACGATCTTCTGGCCCGGCAGCGCGTTGCACGACATGGGCGTGGTCATCCGCGGCGACCGCATCGTCGCGGCGGGCGTGCAGTTCCCACTGGCCGAGGGCGACAGCGTCGAGCAGGAGCTCGGCTCGCGTCACCGCGCCGCCATCGGGCTGTCCAGCGAAGTCGACTCGCTGATCCTCGTGGTCTCCGAAGAGACCGGCACGATCAGCGTCGCCGAGCGCGGCGTCCTCACCCGCCACCTGACCATCGAAGACCTCCGCCGGGTGCTGTCCAAGGGCATGTCCGACGTCACCCTCGACCAGCCGGAAACCGACAGCGACGAAGGTACGCCTCCGCAAGCCTCGCCCAGCAAACCCAAACCCGCCGCCTGACCCCAGCCGGATGCAGCGGACCGCAGCGAAAAAGCCCCGGATCCTCCGACAACTCGCCTCAAACTTCGTACTTCCAACCTCCCCCATGGCCAAACGCAAGCCCCACGAGAAAGTCGAGACCTGGATCGTCGTCACCATCATCTCGGTGCTCGTCTGGCTCTACGCCGAGGCCACCGTCCTCCAGGAACGCTCGGGCCAGTCGCTCCAGCTGCGCATCACCGAAGCCACCGAGAACTACGCCATCACCCCCGACGCCGCGACCGTCCGCGTCAGCTACCGCGCCTCGTCCGGCCAGATCCAACAGTTCAACGACACCGCCGGCGTCCCGCTGATCCACGAGATCGATGTCACGGATGTCACGGAGAAAACCGAACGCACCCTCATCCTCGACGAAGTCCTCATCCGTGCCGGCCTCGGCGACATCGGGATCACCGAACTTACCGTCGAACCCGAGACGATCAACGTGACCATCCAGCCGCTGGAAACCATCGAACTGCCGGTGGTCGTGCAAAGCGAAGCCGGCTTGAACATCAGCGGCGAGCCCCAGCCCGACCCGGCTTTCGTCACGGTCACGGCCCCGCAAGAGATCATCGACGGTTTACGCGATCAGGCCGTCGTCGAAGCCCAGCTCATTCCAACCAATGCGGGGGAAGGCACGGGGCTTGAGCGGATCGAGCCCAACGTCGCCTTACGCTATCCCGACATCTTAGACCTACGAAGCTCGTGGGTAACGGCTCCGGTCCGTGATGTCCGGGTGAACTACAGGCTGGAAAATGAAACGGACGAGTTCGTGGTTGATACGGTACCGCTCTTCGTCAATCTCCCGGTCGACGTGCAACGCCGCTATACCGTCGCCCCCGAGGAGCCATCCCCCTTCCTCCTCGACGTTGGACTACAAGGCCCCGCCGACACCATCGCTCGTATCCGCAACGGAGAGATCGACATCCGAGCCGAACTTATCATCCCGGACGTCTCAAGAATCGAGCAGACGCGATCGGTGACCCCCGTTCTAATTCTCCCCCCCGGGGTCACCGCGGTACGCCCCCCCGGTGCGATGCGAATCACCGTCCTGCGCCGAGAGGCGCCCGCCGGCGGCTAACCTTCGGCGTAACCACTCACCTTCCACGTCGGACGCTCGGCGTGCGGACTTCAGTCCGCATGCCCCCATCCTCAAACTAGACCTGCCGCCCGCCCCGCCGCTACGATGCGGGTCTGATGACGACCGCCACCCCCACTCCCGCCCCCGGAATCGCCGACGTGCCCGCCTACTGCCTGGAACTTGCCCAGGCGGCGCGGAAGGCCGCGTTGGCCCTGACCGCCGTGCCCGGCCGGGTGCGCGACGAGGCGCTGCGCCACACCGCCGACGCCCTGATCGCCGCGACCGAAACGATCAAAGCCGCCAACGCCAAGGACCTCGCCGCGGGCCGTGAAAACGGCCTGGCGTCCGCGATGCTCGATCGGCTCGCCCTCGACGACGCCCGCATCGCCAACATGGCCGATGCCGTACGCCAGATCGCCGACCAGACCGACCCCGTCGGCCGGATCCTCGACGGCCGCGTCCTGCCCAACGGCATCCAACTCTCCAAGGTCCGCGTACCGCTCGGTACCGTCTTGATCATCTTCGAGTCCCGGCCCAACGTGACCTGCGACGCCGCGGCGCTGTGCCTCAAATCCGGCAACGCCGCCGTCCTCCGCGGCGGCAAGGAAGCCCTGCACTCCAACGCCGCGATCGCGGATTGCGTGAAGCAAGGCCTGGCTAAGGCCGGCGTCCCCGAAGACGCGGTGCAACTGGTCGCGACCACCGACCGCGCCGCCGTCGGCGAACTGCTCAAGCTCGACGAACTCCTCGACGTCTGCATCCCCCGCGGCGGCGAGTCGCTCATCCGCGCCGTCGTCGAACAATCGCGCATCCCCGTCATCAAGCACTACACCGGCAACTGCCACGTCTACATCGATCAAGACGCGGATGAGCAGATGGCCATCGACATCGCCGTCAACGCCAAGACCCAACGCACCGGCGTCTGCAACGCCGCCGAGACCATCCTGTTCCACCAGGACTGCGTGGAGTCGGGGCTGGTGCAAAAGGTCGGCGAAGCGCTCTTGGCCAAAGGCTGCGAACTACGCGGCGATACCCGAACGATGAGCGTGCTCCCAGGGGCCAAGCCCGCCGCCGAGTCGGACTGGTCCGAAGAATACCTGGACCTGATCGTCGCGGTCCGCGTGGTCGACACCCTCGACGACGCCGTGGCCCACATCAACCGCTACGGCAGCAAACACACCGACGCGATCATCACCAACGACCTCGCCGCCGCCGACCGCTTCGTGCAGTCGGTCGACACCGCCAACGCGATGGTCAACTGCTCCACCCGCTTCTCCGACGGCCAGCAGTACGGCCTCGGGGCCGAGATCGGCATCTCCACCGACAAACTCCACAGCCGCGGCCCCATGGGCGCCGAAGACCTGACCACCTACAAATGGGTCGCCCGCGGTGACGGCCAAATCCGCGGCTGACCCGAACGCCTCGCTTCATCCACCGACACAGGGGGTTCCACCTTGGACATCGCCGAACGCTACGCCTTCGAAAACTACCAACTCCGCCGCAAGTTCTTCAAGCTCTTCGGCGCGAGCTTCCACATCTTCGACCCCGAAGGCAACGTCGTGTTGTTCTCGAAGCAGAAAGCGTTCAAGCTCAAGGAAGACATCCGTATCTACTCGGATGAATCGATGGGCGAGGAAGTCTTGCGCATCAAAACCAAGAGCGTCTGGGATATCGCCGGCACCTACGACGTCTTCGACCCGACCACGAACGAAACCGTCGGCGCGCTCAAACGCAAGGGCTTCAAGTCGATGCTCAAGGACGAGTGGCTGTTCCTCAACGAGCACGGCCAGGAGGTCGGCAAGATCGAAGAAGACTCGATGCTCAAGGCCGTCGTCCGCCGCACGATCGAAGCCGCCTCCACCTTCATGCCCCAGGCCTACACCGCCACGTGGAACGGCCAACTCGTCGCGACGTTCAAGCAGAATTTCAACCCCTTCATCCAGAAGATCAACCTCGACTTCACGCCCGACACCCAAAACCTGCTCGACCCGCGCCTCGGCCTCGCCGCCGCGGTGCTGCTGTGTGCGATCGAAGGTCGACAGTGATCCGATTATTTTTGATTTTAGATCGATGATTTTTGATTTATTCCTCAAGGATCCCTGTCAAGACGTTTCATGACTCAATCCAAAATCCTCAATCAAAAATCAAAAATCGATCTCGTCGTCTTCGACCTCGGCCGGGTGTTGCTGCGCATCGCCGACGACTGGGACCACGCCGCGACGCGCGCGGGGCTGCCCGAGTTGGCCGGACTCACCGGCGACCTGTCGACCAAGGCCGCCCGCGGCAGCCACCATCCGCTGGCCGAGTTGTTCGATCATTTCGAGACCGGGAAGGTCACCGTCGTCGAGTTTTTTGCGACCGCCGCGAAGCTGGCCGAGGTTCGGCCCGACGAGGTGCGCCGCGTCACGGAAGCCGTGCTGATCGAGGCGTTCCCCGGCGCGATCGCGTTGCTGGATCGGCTGTCGCTGCTGCCGGTGAAGGTGGGTTGCCTCAGCAACACCAACGCCCACCACTGGCAGATGTTTTCCAGCCGGGAGCACCCGTCGTACCTCCCGCTCGAACTGTTCGACTACCCGCTGGGCAGCCAGATCCTCGGCCTGGCCAAGCCCGACCCCGCGATCTACCGGTACGTCGAAGACGGCACGGGCGTCGCCCCCGAGCACATCCTGTTCTTCGATGATCTTGAGGAAAACATCGACGCCGCCGCGGCCCGCGGTTGGCGGGCCGAGCTCGTTTCCCGCGACACCGACAACCCCATCCCGGCGGTCACCCGGCAACTCGAAGCCTATGGTGTGTTGTAACCCGCCATGGCCAACGAAGCCCCTCAACACCCACCCCCAAGCAAGCCCGCAGCAGAGCGTCCGACGCTTACCATCAAAGGGCCTTGGGTTGTCGCGGCGACGTTAAGTCTGTTTCTCATCGTGCCCGCGATCGTCGTGACGATCGCGTTGCTGCTGCCCGAGCAGGATAAAGACAACGATCCTTTCGTTTGGGCCGATCGCCATGCCTGGCCGCGGACGTTTTACACCGCGTTTAAATCTCTCGAACGGCCGATGATGTCCAGCGCCCGCACCAACGAGGTCTATAAAGACCTGGGCTTCCACATCGAGCCGGGCCACCAACTCGCGGTGATCCGTTGCATGACGCTGGCCAAGCAGCCGCGGGAAGTGTTCACCTTCGACAACACCCGGCAACAACTCGAAGCCGAGGTCGCCGAGCGTCCCGATCTGTTCTACGGCCAATTCCTCCTCGCGACCTGGCACGAGCTCGCCGGCGACCCCGAGGCGGCCGAGCCGTACTACACCGCCGCGTTCCGTGATGCCCCTGCGGTGTTGATGCGGCACCACGTCACGCCCGACGGGGACTCGGCCACAGATCAGCCGATCGACACCTTGGCCTTTGCCGCCGACCAGATCGTCGACGATCAACTCGACCGCTCGGTGGTGCTGGTGTTCCCGCACCTGACCACGGATGAAGACGGCCTGGTTTTTCTGCCGGTGTACAAAGCCATCCTCCGCACCGAGGACCCCGCCCTCCCGCCGGGCGTGGCGGACCTCCGCGAGAAGTATCAGTGGTTCACGTTCGTGGGCCGGATCGGTCGGCTGCCGGATGTGACGATTTCACCTTGACTCGGGCGCCCGCCATCGTTGGTTGGCGACAAACCGAAGCGGCAGAACGCATGCGTTTTACGCGTGCCTCACAGCCCGCCGCGTTGTGCCGTATCATCCCCGCATGACCGCCCTCGATCACGCCGTTTCGCCCGCCGTCCGCCGCATCATCCGGGTCGAAGTCCGGGCCCAACCGGGTCACGCGGACACGCTCGGCCACGCCACGCTCCCCCAAGCCCAGAGCCACCTCGGCCCGGCCGTGACCGCCGTCGGCACCGCGGCGGTGTTCCTCATCGAAGCCGCCCTCTCCGACGCCGACGCCCGGCAGATCGCCGACGAACTGCTCGCCGACCCGATCAACCAGACCGCCCTTCTGGGGGTGTCGGATGTCGAAGATGCCGTGTCGGTCGAGGTCCACTACCTGCCGGGCGTGATGGACCCGGTGGCCGAGTCGACGCAGGACGCGATCCGCGAGATGCTACCCACGCTCAACGACGTCCAGGTCCGCACGGGGACGCGGTACGATTTTTCGCTGGACTCGGAAACGCAGGACCAAGCACCTCCGCCGACCGCCGACGACTTCCGGGGGTTTGCCGAGACCCAACTCGCCAACACTGTGGTCCAATCGGTCCACCTCGATCCCTACACGCCCGCCGCGTTCGTCCGCGGCGGCGCTTACGACTTCAAGCTCACCCACATCCCCATCCGCGACCTCGACGACGCGGCGTTAGAAGTCATGTCGCGCGAGGCGCACCTGTTCCTCTCGCTCGACGAGATGCGCGAGATCCAGCGGTACTACCAAGAAGCAGAGCGCGAACCCACCGACGTCGAACTCGAAACGCTCGCCCAGACATGGTCCGAGCACTGCGTGCACAAGACGCTGAAGTCCACGGTGTCGTACACGACCACCGACAAGGAATCGCTCGACATCTTCCGCGGCAAGGCCGGCCACGAGATCGCCGACGACGGCACGGTTACGATCCACAACCTGCTCAAAACCACCGTCGCCGCCGCGACCTTCGACCTCAAGAAGAAATGGCAAGGCACGGACCGCGAAGACTGGCTCGTCAGCGTCTTCGACGACAACGCCGGCATCGTCCGCTTCGACGACACCGACGGCATCGCGATCAAGGTCGAAACCCACAACCACCCCTCGGCCCTCGAGCCCTACGGCGGCGCGGCCACCGGCATCGGCGGCTGCATCCGCGATATCATGGGTACCGGCCTCTCCGCCAAGCCGATCGCGAACACCGACACCTTCTGCGTCGCGTTCCCCGACGCCGAACCAGGCGACCTGCCCAACGGCGTGATCCACCCCAAACGCACCCTCCAACGCGTCGTCGACGGCGTCCGCGACTACGGCAACCGCATGGGCATCCCCACCGTCAACGGCGCGGTGTATTTCCACGACGACTACGTCGCCAACCCGCTGGTCTACGCCGGCTGCGTCGGTATCATCCCGCTCGATAAGTGCTTCGGCGACGCCCAGCCCGGCGACCGCATCATCATCCTCGGCGGCGCGACCGGCCGCGACGGTATCCATGGCGCGACGTTCAGCTCCGCTGAACTCACCGACACCCACGCCGACGAGTTCTCCCACGCCGTGCAGATCGGCAACGCGATCACCGAGAAGAAAACCCTCGACGTGATCCTCCAGGCCCGCGACTACGTCGACCCGCAGACCGGCGAGGCCCGCTGCCTGTTCAACGCCATCTCGGACTGCGGCGCCGGCGGGTTCAGCTCGGCCGTGGGCGAGATGGCGGAGAAAGTCGGCGCAAAAGTCACGCTCGACACCGCGCCGCTGAAATACGATGGGCTGACTTACACCGAGGTGTGGATCAGCGAAGCGCAGGAACGCATGCCGCTGGCCGTGCCCGCCGCGAACGTCGAATCGCTGCGGAAGCTGGCCGAGGCCGAAGACGTGCCGTTCTGCGACCTCGGCGAGTTCGGCTACCAAGCCCCGGCCCCCGGAAACAATGAAGACCAAAACGTACCCACGCTATTGCTGACTTGGCACGGCGAAGAAGTCGGCCGACTCGCCATGGGCTTCATGCACGACGGCATCCCCACGCCGACGCGCGAAGCGACGTGGCCTGCGGCCACGAGTGACGAGTTAACAGTGAACAGTGATGAGTGGAAACGCGATCCATCAGCATCACTCATGACTGTTCACTCGTCACTCGTCACTTTGCTATCGCACCCCAACATCGCCTCCAAGCACTGGATCATCCGCCAGTACGACCACGAGGTGCAGGCCGGCAGCGTCGTCAAACCGCTCGTGGGCCCCGAGCAAGACGGCCCGTCCGATGGCGCGGTGATCCGCCCCAAGCTCGACTCCACGAAAGGCATCACGCTCTCCAACGGCCTCGCCCCGTACCTCTCGGAAAAGGCCACCGCCGACGGCACCGCAATCGACGGCGACTCGTACTGGGCCACGCTGGCGGCGCTCGACGAAGCGGTACGCAACGCGGTGTGCGTCGGGGCCGACCCGCGTCACCTGGCGATCCTCGACAACTTCTGCTGGCCGCGCTGCGACGACCCGGCCCAGTTGGGTTCACTCGTCCGCGCCGCCGAGGCGTGCTACGACGGGGCGATGGCCTACGAGACGCCGTTCGTCTCGGGCAAGGATTCGCTGTCGAATCAATTCACCACCGAGGCGGGCGAGTTGATCACGATCCCGCCGACGATGTTGATCTCGGCG
>JBCCST010000048.1:0-26399 GCA_039199695.1 Planctomycetota bacterium | reverse complement strand
TCGGCGAAGACCTTGCCTTCGCTGATCACGTAGACGCGGTCGCACACGGCCAAAACGTTGTGCACGTTGTGGTCGGTGATGAGCATGCTGATCTCGTGTTCGTCGCGGAGCTTGCGGATTTCGTCTTGGAATTCTTCGACTGCGACCGGGTCGACGCCGGCGAACGGTTCGTCGAGCAGGATCAGCGACGGCTCGGAAATTAGCGCCCGGGCGATTTCGAGTTTCCGCCGTTCGCCGCCGGACAGCGTGCTAGCCGCCTGCTTGCGGTTTTTGGTCAGGTCGAACTGGGCCATCAACTCCTCGGCCCGGGCTTTACGCTCGGCCTTGTTCAGCGGGCGGGTTTCGAGGATGGCCTTGAGGTTGTCTTCCACGCTCAGCCGCCGGAACACGGATGATTCCTGGGCGAGGTAGCCCATGCCGCGTTGGGCGCGTTGGTACATGGGCAGCTTGGTGACGTCTTGCCCGTTGAACACCACTTGGCCGCCGTCGGGCGAGATCATGCCGACGGTCATGCGGAAGCTGGTGGTCTTGCCCGCGCCGTTGCGGCCCAGCAGCCCGACGATCTCGCCCTCGGCGACATCGAACGAGACTTCGTTGACGACGGTTCGGCCGTTGTAGGTCTTGACCAGATTGGTGGATTTGAGGATGAACATCGGGCCTTACAGAATAACCGAAGGCCGATGCCCGAGGGGCAGACTGTTGGTCAAGCGCGGAAGCGGCGACGCGAGGCCAGCAACAGGCCCGAAGCCAGCCCCGCCAAGGCGATCGAGCCGGGCTCGGGAATCAGGGTGATGTCGCCGAAGTTCAAGTCGCCGGCGTCGGGCAGGTTGAACGTGATGGTCAGGATTTTGACCTCGGAGAAATCGAGGCTCGACAGGGTGCCCAACGGGAAATTGATGGGCAGCGACGACGTAACCGCCGAGGTAATGCTCTGGCTGACGCTGCCGGTGGCACCCGTGTTGTCTTCGATGTCGATGTCGATAATGAGTGGCTCACCGAAAGGCAGATCGAACGAGTTGAGGGTGATTTCCTTGATGTCGTTGGTCAGGAAATCGATCGTGCTGCCGTCGGCCATCGAGTAAGTCAACTCGATGGTGCCGGCGGCACCGTTGGAGCTGATGTTGAAGCCTTGGCTGGCGTTGATGGTGAAGAACAGGCCGTTGTTGGTTGCGGCCGAGCCCGAGGATTGAGTCAGGGTGACCTCGCGGGCATCGAAGAGCCGGTCGGCGTGAGTCAGCGTCGACGTCGCGCTATCGGTTAATTCGCCGAAGGGGACCGTGGTGTCGAAAAACCCGGTGGTCAATGGAGCGGGCAGAGCCACCGATAGGTCATCGACCACCAGCGTGGCGTTGGTCGGCACGCCCGCGGTCATGAGCAACAAAGCACAGAGCCCCCAAACCCGAAACCCACAGAAGTTCATTTTCTCTCGCTCCACGTCGGAGAGTCGGTCAATTCAACAAACAAAACCGCATCTCTTGGTACTGCAACCGAACAGGCTGGCAGAGCATATTCCAATCAAATGGGAATTCCAACCCCCAATCTCAAATCTGAACCAAAGACACACATTTAGCCGACAAAAGTTCGATTTCCGGCTAATCGGCCGCGAGTTCTTCGAGCTCGTCCCAGCGGGCGTAGAGGGTTTCGACTTTTTGCTGGGCGTCGCCGAGGTCTTGGCAGACCCGGGCAAATCGCGTGCGGTCGGCCATGATGTCGGGGTCGGCCGACTGGGTCTGGAGGGTTTCGAGCTGGGCCTCGGCTTCGAGGATGGCGGCTTCCATGCCGTCGAGTTCGTGCTGCAGTTTATAGGTGAGCTTTTTTTTGGTTGGCGTCTTGGTGGAGGGATCCACGGAATCCTCGGTGCCAGAGCCGGCGGGTTTTGCGTCCTTGGGTGGTTGGGGCGTCGGCGCGGATTGGGCTTGGGCCTTGGCCCACTGGGCGTAGGAGGCGAAGGGTTTCGTTTGGCCTTGGCCGTCGAGGGCGAGGAGTTCGGTGCTCAGCCGATCGAGCATAAACCGGTCGTGGGTGACCAGCACGATCGCCCCCGGAAATTCGGTCAGGGCTTGTTCGAGCACTTCGAGGCTGGGGATATCGAGGTCGTTGGTCGGCTCGTCGAGGATCAGCAGGTCGGCGGGCTTGAGCATCAGGTTGGCGATGAGCACGCGGGCCTGTTCGCCGCCGGAGAGGTCGCCCACCGAGGTGTTGAATTTGCCGGCATCGAAAAGGAATTTTTTGGCCCACGACGCGACGTGCAGCGGCTTGCCGCGGTAGTCCACGGTGTCGCCGACCGGGCAGAGCGCTTCGCGGAGTTTCTGCGTGGGGTTCAGGGCTTCGCGGTGTTGGGTGAAGTTGACGATGCGCAGCTCGGCGGCGGGTTTGATCGTGCCGGCGTCGGGTTCCAGCTCTTGGGTCAGCAAACGCAGCAGCGTGGTTTTGCCCGAGCCGTTGGGCCCGAGCAGGCCGAGCCGGTCGCCGGGCCCCAGCTCGAGCTCGAGGCCGCGGAACAGCAGTTTGTCGCCCATCGACTTGGAGACGTTGTGCGCCGCCAGGAGTCGCTTGGTCTTGCGTTCGGTGGCCTGGAAGTCGATCGACGTGGTTTGCTTGGGCGCGTTGTTGCGGCCCGCGAGGTTTTTGAGTTCGTCGCGTCGGGACGCGGCGTCGTCGACCTGCGATTTGTTCCGGGTTTGCCGCCCCTGCACGCCTTGCTTCAGCCATGCGTTGTCCCGACGGACCTTGCCCGCCAACGCGGTTTGTTGCGCCGCCTGGGCCTCAAGAAAATCTTCCTTCCGGCGGACGAATTCAGAGTAGTTGCCCTTGGCTTCGAACGTCCCGCCGGGGTACGCCCGGCTGAGCTCTACGATCCGCGTCGCGGTCGATTCGAGGAACGTCCGGTCGTGGGTGATAAACACCATCGCTCCCCGGAAGCCCGCCTGCGTGTTCGGATTGCATAACGATTCCAGCCAGAGCACGCCTTCGAGGTCGAGGTGGTTCGTGGGCTCGTCGAGCATCAACACGTCCGGCTCGTTGGCCAACGCACAAGCGATCGACAGCCGCTTCTTCCAGCCCCCCGAAAGCGATCGCACCGGCCGGTCGTGGTCGTTGAACCCCAAACGCGAAAGAACCATCGCTCCGCGGAAGTTCTGGTCTTCATCGATCGACGAAACGCCCGACTCTTTCGTCAACCGATCCATCACCGCCGACATCGGCGTCGCGTCGTCGGCGAACTCATCGGCCTGGGCGACGTAGGCGAGCTTGAGGTTTTTCTTCCGCGTGAACTCGCCCGAGTCGCCCGGCTCGAGCTCGGCCATGATTTTCAGGAGCGTCGATTTACCCGAGCCGTTGGGCCCGATCAGCGCGAGGCGTTCGCCGTCGTGGATCGACAGGGCGACGTCGGTAAACAGCGTGTGCGTGCCGTAGGTCTTGCTGAGGTCGCGGGCGGAGAACAGGGTGGCCATGGGGTCAGGGATTGTAGCGTCCGCCTTGGGCTTACAATTGAGGCATGGAGATGATCGGCGAATCCTGCCTGCTTTGGCGGCTCGGCACCGGGCCGAGCCTGGCCAATACCCAGCGGGTCCACCGGGCGTATCGACGGCTCGAACGCGCGCGGGCTGAGGGGCGGCTTGAGGTTCACGATGTGGTTCCGGCCTACGACAGCTTGGCGATCCACTTCGATCCGCTGGCGATCGAGGTGGGCCGATTGCAAGCGCAAGTCGAAACGTGGTTGCGCGAAGCCGAGAACGACGACCAAAGCCACGACGAATCGACGGCGCTTCAGACCGTCACGCTAACGGTTAATTACGACGGTCCCGATCTGCAACGCGTCGCGGACCATGCCGGGCTGAGTCGAGAAGAAGTCGTGGCGTGCCACACCGCCCCGACGTACACCGTGGCGGCCATCGGCTTCATGCCGCATTTCCCTTATCTGCTGGGCCTTGATCCTTTGTTGGCGACGCCCCGGCTCGCGTCGCCGCGGGTACGCGTGTCGGCCGGGGCCGTCGGCATCGGCGGGGACCAGACCGGCGTTTACCCGCAAGACTCGCCCGGCGGTTGGAACCTGATCGGCACCACCGATCCCGAACGACTACAAGCGCTACGTCCCGGCGACCACTTACGCTTTGCGGCGAGCGAGGGCGGAGTATGAGCGTGGCCCACGCCGACCGATTGCGGTTGAACGTCGACACCGGCGAACGCGGCGCGGCCCACGCGGTCGATCACGCTCTGGTCGCCCACGCCGATATCGTGAACCTCGCGTGCGGGGGCCATGCGGGGGATACCGAGTCGGTGGCGGTGTTCCGAAGCCTGGCGGCGCAACACGGCACGCTGGTTTCGGCTCACCTGTCGTACCCCGACCGCGAACACTTCGGCCGACGTGCGATGAAACTGTCGTTCGACGACTTGGCGCGGTCGCTGGACGAACAACGAAAAGTGCTCCCCGAGCCCACGGCGGTGAAGCTGCACGGCGCGCTCTATCACGCCGCCGACCGTGACCCGGGTTTGGCTCGATCGCTGGCGGCTTGGCTACGACAGGCCGGTTTCGCCACGGTCATCACCCCCGTGCCCGGCGAGTTGGCCGAGGCGGCGCGGGCCCAAGGCTTGACGGTGTGGGCCGAGGCGTTTGTGGAGCGGCGTTACCACCGCTCGGCTGAATCGGGACGCATCGAACTCATGCCGCGCACGCACCCCGCGGCGTGTTTATCGACGCTGCCCGAAGCTTTGACGCAGGCCGAGTCGTTGATCGTCGATCGTCGCGTCGCCCTGTTTCCTACGGACGAGTGGTGCGACCTCGCGGTCGACACGTTGTGTATCCACAGCGATTCGCCGATCGCGTTGGAGCTGGCCGTGGCGTTGGCCGAGAGACTGCGACGTGAAGGCCCGGCGGAGTCGTCGTCATGATCCCCGGCCTCACCGTGAGCGAGCCGGGGCTTTGCCGGGTGGCCGCTGCGCCGGACCCCGGGCGACAACACTTCGGCTATCCGCCGGGCGGGCCGATGGATCGATTCGGCATGTGGGTCGGCAACGCGATGCTCGAGCAAGACCGCGCTGCTTCCGCTTTGGAAGTGATCCACACGCGAGAGATCGTGTTCACCCAGCCGCTGGCGTTCGTGTTGACCGGGGCCCGCCGGGTGCAGCCGCTGTTGCATCGAGCCTCGGAGGGTGACGCGGTCGAAGTGCAACACGCGGTCGTGACGTCTGCCGTGGCGGGCGACCGCTTGGTCCTGGGTACGCCGATGCGTGGGCTGCGGACCTACGTCTGCGTGCGACTTGATGCGCCCGAGGCAATCGTGGGGCGGGAGCGTCCGCCGTTCAAAACGATCTGCCGCACGGCCGACGCCGACGGCGCGATCCGCGTCACGCCGGGCCCCGAACATCACACACTGCGCGATGCCAAAGCGCTCGTTCAACCCATATGGAAAGTGACGCGCGACCTGAGCGACGTCGGCGTGCGCTTGTCCCCCTTGGAGGGACACTCGGCCCGGGCGCTCGCAGCCGAACCCGCGGAGATCACCTCCGGTCCGGTCGCCGACGGCACGATCCAACTCACCCCGGCCGGCCCGCTGGCTCTGCTGCGTCAACGCCCCACGCTCGGCGGCTATCCCCGTGTCGCCACCGTCATCGATGTCGACCTCGACCGCCTCGCCCAGTACACGCCCGGCCAGGCGTTGCGGTTCAAACTCGTCACCACGGAAAACGCAAGAGCGTGGTATCAGCAACGCGAACAAGACTTGACGGATTTCGTGGCAAGCCAAGCGCGTTAGCCGACCCCAAACCTTGGTGCGGATTCGCTACGATAGAGCGATGCAAGCGATCGGTCGATACTTCTGGCGGCTTGGGCCCGGGAACCCGATGGTGGTGCGGATCGTCGAGGGCGGGTCGCGGCGGATGCAGCACTTGTTTGTCCGCATGGGCTACCTCGGCTTGCTGGTGCTGCTGGTGGTGATTGGTCTGCTTTCCGGCGGCGGCTTGGGCGAGAACGTGAGCCTGGGGAATCTCGCGATCGCCGGCTCACAGGTGTTTCGTTTGATCGCCTACGGGCAGGTGCTGGGCGTGTGTCTGCTGGCGCCGCTGTTCATGGCCGGGGCGATCGCGTCGGAGCAGTCGGGCAAGACCTACAACATCTTGCTGACCACGCCTTTGAGCAATCTGCAGATCGTGTTGGGGTCGTTGGCGGGGCGGTTGTTCTTTGTCTTGGCGTTATTACTCAGCGGCCTGCCGTTGTTCGCGGTGGTGTTGGTGTTCGGCGGGGTGCGGACCGGTTCGGTGTTCATGGCGTTTGCCGTCGCGGCGTGCACGGCGATCTTCGTGGGCAGCGTCGCGGTGACGCTGAGCGTGTTGCGGGCGGGGGGACGCAAAGCGGTATTCGTGTTCGTCATCGTGATCGCGGCGTACCTGGTCGGGTTGTACGCGTTGGATCGTGGTTTGCTGCGGGTGCTTGACCGCGAGCCGTACACGACTTGGCTCACGGCTTTGCACCCGATCCTGGTACTCGAATCGTCTTTGTTGACGGACTACCGGCCGCCGCCGCCGGAGGTCCTCGTGGACTACCCCGCGCTGTTGGCGGCGTTCCGCGGGTCGCCGTTCGGGGCGTTTGTCGCCTGGACGTTGGGCGGGAGTCTGCTGATGGTGCTCGGCTGTGCGCTCGGCCTGCGTCAGATCGGCCAGGGGGAGGCCAAGTGGTTGATCGCGCTGAAGGCCAAGCTCCGGCTGAACCGCGGCGAGCGTACCCATGCCGCCCGTGAAGTCACGGGTAACCCGATCGCTTGGCGGGAAGCGAACACCCGCGGCAAAGTCGCCGGGGGCATCCTCGGGCGTTACGGCTTCGCGTTTTTGGGTTGGAGCGCAGCGGGCTTGCTGGTCTGGCTGTACCACACGGGTCGGCTGCCGCAGCTGCCCGCCTCCAACGCGGCGGGCGGCGGGTTGATGGCTCCACATGAAGTTTTTCATCGCCTGCTAACGATTTTGCTGGTGCTTGAAGTGGCGTTGGTGACGCTGGTGGCGATCTACATGAGCGCGGGCTGCGTCAGCCGGGAGCGAGAAGACGGCACGCTGGACATCATGCTGACCACGCCGGTGTCGCCGCGGCAGTACATCTGGGGCAAGTTGCGTGGGCTGGTGCGGTTCCTGAGTCTGATGATCGCGGTGCCGGTGTTGACGCTCGTCGGCGTCAGCGTGTACGCGATCGTGGGCGGGTTGATGAACTGGTCCCAAGCGTCGTTTACTTACTACGGCCTCGACGGCGGGACGTACCCGGGCAACGCATTGGTCATCCCCGAGGCGGGGATCTGGATGGCGATGATGCTGGTGCCGTTCATTGCGGTGTGCGTCGCGTCGGGGATGGCGTGGAGTTTGAAAGCCAAGGGCGTCTTGGGCGCGGTCGTGCCGACGGTCGGGATCATCGGCGCGGTCGTGCTGGTGATGGGGCTGTGCGGCTGGTCGGGCTTCGGCACGACGGCGTTGGTTGGGCCGATCGTTAACGGTTTCAGCCCGGCGACCAACGCGGCGATGTTGGTCAACCCGTGGGAAAGGGTCGACGGTTTTGCGGGCGACGGCGAACTGTTCGGCCGGGTCTCGCTGGCGGTCGCCGCCTTGATCGCCGCGGCGGGCTACAGCCTTATCGTTTACGCCCTGATCACGGGTATGGTCAAAGGGTTCGACACCACCGTCCGTAAACTTTCGGGTACGGGATAAGTTTCAGGTCTTAAGGGTGTGGAGCACGTTGACCTACGCCGCTTGCTCGAAGCCGCCGTCGGGCAACTGTTCTTCTTGATCGACGTCGTCGGGGACCAACATGTCCAAGGGCTCGGACAGCAGGCCACGGTCGATGTGCGCTCGCAGTTGGGCGATGAGGGGTTCGCTCAGTTCACGGCCACGGCCCAGCAGCGGGCGGCCGTCGCAGAGCAGGACCGGCGCCGCGGTGAACATCCCCGAGCGCAGCTGCTCGGCGTTGACGACACGTAGCGGGGCTGCACTGTTTTCGCACTCGGTTGTCGCCATGTCTATGAGGGCTTTGGTCACCACCGGGCAGGCTTCGGCGAGCGATTCGCTCACCGTGACGCGGGCGTCGATCTCGCTCGGGTTCTTGCTGTACACCGCATCGAACGCCAAGGCCACCCGCAGAACGCATGCGCCCCAGTAAACCAAGTCATTGCCCGCGGCCTCGGCGGGTGATCCGGATGGTTCTTGGGCGTCAAGTTGCTGCTCGATGATCCGTCCGGGTAACTCCAAGCGGGGGATGTGACGCAAGAGTTGTGCAGCCCGTGCGGGGTGGCTGCGCAGGAGGTCGATGTCGTTTTGGTCTTCTAACGTTTTGGGATCGGCGTTGGCGAGCTCGTGGGGCAAGGTGAACCGGCCGATCTGGCTGAGCATCGCCGCGACTTCGTGGACCCAAGGGTCGGGCAGCTTGATCTGATGGACGAGTTGACGCACGGTGCGGCGGACACGGCCGGTGTGCTCGGCCAGCCCGGGTTTGGCCAGGCCGTGCATCTCGGTGAGGAGCCGAACAGATCCGGTCAGGGTTTTGCGGAGTAGTTCTTGTTCCGCGAGCACGAGGGCGTGCTGATGAAGCGCTGCGTCGATGGCGGGTTGGAGGACCTCCGGCGGGCAGGGTTTGTTCAAGAAGCGAAACACTCGCCCTTGGTTGACCGCCTCGGCGGCGGTCTCGAGGTCGGCGTTGCCGGTGAGCATCAGGTAGACCGCATCGGGCGCGACCTGACGGGCCTGGTTAATGAACGTGATGCCGTCCATCCCGGGCATGCGCATGTCGGTCACGATGACCGCGATGTCGGTGTTCTGGCACAACTCGGAAAACGCCTCGGCGGCACCCTGGGCCAGCACGCAGTCGTACTTGGTCCCCAGCGTGCGGCGGAAACCGTTGAGTACGTTCAATTCATCATCGACGAGCATGACTTTAGACATTTTTTACATTCCGCGGAAAAGGGGTTCCAAGAGTATTCCGAAACGAAGTTAAGGATCAGGCGGCTTCGGCCGTTTGGGATTGGTTGCGATCAAGCGGCAAGCGGATCGTGAAGATCGCTCCGTTGCGGGGTTGGTTATTAAGTTCGAGCTGACCCTTGTGTTTGTTTACGATCACGTTGTGGGTGATCGACAAGCCTTGGCCGGTGCCTTGGCCAACGTCTTTAGTTGTGAAGAAAGGCTCGAAGACACGCGGGATCAGGTCTTCGGGTACGCCCGGGCCGTTGTCGGCGACGGTCACTTCCACCCACGCGTCGGTACGCCGCGAGGCGATGGTGATGCGTCCGGTGGCGGCGCGGCCGGCCTCGCGGGGGTTGCTGAGTTCCAAGGCGTCGGCGGCGTTCACGATCAGGTTGACCAACGCCTGCCCCAGTTCGCCCGCGTTCCCGTAGATCTCCGGCAGTTCGGGGTCGAGGTCGTATTCCAACTCGGCCACGTATTTCCATCGGTTACGACACATCGTCGCCGAACTCTGGACGACGCGGTTGAGATTAAAACGTTGGGTGTAATTCTCGCTGGGGTGAGAAAACTCTCGCATCGCCGTGACGATGTCGCGGTTACGTTCCAGCCCGTCGAGGGATTCCTGTACCGCCCGGGGCGCTTCGTCGTAGATGAAGTCGTATTCGATCTCATCTTTAAGATCGTGGAGCAGCTCGTGACGTTCGGCCCAATCCATCGCGGGCGCATCGGGGTCGGCGAAACGTTCTTGTTGGGCGATGACTTGCTGAAATTTATCGATCGCTTCGCCCAGGAACCGCATGTTCTCCGAGACGAATTGCGTGGGCGTGTTGATTTCGTGAGCGATCCCCGCGGCGAGTTGGCCGATGGATTCCATCTTCTGAGCGTGGACGAGTTGGTGCTCAAGCTGCTTACGTTGGGTGATGTCGATGGATGCGCCGAGGACCCCGATGATCTGGCCATCTTGATCACGGAGCGGCACTTTGTTGGTCAGCAGCGTACGGGTGGTGCCGTCGGTGTGGCGGACGTGTTCTTCGTAATCCAGACGCGGTTGGCCGGTCTTCATGACTTTGAGGTCTTCGTGGCGGTAAGCCGTGAGTTGTTCTTCCGTGAAAGACTCGCCGTTTTCGGGCCCGCCGGTGCCGATGATTTGATCCGGGTGCTCGAAACCCAACATCTCCGACATGCCGTGATTACATCCCAGGACCACGCTGTGCTGATCTTTCCAATAGACCCCCTGAGGGATGGTGTTCAGGATGAGTTTGAGCATGGCCCGTTCACGGTCCAGGGTTTTACGGAGATCGATTTCTTTGGCGTGCAGCGTTTCGAGTTCGATGTTTTGGCGGTGGGTCTCGGCCTGGCGTCGGCTAACGTCACCAAACATGCGGACGAGCACGACGTTTAGAATGATGCCGCCCAGGATGACCAAAGCGATCAACAGGATCGATAGTGTCCAAATCCAAGTTCGGACGCGGTCTGCCCGTTCCTGAACACTTCCAATCAGTTGGTTGACTTGCGACGCGGCTTGGCGGGCGTACTGATCCATCTGATCTTCAATCAGCGATAGGGCGGCGTATTCAGCCGCCAACGTCGAGGAAAAATTTTGCTCGGATTCGAGATGATCCTCGGTCTCCGCGTGATCATGCTGAATCGTAAGGGCCAAGGTATTCTCGCGAACCTCTTGGGATCTTCTTTGAGTGACTTCCAGAAGTTTGCCGACTTCGTGGAATTCGGGGTGATGCTTCACGAGTTCCGATCGCTCTGCTTGTAGAGCGTCTTGCGTAGCCTGGATTTGCTGGTGGGCACCATGCTCGGGGACATGGCGGGTCAGGGTTAAGCGTCGGACCACCCCGTTCAGTCGGATCTCGGCGTGGATCAGCTCTTGTAGCTGGCTTAATCCGGTCACCATATGCTGGACGCGTTTCTGTTTGGCCGTCAGATCGGTGGCGAGTTTTTGTTCCACCGCTACCAATAGAAGCATGGCCCCGCACACCATCGTGACGGCCACAAAGGTGTAAGCGCGAATCGCACCCGCTCCGCGACGCGGATTAGCCCGATGGCGTTTGCCATATTGTGTAACCAAGCGTTGCAAGTAGTGACCCACGATCTCTTTGGTAGCCTTGAACATGTCGACGTCCGTCGACCCCCAAATTGATATCGGGGTATTCGGGTTTCCGGTTTATGAGGTTTGTCGTAATCCTGAATCGTGTCTCCCGGGCGCCCGCGGCCCACGGGTCGTCCCGGGCAAGGTCGGCCGTCGAAATGCGGACGAGGTCCGGATAAGATGGGGTATCCCGCACGAAAGGAAGATTCGATGCAGCTTTGGCAGCCCGCGATCCCCGACCGCTACACCCGTATGAGCGACGACGACCTCGCCCAGGCGATCCGCGCCCGCAAGGACGAGTTGGGATCGGACCTTGTGGTTCTCGGACACCATTATCAGCAGGACAGCGTGATCGAGTTCGCCGACTTCACCGGCGACAGCTTTAAGCTCAGCCAGCTCGCCGCCGAGACGGTGGCCGAGGTGGGGGCGAAGTACGTCGTGTTTTGCGGTGTCCACTTCATGGCCGAGACGGCCGACATCCTGACGCCCGACGACACCGTCGTGATCCTGCCGGATTTGGGCGCGGGGTGCAGCATGGCCGACATGGCCGACTACGACCAGACGGTAGAGGCCTGGGAAGTCATCCACGAAACCCTCGGCCAGCCCATTCCTAAACTCGACGAAACCACCGGCCCGGTCCGCGTCATCCCGGTCTGCTACATGAACAGCAGCGCGGCGATCAAAGCCTTCTGCGGCGCACACGGCGGCGTGGTCTGTACGTCTTCGAACTGCGACAAGATTTTTGATTGGGCCTTGGCGGGCGGCGAGACGCCGTTGGCTGAGGGCGAGAGCGTCAAGATTCTGTTTCTGCCCGACCAGCACTTGGGCCGTAACACCGGCGCGGCGGCGGGCTTCGACCCCGCGACGCAGATGTGCCTCTGGGACCCGCGCGACCCCGACGGGCTGGGCGGATGCAGCGAAGACGAACTGCGCGACAGCACGTTTATTCTGTGGAAGGGCCACTGCTCGGTGCACAAGCTGTTTCGGCCGGAACACGTCGATCAGATCCGCGCCGAATGGCCGGACGTCACGGTGATGGCCCACCCCGAGTGTGCCTACGAAGTCTGCCAGAAGGCCGACCTCACCGGCAGCACCGAGGGCATCATCCGCGCGATCGAAAACGCCGAGCCCGGCAGCAAATGGGCCATCGCCACCGAGGTTCATTTGGTTAATCGGCTGTGCAACGCGGCGGCCGAACGCGGCGTGACCGCTCGTATCCTCAGCGAGTGTCAATGCCTCTGCACGACGATGTTCCGGATCGACCGCCCGCACCTGTTGTGGGTGCTGGACAACCTCGCCGAAGGCAAAGTGGTCAATCAGATCAGCGTCCACCCCGAAGCCCAGCGGCAGGCGATGCTGTCGCTCAACCGCATGCTCGACATCACCGCGGCCCCCAAGCTCGACGACGCCGAGTCGCCGGGCGAAGTGCCGTTGGTCGATTGAGTTGTTGCCCATTAGCCCCGACCCTTGCCCGGGGTGCGCACGAAAAACCCCGGGCGGAGTCCGGGGCTAAGGAATACTGAACCAACCGCGATTCACGCGACCCGACGACGGAACATCAGGGTGCCGCCCGCCACGACCAGCAGTGCGGTGGCGGGTTCGGGGATCGTGGTGAAAACATCGAGGCCCGCGAACTCGCCCACGCCGGTGGTCATCGCGAAGATGTCGCCGAGACCGACGTCTTCGATGTAGTCGTCGTAGTAGGGGATCAACTCGCCGTCGAGTTGATAGAAGAACCGGTCGCCGTCGCGGAGCCGTTCAAACTGATCGATCATCGCGATGGCCAGCGTCTCGCCGAGGATGCCGTCGGGCACGGCGTCCTCGCTCATCAAGCCGATCCACATGTCGACCTCGTCGATGCTGCCGTAGATCGACGCCAGCGCCGCGGCGAGTTCGGTATCGTCGGTCAGCTCGGCGAAACTCGTGTATTCATCGAGACCGAACGCGACGCGGAGATCGTTGAACGTCCCGATGCCGTGGTCCCGGCCACGTTGAATATTGAGGGCCAGCAGGTCAAGCCCGCCCGCGTCGGGGCTGCCGAACAACATGCTGCGGACGTCTTCCACGACTTGGGTATCCAGGTCGTTGGCTTCCTGCCAGATCAGCCCGCGGACAATGGCGTCGAGGCTACCCGCTTCGGTGATCACGTCGGGATCGAAGAACGAAGCCGACAGGTCCAGGTGGCCGCCGGCAAACGTGCTGCCGTCGGCGTTCACGCGGGTGACATTCTCGTTGAGCATCGTGTGGCCGAAGCGGAAGATCGCGGACGAGAACTCCAGCGAGATACTCGGATCGACCGAGGCGTCGTATCCGCCGTAGCTCGACAGGCTCGACCCGCCGAGCATCGCGGGCAGCCACTCTTCGTAGGTGATCTTCTGCACCGAGGCCCCGACGATTTTGCGCGCGGTTTGGTAGAGCTCTTCGTCGGTCCACCCCGGGTTCTCCGCGGCGAGTTGGTCGGCGATCGTGTTGTGATAACGGAAAAACACCTCGTGCATCGTGGTCAGGCCGACCTGTTCGTTGGCCCGGATATCGCCCGCCAGGAAGAGGTCTTCGTCGGCGTAAACGCCGGTGTCGTTGGCGTTCTCGAACAGGTTGTCGTTGCGGCGCATGAACCCGTCCGTGCCGGCCTGGAGCTTGCCGCCCGTAAAGCTGCGCAGCTCCGCGGCGCGGGCGTCGTCCGAGCCGTAGACCATGGACCCGTCGAGCCACGCGGTGATGCCGTTGGCAAACTCGCGGGGGTCGGTCACGCCGGTGCCGGCCACCGTGGCCGACCGGTGCATGGGGATCACCGAGGTATCGCTGAAGACGCCGTCGCCGGCGGGGATGTCGATGAGGTAAAAGTCGGTCGAGCTGGTCCGGGTGAGGTCGAGGTCGTGGTCGATAAACTGGCCCCACTGCCAAAACATGCTCGAGAGGTTCAGCGCATTGGATTCGGTGGGCGAGGTCTGCACGCCCACGGCGTTGCTCACCGCGCGGGCGTTGGGCGACGTGATCATGTCGCCCAGACCGTCGGCGTAGTTCGCGTCGGTCAGGCGTATCTGCGTCGATTCGGCGCTACCCCAGTCGGTCTGCGTCAGGTTGTTGTCGGTCCCGTCGATGGTTCTAAAGACCTGCACTTGACCCCATGCAGTAAAACCACCGCATAGACCCAAAGCCAAAGGCGCACCGATCACGCACAACACTCGTCTCATAAACACCTCCTCAGGTGATGAATATGTCACACCGCGGTCCGTCGGCCAACAAAGTCGGCGTCCGGGCGTGTAAAAAAACCGGGTTATGAGGGAAAACCGCGAGGCGCGGCAGACCGTTCAAAGGGGCACGCCGGGCTTCGAGGCGGGAACGATAAAAGGATTCGTCGGAAGCCAGCGGGCGGGGCGGGTTGTAGCGGCTATCGGGATGAGCCGAAAACCGAGCCGGCCTGGAGCCGGGACACGGCGTCATCGCGGTGCCATTGAAGCAAAACGCTCCGGCGGACGGGTTATTGCCTGCCGGGGCGAAAATTTATTACTGCAAAGTGGGTTCTGGCGTGCGGGGTTTATTCGCCGTAGACCGCTTTGAACACGTCCACGATCCGGGCGGCCCAGTCGTCTTCGTGGTGATCCGCGCCTTCGATGACCTGGAAAGTGTGAGCGACGCCCGCCGAGTCGAGCGCAGCGGTAAAGGCCGTCGCGTCGGCGACCGGGTCGCCTTGGGGTGGGTAGTTGTCGGTCGGGGCGTCTCCCATGTCGAAGTAAAAAGCGGTCTTGCCCAGCGCCGACAGATCGTGGCCCAACAACTCCGCCGCGGCTTGCTGGTCGAAACTCAGCCAAGGCGAGAGCGCGACGACTTGCCCGAACACGTCCGCTTGGTCGGCGGCGATGCCGATGGCCGCCAGGCCGCCCAGCGAGGAGCCGCCGATCGCGGTGTGCTCACGGCCGGTGAGCGTACGGTAGCGTTGGTCGATCATCGGCTTGATCTCGTTGACGATCGCCTGGCCGTAGGCCGCGAGTTCTTGGCCGGGCGTGTACTCGGCGTTGCGGTCTTCGGTGTTATAGATGCCGACCACGATCATCGGCGGGATCTCGCCGTTGGCGATGAGTTGCTCGAGTGCTTCATCGACTCGCCACTCGATGCCGGCGAAGCTGGTGGCTTCGTTGAAGAGATTCTGCCCGTCGTTGAGGTACAACACGGGGTAGCGGGTTTCGGCTTGGTCCGGGTCGTCGTAGTTCGGCGGCAGATAGACGATCAGGTCGCGCGGCATCTCCAAGACCGCGCTGGGGAACTTGGCGATTAGCCGCGAAATCCCCACGACCGTTTGCCGGCCCGGCTCGGTCAGCCCCTTATCGACCCACTCGGCCACGGCGACTTCGATCGTTTGGTTGGCCTCGGCCACCAACGGACGGTTGGGGATGTCCTGGTCGTCGGCGTCGCGTTCGACGGTGCCCCACGTGCCGCGGGTGATCTTGAATTCGTGCTGGATGCCGCTGAGCAGTTCGGCGCTACCGTGGTACTTGCCGTCCTCTCCGCGTTGGAGCGGGAGGCCCGCGGCCTGCCAGCCGCCGAGGTTCGGGTGGCTGCCCGAGATGTAGACGATCTGGTCTGCGGGCGTGGAGTCGGGCACGTCCACGAGGAAGGTCACCTCCACGATCTCCCGCGCCGCCGACTCGGCGGCGAACGCATCCGACTCGCTCTGCAGCCTTGACGACTCGGCCACGTACCACCCGCCAATGGCCAACAACGCGATCAACAACACCGCGACCAGCATGATCACCGTCTGCTTCATCTCGAATACCCCTAAGTCAAAAGAGAGTCGAACGTGAACCGGCCCGGACGCTTGAGCGAGCAACGGCCCCGGGCGAGCCGCCGATCATGAAACCTCTTCACAAGATATCAGGACCACGCGATATTGCCGCGGAGTTTTTTCGCCGGGCGGTCAATTTCAGCGGTTTTTGCCCCAGATTCCCGCGGAGGCGTCAGTCCTTGATCGCGGCTTTGTACTCTTTTTCCTTGATCTCGCCGACCTCGGCGTTGGTCAGGGTCACCTGTTTGCCGGTCTTCATGTCCTCGAACTGGATCACGCCGGACTTGTTGTCCTTGCGGTCCCAGTTGGTGGTGTAGTAGACCTTTTCGGTGGTCGGGTCGGTGATTTCGTAGTAGGTGCAGCCCGTGGCCATGAGAGCGGCCGCCGACAGAAGAACGCTAGCCAGAAGAGTTTTCATCGAGACATCATAAAACTGAGGGATGCACAAAGCAATCACATCGTGGCCGCGATCGAGATGATCAAGAGTAGAGCACATCGCTGCTTGGGGACGTGTGTACCACGCGCCTAACCCCTCAAGCCGACGGATCAGGTACCAAGCCTATTCAAAACATACGGTCCGGTCCCGTTTTCTATTCCATGTCATATTGTTTTGTCTTCATTGCCTAGGCGGCGATGCAGAGTATCTACGCCCGTACCGGACCAGACTATTCGTCCCATTTCTCGCTCCACGCTTTTTCAAGTTCTTTGATCCATTCTTCACTCCTGGGGTTAGACGCTTCAGGGAGGTCTCGCAGAACTTCTTCAACGACGATTGAGAGTCTATCGGCCATGCTCTGAGACGAGTCGGGTGCTGGTTTTGACCCCACAAAGACGCCGTCTTCGACCAGGAGACTCCAGCTTTGGCCATCACGATCTATGAAGAAGTAATGTTTGCTGGAGTCTTGTGAGCCATTCACAAAGTGCTCGATGACAAAGATACCGCTGATCGAATCGATGGGGTCGCCGATCGATTGATGAAGATCATCGATCGTTTCAACCATATTGCTCTCGAAGACGTGTTCAACGGTCACTTCGTGGTCTTGGTCACATCCCACGGACAAGAACACGGCAGCCAACGGAACCACTGCCCAGCCAAAGATGTATGTGAGAAATGACTTCATCCCAACACTATAGACCACCGTCACCATTGGATAATCCAATTGGTTGCTGAGAGTTTTACACACACCGTGCCGGGTGGGGGGATCAGCGAATGTGCGCCAGCTTGTTCAGCCCGTTATACGCCGCGACCTTGTACGCCTCGGCGAGGGTCGGGAAGTTGAAGACGTTGTTGATGAAAAACTCCGCGGTGCCGTCGAGGGCCATCACGGCTTGGCCGATGTGGATCAACTCGGTGGCTTGGGTGCCCATGACGTGGACGCCCAGGATTTTGTGGGTTTCTTGGTGGATGAGCATCTTGAGCATGCCGTCTTCATCACCGAGGATCTTGCCGCGGGCCAATTCTTTGTAGCCGGCGATGCCCGCTTCGTAAGGGATGCCTTCCTCGGTGAGCTGTTCCTCGGTCTTGCCGACCATCGAGATCTCGGGCACGGCGTAGATGCCGTAGGGGAACAGCGCGGTGTTGTAGTTGCCCACGTCCTGGCCGAAGGCGTGGCAGATCGCCCGGCGGCCCTGTTCCATACTTGTCGAAGCGAGGGCGGGGAAGCCGATGACGTCGCCGGCGGCGTAGACGTGGTCGACGTTGGTCTGGTAGTTGTCGCTGACCTTCAGCCGCTCGCGGTCGTCGAAGGTGATGCCGACGTTGTCGAGGCCGAGGATGCCGCAGACGCCCTGGCGGCCGACGGCGTAGAGCAGGGTTTCGGCGTGGAGCTTCTTGCCGGATTCGAGCTCGGCCTGGACCAGCTCGTTCTTGCCGTTGCCGTTGCGGTCGTTCACGCCGCGGTCGTGTTCGACCTCGCGGATCGCGCTGACCTTTTCGCCGAGACGCAGGGTGATGCCTTCCTGGCGGAGGAAATACTGGAACGCGCCGGCGATTTCCTGGTCGAGGAAGCCGAGCACCTGGTGTCGGCCTTCGACGAGGGTGACGCGGACGCCGAGCGTCGCCATGATCGAGGCGTACTCGGTCCCGATGACGCCGCCGCCGACGACGATCATGGTCTTGGGCAGGCGGTCGAGCTTGAGCAGCTCGTCGCTGGTCATGATGGTCGTGCCGTTGAACGGGATGGTGTCGGGCCGGGCGGGCTTGGTGCCGACGCTGACCAGGAACTTGTCGGCGGTGAGCATTTCGGATTCATCGCCCCGCTCGATCTGCAGGAGGTTGGGCCCCTCGAAGTGGGCGGCTCCACAGATCAGGTCGATACCGTTGCGCTCGAACTGGCCGCGGATGACGTCCCACTCGTGGCGGATGACGTTTTGCGAGGCGGACATGAGGTCGGCGATGGTGATGTCTTTTTTGACACGGTACGCCTCGCCGAACAGCCCCCGACGGTTGGTGCCGGTGAGTTGGATGACGGCTTCGCGTAGGGTTTTGGAGGGGATGGTCCCGGTGTTGATCTGGGCCCCGCCGAGCACGTTGTTCTTTTCGATAATGGCGACGCGTTTGCCGAGCTTGGCGGCCTGGATCGCGCCCTTCTGACCGGCCGGGCCGGTGCCGATGATGATGACGTCGTAGTGTTTCATGTTCCCTGATCTTCCGTGGACTTCCCCCGATGTGATCGACACGGGCGGCGGATCGCCTGAGCCCGACGCAAGCCGCTCCGATAATAACCGTTTGGGATCAAGGCGTGTCGCCGTGGCGCGTTATCGCGACGCGTTACGCATCTCCTGGCGCCGCATCGGCATCGAATCGATCAGCCCAAAGACCTCGTCCATCGTCACCGGCACGTCTCGCCGCAGCTTGACGCCGGTGTCTTTGCCCACCAGCAGCACTGTGAATGCATGATCTGGATTGATGTCGTAACGCGATCTTAGCGCCGCGGCGTCGGCTTCGCGTGGCTGGCCGTCGATCGTGATCTGGTCGCCAACGATCTCGACGACCACCATGTCGCGATCGGTCAAGCCGTCTTGATTGGCCTTGACCCGTTGCAATTGCACATCTCTGTTTTGTTGTCCGCGTTCATTGGCAAAGAGAAGCAGCGGCCGATGGGTCCAGGCGAAGTCTTCCATATCCATGAGGGGCGTTTCCGGATCCGCGGGGCGGTGGGTGGGTTCGATGGGCGAGCGGTCCCGCGGGGTGTTCGCCTCGGGGATGCAACCCGCCCCGGCACCGAGTAGAGCGGTGACAAGAGATAGGCACTTATACGGGAAACGTCTCATACCTGAGCATAGGCGGTCACCCGGATTTGGTTTAGCATGCATGAACCCTATTCCGTTCTCGATTCATCCCGGAAGCCGCCATGATGCTTCGTCCACCGATCTTGCTGTTTGCGTTCCTGGGCCTTGTCGCGGGGACCGCGCTGGCCCACGAAGGACACCACGAATTGAAGCCTAACCAAGCCCCGCCGAGTTCGGACCCGGTATTCGACCAAGCGGTCGCTCACATCATGACGGGCGACGCCGAGGCGTTGCGGGGTCTGCTCAAAGCCCACCCCGAGCTGGCGACCCAGCGCGCCGCCGGCCACGAGGAATACGAGCGGGGGTACTTCGCGAATCCGACCCTGCTGCACTTCACGGCTTTTAATCCCTGGTGGAACGGGGAAACCGTGGTGCCGGCGACGACGCCCGCGGTGGTGCAGGAACTTCTGGCCGCCGGGGCCGACCCGGATGCGGGGTGCGGCGAGCCGATTAACAATCATTGGACCGTTTTGGGTTTGATCACCTCCGGCGTCAAGACGCGAGAGGCCGGCGTCGAAGACGCCATGATCGAGTTGCTCGCCGAGGCGGGGGCCGACCTCAACCTGGGCGTCGGGGGCGCGATCATCTACAGCGACTGGGCGGCGATGGATACGCTGATCCGGCGGGGCGTCGAAGACACGCCGATGGTCTTGGCGGTCAAGGGGGATGCCGAGGCGTTGCGTGGTAAGCTGGCCGCGGCGGATGACCCGGAGTTGGTCCAAAGGGTCTTGTTCGCGGCGGTCGTGAAGGGAAACACGGCGTGCGTGCAGGCAGCGCTCGACTTCGGGGCCGACCCCAACGCGTTCATGCCCAGCCCAATGCACCCGCACGCCACGGCGATGCACCAAGCGGCGTGGAACGACCACGTCGAGGCGTTGGAAGTGTTGGTCGCCAACGGCGGCCGAACCGACGTGAAAGACAAAGTTCACGGCGGCACCCCGTTGGGCTGGGCGTTGCACGGACACCACGACGAAGCCGCCGCGTATCTGTTCCCGCTGACCGAGATCGATCCCACGCCGCAGCAACTCGCGGCGTGGGGCCTGACCGAACCTCTCGCGGCGCTGCTCGATGAACGCCCCGAAGCGTTACACGAGATCGGCGACTGGGGCACCTGTCTACAACAAGCGTCTTTTCACGGCCGAGTCGAGGTCGTGCAAATGCTGCTTGATCGCGGAGCCGACGTGAACCAGATCGGCGACAAGCCGCAAACCCCCGGCGGCTTCGAGACCCCGCTGGACAGCGCGCTCTCAGACAACCTCAGCGCCTCGGGCGCTTCCCTTGAAGACCGTGCCGCCATCGCTGCGTTGCTCAAAGAACGCGGTGCCCAACCCGGCGCGGGACTCGGCGCAAAAACAAAGCCCGCGGATTGAATCCGCGGGCTTTGCGTGGTGATTGCTTTGCGGTCCGCCGGTCTTAATTCGCCGCGGCGTAGTTCGCCGCAACCTTGTCCCAATCGACGACGCTGAAGAACGCTTCGATGTAGTCGGGGCGGCGGTTTTGATAGTGGAGATAGTAGGCGTGCTCCCAGACGTCGAGGCCCAGGATCGGGGCGCAACCGGATTCGACGGTATCGACGTTCATCAGCGGGTTGTCTTGGTTGGGGCTGGAGCAGACTTTGAGCTTGCCGCCGTTGACGCACAGCCAAGCCCATCCCGAGCCAAAGCGGGTGGCGGCGGCGTTGCTGAATTCTTCTTTGAACTTGTCGAAGCCGCCGAGGTCGGACTCGATCGCCGCGGCGAGGTCGTCGGACGGGGCGTTGCCTTCGGACGGAGCTTTGAGCGTGTCGAAGAACAGGCGGTGGTTCCAGTAGCCGCCGCCGTTGTTGCGGATGGCGGGCGACAGGTCGTCGCTGCCGAGGATCTCCTCGATGGACTTGCCTTCGTGGGCGGTGCCTTCGATCGCGGCGTTGAGCTTGCTGGTGTAGGCGGCCCAGTGTTTCTGGGAGTGGATTTCCATGGTTTTCGCGTCGATCGCGGGTTCCAAGGCGTCCAGGGCGTAGGGCAGGGCGGGCATCTCAAAAGCCATCAGGCAGCTCCTTCGGGAGGTTCGTGTAACAAATAAAAGGCGGTTGCGTATCCCCGGAGCGTCCGGGCGTGACATTGTGCGGGAGTCTAGGCCGGGCTTGGGATTAGGTCAAGAAGCCTCGTCAGACACAAAATTGTCGTAAATCCATTGGAATAAGGGGTTAAGCAGAATCGTTAAGAACTACAGAAGAAAAACAGAACCAAAAGAGGATTAAAACAGTACGGATTAACGTTGACAAGATGGGCAGGTCCGAATATCAAAGGGTAGGGCGATTCCCCACTCCTTCCGGCCGGCCCCGTTGTTCAGGTTCCGCCCTCCACCCGAAAGGCTCACGCACGATGCCCAGCCTCGCCCCCCACGAATCCACTTCTTCCTCCGATCCCGGGACGCGTCGCCGCCACGCCGCGAAGACCACGATCACCGTGACCCACGCCCCCGAAGAGATGGTCGACGCTTCGCCCTCGTCCAAACGCGTCAAACGCGCCCTGCGCCCCGATCAGCGTCAGACGCTCGATCGGCTGCTCACCGAGAAATACGAGTACGTCGATCACGAGCTTTTCGATCTGCCCGACGCCAAGGCGTACCAGGCGCTGTTCCTCGATCCCGACCCGGTCCCCGTGCCGGACGTCGCCTGGTACCACGGCCTAATGGACCCTTCCCCGGGAGGCCAAGCCGACGACGCCGCGACCCTGGCCAGAAAAGCCTCGGGCACCGGCGGCAGCGTGCTGTTGACCGCGGCCCAGGAACGGGTGCTGTTCAGCCAATACAACTACTGCCGGATGCGCGTCTGCCGGCTGCGCGATCGCCTGCTCGGCGTTCGCCCCGACGGCAGCAAGAGCCGGGCGAAACCGCTCACCGATTACGGCCGACGCAAAGCCCAACGCGAGATGCTGGACTGGTACGTCCGCGCCGATGCGTTGCGCACGCAGATCGCCGACACGAATCTCGCGCTCGTCTTGGCGATGGCCAAGCGGACCCGGATGCACCCCGGCGACTTCCCCGATCTCATCAGCGAGGGGAATATGGCCCTGCTCCGCGCCGCGGACAAGTTCGACGTCAGCCGCGGGTTTAAGTTCTCGACCTACGCCTGCCGGGCGATCCTCAAGGCGTTTTCACGCCAGGGCATCAAGTTCACCAAGTACCGCGGCATGTTCCCGGTGGAATTCGATCCGACCTACGAGCGGTCGAACTACCAGTCGGAGAAAAACGCGGCCCACGAAGAAGACTGTGCCGACGAGGTGCGTCAGATCGTGGTCGACAACCGGGCCGAGCTGTCCGATGTCGAGCGGACCGTGGTCGCGGCAAGGTTTAACGTGAAGCCCGACCAACCCACGCGACGCCGATCACGGAAAACCCAAGCGCCCGTGCCCCAGTTCACGAAGGCGAAGATCGACCCCGCCCAGCGGTCGGAAGACTACGAGTTGCCCGACGTGTTGCGCGACCGCAGCCCCGACGACAAGCCGTTGACGCTGGAACAGGTCGGCAAGCTCATCGGCGTCACCAAGGAACGGGTCCGCCAGATCCAAAACAAGGCGTTGGAAAAAATCCGCGACACGCTCGAGGTCGAATACCTGCGCTAAATGACCGGCCGATAGATTTTGTTAACGAAAAAGAGCACAGCCTTGTGGCTGTGCTCTTTTGGCGTATGACGCTTGTTGGCCGTTGATGTCAACCGTACGGCTGGAGGCTGGGGGTTGATTAATCGAGGTCCCAGTTGTTGTCCGCGGCCCCCACGCTGGTCAATTCGTCTTCCACAAAAGGGTTGACGTAGATCGCGACCCGGACTGACGAAGCGTGCCCGTCGGCATAGGCGACGTTGATGGCCGAGCCGCCTTCTCCATTCGTGGCGCTGTCGTTTTGAGCCTCGGTCGGGCCAAAGCCTCGTCCGTGCCGGGCGTCGGGAAATCCGGTCTGGAGGCTGGGTGGGTCAAACTCTGGGAAAATGTAGGGTACGCCGAATGTATCACCTGAACTGATGAACTCGGCGTAGTTGAACGAGTCCATGAAGGCGTTGGTTTCGGTGGGGTTGCGGATGTTGTCGTATCTCGGTGTGCTTGGCGGGTTTTGTTGGTCCACCGGCGGAGCCAGGTTGTACGCCGTTGCGGTGCCGATGTTCGATCCGAGGAATGCGTGGTTGTACCCATAGTCGCCGGTTACCCATCGCCAGTTTCGTGCCAATGCGCCGCCGCTGCCGATCGGGGCGTCGTTGATCTCGTCGTTGTCGTCGAATGAAGGGCAGTCAAATCCTTCAGGAGTAGGCAGGTATCCGCCGTTCACGAATTTGCTGGTCCAGAACTCGTACTGCGAGTTGCCAAAGACCGATCCTTGGGCGGCCAGGGTGTTGTTGACTACGGCCACGGCGGTATCGTTAAACCCGTTTTGACCGGTGGTAAAAGGCACCAAGAAGTCTTTGTTGTCGCCCGAGTAGCTGTACGACGCGATGCCGATCTGGCGGACATTGCTCAGGCAGGCCGAGGTACGGGCGGCATCCCGGGCCGCGCCAAGGGCGGGCAGGAGAATGCCGATGAGTAGCGCGATGATCGAAATCACCACCAACAGCTCGATCAGCGTGAAGCCGCGTGGGGACGAAAGGCGAAGGGGGTAAGGGTTCAAAATAGCGTGAGCTCCATGATTCGGTTTATGCAGTACCAACATAGTATTATATAATAAAATGGTTCGGTCGAACAAGGGTCTTGCGGTCAATAAGTTTTTTTTGCTTGTATGGTTCCGCTATCGCCGGGGCCGGCGAAGCGTCGATACAACCTTGAATGTCAGCGCTCGACACACGATTTTCTGGCTCCGCGCATGGGATGCGGGCGTTGTTGCACGGGCCTACCCGTCGAGGTGTATCGCATGACGGGTGATCTGGATCTCATGCCCGATCTGACCCAAGGGGCACCACGGGGCGAAGTTGAACTGGTGGCCGATGCTGAACACCTGCCGCGGGTGGTCCAACGCGGGATGTTGTCGGCCAGGGTCAGCCTCGACATCGCCACCGCCGATTTCAAGGCCATGCTGGTGCCTGATCCGGCCAACCCCCGCGGCCGGAATGCCCCGTCGATCGTCGAACACCTGGTTCGCTTGGCCCAACGCGGGGTCGAGGTCCGCGTGCTCCACGCCGGCGTGCCCAGCGGCCCGGCGATCCAACAACTCAAAAAAGCGTTCCGGTCTAAGAAGCTCGCCGGCGGCCTGACGATTCGGCGTTGCCCCCGGCTACACGCCAAGGCCGTCGTGGTCGACGCGGGCTGGCTGTACCTCGGCTCGGCCAACCTGACCGGCGCAGGGCTCGGGGCCAAGGGCGCGACGCGGCGCAACTTCGAGTGGGGCGTCATCAGCCAGACGCCCGCGTTGGTCGATGCGGTGATGGGGCGGTTCAACACGCTCTGGGAGGGCGACCACTGCGCCGGCTGCGGCCGACGCGACGTCTGCCCCGTGCCGTTGGAAGAGCCCGACCTCTAAAACAAAAAAGCCGCTTGCGGCTTAGCGCCCGGATCGGGAAACGCCAAGCCGCAAGCGGCGGTCGTGGTGAGAGTATGGCGTTGGTTTAGAAGTCGTACACGAGCGCCATGAAGTATTTCAGGTCGTTCTCTTCGGTGCCGGCCGCGGCGGCGGAGTTGTACTCGTTTTCCGCGCCCAAGCGGAGACTCATGCCTTTGCCCTGGTCGATGGCGATCTGGTAGGCCAGGCCCGTGGTGTTGCGGAACTCGTCGAAGACGGGGTCGAGAAACGGGAAGAAGTAGGTGTAGTAGTTCAGCGAAGAGCGGTCGTCGATCGTCCACTCGCCCTCGACGCCGACCATGAGTTCGGGGGTGAACTCGTTGATCACGCCGGCCTCGTACGAACCACCGACACCGAGCCGGGCCACCATCTTGTAGTTGTCGCGGGTGATCACGTCGTAGCCGACGCCGAGGTAGCCCGAGGTGCGTTCCTCCCAGCCGGTAAAGCGATCGTTTTCGTACTTGAGGTTGGCGAAGAAGAAGTAGTCTTCGTCGGGCAGCAGCCAGTCCTTGGTGAGTTGGACCTGGTATTCGTTGCGGGTGTTGACGCCGTCTTCTTCGCCGTAGAACACCCGGGCGCTGAAGTCCCAGCGGTCGGTCTTGTCTTCGTAGCCGGTGTTGAACGCGGCGTAGACGCTGAGGCTTTCGGTGTTGCCGTCGCTGCCGTTGACGCCGGCCGACAGGGTCTTGTCCCAGCCCAGGAAAAAGTCGGGGACGGGCGGCTCGACGTAGATCGGGTCGGACTCTTCGAGTTCCACGCCCGCGACCTGGGCGGCGTCGAGGTTCAGCGTACCCAGATCGGGGTGTTCGACGGTGACGCCGTCGTCGGTTTGGCTGGTGATGGTGCCGGTGATCGTGTCGTCGTTGGTCAGCGTCACCGTGCCGGCGTGGGCCGAGCTGATGGGAAAGGTGGTGAACGAACAGGCGACGGCCGCAGCGGCGGCCCCGTGAAGCGAGAACAGATTCATGTGCAGGCTGCTTTCCAAATCCCCGAGATTCGATGTGCTCTGGACCCGCAGCGATCACGCTGGGGTCGGCGTGGGCGGCCGCTCGGCCACACGATTCCGTCACGCCCTCGTCGGCCCTTTTCGTTGGATTAGCCGAAGCCAAGCCAAGAACTTGCCGAGCGATAAATATCATCGGCGAGGTGCCGATTTGAGCATGACAAAAACGCCTAAACCTCGATTAATTGAGCAATTAAGAGGCGGTGGGCGTGGCGGGGGATTGGGGTTGCGCCGGCCGGAGCCAGCGTTTGGAGATCGCCTCGGGGGCGATATCGGGGTTGGCGTGTTGGATCGCCGCGGCGACCAGGCCCATGAACATCGGTTGGGGGTGCACCGGCCGGCTGGTGAGTTCGGGGTGGAACTGGCCGCCGATGAAGTAGGGGTGGTCGGGCAGTTCGAGGACCTGCATGATGGGCTGTTCGGGGTGTCGGCCGGAGAACACCAGACCGTGGGCTTCGAGTTTCTCGATGTAGTTCGGGTCGACCTCGAAGCGGTGACGGAAGCGGGCGCGGATCTGGTTGGTCTTCGGATCGATCTCGTCGGCAAACAACATCTCGGCGAGGCTGCCGGGCTTGATCAAAACGTCCTTGCCGCCCAGTCGCATGTTGCCGCCCAGGCCTTCGATCTTCTTCTGCTCGGGCAGGATGTCGATCACCGGGTCGGGCGAGTTGGGGTCGAACTCGGTGGAGCCGGCGTGCTTGAGGCCGACGACGTTGCGGGCGTAGTCGATAACCGCCATCTGGAAACCCAGGCAGATGCCCAGGTACGGC
>JBCCST010000047.1:0-27131 GCA_039199695.1 Planctomycetota bacterium | reverse complement strand
TCGAGCAGCAACTTGGCGGCTTCGAGGTAGATCGCGGGCTTGTAAACTTCCTTGGCGGTCGCGTGGTACCACTCGTCGGACTTGGGCTCGGTGATCTGGTACTCCGACGGCATCTGGTTCCTGACCCAAATGCGTCGCTGGGGCCAGATCACCGAGCCCAAGTCCGACGAGTGGTACCACGCGACCGCCAAGGAAGTTTACAAGCCCGCGATCTACCTCGAAGCCGCCAAGTTGCTGCTCGAAGAAGGCTTCATCGAAGAGGCGGACATTCCTTGGGACACCGACGGCTACAAGCCCGCCACCGCTGACTTCATCGATGGCATCGAGTACGACGGCAAGGACCCGCTGGGTTACCTCGCCAAGCACGCGATCGGCCACCAGGAATAAACCGACAAGCTCCTACCGTGCTCCGCCGTGCTTAACCGCACGTCCGGGGCTTTTCGGAATCGAGCCAAGCCGGTTCCGCAGAGTGGGCCTCGCCCACCACTCCAAATGATTCGCTCCGACACGCGGTGGGCATGGCCCACCGGACCCCAAGCCCGCCTGCCGTCTGCCGAGTCCCTGCCATGCTCAAAAATCTCAAGACCGTTCTGCTCAAGATCATCGACCTCACGGCCCTGGGCTTCCTCGAGCCTTACGTCCGGTTGTGCTACGGCGAAGAACCGAAAAAGCAGTTCAAGCTCATCGCCCAATTCAGCTTGGTGCCGATCATGGCACTGGTTTTATTCGTCGCGGTCTGGGCCTATCTGGCCCCGAAACACAAGACCAAGTCCGGCAGCGTGCCCACGCCCGGCCAAACCCTGAGTGCCTGGAACTCGATCATGAACCAGCACTCGCAGGAAAATATGAAGCAGAAGGCGTACAACCTCACCGGCGACGAACGGCTTGAAGTCGTCGCCGCCGCCGAGGCCCGCCAGGCCGAGTTGGTCCCGCTCGTTGAAGAAGCCAATGCAGGCGTGATCGAGGCCCGCGAAGTGGAAGCCGCGGACAAAGCCGAGCGGATCGCACCGCTGCAGGCCGAACTCGACACGATCCGGGACGCAACGAAGGAAGAAAAAACGAAGAGACTGGACGACATCAAGGCCCGCGCCGAAGCGATGGCCGAAGGTGACGCCGCGGGTCGCAAACAACTCAAGGAAGATTACCTGGCCCTCGACGTTTGGGAGGAAGAGCAGAAAGACGCCCAAGGCGATCTACGGTCTTCGATCTCGCTGATCCAGAACGAAAAATCCCCCGAGGTTACGGCCGCCTTGTTGCTGCAGAAGCAGCGTAACGACGAGAAGCAATACATCGACAAGCTGATCGAGGTCGCGGGAGAGGACAGCCGCGAGGTCTCGTTGGCCGAGACCGAAGCCGAGTTAAAGGAACTTGAAGTGGCTTACGCCGGGGCGGCCGGGGCCGACGTCTACAAAACGCTGCGGAAGATCGTGCGGGAGCAGGGCAGCTTGGTCAAGACTCAGGATCGTGAGTACGCCAAGCCGTGGACGCTGCCGATGCAGATCTTCCGGTCGATTCTTTGTGTGTTTGCGGGCTTCCTGGTGGGTGTAGCGATCGCGGTGCCGATCGGCGTGTGTTGCGGCTTGTCGCGGACGTTCATGGCGGCGATGACGCCGTTCATCGCGTTGTTCAAGCCGGTGTCGCCGATCGTTTGGCTGCTTATCTTCATGATCGTCGTCGGCGGCTTCTTCCCGGACCCCGACAAGAGCGTGGTGCTCGAGTTCCTGACCGATTTCACCAACGCGATCACCGGTTGGCTGCCTTTCGTCGGCGACATGGTTAACGACTTCGACATCAACATCGCGTTCATCGCCTCGGCCTTGACCGTGTCGATGTGTTCGCTGTGGGCGACGATGGTTAATACCGCGCTCGGCGTCGCTTCGGTCGACAAGGATCACATCAACGTCGCCAAGGTGTTGAAGCTGGGTTTCTTCTCCCGGCTGTTCAAGATCGTCTTGCCCTCGGCGTTGCCGCTGGTCTTCGCCGGGATGCGGATCAGCCTCGGGGTCGGCTGGATGGTGCTGATCGCCGCGGAACTGCTGGCCTCGTCGGAAGGCTTGGGCAAGTTCACCTGGGACCAGTTCAACAACGGGGCGACCGACTCGTTCGCCAAGATCGTGTGCATGGTCTTCGTGGTCGGCACGATCGGCCTGTTCCTCGACCGCATCATGATCATCTTCCAACGCCTCGTGAGCTTCGAGGGTTCGGTCGCGGCGATTTGATCCAAGTCTATGACCACCCGGCCCCGGGTCATTGACCCGGGGCTCAATTTGGAAAATGCCACATGGCTTACTTAGAACTCCAAAACGTATCCAAAGGCTACGGCCCGCCGAGCAACCGCTACGAAGTGCTCGAGAACGCGAACCTGTCGATCGAGAAGAACGAGTTCGTGGCCGTGATCGGCTTCTCGGGCTCGGGCAAGAGCACGCTGATGTCGCTGCTCGCCGGTCTCGAACAGCCCGACTCGGGCAAGGTGATGCTCGACGGCGAAGAAGTCACCCAGCCGGGTCCGCGTTTGGGCATCATGTTCCAAAACTATTCGCTCTTGCCTTGGCTCTCCGTCGTGGGCAACCTCGAGATCGCGGTGAAGCAGGTCTTCCCCGAGATGAAACGCAAGGAGCGGGCCGATTACATCCAGCACTACATCGACATGGTCACGCTGACCAACTCGGAATACAAGAAGCCTGCCGAGCTCTCCGGCGGCATGCGTCAACGCTTGTCGCTGGCCCGGACGCTGGCGATGAAGCCGGACGTGTTGCTGCTCGACGAGCCGCTGTCGGCCCTCGATGCGATCACGCGGTCGGTGTTGCAGGACGAGATCATCCGCATCTGGGAAGAAGACCGCCGGACGGTGGTCATGATCACCAACGACGTGGACGAGGCGGCGCTCATGGCCGACCGCATCGTCCCGCTCACGCCCGGCCCCGCCGCGACGCTGGCCCGCTCCTACCCCGTCGAACTCGAACGCCCCCGCGACCGCACCACGCTGAACTTCAACCCCGAGTTTAAGGCGTTGCGCAACGAGGTTTCGGGTTTTCTGATGGAGATGAACGAGGACGCCAAGAGCCTGAAGTTCGACGCCGACCTCACCCTGCCCGACCTCGAACCCAAAGACTTCCGCACGCACTACACCACGGTCGGCTAATTGCCGTTGATGGAAAGGCCGTCTCCGATGCCCGAAACGCTCCAACCCACCGCCAGCAATCAGGCCGCCCGCGACGCGAAATACGTCGAGATTGTTAACCTCGTCAAGGCGTATCCGAACCCGCTCGGCGACGCGATCAAGGTCGTTGACGGCTACAACCTGACCATCAAAAAAGGCGATCTCATCAGCGTCATCGGCCACTCGGGCTGCGGCAAGTCCACGGTGCTCATGATGCTCGCCGGGCTCAACCCGATCACGTCGGGCGATGTGCTGGTCGAGGGCGAGATCATCGAAGGCCCCGGCCCGGACCGGGCGGTCGTGTTCCAGGCACCGTGCTTGCTGCCGTGGATGACCTCGTTCCAAAACGTGATGCTCGGCGTGAAGCGTTGCTACCCCCACGGCACGAAACAACAGCGCAAAGAAATCGTCGAGTATTACCTCAACCTCGTCGGGCTGGCGGATTCGATGCACAAATACCCCCGCGAGATGTCGGGCGGGATGCAGCAGCGGGTCGGCATCGCCCGGGCGATCGCGCTGCGGCCGAAGCTGCTCTTGCTGGACGAGCCGTTCGGCCGACTCGACTCGCTCACGCGGATGGACCTGCAGGACACGATCCTGGGCATCCTCGATAAAGAACGCATCACCACGATGCTCATCACCCACGACGTCGACGAGGCGGTCTACATGGCCGACCGCGTCTGCATGATGACCAACGGCCCGCGGGCCAAGGTCGGGCAGGTGTTGGACGTTCCGTTCGAGCGTCCCCGCAATCGCAAAGAGATCCTCGGATCGGACTTGTTCTACGACCTGCGCGGCAGCCTCGTGGACTTCTTGGCCAAGAACGAGAAAGAGAAGCCCGGCGAGAAGCCCAAGCAGGTCGCGGCCCGCGAAGACGTGTTCGAAGCCCCGGGCATGCCGCACGAAGTCTTCGGGGCCGACCCCGACAAAGCTCCGCCGTTGCAGCTCTTCGCTTCGATCCCGGGAGCTTCGGCGTAAGGACTTGGCCGCACCCCCGCTCGACCATTGGAATTTGTAATGCCCCAGAGCATCCCCATGACCCAGACCCTCCTTGCCGCCGCCGAGTTGTGGCGGCCGAACGCCTCGGCCAACGTGTTCGATCTGCAGTCCGGCTTCTACGGCGGCTGCGAAGCGCTGCGCAGCGTCCCGTCCCAAGTCACCCCCGCGCTCGACGAAGGCCCGCTGGGTCAGGTGGCCGCGACGGGGCGGCCGTTGATCGTGAACGAATTGTCGGAGATGGGTTTCCTGGTGGGCGAAGCAGCCGCAACCGAGGGCCTCGGTGCCGCGGCGTTGCTACCCAGCTACCACCAAGGCGTGGTGGATTCGATCCTCGTGATGTACTTGCGTAGCGGGCCCGAAGCGGTCGCGGCGGTCGAATTGTGGGCGGGCACCAAGGGGCGATTCGAACTCAGCCTCGATCAGTCCTACTACGTTGGCCTCGAACGCTTCTCGCGGATCAGTCAATACGTCAACTTCCCGCAGGGTTCGGGCCTGCCCGGCCAGTGCTGGCAAACCGGTATGCCGTTGATCGTCCCGGACTTGGCGACGGCCAAAGGCTTTTTACGATCTTCCGGTGCGGAGAGCGACGGGTTGGCGGTCGGGCTCGGCCTGCCGATCATGCAGCGGACCGAACTGCGGTCGGTGTTCCTGATGTTGTCGTCGGCCGCTACCCCGATCGCGCGCGTTCACGAGATCTGGGTCGAAGACCCCGAGCAGCCCGGCGGACTGACGCGGAGCCAGGGGACCTACGGCGGCCTGATCGACTTTACTGCTGCCAGCCAAGCCCTCAAGTTTTCGATCGGCCAGCCCGATGGCCTGCCCGCGCAGGCCTGGACCTCCGGCCAGCCGGTGCTGATCGATGGGGTCGAGGCGATGGGTGAAGCGGGAATGAAACGACTGGACGCCGCCCGCGAGGCGGGGCTGAGTTTTGCTCTGGCTTGGCCGGTGGTGGTGGTGGATCGGGTTCGGGCCGTGGTTTTGATGATGGGCTAAGTACCTTGACGCTGTTGAACGTCATCCCGAAGACCGACGTCACGTCCGCCACGGACGAGAGCACCACGCGTGCGACTTGCCCCTACTGCGGGGTGGGGTGCGTGGTCGACGTCAAGGTACGCGGCGGCGAGATGGTTTCGATCCACGCCGACACCGAAGTCGCTCCGAACTTCGGGATGATGTGCCCGAAAGGCGCATTCCTGTTTAAGTCGGACGATAAAGCGCGACGCCTGACGGTGCCTATGATCCGCGACGAAAAAGGCGGCGCGTTGCGAGAAGCAACGTGGTCCGAAGCGGTGGCGAAGGTGGCGGCGGGGCTGCGCGACACGCTCGAGACCCGCGGGGCGGATGCGGTGGCGTGGTACGGCTCGGGTCAACTCGACACCGAGGCGTCGTACCTCTTCACGAAGCTGTTCAAAGGCTTCTTGGGCAGCAACCACACCGACACCAACAGTCGTTTGTGTATGAGTAGCGCCGTGGCGGGCTACGTCCACAGCTTCGGCAGCGACGGCCCGCCGACGTGTTACGAGGACATGGACCTGGCCGACACGTTCTTGATCCTCGGCGCGAACATGACCGCGAACCACCCGGTGTTGTTCAACCGTATCCGCCGCCGTCGGGCGACGCACGACGGGGCGCGGATTATCGTGGTCGATCCGCGGCGGAGCAAGACGGCCGAGTTCGCCGACCTGCACCTCGCGGTGAAGCCCGGCGGCGACGTGGCGTTGTTGCGTTTGTTGGCCAAATCGTTGGCGGACCGCGGCGCGTTGGACGACACGTTCATGCGTGAATCGACCGAAGGCTTCGAGTTGCTCCAGAACCAACTTGACGAACTCGACGTCGACGCGATGCTTGAGGCGTGCGGGGTTCCGATCGCCGAGATCGGACGGGCCGCGGCGTGGATGAGCGACGACCGCCGTCTGCTCAGCTGTTACTGCATGGGCGCCAACCAGAGCAGCCGGGGCACCGACAAGAACACCGCGTTGATCGATCTGCACCTGATGCTCGGCCAGGTCGGCAAGCCGGGGGCCGGGCCGTTTTCGTTGACCGGCCAACCCAACGCGATGGGCGGCCGGGAGGTGGGTTATCTGTCGCACCAGCTGCCGGGCTATCGGCGGGTCGATCGTGAAACCGATCGCGCAGCGGTCGAAGCCGCGTGGGGGGTGCCTTCCGGGAGCATCGCCGCGCAGCCCGGCCGACCCGCGGTGGCGATGTTCGACGCGGCGGCCCGGGGAGAGCTCGGCGTCTTGTGGGTCGCCTGCACCAACCCCGCGGTGAGCATGCCCGACCTCGACGTGACGCAACACGGATTGCGGGAGACGCCTTTGGTCGTGGTGCAGGACTGCTTGAAGGACACCGAGACCGCGGCCTACGCCGACGTGCTCCTGCCTGCCGCGACGTGGGGCGAGAAACGCGGCACGATGACCAACAGCGAACGCCTGGTCACGCGTAGCGACGCCGCCTTGCCCACGCCCGGCGAGGCCCGCCCCGACTGGCGGATCGTCTGCGACATCGCCACGGCCATGGGCTTCCACGGCTTCGACTTCGACGATTCGGATCAGGTCTGGGACGAGTTCCGCCGACTCACCGCGAACACCCTCTGCGACATGACCGGCATCACCAACGCCCGTCTGGACGAACAAGGCGGAACGCATTGGCCCTTTGCCGAAAATGAATTCGAGCCGACGCAACGTCGCTACACCGACGGCCGGTTCCCGACGCCAAGCGGCAAGGCGCGGTTCGGCACCGCGCGATTCGCGCCGACCGCCGAGGTTATCGACGCCGACTATCCGCTGAACCTGACCACCGGCCGGGTCGCGTCGCAGTGGCACACCCGCGGCCGCACGGGTCACGTCCCCGAACTCAATCGCCTCGCCCCGCACCCGATCGCCGACGTCCACCCCCGGGACGCCGACGCCGTCGGGTTGGTTGATGAACAGTTGGCGTGGATCGAGACCCGGCACGGCCGTGCGCTCGCCGAGGTGTCGGTGACCCACGACGTTGAACCGGGCCTGGTGTTTCTGCCGTTCCACTTCGGCGATACGCTCCACCCGGCCAGCGCCGCAAACTACGCCACGCACCGCGTCGTCGATCCGGTGTCGAAGCAACCCGAGCTCAAACACGCCGCTTGCCGATTAATCCCGGCGGTCGGCGAAACATTCGCTACTCTGCCTACGGAGCCGTGCCCCGTATGAGTAAGCCGACCAAGCCATTGCGGATCATGATCGCCGACGACGAAGCAGCGCGCGCCCAGACGCTGGCGGCGGCCCTGTCGGACGCGGGCTACGAAGTCGTCGCCGTGGCGGCGGGTGACGTCCGGCTGCCCACGATGGTCAGCGAAAGCCAGCCCGATCTGGTCCTGATCAACACGGGTTCACCCAGCCGCGACACGCTCGAACAACTCACCTCGATCCATGACAAGCAGCCGCGCCCGGTCGTGATGTTCGCCAGCGACGAAAACCGCGACACGATCCGCGCCGCGGTCAAAGCCGGGGTCTCGGCGTATGTGACCCAAGGCGTGGAGAACGCGCGGGTCACCTCCGTGATCGAGACCGCGATCGCGCAATTCAATCAACACCAGAGCGTGGTGGAAGAACTCAAACGCACCAAACAAACGCTCACCGAACGGAAAACCCTCGACCGGGCGAAAGGTATTCTCATGAAGCGGCGCGGATGCACCGAGGACGAAGCATTCGGCCTGCTGCGGCAGGCGGCGATGAATCACAAGAAGCGGCTGGGGCAAGTGGCCGAGGAAATCGTGCAGGCGGCAGCCTTGCTGGATGCCGAGGCGGGTGCCGTGGAAGGAGTCGGACGATGACGGGTCAGCATGACGTGGTTGAACTTGAGAAAACCGAGTTGAGCATCGGCTTCGTGCCGTTGTCCGACTGTGCCCCGTTGGTCGCCGCGTACGAAAAAGGCTTCTTCGAGAACGAAGGGCTGCGCGTCACGCTCTGCCGGGAGCGTTCGTGGGCGAGCATCCGCGACAAGACCGCGTTCGGGGTCTACGACGCGTCGCAGATGTTGTATCCGATGCCCCTGGCTTCGACGCTGGGCGTCGGCGGCCCGGCTGTGCCCATGGTCAGCGCGTTGTGTTTGAGCCTGGGTGGCAACGCGATCACCGTCAGCGAGTCGCTTTACGCCGAGATGTCGGCCGCGGCCGGGAACGACGGGCTGACCGAAGAAACCTCCGCCGCGGCGATCGCGAAGGTCATCGCCCAGCGCCAGGCCGACGGGGCCCCGGTGATCACGCTCGGCTGCGTTTTCCCGACCAGCACGCACCACTACGAACTGCGTCACTGGCTGAACTCGGCCGGGGTCGATTGCGACCTGGAGGTCAAGCTGCTCGTCATCCCACCGCCGGACATGCCCGAAGCGATGCGCGAAGGGCGGATCGACGGTTTCTGCGTCGGCGAGCCCTGGAACTCGATCGCGGTCCAGCGCGGCTGGGGTCGGATCGTGATGACCAAAGACACGCTCTGGAACAACGGTCCCGAGAAAGTGCTCGGCGTGACCCGCGCCTGGGCCGAGCAACATCCGGCCACCCATCAGGCGGTGCTGCGGGCGATCATCGCGGCGGCCGCGTGGTGCGACGACACCGACAACCGCGACGAGCTGGCTCGGATGATCGCGTCCGAACACTACGTCGACGTGCCGCTCGAAGCGGTGCAGCCGTCAATGCTTGGCGAACTGCGTTGGACCCAGAACGGCGAGGTCGCCGAACGCCCCGACTTTATGGTGTTTCATCGCTACGCGGCGAACTTCCCGTGGGTCTCGCACGGCCGGTGGTTCCTGCAACGCATGGCCGACGCGGGTCAGATCGATGCGACCGATAACGATGTGCTGGACTTTGACGCGATCGCGGCGGACGTGCTCAAGCCGGCGTTGTACCGCGAGGCGGCTGCAGTTTTGGGATTGGCGTGTCCGATGATCGATCATAAGCCCGAGGGCATCCACGCCGAGCCGTGGACCCTGACTCAAGCCACGCGGCCGATCGTGATGGGCCCCGATCGACTGCTCAACGATCAGACGTACTTGGCCTCCCCGAAGTCAGGAGGTCACGCACCCGCTTCTTCCTGACTCATGTGTGTTGAACAATTGGTGTTGTCCGCAACGGCGCGGGCCCTTCCCCGAACCTTCCGCTCGGCGGCACGGCCTGTGTCACGCGCGAGCACATTTTTTGAAAGAGAGATTTGCCTTGAATCGTTTCGTAAATAAAAACCGTCCTTACCACCTGCCCTTGGCCCTTTGCGTGGCCGCCGCGGCTTCGCCGGCCTTCGGCCAAGCCGAAGAGGCCCCGGTGTTGGCCGAAGAGCCGACCCCGACCTTCGCCGACGCGTTGATGTCGGGCACGGTCAAGCTGAACGTGCGCGGCCGGGCCGAGATTGTCGACCAGGACAACCTCGACACCGCCCAGGCCTATACCGTCCGCACCCGCTTGGGTTATCTGACCCAAGAGTTCGAAGGCTTCCAGTTTTACGTCGAGATGGAAGACATCCGCACCCCCGACGACGACCTTTACAACGACGGCCCCGGCGAAAGCACCGCGGGCCTGAACCGGGCCGTGGTCGCCGATCCCGAAGTCACCGAGCTCAACGAGGCTTGGGTGCAGTACAGCAACGCTGAACTCGCCGGGCTTAAAGTCAAGGGCGGCCGCCAAACGATCAACCTCGACGACCAACGTTTCATCGGGGCCGTGGGTTGGCGTCAGGACAACCAAACGTTCGACGCCGTCCGGGCCAGCACCTCGCTGGGCATCGACGGTTTCGACCTGACGGGTGGCTACATCGGTGGGGTCAACCGCATCTTTGGTGAAGAGGCCGACTTCGACGACACCGAAATCGTCTTCGTCAACGGTTCGTACAAGATCAAAGACGTTGGCAAACTGACCGGCTTCGGCTACTTCCTGGACATCGAAGACTCGGCGGCCAACTCCAGCGATACCTTCGGCGTGCGTCTCGCCGGCAGCAAACCGATCGGCGACGGCGGCATGGCGTTGGCCTATGCCGGCAGCTTCGCGTTCCAGACCGACACCGGCGACAACCCCAACGACTACGACGCCCAGTACTACGCGATCGACCTGGGCCTGAAGGTTCCTGAGTTCGGCACGTTCGGTGTCGGTTACGAAGTCCTGGGTTCGGACGACGGCAACTTCGCGTTCCGCACGCCGCTCGCCACGCTGCACAAGTTCAACGGCTTCGCGGACGTCTTCCTGGTCACCCCCAACGACGGCCTCGAAGACTTCTACGTCTACTACGGCATCCCGTTCCCCAAGGAATGGAAGATGAAAGGCAAGCTGGTCTACCACTACTTCTCCGGCAATGACTCCATCGGCGATTTTGGTCACGAGGTGGATGCGGTGCTGAGTAAGAAGCTCAGCAGCAACGTCACGCTGCTCGGCAAGCTGGCGGTCTTTGAAAGTAAAGAAGCCACTCTGGCCGACCGCACTAAAGTGACGATCGACCTGACGTTTGCTTTCTAAAACGGATTTGGCTTAGGAACACACGACCGCGGCGAGAAAAACTCGCCGCGGTTTTTTCATGGGTTAAATTTCCGAGCCCGACGAACCTTATGGTTGGGTTGCGGAAACCCGCGCGGCAGGATTCGAACCTGCGACCGTTGGCTTAGAAGGCCAGTGCTCTATCCAACTGAGCTACGCGCGGTGCGGTGAGGATAAAGTGATTCTACCGAGTCTCGACCCATGTTGGATGACCGTGTTCGACGCACGGTCGCGGTTTATTAAGCCTTCGCCGCATCGCGGGCCAACCAGCGGATGTGGTCGAGGTCCTGGCCCAGCAGGGTCAGCCGGATCATCTGCAACGCGCACTTCGCGGCGCGGTCGCGGATGCTGGCCCGGTTGCCTAAGAGGCGGGCGAGGCGAGCCGTGGTGCCTTGCGGAGTCGCCAACGCCAGCCATACCGTGCCCACAGGTTTCTCTTCCGTGCCGCCGCCGGGCCCGGCGACGCCCGACACGGCGACGGCGAAGTCCGCGCCGCTCCGCTGGCGCGCCCCCTCGGCCATGGCGATCACGACGTCTTCGCTCACCGCGCCGTGGGCCTCGATCACGCCGGGGCGGACGCCCAGTTGGGAGGATTTGAGTTCGTTGGTGTAGGTCACCCAGCCGCCGCGGTAGGCGGCGCTGCTGCCGGGCACGTCGGTGAGCAGCGAGCCGATCATGCCGCCCGTGCACGACTCGGCGGTCGCGACGGTTTTGCCCTCTTGCAGCAACAACTTAACGAGCGAAGACTGGAGCGTCGTTTCGTCGCGGCCAAACACTGTCGGGCCGAGCTTGTCTTCGACCTGGGTAATCGTGTCGTCCAGTTGTTGCTGGGCTTCATCGGCGTCGGGGTATTCGGCGCGGACGCGGATCGAGCAGATGCCGTTCGATACGGTCGTGCCGACGACGGGGTTGCGGTCGCGTTGCATGAGATCACCGAGTTTCTCCGCGGCGTCGGATTCGCCGTAGCCGAAGGTGTTGATCTTAGCGGCGAGGATCACTTTGCCGGTTCCCGCTTCCGCGGAATCGTCCGCTTCGGCGAGTTTCTCTTGCACGACGGGGATCACGCTGGTCTCGACCATGGCCTTCATCTCGCGCGGCACGCCGGGCGTGACGAACACCTCGGCCCGGTTCACCGTCGCCCGGATGCCCGGGGCGGTGCCGCAGGTGTTCGGAATCATCGACGCTCCGGCGGGGCAGAGCGCCTGGACCCGGTTGCGCTCGGCCATCTGGTATCCGCGGGAGGCAAAAAACGCTTCGAGGGTTTTCATGCTCTCGGCGTCTTCGACGAGTTCGACGCCGAGCGTCTGGGCGAGGGCTTGGCGGGTCAGGTCGTCTTCGGTCGGGCCGAGCCCGCCGGAGATGATGATTAGGTCGGCCTTGGTCGAGGCCCAGCCGATGCTGGCGGCGATCAGGTCCTGGTCGTCGCTGACGGTTTCGTGCAAGACCGTGGAGATACCCAGGGTGGCGAGTCGGGCGGCGACCCAGGCGGTGTTGGTGTCGACGGTTTGGCCGAGGGCGAGTTCGTCGCCGATCGAGAGGAGGATGGCTTGCATGTGACGCAGTGTAGGCCCGTCGGCGGACGGCGTCGTGGCCGGGGCGAGTCTGATAAACTGCCCGCATGACAGCGACTCTCATGGACGGGAAACGTGTGGCCAGCGAAACCCTCGCCACGGCCGAGCAACGCGTGGCGAAGATCAAGGAGGCCACGGGCGTCACGCCCTGCCTCGCGACGATTTTGGTCGGGGCCGACCCCGCGTCGATCACCTACACGCAGATGAAACGCCGCCGGTGCGAAGGCATCGGCATGTTGTCCCGCAAGGTCGAACTCCCCGCCGAGACCACGACGGCCGGGCTGCTGGAAGTCGTTCACGAGTTGGGCAGCGACCCTGCCGTCCACGGCATCCTGCTGCAACACCCTTCGCCCCCGCACGTCGACGAGCGGGCCGCGTTCGAAGTGATCCCCGTGGGCAAGGACGTGGACGGGGTGACCTACGGCAGCTTCGCCACGATGTGGTTCGGTGAAGACGGATTTGCCAGCTGCACGCCCGGCGGGATCGTCCGGCTGCTCGATGCCTACGACGTGCCGATCGAAGGCCAACACGCCGTGGTCATCGGCCGCAGCGCGATCCTGGGCAAGCCGATGGCGGGGTTGCTATTGGACCGCAACGCCACGGTCACGATCTGCCACAGCCGGACCAAGAACCTCAAGGAACTGGTGCAGCAGGCCGACATCGTCGTCGCCGCGGTCGGCCGGGCCGAGTTCGTGAAAGGCGACTGGATCAAGCGCGGCGCCGTCGTCATGGACGCGGGCTACAGCGACAACAAGGGCGACGTCGAATTCGAGACCGCCAAGGAAGTCGCCTCGATGATCACGCCGGTTCCGGGGGGCGTGGGGCCGATGACCATCGCGACGCTGATCGACCAGACCGTGGACGCCGCCGCAGCACAGTTGGGGGTGGACTGATGTCGCAGTTCAGTTCCTCCAACTATGAAGTCCAGAAAACCTCGGGCGTTTGCGCCGCGACCGGCGACACGCTGGAGCCGGGCGTGGGTTGTTATTCCGCGTTGGTCGATATCCCGGCCGAGGAACGCGAAGCCAACGACGAACTCGGCATGAAGCGGCTGGATGTGTCGCAGGGGGCGTGGGAAGACGGGTTCCGCCCGCCGCACCTGTTCAGCTTCTGGAAGACCACGGTTCCCGAAGCGAACGCCAAGAAGAAGATGTTCGTCGACGACTCGGTCTTGCTGAACCTGTTGCGTCGCCTCGAAGACGCGACCGAGCCGCAGCGGTTGGCCTTCCGCTTTGTGGTGGCGTTGATCTTGATGCGGAAGAAGTTGTTGCGGTACGACGCGACCGAGCGTGTCGACGATCCTGAAGGTGACGGGCCGGTCCAGGAGTGGTGGCGGTTCACGCCCAAGCTCGACGTGTCCAAAGGCCACTTCGGCAAGTGGAACGAAGACGAGCAGATCAGCGTCCTCGATCCCCGGCTCGACGAATCCCAGATCGAACAGGTCACGACCCAACTCGGCGAGATCCTTGAGGCGGAGCTTTGAGTTAAAAACTAAAGGCAGTAACCGCAGATTTCGCAGATGAACGCAGATGTAACACCATCAAGGATGATGCCCGTGTTGTCGACCCGACAAACATATAGTGCCCGCAGTCTAAGTCGATCTGCGAAATCTGCGGTTGCCTGTTTTTTGATTTGTTTCGTCGGCGGTTGCGTCACCGATCCGATCGTGCCGGTTGATCTGAACCCGCCCGCGATCGAGACGCCCGTGGCGGAAGTCCCGGACTACGCGGAGTTGGTGGGGCGGTACAACGCCAACGCCGCGGCGCTGGAGCGCGTCTGGGCGCGAACGAAAGTTGAGTTGCGTTGGCGCGACGCCAAGGACCGGAATCGGCGGGAGTCCGGCGACGGCCGGTTGATTTTTGAACGGCCGCTGAACACCGCTTGGACCGTGGAGGTGTTGGGCGACGTGAAGCTCTGGGCAGGGTCGGACGTGAACGGGGTTTGGGTCTTTGATCTGCTCGACGACCGCCGGGTGTATTACGGGGCGTACGGCCAACCGTTGGCTCGGCCGTTGCCGGTGCCGGTACAGCCCGAGGCGGTGCCGTACCTCCTGGGGCTGATGCCGATCGACGCGTCGCGTCGGCCGTCGCCGCCCGAGGTCGAATTGTTCAACGGCTATTTCGTGATCGAACCGCCCGGCCTCAACCTCCGGCTGATGCTCGACCCCGCGACCGCTCGGCCGGTCCGCATCGACCTGACCGATCCGTCGGGAGCCAGCGCGTTGACCTGCATCCTCACCGGCGAGGTCGCGGTGACCAGCGATATAGACGCCGAGGTGTTCCTGCCCGAGAAGGCCGAGCTCTACCCCCAGGGCGACGAGTCGCGGATGACGGTGACGTTCCGCAGCGCCACGTCCAACGCCGACAAGATCAAACGCAAGTGGTTCGATTTCGAAGGATTGGCCAAGGCGCTGAAGCCAAAAGAATTGATCGATCTGAACCAGCCGTAAGCTTGGCGGTTTACGACGTCATCTCGTGCTTCAGCACGCGCAGCTGGACCGGTAGGGCGAACTTCACGTCTTCCTCGATGATGTGGGATTCGTCGACGTAGCCGTCGTATTTTTGGATCAGCGTCTCGACGACGCCTTCGACCAGGTCTTCGGGGGCTGAGGCCCCGGCGGTGACGAGCACGGTGTCGACGCCCTCGAACCATTCATCTTGGAGCTCGGAGGCGTCGTCGATCAGGTGCGACGGCGTGCCGTCGGTAATGCTGATCTCGGTGAGGCGGATCGAGTTGGACGAGTTCTTGCTGCCCACGACGATCGTGAGGTCCGCACACGGAGCGAGGTGGCGCACGGCGTGTTGGCGGTTGGTGGTGGCGTAGCAGATGTCTTCCTTGGGCGGGGCGGTGCACCAGGGAAACCTCGCCTTGATCGCGTCGATGATGACGTTGGCGTCGTCGACGCTCAGCGTGGTTTGGGTGAGGTAGATCAGGCCCTGGCTTTCGGGGAAGTCGAGCTGGTTGACGTCTTCGGGCGACTCGACGATGTGCATGACGTCGGGGGCTTCGCCGTAGGTACCGATGACTTCCTGGTGGTCGGCGTGGCCGATGAGCAGGATCTGTTTGCCCATCTTGGCGTAGCGGCGGGCCTCGACGTGGACCTTGGTGACCAAGGGGCAGGTCGCGTCGATCATCCGGAGGTTGCGGGCCTCGGCGTCGGCGCGGACCTGCGGGCTGACGCCGTGGGCGCTGAACACCACCGTGTTGTTCGGCGGGACCTCGTCGATCGATTCGACAAACGTGACGTCCTGGTTCACGAAACGGTCCACGACGTGCTTGTTGTGCACGATCTCGTGGTAGACATAAAGCGGCGTGCCGATGAGTTCGATGAGCTCTTGCACCGTGTCGATGGCCATGTGGACACCGGCACAAAATCCGCGGGGGTTGGCGAGGATGATCTGCATCACCAAATTCTAGCCGGTTCGTGCGGTACGCTCCGCGTAGGGTGGGCGCCGCCCACCCGGACCATGTTTGATCTGGCGGCGGGCCGTACCCACCCTACGGGTTGAGCACGGCCTGAACGACCTCTTCCAGCGTTAGCCACTCCATCGGCTCGGGCTCGGGCGGCGCGAGTACCTTTACCTTCGGGCCGCGCGGCGCCCACACCTCCGGGTCGGTCGGCCCGAACAGGACGGTCGTGGGCAGGCCGAGCTGGGCCGCGAGATGCGTCGGCCCCGCGTCGTTGCCGACGTAACCCGACGCCCCCATCAGCTGCTCGACGAGTTGCTCCAGCGAGCCGCAACCCACCGCGTGGAAGTGGTCGTGCCAATGCTCCAGCACGTGTTGCGGCCAACGCGACGCCTCGGCCTCGCCGAAGACGACGCGGACCGGGCGGTGTCGTTCCCGACAGGCGTCGATCAACTGCTCGAATCGATCGCGGGGCCAACACTTGTCGCGTCCGCCGCTGCCGGGGTGGATCACCAGCGGGCCGTAGGGGTCGCCGGTGGGTTCGAGTTCGACTTCGGCGACCGCGATGCCGTGGCTCAGCAGTTTCTCGCGCTGCGCGTCCACGACGTGACCGAATTCATCGCCCGGCGGCCGGGTATCCAAACACACCAGATTGCACTGCGGGGCCAGCCGCACCACGTGCTCGGCCCACGGGTCGTCGTCTTGGCTGACAAAACTGATGACCGTTTGCGCCGCCTCGAACAACTCGGCCACGGCCGGACTCAGCGTGTGCGGGCCGTCGTCGCTGTGCAGCCGGGTGAACTCGAACATCTCGATGTCCATCGCCGAGACGTCTTCGATCAGCGCCGCCGCCAAGCGCCCCCGCGACCACGGCGCGACCAGCGTCGTCGGCCCGTCGAGCCCGCGCAGCAGCGGCAAGATCAACGCAAAATCTCCCAACGCGGCCTGATGAAACACGAGATTCATGGGCAAGACCCGGGGGGAATGATTCAGGGATCCACATCAAGCGACGGCCGAACCAGATCGCGGGCCCGCTCCACGGCCTGTTTCGCGGAGCGGAACGGCTCGCCGCCAGAGACGTACACGTTGTCTTCGCCCAGGTCATCGATCAGGCCGTAGGTCTGCATCCGATCGTACATCCGCTGGCGGAGGCCGCAAAGGATGACGTGCCGGTTTTCTTCTTGCATCTGGTGGGCGAACTGTTCGATCACGTGCATGATCGTCGCGTCCACCAGGTGCGTCCGTTTCAGCCGCAGGATCACCACGGCCACGTCGCGCTCGGCCAGCATCTGATTGAAACGGTCCTGAAGATCATCCGCTGCCGCGAAAAACAAGTTGCCCTCGACCTGGAGAAAAACGATCGACGAATCGCCCGCTTGGGCGTCGCCGTTGTCGTCCTCGTCGTTACCGCCGATGCCGCGCGGTCGGTTGCTCGTTAACGGCCGTTCGATGAAGCCCGACGCGACGCCGAGCGTCCGGACCATCTCGGTCACGTACAGCTGGCGGGCGCGTTGCAGATAGAGCGCAATCGTCAGGAACACGCCGACGAATACCGCGATCTCCAGCGAGATGGTCAGCGTGGCCGCAAAAGTTCCGACGCACACGAGCAGGTCGGCCGGGTTGCTCTTGGCGATCCGGCGGACGTAGTCGAAGTCGATCAGGCCGTAGGCGATCACAAACAAAATCGCCGCGATGCTGGCCATCGGGATGTACCGCGCCGCGGGGGCCAGTAGCATGAAGATCACCGCGACGAACACCCCGCCGAGCAGGCAAGCGAATTGGGTCTGAGCCCCCGCCGCGTGGTTCAGCGCCGACCGCGAGAAACTTCCGGTCGAGGGGATGCAGCGGAAGAACGCACCGACGAGGTTGGTGACGCCCTGGCAGAAAAACTCCTGGTTGGCTTCGATGCGTTCGCCGCTCTTGGCCGCGAGCGTTTTGCCGATGCCGTAGGCCTCGATCATGCCGACCAGCGCGATCGCCAGGGCTGGGCCCAGCAGCGGACGGTACGCGTCCCAGCTCAGCGTCGGGGCTTCAAACGTCGGCAACCCCGCGGGCAGATCACCGACCAATCGTATGTGCGTCCCGTCCCACCCCGCAAAGAACACCATCGCCGCCCCCGCGACCACGGCCAGCAGATAGGCGGGCAGCCACCGCGAAATCCGTCGGCACGCCAACGCCACCGCCATACTCACCACCCCCACGGCGATCGGCCGCCAGTCCGGACGCTCGGCCATGATCCCAACCGCCTGAATCAATCGATCGATCTTCTCGGCCACGCCTTCATGGTGGCTTTCGACCTCCGCCAGGCTGATCCCCAGAAACGCGGGCACTTGGCCCACCGCGATCAACACCCCGGCCCCTGCGCTGAACCCCACGATGACCGAGTGGCTGACAAACCGCACCAACTCGCCCATCCGGGCTAGCGCAAACGCCAACTGCATCACGCCCGCCGCGAGGGTAAGCATGACCGCCGTCTGAATGGCCGCATCGCCGCCCGCGGGCACGGCGCTGGCGACCAGGGCGCTGCTGACCAGCAGGCTCATCGTGTTGGTCGGGCCGATGGCGAGGTGCGAACTGGACGTGAGCAAGGCCCCGACGATGCCGCCGATGATCGCGGTGTACAGGCCGTAGATCAGCGGGACCCCGGCGATGCTGGCGAACGCCAGCGACTGCGGGATCGCCACCATCGCCACGGTCAGCCCCGCGACCAGATCGCCCCGGAATTTGCCGCCGTGGTACCCCCGCAGCGTGCCCCACAGCGACCCGCCGACGCTGAGCACCGGCTGGGCCGCGAACGTCCCGGCCAGCCGCCCGGTGCGACTCAATTCTCGAAAAAGCGACATAGGCCCGCAGCGTAGCAACTTGCTTCGGCCGCCGCACCCGGGCCGCGTCGGGGCGGGTAGCGACTCCGATAACCGTCGGGCCCCGCGGGCTGAGGTTCGGCCGGGCGTGTTCTGGACGCGTGGTGGGGGTTAAGCGGCGGGTCCGATTCGCCGATCCTCCAGAAGAGCCCTTGCCGTTTCCACCGGCGACGGCGATGACCAGGAGAGGACCCCGCCCCCGATGGCCAAATCAACCCGCGTGAAAACCGATCTTGAGTTGTATCTCAAGCAGATCGACGAGTCGCCGCTGCTCACCGCGGACGAGGAGAAAACCCTCGCCCGCAAGATCATCAACGAGGGCTGCATGGCGTCTCGTGAACATATGATCCGCAGCAACCTGCGGCTCGTGGTGGCGATGGCCAAACGCTACATGAACCGCGGCCTGCCGCTGCAGGACCTCATCGAAGAAGGCAACGTCGGCCTCATGAAAGCCGTCGAAGGCTTCAACCCCGACATGGGGGCCCGCTTCTCGACCTACGGCTGCTGGTGGATCAAGCAAGCGATCAAGCGTGCTCTGATTAATGCGGTGCAGCCGATCCACATCCCCGCGTACATGGTGGAGTTGATCGCCAAGTGGAAGCGGGCGTCACGCGACCTCGAAGAAAAGCTCGGCCGTCAGCCCACCATCCAGGAACTCGCCGAGGAAATGGACCTGCCCGCGAAGAAGGTCCGCATCATCCGCAAGGCCGTGAAAGCCAGCCAACGCCCGGGCCAGACCGGCAGCGGCGAAGAAGGCCAAGGGCCGTCGCTCGAAGAAATCGTCCGCGACGATCGCAACCTGCGTCCGGACGAACAGGTCCTGTTGGACGACGACCTGCAAACCATCAGCACGCTGCTCGACGCGATCGACCAACGCGAAGCGACCATCCTCCGCATGCGCTACGGCCTCGACGGCAACGAACCGCTGACCCTCAAAGAGATTGGCGTCCACGTCGGCCTCACCCGCGAACGCGTCCGCCAGATCGAGATCGAAGCGCTCAAAAAACTCAACCAACGCCTCGAGTCGGATCGCCCGCTCGCCGCCGTCCGCGCCAAAGCCGACATGGAATCACGCAAGTCGGCGTGATCTCATTCGGTACGGGTAGCCTGGTCCCCGGCACAACCTAGATAATCAACAGGCTACTTCGACCGTTTGTAAAACGGCAGCGGCACCAATTCCGCTTCAACCTCAGACGAGCCCGCCGCGACGCCGACCGTGTCGCCCGTCGCGGCGCTGTTGGGCTTCAGGTAGGCCATCGCGATCGGGTAGCCCAAGGTCGGCGACAGGCAGCCGCTGGTCACGCGGCCGATGGTCTCGCCCTCGTGTTGGACCTCGGCCCCTTGGCGTGGGGTACGTTTGCCCTCGATCTTCAAACCCACCAGGGTTAGGGGGGTGCCCTCGGCGTTGATTTTTTCCAGCGCATCCTGGCCGATGAAGCGTGGGATTTAGATCGCGTCTTCGTCCTCGGCGACGTGCTTATCCAGCGAGACCGCAAAGCCCAGCCCCGCGCTGAGCGGATCGATGTCTTCGTCGAGCTCGTGGCCGTAGAGCGGCATCCCGGCCTCCAGGCGTAACGAATCACGCGCCCCCAGCCCGGCGGGCTTGATGGCCGCGGCTTCGCCTTTTTCCTTGAGCAGCAGCTTCATCGCCATACTCGCCATGTTCGAGCCGAGGATGACTTCGACGCCGTCCTCGCCGGTGTAGCCCGTACGGCTGACGGTCATCTTGAGGATGAGCAGGTTTTTGAGGGCAAAGGTATAGTTCTTGAGGGTCGGGATTTCTTTCGAGAACTCGCCGATCTTCTCGATGACCTCGGGCCCTTGCACGGCCAGCATCGCGGTGCTCTGAGTGATGTCTTCGAGCTTGATCGCAAACCCGCCGGAGTCTTTGACTTCCGCGAAGTGGTCGACGAGCTTGGTGCGGTTCGACGCGTTGACCACCAGCATCCAGTGGTCGTCGTAGCGGTAGACCAGGACGTCATCCTTGACGCCGCCTTGCTCGTTGCAGACCAACGCATACCGACAGGTCTTGGTTTTCATGTCGCTGATCTTGCGGGTCAGGACGGTCTCGAGAAACTTGCGGGCGTGGCGGCCGGTGACCTTGAGTCGGCCCATGTGCGAGACGTCGAAGATCGAGCCGGAGTGGCGCGTGTGCGTGTGCTCATCGAGGATCGAGCCGTAGTGCAACGGCATTTCCCATCCGGCAAAATCGACGAGCTTCGCGCCGTTCTCGGCGTGAAATTTTTTAAACGGGGTGTCGAGCAGGGCCAAGATCAGACTCCTCGCGACGCCGAGTTACGGCCCGGGAAAGAGCCGACGGCGTGCGTGTTCCGGGGTAAGTCGTGAAGGTTTAGATCAGGGAGCGAATCAGCGTGACCACCTGGGCCGATCCCCGGAAGATCGGGTCCCAGGATACGCAGCCCGTGCCCAACGCCAAGAGCGCCAAACACAGACAGGTCGTCAAGAGTCGCGAGCGGTTGGCCGTGGGGGTGGGGCGGGTCTTCATACGTTGTATGATACCGGCCACGGCGCGGTGTGTTTTGTGGGTCAAGTGGGAACCACGATGAGCTATGGAGACGACTGGGCCACGGCGTCGGCTGTCTGCGATTCGGTGCTCTTGGTCGGCACGCCGAGGTAGGTCAGGCTGCGTTCCATGACGCGTTTGACCGCGGGCCCGCTGACCACCCCGCCGTAGTGGGTGTACTGCCCGTCGACGATACGCTTGGTGGTGCGGTGGACGAAGCAGCCGACGACGAGGCGGGGCTGATCGATCGGCGCCCCGGCGATGAAGGACGAGCTGTACAGGTTCTTGTGGTAGCCGCCGTTCTCGAGGTCCGGCAGTTCCGCCGTCCCGGTCTTGCCGAACAGGTCGTAAAGGTCGGACTGCGCCCGGCGTCCCGTGCCTTCGGTGACCACACGGCCCAGCACCTCGCGGACATGCTGCGCCACGCGGGGCGAGAGGACGCGGGCGGTGATGTTGGTCCGACGCTCTTCGTCGGTCTGCTCGGCGGCGGCTTCGATGATCGGGTTGATGAGCACCCCGTCGTTGGCCAATGCGGCGAACGCGCGGATGGCTTGGAGCGGCGTGACGGCGATGCCGTGGCCCATGGGCATGCGTGTCAGGTCGGTGTAGCTCCAACGCGACACGGGGCGGAACATGCCGCGGACCTCGCCGGGGAGTTGTGAGCCGGTCGTTCGGCCGAACCCGTAGCTGTCGAGAATCTTGTGCAGCGCATCCATGCCCATGCGTTCGGCCACGACCGCCATGCCGATGTTGGACGATTGAACCAGGACCTCTTCGTAGGAGACCACGCCGTGGCCTTTGCCCGGGCCGTAGCTCGAGTCTTTGAGCATCGGGCCGCGTTGGGGGCGATACATCCCGTCGTCGGTGGTATCGATCATCTCGTCGGGCGTCGCAAAGCCCGCTTCGATCGAGGCGGCCCACACCAGCGGTTTGATGATCGAGCCGGGCTCGAACACGTCGGTGACGGCCCGGTTACGCTGCGCGTCTTTGGTGGCTTCGGTGATTTGCCCTTGTTCGTTGCGGAGCCGAGCGGGATTGAAGAACGGGTAGTTCGCCAACGCCAGAATCTCACCCGTGCGCGGGTCCATGACGATGAGTTGGCCGGACTCGCCCTCGAATTTCTCGACGGTCGCGGCGAGTTCTTCCTCGGCGATGGTTTGCAGGTTCAGGTCGATGCTGAGACGGATCGGCTTGCCGTCGGCCTGGAGTTTGTAGTCCTGATTGGCCAGCCAGAGGCGGTTGCGGCCGCGGTCGTAGACGAACGCGTGTTGCCCGGGGTCGGGGGCGAGGCGGTCGTTGTACGCCCGTTCGAGGCCGTCGAGGCCGTTGCCTTCGTGGCCGATGAACCCGACGAGTTGCCCGGCGAGTTGTTGCTTGGGGTAATCACGCACCAGGATCGGGTGCGACGACAACCCGCGGAGCGACCGCAGCTCCGGCGAACTTCGATAAAGCTCGTAGGTCTCCGGGGGCATCTGCTTGTCGATGACGATGTACCGGCTGCCGCGACGTTTGAAGAGTTGTTGTTCGATCCACGCCGGGTCGTAGCCGAGCGAGTGGCCGACGATTTCGGAGAAGGTGTTAGGGTTTTCGACGATGTCGGGGTCGATGAACAGCAGGTGGGCGACCCGCGTGGTGGCGAGTACGCGTTGCCGTCGATCGACCAGGCTGCCGCGGCGGGCGTTGAGTTCACGGGTGCTGGTCTGTGAATCGACCATCGCCGCGATGCGCGGGCTGGGGCTGCTTTGCAGTTGGTACACCCGGCCCAGCAGAGCCAGCAAGACCATGGTGACCGCGATCATGGCCAACCGTCCGACCCGCAACACGCGACGGCTACTGCGTTCGATCGCCTCGGTGTCCGGCACCACGCGCTTGGGTCCGCGGCGGTCCGCGCGATCGGCGTCTAAGCCGGTGTCGGGCACCACGGCGGCCGGTTCGGCGGACGCGAAATCGGCGGACGGGTCAGTCACGAGGGGGCACGTGCTCCGGGGCGTGGGCAAAGTGATTGGGATTCGGCCAAAGCGTGGGCGGCTCGGCATCGGCGTCGGGCGTCGGCAGGGCCTCGAGGTCCAGACCGATGCGTTGCACCGCTTCCTGCAACGCGACGGGGTGCGTGCCCTCGGCGATCTTCGCCTGGGCATCCCACGTTGCTTTGCGGTCCGCGTCCATCTGCACGTGCAAGTCGGCCATCGCGTGCAACGTCTGCAAGCGGTGTTGGTGCATGCCGAGCAAGGCGCCGCCGATGACGGCGATGCTCGCGATGGTGAAAAAGAGTTTGGGCAGCATGGCGATCCTCCCCTCCCGGAAGTGGGCTCCGGAAGTCGAGCTTTGGGCCTGACAATCAGGGCAGCCGTAGCGTCTGCCCGGCAAACAAGGCGTCGGGGCTGTCGAGTTGGTCGGCGTTGGCTTCGAACAGGTCACGCCAGCGGTCGCCGTTGCCCAGTTCTCGCTCGGCGATGCGGGTCAGGTTGTCGCCCGCCCGGACGGTGTAGGTCTTGGTCGGCGACGCGGACACGTCGAGCGTGGTGGTCGCGGCGGGGGCAGGTTTCGGCGGAGCGGGTTTCGCGGTCGCGCCGAGCGGCAGCTTGAGTTCCATCCCCGCTTGCAGGTTCTCGGGTCGATCGAGTTGATCCGCGTTGGCCGCGAGCAAGTCGTCCCAACGCTCGCCGTCGCCCAGCAGACGTTCGGCGATGCGCGTGAGGTTGTCGCCGGGTTGTACGACGTAAGTCGTCGGGACATTGGTGCGGGTGGTTTGCGGTGTTGGAGTCGCTTCCACCGCAGTCGCGAGGGTGGGTTCGACCTCGGCGTGCTGTGCCGAGGGAATCCGCAGCTTCATGCCCGACCGCAATTCGGCCGCCGACGTCAACCGGTCGCGATTTGCGTCGATCAGTTCTTGCCAACGCCGCGAACTGCCCAGGTGTTCCGCCGCCAATTCGCTGAGCGTATCGCCGGGCTGGACTTCGATCTCGATCGGCGAGGAAGAGCGCGGCACCTCTGCGGTCGGGCCTTCGGGGCGGTCGGGCAGCGCGGGGATGGCTCCGTCGATGCGCACCGCGTGTTCTTCGTGCACGGGTTGGAAGAGACGGCTGAACACCGGCGAGCCGAGCTCGGGGATCTCGAGTCGGGCCCCAGCGCGGACCTGGCCTTCGCGATCGACTTTGGTCGGATTGGTCTCGGCGATCGCGGCGGCGAACTCGGGGTTGCCGTAGTAGCTTCGGGCGATCTCGCTGAGGGTTTGACCCGCCTGGACGTAGTGGATGTACGTCGTGCCGCGTGTCGAGGCGACGGGCGAGTCCAGCGAAGGCGTCGACGCCTCGGCTTCTTCGAGGCGCGTCGGGATGGCGGCGAGTTCGGGGGTTTCTTCGATGGGGTTTTCGATGGCCAACCGCATCGCTTCGAGCGATTGGTTGAAACGCGCGACCGGGTCGCGGGCCTCGAGCGTGTCGAGCCGGGGCGACGGCGGTTCGACGGTGAGTTCGGGGAGGGCGGGTTCGCGGTCGGCCGGGCCCGGGTTGATCGATCGGGTCGGAGGCGACCAGCTTTCGACCGGCGGGACCTGCGTGGGGGTGCCGTAGTTTTGCGGCGGGTCGGCGTCGAAGCCGGGCATGCGGTCGAAGCCGTTGCGGCCCGTGGCTTGGGGATTGATCAGCGGAGTGGCTTGGTCGTAAATGCCCGCTTGGGCTTCGGGGCCGAACTCGGTCACGGCCCGGCTGCTGGCCTCGGCCGACTCGGGCGTGCTGCCCGTGAACAGGTCTGACAACACCAGCCCGACCAGAAGAATCAGGGCGAGGCCGATGAGTAATCCAACTTTGGTTTCTTGTGCCATGGAACCGGGTCGTCCGTGAGGTTCGAGGGGGCCGCCATCCTTGACGGAACATGCATCTTAGCGGCTCGGTCCGCCGCCGTGGTGCGATGCAGACTTACCGATAAATCGGGCAAATCGACTACAAATCCTTAATCTTGCGCACCCCGCGGAGTTTTGCGGATCGGCTGCGTGGATTGCGGACGATTTCCTCGTCGCTCGTGGTGATCGGCTTGCGGGTCAGTCGCTCGGCCAGGCCGTCTTGCTGCATTTTCAGGAAGGCCTGCTTGACCGGCCGGTCTTCCAGCGAGTGAAAGCTGATAATGCCCGCGCGCCCTCCCGGAGCCAGCAGAGTGGGCAGCCCGCGCAGCAACGCGTCCAGCGCATCGAGTTCGCCGTTGACCGCGATCCGCAGAGCCTGAAACGTGCGGGTGGCGGGGTGGATTCGGGCGTTGTGGGCTTTGGGGCCGTAGGCCCGTCGGCAGATTTCCGCCAATTCGCGGGTACGCAGAATCGGGGACTGCGATCGTCGTTCAACGATCTGCCGGGCGATCCGGCGGGAGAGTCTTTCTTCGCCGAAACGGAAAATGACGTCCGCCAAATCGCGCTCGGCGAGGGTGTTGACCAGTTCTGCCGCCGTGCCGCGGGGGTAACCGCCCTCAGGCCATGCCGCTTCGTCGTGGCCCAGCCGCATATCTAACGGCCCGTCGCCCATGAAAGAGAGCCCTCTTCCGGGGTCGTCCATCTGGTTCGACGCAAAGCCCAAGTCGGCCAGCAAGACGTCGAAGTGATCGAGTTTGGCCTCGCCCATGGCGGCGGAAACCGAGGCGAAGTTCCCTTGCCGGGTGACGAGTCGCACGTCGTGGGCGTCGGCCAAAGGTTGCAATCGGTCATGGGCGAACGCCAGGTTGGTCGCGTCCAGGTCCATCCCCAGATAGACCCCACCCGCGATCCGCGGGATGATCGCGGCGGCGTGCCCGCCCCGTCCGAGCGTGCCGTCAAACACGCGATCGCCCGGCTGCGGCGAGAGCAGGTTCAACACCTCATCGAGAAGCACCGGGATGTGCCCCACATCCTCGTGGTTCATATCAGCGTTATACCCGTTCGCCCCGGGTCGCGGATTGAAGTCGGGCCTCCGGGCCCTATGCCACACGGCGGCTCGACACCAAAGAAAAACCCCTTCGCGTTCGACGGTGTCGTTCAGCGGAGGGGTTGGAGGTTGACTGGTGTTGAGCGAGGCGATGGGTGCCGCGTAATGCAGACGGCGATCCAAACCGCGAAGCGATTTATTTCGGGCTCAGCGTCGCATTCTGGTTGTAGTGGGCCATCCGGGCGTTGGCTCGGGAGTTCGTCGTTTCGTCGATGAAGAGGTGATCGGCATCGTTGGCCTCGGCGTTGGCGTAACGGGTCTGGAAATCTTCCGGGGTGTTGCCGAAGGTGACGCTGCCGTCGCCGCGGAGGGCGCTGCCCGACCATTCTTGGCTGCCGGGCTCGGTCCAAAGGCTGTGGAAGTCGAGGTTGGTAGCGGTGGCGTTCCCGGGCGCACCGCTGTCGGCGATCGCGCGGTCCGAGAGAATAATGGCCTGGGTGTTGGCCGTGTCGCGCCATTCTTGGCCGAGAGGTCCCGGGACCCAGGTGGCGGCGGTGTTTTGGTTCCAGGACGCCCCCGAGGGGAAGGGCAGGTCGATCGAGAGCACGGCGTACGAGTAGGTGCCTTCGCCCTGAGTCGCCCCTGCCGCCGAGATCATGTAGACCGTCTGGCCGCTAAAGTCTTGGTTGGGATCGGCGGGCTGATTCACCGTGTCGGCGGGGCTGATGAGATACTCCGGCACGACGGTGTTGGTTTCGAGCATCACCGCGAATCGCCGACCGGGACCCGTACCGAAGGTTGACGAGCGATAGTCGTCGTTGGTGTTCGCGGTGTGGGCCAGCGCGGTGACGCCGCCTTTGAGCGGCTGTCCTTCGCTGTCGATGCCGGGGTACCAGCCCTTGTTCGACTGGGCGTAGGTGAACATGCCCTGGTGGATACCACGGAGCTGCGTGCTGTTTTGCATCTGACGGGCCGACTTACGGGCGGCCCCCAACGCGGGCAGCAGCAGGCCAATGAGCAACGCAATGATGCTGATCACAACGAGGAGTTCGATCAGGGTAAAACCACGACGAGCCAGTGATTGATTTTGCATGGCAGGGGTTCCTGGAGAAGGACGTGAGCGGATGAGATTTGTATTTGGCGAAAGGAATTTAAATATGGACTATTCCATAGTACATAGAATCAGCGTTGATGCAAGTAAATACGGATTTTAATATATTTTACTACAC
>JBCCST010000046.1:0-27699 GCA_039199695.1 Planctomycetota bacterium | reverse complement strand
GGGGACGACTGTTTGGATTGGTAAGTGGGCTGTTCTGGGGGTTGGTTTTGGGGTTTCCCGGGCGACCGCTGTCGGCGGTTTTTCACGCCCCCCGGGCGATCTGCTATCCCCCGCTAAACGGGAGACGGTTTAAGTTGCAATAACTCCAGCAGCATCGCGGCGTGGCGTTTCGTGCTGCCTTGCCGGGACAGGATAACCGCGCGGCCCGCGTCGGCGAGTTCGCGGGCCATCGTGGTGTTCTGCAGCAGCTCGGCCGCGGCGTCGCCGGGGGTATCCGAAACGATGATCCCGCCGGCGTCGGTCAGGGCCTGCATGGTGTCGGCGAAGTCGGCGAAGTGCGGGCCGATGATCGTGGGTTTGCCCAGCGCAATGGGCTCCATCATGTCCGAGCCGTAGAGCTCGCCGGTGAAGCTGCGGCCGACGATGCAGACGTCGGCGAGGCTGTAGGCCATGCGCAACTCGCCGATGGTGTCGAGCAGAAAGACACGCCTCCCGGAACTGGCCGCTTGCGGCTTGGCGCTCGGACAAGTTGCGGTGCGTCGCACCGCGTCGGGCGCGAACTTCAACACGTCTTCAAACCACTCGGGCTTGCGCGGCGCGATCAAGAGTTGGGCGTCTTGCGGGCAGGTTTCGATCAGCAGTTGATGCTCGCCCGGCGCGGTCGAGCCCGCGACGATCAGCGGCCGATCGCGATCGATCCCGAGTTCGGCCGCGAGTTGCTCGGCCCCGTCAACCGTATCCCCGACCACGGCCGTGTCCCACTTCATCGTGTCGAACACTTCGACCCGTTCGGCCGGCGTACCCAAGGCGGTGAACCGCTCGGCGTAGTCCGCGGTCTGGACCGCGGCGACGTTCAGCTTGGCGAACGCCGGTTTGATCAACGCGCGGATCTTGCGGTAGCCCCGGAAGCTGCGGGCGGTGAGTCGGCCGTTGATCACGGCCACGGGTGTATCGCGCGAAGCGCAGACTTCCATGAAGTTAGGCCATAGTTCCAACTCGACCAACGCCACCGCGTCGGGTTGGACGCGATCCAGAAACCGCTTCACCGCAAACGAAAAGTCGTAGGGGAACCGTACCACGGCGTGACGCTCGGCGTAGAGTGCGGTCGCCCGGGCGAAGCCGGTATTGGTCGACGCGGCGATGACCAGTTCGAGCCCCGGCACGTTTTCGAGTTCGGCAACGAGGTTGCGGATCAGGTTGATCTCGCCGACCGACACGCCGTAGAGGAGAAGCCGCTTGGGGCTTAGCGTGGGGTCGAGGTCGGGTTTGGGGTCGGGCGCTAAGCCGCAAGCGGCTTTGCCGAAGCGGCCGGCCCAGTCGGTGCGCCACTTGCCGGTGCGCAGCAGGCTGACGCCCCAGATCGGCGAAGTCGCCACCGCCCCGACGCCGTACAGGATGTCTCGGCCCAGTCCCATAGGGCGACGAGTATAGATCACCGCCACCGGCCGGGACGGTTTGATTCAGACGCGGGTCGGGGATGCGTTACCCCGCTTGGCGGAGTTGCTCGTTGATCGCGCTCTGCGAGGCGATGCCGCGTTGGACGCAGCCGAGCAGGTTTTCGACGCTGCGGAGGGCGGGCTCGAAGGCGGTGCCGTGCGATTCCTGGTGCAGTCGACGGGCGTCGCGGAGCAAGCGGTCCACGCGGTCGGCCATCTGCTGGCCGTCGCGGACGACCGCGCCGCGGAGGTCTTCGAGTTCGTGGGTGAGTCGATCCACTTCTTGCTGGTTCACCATGACGGTTCACTCCAGGCGGTGCCGCGTCGTTGCGGCGAGGGGGCGGGCGACACAGGGGCCGAGCGATGACCTGCGTGAGACCGCGATTTTGAAACACTTTCGGTCAGATCAAAGGGATTCGATCATCTTTTTTTGCGGGGCGGTACTTCGGGGTTCCTGGCCGGTGGTTGAGTTATATCCCAACCCCAAAACGGGTTCAATCGGGGTGAAAACGGTACTTTTCTCCCGGCGGGCTCGATCGACGGATGCTGGCCGTGGTCAGGCGGTCACGTCCAGCAGCGAGCCCACGGCGGCTTGGCGGATGGCTTGCCCGGCGGCCAATTGAGTGGTCTGGGCCAACGTCTGGTTTCGTACCAACTCGGCGGTCTGACGGGCGAAATCGGTGTCCTGGATCATGGACCGCGTCTGGGCGGTGCTCTGCAGCGTCGCTTCGACGACTTCGAGCCGAGCGCCGATGATGTTTTTTTGGAACGCCCCGACCTCGCCGCGGAGCGCGGACAGGGCTTGCTGGGTTGGCACGGAGTTGGCCAAGTCGGGCAGTTCGAGTCGGCCGCCGCCGACTTGGAGCGAGTAGGTGCCGTTGAAGAGTTTGACGCCGTTGAACGCGGCGTTCCCGGTGATGCGGGTCACCGCCTGCTGGTTGGCGGTGAATTGAGCCCGCAGCGCGTCGGCTTCGCCGGGAGCCAGCCCGGCGGTGTTGGCGAGTTGGACCTCGAGCCCGGCGTTGTCCACGAGCAGGTCCGACGCGGCGGCGAGGTAGCCGTCGGCGGTGCCCGCGGCCGTGCCCGCCCGGCGTAGGGTGTAAGCCTCGGCCTCGAGGGCTTCGAGGACCGCACTGAGGTTCTGGGCGGAGATCAGGCCCGCAGGGTCATCAGCGGCGCGGTTGATGCGCTTCCCGGTGGCCAGCGGCGTGGTGCTGCTTTGCACGCGGTCCAACGCGTTGCCCAGTCGGCCGAGCGTGGCCGAGAGCGAGCTGATCGAACTGGAGGGGCCCACCATCACGCCGATAATGACCGATATGGCGGGCCCCAAAACCAGCCCGGCCGAGAAGTTCCGGCCGGGCGGTGGGGCCCGGGGCGTTACACCCGCAAACGTCGGCCGCGTTCGACGACCGCCGCTGGGGGCTTAGCCATAACCCGAATGCGGCGGCGGCGAAACAGCTACCGCTGATTCGCGTCGCCGAGCCCGTTCCAGTAGCCGTTGTCGGCCGTGCCTCGTATCCGAACCCGCGGCGCAAATGTTTGTTTCATAGGTGTTTCACAGCCCAACGCTGTATCTAGCGACCGCCAAGCCCGGTATCATGCCCGCGATGTTTGATTGTCCTCCGCTCAGCAAGCCCGGACTGTTCGTGACCGGCACCGACACCGACGTCGGGAAAACCGTGGCCACCTGCGCCATCGCCGCCGCGATCCGCGAGCAGCACCGGCGGACCCGGCTGGGTGTCATGAAGCCGTTCGCCACCGGGTGCCGGCAGGCGAAGGAGGGGCTGCTCAACGAAGACGCCGAGGCGTTGGCGCACTTTGCCGATTGCCATTTACCGATGGACGTGGTCAACCCGATCCGTTTCAAGATCCCGGTGGCCCCGGCGGTGGCGTCGGAGGTCGAGCGTCAGCCGGTCGACTGGGAGGCGATCGGCCGCGGCCTCGCGCAACTCGACGAAGCCAGCGACGCGCTGATCGTCGAAGGCGTCGGCGGGTTGATGGTGCCGCTGGACCCCAAGAACCCGCGGTTTATGGTGGGCCAGTTGGCCGACGCGATCGGCTTTCCGGTGATCGTGGTGTGTCGGCCGGACCTGGGCACGCTGAACCACACGGTGATGACCGTGGAGCTGCTGCGCCAGGCCGGCTTTCGCGTCAGCGGTCTGGTGGTGAACGGCGTGGACCGCGACCCGCAGAACACGGCGGCCGACCCGTCGATCGCCTACAACCGCGACTGGTTAGAGCGGTTGACCGGCGTGAAGGTATTGGCCGTGCTGCCGTGGGGCGTGGGTGTGGACCCGCCCAAGGGCAAACTGAACCCCGCAATCATCGCGGCGGCGGGCAGGGTGAATTGGCTGGACGTGATGCGGCTGCCGTCGCCGAGCAAGCCCGCAAACCCCGATACGGCCGACCGCCGATCCGACTCCGGGCTGGGCCGACGCCTGGGCGACGGCTGACGTGATCAATGTCGGGGGGCGGCTCACTCGACCAAGTTGTCGGCCGGCGACATCGTCGCGCCCGACCCGCCGAACACCGACTGCCAGCCGCGTTGGAAGCCGCGCAGGGTGGTGACGCCGGTGCGGGGGGATTCGAGCGTGCCGGTGACGCGGATCGCCAGCAGTTCGTCCTTGAACATGTCCAAGAGGTCCGACACCGGCCCGAGCCGCGGCGCTTTGGTGTTACGCGAAACCATCACCAGGTTCAGTTCCGTGCTGGGGATCATCATCGTCCCGGCCCCGGCGATCGTCAGGCTCGGCCCGTCCAGCGACAGTTCGTCGAACCGCACGGTGTCGCCCTCCACCAGGTATCGAGCGCTCGCGGAGTTCAGCGGAGCGCCCGACGGCAGAGACAGGTTGCTCGCCCGTAGCAACGCGGTGCTCAGCGGCTTGTTGATCAGCCGGGCGTCGGTGATGAGTAGCGCCCCGCGTCCGCGGCGGGCCGCGGCGTCGGCCAACGGCGCTTCCACGGCCAAACTCGCCGAGAGCAGTCCGGTCGACACGTCACGCTCCATCGCCGAGAACGACAAGCCATCTCCGGTCGATGTGGGGTCGTCAGAAGCTTGGCCCAAAACCGTCGCCCGCTCGGCGTTCGGCGCGTCGGGGGCGAATCGTCTCGCGGAGGTCAACACCGTGGGTGATCCGGGGTGAGTCGGGTCGTTGATTTGCGGCTTGAGGAACGGATCGACCGCGACATCGCTGAGCGTGAGATCGAAGCGGTAGCTGCCGTCGGCGTCGAGCGGGATGCTGCCGGCCCCGACGAGCACGCCGCCGTACACCCCGCCGAGCATCGGGTCGAAGCGCAGGTGGTCGGGGTCTTGATCGGTGTTGCCGAGCGTGACGGTCAGTGGGGCGATCCGCCGGTCCGACGCCCGCAGTTCCTGGGCCCGCAGATCGAACAACATCAAGGGCCGCGCTTGGTCGGGGTACTGCCGGACGCGGGCGTCGAGCGTCCCGCGGAGGTTCGTGATCGGCACGCCCAGGCGGAGGTTGGTATCGACGAGGTTGACCTTGGCGTCGAGTTCCAACGCGGCCTGCCCGGCCTGGGGTTCGGGTCGAACGAGCAGGCGGGCGTCGGCCAGGCGGTAGTCGCCGGTGACCTCGAGCCCGTCGAGCACCGCGACGGCCGTATCGGGCAGGAACTTGCGGGTGTAGGGGCAGTGGGTGTCGGCGGTCGCGGTGAACGTCAGGGCGGTGGGCGTGGTGTCGTCGAGGCCGACGATACCGTTGACCTCGGTGCTGCCCGTGCTGAACGCCGCGCGGAGTTGATCGATGTCGATCGTGTCGGGGCGGACGGTGAGCCGGCCGGTCATGTTCGAAAACTCGAGGCGGTCGTCTTTGAAATCCAACCCGAACTCGGCGGGCTCGACGACGAGGGTGTAAGTCGTCCGCGGCTCGGGCTCGTCTTGAAGTCCGTCCCCAGCCGCGGCGAGCTTCTCCCAACGCAGCTTCGCGTCCACCCGTCCGGCGGGGCGGTGGTTTTCCTGCAACGCCAACAACGCGGCCCGCTCATCTTGGTCCGGCGGGAGCAGGTCCAGCAGCGCCGGCTCAACGCGCAGGTTCCGGCCGGCGATGTCGAGGCGGTAGCCATCCGCGCCGTCGCCCCAGTCAAACGCCCCGTTGATGTTCAGCCGGGCGTCGCCGCGTTGCCCGGTGAGGTTGCGCAGCGTGAGTCCCCTGTTGCCCAGGTCGAATCGGCCCGTGACGGCCGCCAACCGGAAGTCGCCGCCGTACGGCTGGATCACACCGTTGACCACGTCGGCGAAGACGCGCCACTGGGTGTCCTCGGCCGGGTCGGGCCGGGTGATCGTGGCCCGGCCGGTGACGCGGCCTTGCGGATAAAGATCGGCGACCGCTTGGCGTTGATCGCTGCGGATCGAGTGCAGCAGCAGCTTGTCGATGGGCAGGTCAGCATTGGTGACGTTGAGGTCGGGGATCAACGGGGCGTCTTTGCCGTCCTGGATGAGTTGGCCGTCGAGGGTGCCGACGCCGCCGGTGGGGCTTTGCATGACCAGTTGGTCGAGCGTGATCCCGTCGGGGCCCACGACGATCTGCCCCGACTTGCTGGTCAGCGGGTACGGCCAATGGCGGAACAACACGCTGACGTTCGCCGCGTCGATCTTGGTCGTGATGTTGTATTTCGAGGTCGGCCCCAGCTTGCGATCGATCAGCACGTCGACGTTCACCAACCCGCCGAGGTCGAACACCGGCGGAAGGTCCGCGGCGTCTTCGGCGGATGTATCACCGTTGCCATCGCCATCGCCATCGTTTTCACTAGGGCGGATCACGCCTTCGTCAACCAGCGACGCGTAGACCTCCGGGTCGAAGAACAGCTCGACGCCCTCGCGGCGTTTGGGGCTGAACGCGTCCATCACCGCGTCGTCGAACGGCACGCCCCGGGCCTCGACCGCGATGCGGACCGCGGCGCCGTCGCCCGGGGGGCTGATCTCGCCGCGGAGCGCGATCGTGCCGCCGTTCGGCCCGTCGCCGGTGAGGTTTTCCAGCCGCACCGCGTCGCGGCTGAAGGTGATGACGCCACGCAGGTTGTCGATCGGGAAGGGGAACTTGTGGTACATCCCGCTGGCCCCGAGCAGTTTGACCGCGCCACTCACGGCCACGGGTTCGCCGGGCCGGCGTTCGAACCTGGTCGACGCCTGGAACTGCCCGCTGGGACTTAGCCGATTGAAAATCTTGACCCCGACCATCGGCAGCGACGCGAGAAACTTGGGGTCCTCGTCCAGCGTAAACGGATCGGTCGACACCGCGATCATGCCCGGCGAGTCCGGCGCGAAACCCCAGGTGCCCGAGGCGTAGTAGCGGATGCCTTCGATAAACCCGGTGAGGTTTTCCAGCCGGACGGTGTCGCGGCGGACGACGAACCGTCCGCTGACCTGGGTCATGCGCGGCTCGTACGGCATGCCCGCTTCGGGCGGCGCCTCGGCCCGGCCGAGCTCTTGGTACGGCGGGGTGATCGCTACGTCGTCGAGTTCGAGCACGGCCTCGTCGAGGCGCAGCCGGCCGTTGCCGTCGGCGTCCATGCGGATCGCGAGGTTGGGCAGCTTGCCGGCCGGGCGTAGCTGGTCCCACAGCGCCCGGAACCCCGGCGGCACGAGTTGGCGGTGGGCCGCGTCGATGCGGAAGCCGTCGAGCTGGAGATTCAGCGATGGGGCGTCGGCGTCGAGGCTGCCCGTTAGCGTGGCGTCGACGCGGGCCTCGGCGTCGTACTGCCGGAGCTCGAAATCGTAGAGGCTGTCCTGGTTCGGGTTCTCGCGGAGCTCGCCTTCGAGCCGCATCGCTTCGAGGGTTTCAAACTCGCCGTCTTTGATCTGCGCAAAGCGGACCCGCGCCGCGTTGAGCGCGATGGCCGGCGGCAGCATGAGTTCGAACGGCTCAGGGTTGTCGCCGTCGTCGGCGAGTTGGAGCATCTCGAGGTTGAGCTCGCCGGTGTCGAGGTCTTCGATGATGTGCAGCTGCGGGCGGTCGATCTGGATGTCGTCGACGCGGAGTTGGCCCCGCCAGACGTCGGAGAAGTCCAGCTGAACGGCGAGGCGTTCGGTTTCAAACAGCTTGGCGAATTCGTCGCGTTCTTTGGGTAGGTTGGGTACGTCGACCCAGAGGTGCTCGAGCGTGAGCAGGCCGCCCCAGGAGAGGTTGGCCTTGCCGATGGTCACGTCGCCGCCGAGCTCATCGCTGAGGATGTTTTCCAGGAGCGGTCGGAGGTTGTTCGGCCGGGTGTAGTGGACCACGAGCACGACCGGGATCGAGGCGAGCATGAGCGACGCGAGCACGATCCGGATCGCCCAGCGTTTGCGTCGGCCGGGCTTGCGGGCCCGACGAGGCTTGGCGGCCGCGGCCTCCGCGTCCGGCGAACCCGGCGCAGGCGTCGCCCCGTCCGTCGCGGCGGGTGGGGCGTGGGCTTCGGGTTGGTCGGGCGTCGGGTCGGTCATCGGGCGGTCGGCCGGGTGTTCTACTCCAAGGATATCGGTTATCTTCCCCGGCCCCTACCCCAGAATCCCCGTTTAGCCCACCGGAGCCCCGCTATGTCCGAGTTCAAGGAAACCATCACCTACGACGATTTCGTCAAGCTCGACCTCCGCGTCGCCACGATTGTCGAGGCCGAGGCCCACCCCAACGCCGACCGCCTGCTCAAGCTCCAGATCGATCTGGGCAGCGAAAAGCGGCAGATCTGTGCCGGGGTCAAGGCCTACTACGACCCCGCCGAGCTGGTGGGTCGCCAAATCATCGTGGTGGCGAACCTCGCCCCCCGCAAGATACGCGGCGAGGAATCCAACGGCATGTTGATGGCGGCGTCGGCGATGGACGGCGAAGAACTCACCGACGTGGTGCTGCTGGCCCCGGGCAAGCCCGTGCCCGCGGGTTCGACGGTGGGTTGAAAATCGATGCTCGCATCGATCGTTTAGCGGGAGACGCGCAGCGTCCCGTTCAACGGATAACTTGGATCGAGCCAAGCGGGACGCTGCGCGTCACCCGTTAAACGTTGTGATCAACTGTCGTCGCGGTACGCTTCGAGATCGAAGCCCACGCGTTCGGCGATCGCCTCGGCCGACAGCGGGTTGGGCGAATCCGCGTCGTCGAGCGCCGCGTCTACGGTGATCGACGCCCCGCCACCGACGGCCTGCTCGTAACCCGTCCGGGTCAACGGCTCGAATTCATCCAGGACGTACACCGCCAACGCCGGGCCGACCTGGGCGTTGGGCACGGGGACGACGGCGATACGTTGTTCGAGCGGCAACGCGGCGATGTCGGCCTGCGGGTCGTCGATGGCGACGACCAGATCAAACGCCGCATCGACGAACGGCCGGCTGGCGCCCACGCCGGGGATCAACGGCGGGTCGCCTTCGGTGCCCGCGACCTTCTGGAAAGGCGGCAGGTCTTGCACGATCGTGTCGCCCGCGGCGGCCGCGGCGTCCAGGCCTTCGGCGATCGTTTTGGTCCGCCACAAGTCGACTTCAGCAACGAGCTTTTCGTAGGCCGCAATCTGCTTGGCGTCGGCGACAACGCGTTCACGTACTTCGTCGAGGCTTTCGGGGGCGTGCGCGGTCTCGGCCGCGCGCAGCCGGAAGACGGAAAGGTTGCCGTCGAACCCACGCAGCGGCTTGCTGGCGACGCCCACCTGCGTCCGCAGGCTACGCAGCACCTGCGACGGGTCGTCGGCGAGTTGCCGGGTCGCCGCGACGTAACTGGCGAACGGCACGCCGTTCTGTCCCTCCCCGATCAGCGAGCGGCCGATGTCCGGCAGGGCGGCGAGATCGGTGACCGCCACCCACTCTTCGGGGTTACCCATGGCCCGCAGGGTGACGCCCTGTTGTTCTTCGACCGCCGCGATGATCGCGTCCCACGCCAACGGCTGGTAGTCGTCGGTCAGTTCGAGGTAGCCGTCGCTCTGAGACAAGCCGCGCTGGTTTTCGGCGATCAGGCTCTGGACGGTCGCCATGATCTTGGCCCCGAGTTGCTGGGCCCGGCGGTCGGCCAACTCGGCGGTCAGCGCGGCGACCGCCTCGGCCGTCGGCGTGCCGGGGGTGTTGCCCGTTTCGTCGGCGAAGCGCTGGGGGTTGGCTTTGTAGGCGTCGAGCACCTCGAGGTAGTCGACGTCAACCTGATTGCGGACCTCGCCCATCGGCACCTGCAGGTACGACAGCTTCACGCGGTTGGGGTACATGTAGCCAAATGGGAACGGCTCACCCGTGCCGGGAAGGCTGTTCTTGTAGGTCTCGAATACTTCGGTCACGGTGGCGTCGTCGGGCTCGGCCGCGGCTTCGACGTCGGGCTGGATCAGGGCGACCCGGCCGGTGACGTTGGCGAAGTTATTCTGGATGAAATACGCCAGCAGCGGTGCGCTGAGGCGACGGGTGCCGTTGGCCTGGGCGATGGCGTTGAGGATAAAGCGTTCGCGCTCGAACGGCGGCAGGTTGCCGCCGAACTGCTGGATTATTTGTAGGCTTTGGCTGATCGATTCGAGACGATTCACCGCAAGCGAAGGCGAGCCGCCCTCGACATCACGGTAGGCCGTGCCCATCACGGTCTGGCGGTACTGCTCGGCGATCAGCCAGCGACGTACGATCTCGCGGATCGTCGCGACGGTGGTCTTGCGGTTGCTGGCCAACTCGCGGACGAGTTCCTCGTCGTAGCCGACGGCCTGCAGGGCCAGGTCGACCTCGCGGTCGCTGGCGTAGAGGCCCATCTCCTTGGCGTCGGCCTGGATCATGAGCCAGGCGATCTCGTCGTCGGTCATCATCCCCATGCCGAACGGCAGCGACCCGAGCAGCGACAGTTCCTGGGCGGCGGACTGGGCCTGGCCGCGGACGACTTTCTGGCCGTGCATCGTGCCGATGCGTTCCTTGGCGGGGTTGGGGCCGAACATCTGCACGGCCTGGGGCACGAGGAACGCGACCATGAGGACGCAGCCGCCCACGACGAGGATGATCTTGTTGTAGGTGCGGAAGAATTTAAACACGGGGCGGACTCCGGGGGCCGAGATGCCGCGGATCGCGGCGGATCGGGTGCGGGACGGTCGATATCGAGTCGGTCAGTATACCGGACCAAAGTTTAGCGGGCGACGCGTAGCGTCCCGCTTGCCTTGAATACGCCGTAAAAGTCCGCGGCACGCTGCGCGTCGCCCGCTAAACACGGCGAATTTCGGGTGGGCGTGTTGATCAGAACCCGAAGACCGAGCCCCGTTCGGATCCCCCGTCGGGGATCAGCGTCAGGCCGACGGTCTGCTCGTCGTCGATCTCGTCGAAGCCGACTTTCAGCCGCAGGGTCCAGCGGGGCAGTTGGCGGTCGACGACCAGATCGATCTGGCGGGTGTCGTTTTCCGAGAAGTCGAGGGTCTGCTGGAAGCCGAGCCGGTATTTGGTGGTCAGCCGGTAACCGAAGCCCCAGGTCAGGAGTTGGCTGTCGAGCACATCGATCTCTTCGTAGGAGAGGAACGAGTTGAGCCGGGGGGTGTGGTCGAGGGTCGCGCCGAGCCGCCACTGGGCGACGCGGTCGGACTCGAACGAATGCGTCAACTGGCCGGCGACGCCGAGGGTGTCGGTGACCATCCAGAGCAGTTCGGTGTAGAAGTGGTCGCCGCCGACGCTGTACTCGGGGCGGTAGTCGTAGAAGCGGGCGATGTCGGTCTCGACGTCCGCGTCGTCGCTGCGGAGCACGAAGTCGGTCTGCAGGGTGATCCAATCCACGGTGCGTTCTCGGCCGGGGCCGCCGCGTCGGGTCTGCCAGGTGTTGACCATACCCAGCTTGACGCCCGCGCCCTCGGCGAGGCTTTCGACGTCGTCGTCGTACTCCGGCAGGTTGCCCGGGTCGATGTTGCTGCCGTTGAGAAACAGCGTCGCGCTGGGTTCGACGATGTGGCGGATGCCGTTGACATCCAGAAGGTCGGAGCGGACCTCGCCGTCGGCCTTGGAAAACTGCGTGCCCAGCCGCAGGCCCGCTTCGCCCCAGAGCCGGACCTGATCGCCGCCGGTGTTACCAAAGTCCTCGAAATCTTCGTCGTAGGCGGTGAGTCGGCCGACGACGTACGGCGTGATGTCGATCGGGCCCGACGACATGGGCAGAGCCAATTCCTGCCGGGTGTCGAACCGGCGGACGCTCTGGTCGGGGAATCCCGCGGCGTCGAGGCGGTCGTCGAAGCTCTGGTTGGCGTTGATACCGAAGAACTGCTGGGACTGAGCGTCGTTGAACCCGCGGTCGCCGGGCGTGTCGTCCTCGCCGACGATGCGGAGTTGGGAGAACGAGGACTGGCTGAACCAGGTGATCTGATCGCCCAGCGGGTTGCCGCCGATGACGCGGTAGCTCAGCTCGGGGTAGCGTTCGACGTAGTAGCCCTGGGATTGCAACTCGTCGAGTTGTTCGACGAAACCCGAGAGGTTGGTCGTGGCGAGCAGGTCGAGCGCCTGGTCTTCCTGCTGCCACTTCACGTACGCCGAGGTCTCGTAGAGCTTGCCCGCCGCGGCCTCGCTGGGGTAGAACGCCTCGAGGAACGTGGGGTCGGAGACGAACGCGCCCTCGAGCGTCAGCTCAAAATTGGCGGGCAGGTACTCGCGGTGGCGGACCGTGGCGATGCCGCGGATTTCGTCTTCCTGGTTGATCACCCGGCCGCCCACTTCGTCCTCGCCCGAGTCGTCGATCAAGAGGTAGCCGCGGAACTCGCCGAGGTTGTTGCGCGAATCGTACGAGCCCGACACGCCGACGCCCGGGCCGTGCTCGCCGAGGTAATCGATGTTGGCTTCGGCGTCGATGTTGCTCGGCCGGGTCTTGCCGAGCATCGCGAAGAGGTCCCAGGTGGTTTCCACCTCGACGCCTTCGTTCGACGAGTAGTCGGCGTTGAGGCTGCGCAGCGGCGAGTCCTCGGCGTAGGCCGACAACTCGGGCCAGTAGAACACGGGGGTGTCGCCGAGGTTGAGCGTGGTGTCCTCGGCGGTGAAGAACGCGCCGGTCTCGCCGTCGGGCCGACGGACCTGTTGCAGGCTGAGTTGGCCGGCACCGATGGAGAAATGCGGCGTGGCGAATTCGCTGGTGGTCAGGCGGGCGTTCTGGGCCGAGAAGTCGGTGGCCGAGGTCTGGCGGATGCTCTCGGCCCGGACGTAGAGCGGGACTTGCCGCTGGACATCGAAGGTGTAGAACACCGTGTCGAGCAGCGTCGCGCGGTTGCGGGCCAGGTCGTAGAACATTCGCGGGCTGCGGACGGTGTAGCTGCCGTCGCTGACGATCGCGTTGTCTTCGAGGTACACGCCCCGCAACGCCCCGGCGTCGAGCTGGCCCGCCCCCGAAGCCCCGGCGGCGAAAGCATCGGTTTCGTTCTCGTCGTTCGCGATGAACAGCACCACCCGCTCGGCCCGCAGCGTGACCACCCGGTCGTCGCGCAGGTCTTCGAAGACCAACTGCACATCACCGACCAACGACACGGCCGTCTCGTCGTCGCCGAGTTGGGCGGACCAGGAATCCATCGAGTAGGCCACCACGCCGCGGGCGGGCAGGATGCTCTGCCGGGTTTCGAGGCCGTCGCCGGGCGTGCCGCCTTCGGCCGTGGCGAGATCACTCCCGGGGGCAGCGGGATCTCCGGGCGTGGGGACCGCGTCGTAGAGGCGGCGTTGCTCTTCGTCGATCTGCGCCCGGCGGCGTTGTTTGCGGATCACCGTGGAGACGGGCAAATCTTCGGCCTCGGGCACCAGCAGCCCCGGCCGGCTTGCCGCTTGTCGATGCTCCGCGATCCGTTGCATCGCCTGGTCGATTAACACGCGGTTGGACCGCGGGGCGGCGGACGCTTTTTCGAAACTGCCCGGCTCGTCGAGGCGGACCTTACCGAGCGTGGACGCGGTGACCAGCAGGCCCGGCGAGGGCTGGCCTTCGGCGACGCGGGGGTCGCGGCCGTCGGCCGGCTGGAGCCCGGCCTGGGTCGAGCCGCCCAGCAGCGGCCGAGCGTCTTGGAAATACGCGGCGAGGTGGCGGACGGTGCCGGCGTCGATGGTCTGGTCTTCGATGCGGACCACGATCGCCGAGCCGCGGAAGCCGTAGGCCCCGACGTTCAGCGAAGCGTTGCCCTCCAGCAGCAGCATCTGAGCGTCGCCGTCGGCCCAGGTGGTGACTTTGAGCGCCGTCATGCGGGTGTCGAAATCCACCAGCGGGTCGGCAAACGCGCTATCCAGCGTCGCGGCGGGCAGGTCCAGGTCTTGGGCCTGTCCGAAGCCTGGGCACGCGCCCCATAGCACGCCACAGAGACCCGCCGCGGCGGCGAGTCGGCGGGGGCGGGCGAGGGGGCGTCGGGTCATCCGTGACATTCCGAGGGACCGGGCGAGGTTAGGCTGAGGGCGAAAGCGAACGCAGCCGGGGCGTGAGCACGACGATCTGCCAGAAGTCGATGGTGCTCATCTTGAAGCGGTACAGGACGTGGAGGCCGACGCCTTCGAGGCATTCTTCGAGGCTCAGGTCGCTGCGCCAGCCGATCTTGACGAACAGCGGGTTGAAGACGCGCTCGCACCACCCGACGACGGGCTTGGGCGAGCGGAAATGGTTGAGCACGATGATCCGGCCGTCGGGCTTGACCAGCCGCTTGGCTTCGCGGAGCAGTTTGTTGGGCTCGCTGACCACGCTGATGGTGTGGCTGATGACCACGTGGTCGAAGCTGTGGTCTTCGAAGGGGGTTTCGAGCGCGTTGCCCAGGTGGAGTTCGACGTGGTCCAGGCCGAGTTCGTCGACTTTTTCCTGCGCCTTGGCCAGCATGCCCGGCGAGAGGTCGATGCCCACGACCTGCATGTCGGCGGGGTAGTGGGCCAGCGTCATGCCCGTGCCCACGCCCAGGTCCAGCACGCGGTCGCCGGGCTGGTGGCGGAGCTGTTTGAGGGCGCGGTGTTGGCGTTTGTGCACCAAGGCTCCGAAGGTGTGGTCGTAGACTTTCGCCCAGAGGTCGTAGAGCTTGCTGGTGGTCGGCTCGCTCATCGACGCGTTGGTTTGCGGTGGGGGGGATTCGCTCATGTAGCCGCCAGAATAGCACGCGGCGAGGTTTGGCGTCGCCCGCGGTGCGGTGAAACCCCCGCTGGTCCCGGGGCGCATCAAAACCATGATCGATCCCGCTACACTGTGCATGAGATGAAACTGACCATTAACGGACAACCTCAAGACGTCGACGCCGAGCGAGTGGACACGCTGCTCGAAGCGCTGGGCATGGCCGGTCAGTCCGTGGCGGTGGAGCTGAATCAAGACGTGGTGCCCAAACGGCAGCACGCCTCGACCCCGCTGAAAGACGGCGACGTGCTCGAACTGGTCACACTGGTCGGCGGCGGGTGAGACGATTTTCGATTTTGGATTGATGATTTTTGATTGAAAGGCTCGGCCATGACCACGGCGACCTCCGGCGACCCCATCGCTGCTCCGCAAGACCAACCCCTGATCGTCGGCGGCAAGACCCTCGCCTCCCGGCTGATCGTCGGCACCGGCAAGTACAAAGACTACGCCCAGATGCAGCAGGCCCTCGACGCCTCTGGCGCGAGTGTAGTCACGGTCGCCGTGCGGCGGGAAAGGCTGATCGACGCCGACGGCAAGTCGATGCTGGACTACCTCGACACCGACAAGTACACGATCCTGCCCAACACCGCGGGTTGTTTCACTGCCGACGACGCGGTGCGGGTGGCGCGGCTTGGCCGAGAAATCCTCGACCAACTCGACAACGACGGCAAGGACTGGGTCAAGCTCGAAGTGCTCAACGACAAGAAGACGCTCTTGCCCGATCCCGTCGGCACGCTCGAAGCGACCAAGACCTTGGTCGCCGACGGGTTCAAGGTGCTCTGCTACACCAGCGACGACCCGGTGATGGCGGCCAAGCTCAAGGACGCGGGGGCGGCGAGCGTGATGCCCGCGGGTTCGCCCATCGGCAGCGGCCAGGGCGTGCTGAACCCCAATGCGATCACGATCATCCTCGAAACACTCAAAGACGGCGACGCCGACTACCCCGTCATTCTCGACGCCGGCGTCGGCACGGCCAGCGACGTCACCGTGGCCATGGAACTCGGCGCCGACGGCGTGTTGCTCAACACCGGGATCGCCCACGCCCAAGACCCTGTCGTCATGGCCCACGCTATGCGTCACGCCCTCGACGCCGGCCGACTCTCGTACCGCGCCGGCCGGATCCCCAAGAAGCTCTACGCCACCGCGAGTTCGCCGTGGGACGGCGTGATCTCCTACATCCCCGGCGAGTGATCCGGGCCCACTGTTCTTGAGCTTGAGTTTGATTTTCACGTCTTTACCGAGTCCAACATGATGAAACGCCCGTTATGGATTGCATGCGTTGCTTTGATGCTGTCGCTCTCGGCTTCAGCTTTAGAATTGCCCGCCGTCTTCTCGGATCACATGGTGCTACAGCGGGACATGCCGGTGCCGGTGTGGGGCAAGGCGGAGCCGGGCACGATCGTGTCGGTGGCGTTTGGTTCGTTGCAAGTTGAAACCGAAACGGATGACACGGGCGAGTGGCGGGTCGATCTTCCGGCCATGCCCGCGTCGGCGAAGCCGCGGCTGATGACGGTCACGGGATGGCGTCAGCAAAATCCACCAGAACCCATAACGGTTTCGGATGTCCTCGTCGGCGACGTTTGGCACTGCTCGGGTCAATCCAACATGGAATGGTCGGTCGAACGGTCCAACGACGCCGCGGCTGAGATCGCCGCGGCCGACTATCCGCTGATCCGACACTTCAAGGTGCCGCGGACCGATGCCGATTCCCCGCAGTTCACCAGCGACGGCTCGTGGAAAATCACCGCGCCCGACACGATCGCGAAGTTTTCGGCGGTGGGCTACGCCTTCGGCCGATCGATTCATCTTTCGCAAGACGTGCCGATCGGCCTGATCGGCACCGCGTGGGGCGCGGCGAGTGCCGAGGCGTTCACGTCGATGCCCACGCTGTTGGCCGACCCTTACACCGCTAAGCATGTCGAAGCGATGAACGCCCGTCCCCAGGACGCCCGGTTCCGGCAACAGACCACGCCCGCCGCGATCTTCCACGGCATGATCCACCCCGTCGCCCCGTTCGCGCACCGCGGTGTGATCTGGTACCAAGGCGAAGGCAACGCCGGCCGAGCCGTGGCTTACCGCGACCTGTTGCCGCGGATGATCGAAGACTGGCGGGCGTTGTGGGATCAGCCCGGCGAACACCGCGACACGCCGTTTCTGATCGTGCAGTTGGCTCACTTCAAGCAACCCCACGACCAGCCGCCGGCCTACGACGGTTGGGGTGAGCTTCGCGACAGCCAGGCCCACGTCGCCGCGACCGTGCCCAACGTCTATCTCGCGACCGCGATCGATATCGGCGACGCCGACGACATCCATCCCGGAAACAAACAGGACGTGGGTATGCGGTTGGCACTGCTGGCGGAGCATCATGTGTACGGCAACGAATCGGTCGTGCCGGTGGGGCCGACGTTCGAAGTGCCTATTTTTTTCACGACGCAACGACCGCATTCAGTGATGGTCAGATTCGATCACGCTTCGGGGCTCAGTACAAATGATGGTCAGGCACCCCGTGGATTTGCGTTACGCCCGGTCAAATCAGACGAACCTTGGGTTTGGGCTAACAGTATTTTGCACGATAGTTCTGTCACATTAACGCACCCCGAAGGTGTCAACGGCCCGTTTGAGGTCCGCTACGCCTACGGCATCAACCCGACCGACGGGCCCCAAGGCATCAATCTGGTCAACGGCGAAGGCCTACCCGCGATGCCGTTCCGGACCGATCCGGTCCCCGGGGATTGAGTAACGATTTGAACCTTAGGGTTTAGCGGGTGACGCGAAGCGTCCCGCTTCGTTCGACCGCGGGTCGCCGACGGGCGGCTGCGCCGCACCCGCCAAACCCGTGAGACTTCCTTTTTCCGCGTGTGTCGCGGCGTGAATCCAGTTCCGGGGGTGGTCCGATAGCGTGAAAAACCGCATTTTCTCGCTTTTTCGGGGTGCGTCTCGATATAGTGAAGGATGCGCGTGATGTTGGGCGCGTGTGGTTTTTGGGCTTGCCTTCACGAGGGGCTGAGTGTTCGTATGAAGTGTGTTGAGACGATCCGCGGTGGGGTGAGTCTGCGGGCTGCGTTTGGCGTGCTGCTGGCAGGCGCGATCACGTTGGTGGGTTGCACCAGCAAGCTGCGGATCACCTCCGAGCCGAGCGGGGCGGCGGTGACCGTGACCGACCCGGCGGGCAAGATCGTGGCGTCGGGCCCGTCGCCGCTGCTGGCCGAGTTGGAGTTTTCCGAGCGCAACGACAAGGCGTACACGGTTGAGGTGATGCCCACCACGGCTCAGGCTGAGCGTTACCTGCCGGCGACGCAGACGATCGACACCCCGGGCTACCTCGCCCTCGAAGAAGCCGAGGACAAGTCGCGGTCGCTGGCGTTTGTGCTCGAAGAAAAGCCCAACGTCCCGGTGCCGGTGGTCGAGGTGTTGCTGACGCCGCAGGGCAAGTGGGTCGGCGTGCTGGGCAAGACGCGGTCGTTCAAGGACGTCACCGAGGCCGGCGGGGCGGTGCCGACGCAGATCGTGGATTTCGGCGACAACCGCGGCATCCAGGGCCTGGCCATCTCGCCCGACGGCGAACGGATCGTTTACTCCGAAGCGGTCTACGCCGACCCGATCAGCGCGATGGACGCCGCGACGCTGAGCCTTGAAGATCAACGGGTTTACAACCTCAAGGGCGCCAACCTCCGCGGCATCAACATCGTCGGCGGCGGGGTCCAGCACATCACCACCGAAGACTTCCAGGACATGTACCCCAGCTTCAGCGCCGACGGCGAGCGCATCTTGTTTTCGTCCAACCGCCGGGGCGAACTGCTCGGCATCCTGGGGATCAAAGCCAACGGCCGATCCGGCATCTCCGACCTCTACGTCAACCACCGCAACGGCACGGTCATCCAGCCGACCTCCGCGGCCGACGGCACGGTCGCGTTCTGCGTGGTCAACCTCGACCCGGTCCGCCAACAGGTCACCGATCACCAGGTCTGGACCCACTACGGCCCCGACGAATTCCCCACCCAACGCACCCGCGGCAAGAGCCCGGCGATCTCTCCCGACGGCGACTACATCGCCTACATCAACCCCGACGACGGCAACCTCTGGGTCATCGATCTGGATCGCGGCAACCGCGTCCAACTGACCAGCGGTGCCGCGGCGATCATGCGTCGCTACCGGGGCCAACTGAGCAGCGCCGAGCGGGTTATGTTCGACGCTAACCGCACCGCCGAGTTGGATCAGGTCCGGGCGTTCAGCAACCCGTCTTGGACGCCCGACGGCGAGTACATCCTCTACACCTCGATGGAAGGCACCGACCCGACGGGCCGACCCAACGAAGATATCTGGATGATGAAGGTCGACGGCACCGACCGCCAGCAACTCACGACCAACGGCAGCGCCGACCGCTTCCCATTGATGTCGCCGGCCGGCGACGAGGTTTATTTTCTTTCGAACCGCGGCGAGAGCTGGGCGATCTGGCGGATGCCGTTCGTGGTCGAGGAAACGCCGCTGCTGCCGTAAGCCCGCGGCGTTGTCAGGTGACGCGACGCGATTTTTTTGAAGTCTTTGCGCAGCGAGCCGGAGGGCTTGGGGTATCGCATGGTGGAGTCGGCCGGTTGCCGGCTCAAAACCCTGGAGATCAAACCATGCCTTTCCGTTTTGCCCAAATCGTAACCCCGACGTTGACCGTTCTGACCTTGTTCGCCGGGGTGTCCTCGGCCGACGCCGCGGTCACCACCTCGCTGTACTCCAGCCCGCTGGACTACGAGATCCGTGAGTTGACCGACTCGTTCGCACCGCCCGAACCGCTGCGGACCCAGGGCACCAGCGACGCGGACGTCAGCGTGTGGAACGACGGCAACACCGCGTACAAGACCATCCTCCAGTTCGACCTCGCGTCGCTGGCCGGGCAGGGCGACACGGTGGCGAACGCCGAGCTGCGGATGATCCGCGACGTGGGCTGGTACCCCGGCGTGTCGGTCCGCGTGTTGGGTAAAAACAGTAACCGCGCCGGCTTCATCGACCCCACGGCCGTGCCCAATACCGATCCGTCGGCCACCGGCGAGTACCACGCCGGCGACTACACCCTGATCACCGACACCTTCGCCACCACGACGATGGGCTTCGACGACACCGACACCCCATTCCTGCAGGACGTGACCGCTTATATTGCGGCCCGCCACGCCGAGTATCTGCTGGACCCGTCGAAATCGGTTGTTTTGATGCGACTGGAATCGAACTTTCAGGTGGGCACCGACACGCGGTTTTATTCGGGCAACAACGCAACGAACCTCGCCCCGCGGATCAACGTAGAAACGGTGCCCGAACCCGGCAGCCTGCTGTTGCTGGTCGGCGGGGCGGCGTTGATCGCGACCCGTCGTCGTGTTCAGGTTGCAGATTAAAACCAGACTCCAGAGGTGAACGGGAGAAAGAACCCGACACCACGAGCCGAGCGTGTCCCCACGCTCGGCTCGTTTTTTGCGAATGACTGCTAAACCGCGTAGCGGGTGACGCTGCGCGTCGCCCGCTACGCGGTTTATGCCTCACTCCCCGCTGCCGAAAAACCGCCCGAACACGTCCGCGGGGGTGATCTGTTCGATGGCTTGCTGCGTGGCTTCGACCGGGTCGAACTCGTCGATCTTCGGCGTGGCCAGCAGATCGACTTCGACGTCTTCGTCAACTCTCGCCAACGCCAGCGAGCCGTCGCCCGAGACCGTGACGATCCAGCGGCCGTCGGTGAGTTGGCGGTAAATTGCTTGGCCGTGCTTCACGGTAGGGTCGGCCCAGTCGAGATCGAGCAGGTCCGAATCGATCACGCCCGCGTCGTCGGGCACCGACTTGGAATCGAAGACGCGGCGGATCAGCAGCCGGCTGTCTTTAACAACGTAGTCCACGTAAATAGGGTGCGACGGGTCGGCATCGACGGCATGAGAATCGAGTTGGCCGTCGGCCGTACGGACGTTGACGCAGACCGTGCCGTCTTCGATCACCAGTTCGGTCACCGCGGTGCGGGTCACGGCCTTGTTGTACTGATCGATCAGTTCGTTGTGGTCGTCGTTGAGCTCGACGAGGCGGTCGTGGTACACATCCGCCGCGACGCCGTTACGCAAGACCTGATACCCCAGCACGCCGGCCCCGACGAGCAGCACGAGGCTGACGAGGGTGGTCAGGCGGTGGAACGCGCCGGAGATCGAGGGTCGGGGGGGTGGGTTGGACATCGATTGAGTTTATCGGCGGGCGGAGCCGGGCCGCTGCAGCGGTCGCCCCCGTGTGAACCGACCTGAGTATGATGCGTAGATGAGTGGGCTCGCCAAGCACGGACGCTGGAACGACTTACTGCGGCGGGCCGCCGGGAATCGGTGGGCGTGGGTCGGGGTGTTGTCGGGGTTGTTGGTGGTGATTTGGGCGGGGCCGGACGCGGCGCGTTGGGTGTGGCACGCCGGGGATGCGCACCGGATCGAGCAGTACGCCCCGTTGATGCGGGAGCACGCGGACGCGGCGGGGTTGGACCTCGCGTTGGTGCGGGCGGTGGTCATGGCCGAGAGCAGTGGCCGGGCGGACGCGTTGTCCCCGGCCGACGCCAAGGGCCTGATGCAGATCACCGCGATCACCGAGCAGGACGTGCTGCAACGTAACCCGGACCTGAAGCGTGGCGACCTGTTTGATCCCGACTACAACCTGAAAGTCGGCACGACGTATCTCGGATACCTGCTGCGGCGTTTCGACGGCGACGAGATGCTGGCGCTCGCGGCGTACCACATGGGCCCGACCCGCGTCCGCCGGATCCAGCGGGAGCACCCGGGCATCACGCCGCAGCAGCTGGTCGCCGACCACGCCGGGCCCAAGACGCGGGCTTACGTGAATCGGGTGCTAAGCGAGCGGTGAATCACGCGGTTGATTCAACATTCGTTTAGCGGGTGACGCGAAGCGTCCCGTTTTAGCGGTCGATACCCAGAATCAAAAAATGAGTCTACGCCAGACGCGGGGCACTTCGTGCCGCCCGCTACGCGGGAAACGGTTCAACCCGCGTCTTCGACCGTCGGCGGTTCGTACCCCGTGGGGAACTCGGGCTCGGCGACGGGTTTTTGCCAGAACAAGATGATCGAGGACAGCAGCCCGCGGCTGGGGGGGTAGGGCGTGTAGGTGAACGGGCCGGGCTGGTCGAACAGGGTGGAGCTGTTGGTGTTGGCGTAGTCGCGCCAGGCCCGCGGGTCGTCGCCGGCGTCGTGCTGGGTCATGAGCGACAGGGCTTCGCGGGCGGCGCGGGAGACGCCGTAGTCGCGGTCGTCGAGGACGGTGGTCAGGGCGTCGAACACCTCGCGGCGGGGGTATTGGCCCAGGGCGGTGGCGGCGGCCATGCGGACGTCGGGGTCTTCGTCGCCGGTGGCGGCGGTGATCAGCGGGCCGATGGCCTGGGGGTTGTGGAGGCGTTGGAGCGACACGGCGGCCTGCCAGCGCAGGAACGACTCGTCGCGGGTCAGCAGCGGGGTGAGTCGGCCCGTGTCGGCGGGCGTGCCGTGGTTCGCCAAGGCCGCGGCGGCGACGGCGGCGACGGTCGGGTCCAAGTTCACGTCGGCCAGCGTCGCGCGGTAGAAGTCCAGGTACACCGGCTCGTCGCCGGCGGTCGAGGTGGCGATGGTGATGAGCGCCTCGCGGCGGGCGTCGGGGTCGGCCTCGGGGTCGCTGGCGATCAGCACCACGATCTGAGCTTCGGTCAACTGATCGTTACGCTCGGCGATCTCGGCGGACTCGGCTTCGATGCGGGGGTTGCTGCCGCAGCCGGTGACCGTGGCCAACGCCGATAGCGCTAGAGCGATCGCCGTGAGTGTGGCCGGGAAGATGCGGGGCCGCGTGTGCATGCCGGTGAGTGTATCGTGAGGGGGTGAAGCTGCCCAACAACGCCCGACGTCTGCTGACCGCGGCGCAACTCCTGGGGATGACCCGGTTGGGGTTGGTGTTGTCGGTCGTGAGCGGGGGGTGGCTGATGACTTACCTCGCGATGGCGGTCGAGCCGGCGGCGCGGCGTAACCCCGAACTCGAGGCGCTGGGCTTGGGTTGGTCGTTGTTGGCGTCGGCGGGCGCGGCATTGGGGCTGGGGGTGTGTGCGGTGGCGCTCAATGATGTCTTGGATCGACGGCAAGACCGCGCGATGGGCTGGGCGGCGGGGGCTTACGTCTCCGGAGGCAGCGCGGCACATTCGGGGGGAACTTCCGGGGGGGAGTTGGACGACAAGCCGGTCGCGACGGGGCGGGTCAGCGTGCAGTCGGCCACAGCGGTCGCGGTGGGGGCGCTGTTGGTCGCGGTGCTCTCGGCGGGTCTGTTGGGGGTGACCAGCTTCCGGTTGGCGGTTTTGCTGGCGGCGGGGGTGTTGTTTTACAACTTCGCGGGCCGGTTCGTCCCGGCGGTGGGGATCGTGACGCTGGGGTTGTTGCACGGCCTGGCGTTGGCGTTGCCGAACCCCGACGCGGGCTTTGCCTGGCCGGTGCTGTTGACGATGACCCACGTCATGGGCTGCGGGCTCGTCCGGCATCATTTAGAAAACAAACGGCCGCGGCTTCGGCCGAGGGACGTGTGGGGCGTGCTGCTGGGCTGGGGGTTCTGGTCGTTGACGGTGGTGCTGCTGATCAACACCCGCCGTGAGGCGGGCGAGCCGATGGTGGGCGGCGAGATCTGGATCGGCCCGGCGGTCGCGGTCGTGGGGTTTTTATTGTCGGCGGCGTGGGCGTTGCGGGAGCGACCCGACGGACAACCGCCCCGGCTGGCGGTGGTGCTCGGGGCCGCGGGCCCGCGCCGCTTCCGGAGGCTGAGCATCGGGTGGTTGGTGGTGTACGACGCGGCGTGGCTGTGGTCCGCGGGCTTGTGGTGGCAAGGGTTTACGGTGCTCGGGCTGCTGGCGTTGGTCGTGCTGGCGGCCACGCTGGCGCACGATAAGCAGGCCGCCTCCGGGCGTTTTATCGACGAACTCACATCTCGCTAACCCGTCGTTAACAATCCCAACCTATTTTCCGCACATCCAACGGGTCACACGATGTGGCCCGGATCGCCCCTCCCCCCAAAATCGCTTTGGAGAGACTTGTTATGAAACTGACTTCCGCCTTGACCGCTCTGGGTGCCGCCGCCGGCATCGCCCTGACCGCCGCCCCCGCGACCGCTGAGATCACCGGCTCGGTCGAAGTGGCCGGCTCGTCCACCGTGTACCCCATCTCGACCTTCGTCGGCGAGCAGTTCACCAAGGCCTACCCCCAGGTGAGCGTCAACATCCAAAAGATCGGCTCGGGCGGCGGTATCAGCCAACTCAAAGACGGCAACATTGACGCCGCTAATGCGTCACGTTTGATCAAGGCCTCGGAAATCAAAGAAGCCGCCGACAACGGCATCGAGTTCGTCGAGATGCTTGTGGCTTACGACGGCCTGTCCATCGTGATCAACAAGTCCAACACCTGGGGTAAAGAACTCACCGTCGATCACCTCAAGGCGATCTTCGACGCCAACTCGACCGCCAAGACCTGGGCCGACATCGACCCCAGCTTCCCTGATACCGAGCTGAAGCTCTACATCCCCGCCGAAACCTCGGGTACGTTCTCGTACTTCCGCGACAAAGTCGTCGGCAAAGAGGGTGAACTCCGCGGCACTTCGGTCGGCGAAAACGACAACCTGACCGTGTCGGGCGTGGCCGACAACGTCGGCGCGATCGGCTTCCTGGGTTACGCCTACTACGCCGAGAACAAAGATAAGATCAACTCGGTTGCCATCAAGAATAAGGCTGGCGAATTCGTGAAGCCCACCCCCGAAGCGATCGAATCGGGCACCTACAACCCGTTCAGCCGCCCGCTGTTCATCTACTGGAACATCGAAAGCCTCAACAAGCCCGAAGTGGCTGCCCTCGCCGAGTTCACCCTCGACGTGGCCCCGACCGCGGCCGAAGAAGTCGGCTACGTCCGCCTGCCCGAGTGGGTCTACGAGTCGATGTTCGATCGCCTCGACAACAAGACCGCCGGCTCGATCTACTACGACGAAGAGCTGAACCCCAAGAAGGGTACGCTCAAGGACCTGATCGGCGAATAAGCCGGATCAGAACCGCCGGGCTTCCGGGCCCTTTGAAACCAATATGCGGGGCGGTGCTTAGCGGTACCGCCCCGATTTTAGAATCAAGCTCCATGCCGCCGCCCGGGTCGCGTTTGCACCGCACCCGGCCGACGAAAACCGCCCCCGCCCACCACCCCCGGCCACCCCCATGACCGCAAGCATCACCACCGGCGACGGGCTCAAGGCGATCGCCCAGAGCCAATCCCCCGGCAAAGAGCGCTCGACGTTCTTACGCGATCTCAAAGAACGAATCATCGTCAGCGTCTTGATCCTCTGCGGCTTTATCACCGTCAGCATCACCGTACTGATCGTGTTCATCCTCGCCCAGCAGGCCGCGGGTTTCTTCGGCGGTGGGATCCAAGACGTTCAGGGCCGAGAGGCCAACGTTAGCATCTCGGACTTCCTCTTCGCCTTGGAATGGAACCCGCTGCAGGGCAGCGACAAAGAGTTCGGCATCTGGCCGTTGATCGTGGGCACCTTCCAGGTCACGATCGTGGCGATGTGCATCGCGATCCCCGTCGGCCTGATGGTGGCGATCTGGCTCAGCGAGTTCGCGTCGCCGAAGGTGCGGGCGGTCATTAAACCCGCCATCGAGATCATTGCCGGCGTGCCGACGGTCGTGTTCGGCTACTTCGCCCTGACCTTTGTCACGCCGCTGCTGCAGCTCGACTTCGCGGGCATCGCCGGCAACCCGGACGTGAACAAAGCCAACCCGCTGGACATCCAGATTTTTAACGTCCTCGCCGCGGGCCTGACCGTGGGGATCATGTGCATCCCGATCGTCACGTCGCTGTCCGAAGACGCGATCCGGGCCGTGCCGCGGGCGCTGCGTGAGGGGTCCTACGGCCTCGGGGCGTCGCGCTTCGAAACCTCGATCAAAGTGGTGTTCCCCGCGGCGCTCTCGGGCATCGTGGCGGCCTGCCTGTTGGCGTTTGCTCGGGCGGTGGGTGAGACGATGATCGTCGCCATCGCTGCGGGCCTGAACCCGCCGAAGTTGGCCGAGGGGCTAAGCAACATCTTCGCCGTCAACGAGCCGACGCAGACGATGACCGGCTACATGGTGTCGGTGTTCTTCGGCGACCTGGCGACGGGGACGGTCGAGTACCAGTCGGTGTATGCCGTGGGCATGACGCTATTTGTCATCACCCTCTGCATCACGATCGTCGGGGCGTACATCCGCAAGCGATTCCGGCAGCAATACGAGTAGCACGATGCCCGAGTACCAACCCACCAGCCGGTCCGCCCGGCGGATCAAAAACACGCTCTTCCAGGCGGTCGCCATGACCGCCGCGGGGATCGCGTTGATCGTGCTGGCGACGCTGCTGATCTCGATCTGCGCCCGCGGCTTCCCCCGCCTCGACTGGAACTTCATCACCGCCGCGATGTCCAGCGACTCGAGCGCCACGGGCATCGGCCCGGCCCTTCTGGGCTCGATCTCGATCCTGGCGATCTGCGCGGTCAGCGCGATCCCGCTCGGCGTGGCCTCGGCGATCCTGCTCGAAGAGTACCGACCCAAAGCCAAGCTCCCGCGGACGCTCCACGGCTTCGTCCAAAGCAACATCACCAACCTCGCCGGCGTCCCGTCGATCGTCTACGGCATCCTGGGCTTCTCGGTCTTCGTGGTGATGTTCAGCAACGAAAACCTCAACGAGCCGTGGTTCGACCTCGGCCAGGAGTTCTACCTCGAATACCCTGGTGCGGGTGGCCAGAGCTTTTATGTCGAGTCGTTTGAAGGCGCCCCGTTGACGCCGGCGTCGCAAGAGTTGGCGTCGGTGGCGATTTACGGCTCACTCGTCGACGCGCGGGCCGGCGGCCCGCTGGCCGAGGTCGAGATCGTCGAAGCCGGCAGCCTCGAAGCCATCCGCGGCGAAGCCGACGCCCGGCTGCGGAAGATCCGGCGGTCCATGAACCGAGCGCTGCGTAACGCGACCACCAACGACACACTGCAAGTTGATGAAACCAGCGCGGGCGAGATCGCGGCCGGCATGTTGACCCCGCTGCGTGACGAACTCAAAGCCGATTACGAAGTCATGAAGGCCACCGCCGCCGAACAGCTCTTGGCGATGAATGGCCAGACCTCGGTCGAGCAACTGCAATCCCGGCTCGTTCTGTACAACAAACTACTCGAAAAAGAGTTCGAGGCCGCGGGCCTGCGGGGACTGATCATCGAAGACACCGCGCCGCTGCGTAAAGACGTGAAGAAGTGGTACTACATGCAGATCCCCTTCGGCAAGGGCATGCTGGCCGGCGGTTTGACGCTGATGCTGGTGATCCTGCCGGTGGTGATCGTCTCGGCTCAGGAGTCGATCCGGGCGGTGTCGCAGGAGATGCGGGCCGGGGTGTTGGCGCTGGGCGGCACGAAGTGGCAGGCGATCGAAAAGGTGGTCCTGCCCGCGGCGATCCCGGGCATCTGCACGGGGGCGATCTTGGCGCTTAGCCGTGCGATCGGCGAGGCGGCCCCGATCTTGCTGATCGGCTACGTCGGCCTGCAGGTCGGTCCGGACCACTTGATGGCGGCCTTCGCGGCCCTGCCTTTGGAAATCTACAACTGGACGTCTGAGCCGGACAAGTCGTTCCGCGACGCGGCGGCGGCGGGCATTATCGTTTTGCTGGCGGTGCTGTTTTCGTTCAACGCGGTGGCCGTGTTCATCCGCCAGAAGTTCCAGCAAGCCAATTAACCCCCGCCCCCGGCCCCCGGAAGTTTTCCTTCGGATGTACCCAGTTTTTTGGGGGTGAACGTTTAGCGGGCGATCGAAGATCGCCGTTCCGAATCGCCAGAAATCCGCTGTGTTAGAAATTCTTCACTCCCGCCGGTAATGCCGAGGGGCAGACTAAGATGACCCGTATGACTGATTCCGTTCAACCCCAGTCCGACCTCGCCGCACCGCCGCCGCCCACCGCAGCGCTACGCTCGGCCGACCATCCCGCGCAGAGCGACGCGGCCGCCGAGCCGCTGCTGACGGTCAAAGATTTCAACTGCTGGTACGGCGACTTCCACGCGGTCCACAACATCAACATGGACATCGCCAAGAACCGCGTCACCGCGTTCATCGGCCCGTCGGGCTGCGGCAAGTCCACGTTCCTGCGGTGGATCAACCGCATGAACGACCTGATCCCCGGCGCCCGCGCCGCCGGCACCATCGACCTGCACGGCGAAAACCTCCTCGACAAAACCACCGACGTCG
>JBCCST010000045.1:0-28507 GCA_039199695.1 Planctomycetota bacterium | reverse complement strand
GTGCTCGTCACCGGCGACACGGGTTCGGGTAAGTCGACCACGCTCGCCGCGATGATCGACGCGATGAACAAGCGCTACCACAAGCACATCATCACGCTCGAAGACCCCGTCGAATACGCCATGATCTCCGACAAGTGCTGCATCGAGCAGCGCGAGCTGGGCATGGACACGCCGTCGTTCGCGTCGGGCCTGCGTCACGTCCTGCGTCAGGACCCCGACATCATCCTCGTCGGCGAGATGCGCGACCTCGAAACCACCGCCGCGGCGATCACCGCTGCGGAGACCGGCCACTTGGTGTTCTCCACGCTGCACACGGTTAATGCGTCGCACACCGTGGAGCGGATCATCGACATGTACCCCGCGGATCAGCAGAACCAGATCCGTTCGATGCTGGCCAACACGCTGCAGGCCGTGGTCTCTCAGACGCTGTTCCGCCGAATCGACAAGAAGGGCATGGTCCCCGCCGTCGAGACGATGCTGTGTACGCCCGCGGTACGCAACCTCATCCGCGAAAACCGCGCGTTCGAGATTCCGAACGTGATCGAAACCAACCGCCAGCTGGGCATGAACAGCCTGGACAACGCGATCGCCGAGCTGTTCTTCAACGGCATGATCAGCCGCGAAGACGCGATCGCGCAGGCGGCGTATCCCGAGAAGCTGGAACGCGCCCTGGTGGCGTGAGTGTTGTTTGGAGTTTGTGGTTTGGCCGTCGATCCGCGATCGACGCGTCGGAGGCCGGGTTAAGCGACCCACGAAAAGCGCAGAGAGAAAGTTATGCCCAACTACCGATACCAAATGCGAACCAGCGGCGGCGAGATGACCGTCGGCACCCTCGCGGCCGAGAACGCGATGGCCGCGGCGCAGATGCTCCGCAGCCAAGGCAACACCGTCATGCAGCTCACCCCGGTGAGCGGCGCGGGCACGGGCAAGGACTGGAAGGAAGTCCTCAAAAGCCTCAACTACTCCTCCGGCCCGTCGGCCAAGGACGTGCTGAACTTCACCAGCCAGCTCGCGGTCATGATCCGGGCGGGCATCTCGCTCCGCGCGGCCCTCGAAGGCATCGCCGAGCAAACCGAAAACGCCAAGTTCAAACAGATCCTCTTCCAGATCAAACAGGACGTGGAAGCGGGTAAGCCGTTCTCCGAATCGTTGGCCAAGCACCCCAAGTTGTTTGGCCCGCTGTACGTCAACATGGTCCGTGCTTCGGAAATGTCGGGTTCGTTCAGCCAGATGCTCGACCGGATCGCGGCGTACCTCGCCCAGCAGATCGAAACCCGTTCGATGGTCATCGGCGCGATGATCTACCCGGCGGTGATCGGCGGCATGGCGATCGCGGTGACCGTGTTCCTGCTCACGTTCGTCTTGCCTCGCTTCGCCGCGGTGTTTGAAGGCAAGGAGTCGGCGATGCCCACGCCGACGATTTTCCTGATGGCGTTGTCGGCCTTCATGGTCAACTGGTGGTGGGCCGTGTTGCTGGGGATGCTGGTCCTGGTCTTGATCGGCTTTTTCTTGAGCAAGACCGAGCCGGGCGGTTGGTGGTTCGACCAACTGAAGCTGAAGTTCCCGATCTTCGAGAAGATGTTCAATGCCCTGTACATCAGCCGATCACTTCACACGATGGGCGAGCTGATCAACGCGGGTGTGCCGATGCTCGACACGCTGGCGATCACCGGCGAGATCAGCGGCAACCGCATGTTCCGCCGGATGTGGCGGAACGTGTACAGCTCGGTGAAACAAGGTAAAAAAATCGCTCAGCCGCTCTACAAGGGCAAGCTGCTACCCAAGGCCGTGATCCAGATGATCGCGGCGGGCGAAGAGTCCGGCAAGCTCGGCGAGGTGCTCGACGAGGTGTCGGAGTTCTACGCCCGCCGGCTGAAGGAAACCATCAAGACGGTCACGAGCATGATCGAGCCGGTGATGATCATCCTGATGGGTTCGGTCGTCGGCTTCATCGCGATGGCGATCATCCTGCCGATCTTCAAGCTCTCGACGCTCGTGAAGTGATTGGGCGATCTCGTGATGCGGCGACTTAGCGATTTTGCCGATCGCAACGGTTATGACGGAGTGCATACGGATGACGTCGCAGTGGCGTTTGCCCCGACGAAGAACGAATTGGTTGATTCACAAGCTAGCGTCATGAAAAATCACCAAATCACCAAATCGTCAAATCGCCAAACCCGGCGCAGCCGCTCGGGCTTTACGCTCATCGAAGCGGCGTTGACCATGGTCATCGTCGGCGTCGGCGTGCTGGCGATGGTCTCGGCGCAGCAGGCGTACCACCAGAAAAACGATTGGGCGCAACGCACCGGCACCGCGCAGATGCTGGCCAACGAAGTGCGCGAGCTCACGCTCACGCTGCCGCACCACGACCCGATCACGGGCAACGCCAACCTCGGACCCGAGTCCAACGAGGTCGGCGGTACGCCCGATCCGCAGGTGGATGTGGCTAACTACGACGACCTCGATGATTTTGCCGGCACCGTCACCGGGGCGGGGTACGGAAGCGGCGTCACGTTTAAGCCGCCGATCAACGGGCTGCGTTTGCCGGTGGATGGTTTGGACCAGTGGTCGCAGGTGGTGACGGTTGAAAACGTATTCCCCGACAACCTCGTGGCCGGTGCTTCGGATATTCAGCCGCTGGGCACGACCGACATGATGCGGGTCAGCGTGGCGGTGCAGTACCAGCTCGACGCCACCGCCCCGATCGAAACCGTGACCACGATGACCTGGGTCGTGGCGAGGTAGTTAGGAATTTGGCGATTTCGTGATTTGGCGATCTCGCGATTGAAGATAAACACGGCGGAGGTCAACACTAGAACGGAACAAGCATGGCTGATGTAAAGCAATCACCCAACCGCCCAATCACCACATCGCCCAATCCGCGCCAGCGCGGCATCACCGCGGTGCTGGCGATGTTGTTTCTGATGATCTTCGGCAGCCTCGCCGCGGCGATGGCGATCGTGTCGCAGGGCAACCTGCGGACGGCCGACAGCCACCTGAAAATCAACCGCGCGATGGCCGCCGCCGAGACCGGCATGGACCTGATGGTTTACCGCCTCGATCAGGTCACCCAAGGCGATCTCGACGACCTGACCACTTTCCCCGGCGTGTATACCACCGAAGGGCTGATCCACGCGGGTAACTTCTACGACGTGAACGGCAACGCCTACGACATGTGGGCCGGCCCGCTCGCTGACGGCACTCCCGGGATTGCCGAGCGGTTGGCCGACGCCCTTGCGGGGGAGTTGAATTTTGCCGAGTCGGGCAACCCGTACGTGGACACGACGTCCATGGGCGTGGATGTCTTTAATCGGCCGATCCATCAACTGGTGATCCCCGCGGTGCAGATCGGGCCCGGCGCTCCGGCGTTCTCGGCCACGATGACGCCGCACGAATTGCCGTTGGCCCTGCAGCCCTCAACCCTGGGCTACGACGACCCGTTTTACGATCGCCTGCCCTACGGCGCGCCCGGCGGGAACCCCAACGGCAACGCCGAGGAACAAGCGGATTACAAGCGGGACATGCAGATCAAGGAAGAGGCCGGGATCGATTACATCGTCTCGGAAACGATCGGCTACGATAGTTTCTACGAACTGGACACCAAGCCGTTGGACGCGCGGTTTATCCGCGTGAAGGTCACGGCGTTTGACGGTGACCTCGCTGGCGAAATCGCGGATGCTGAGTTGCAATCGCGTCGTCGGGTGTACCGGTCGATCTCGATGGATTTCCGTTTGGACAAGACGGTGCCCTACGCCGTGCTGTCGCGCAGCCGGATCATGATCGGCCGCAACGTGCAGATCAAGGGCAACGTCGGTTCTCGTTTTACCGAGACCGACAAAACCAACGGCCACCCGATTCAAGTGCAGTCGGACTTTTTGGAGCTGACGTCGAACCTGGATTCGATCCTGAGCCCGCCCGGGTCGGCGTATCCGTCGGGCGGCACGTTCCACAACGAGTTGGTGGTGAACGACATCAACGGCGACAACCGCCTCGACACCCGTAACGCGCTGGAGATTCAGGACTGGCCCGGCGGCGAGGCGGCGGCGATCGCCGCGGACATCGACGGTGACGGGTACCTGACCGATTTCGATTTCTTCCTCGCGGAGTTTGATACCGACACGATCGACGGGCGGGTGACGGCCGGCGAGTTCACCGGCGGGGTCGACTCGGTCAACGCGAGCACCGCGGCCCAACTGTTCGACATGATGGACACGAGCGGCGACGAGTTCCGCTACGGCTACAACGACGGCTTCATCGACGGCGACGATTTGTACGCCAAGATCCGCGGCCAGGTCTCGCTCAAAGCGACCGCCACCGACTGGAACGCGGGCCTCAGCGACTGGGGCGACAACGGCACCACGACCACGCCGGAATACAAGGACTTCCTGCAAGGCGTGATCAAGCCCGACTTCGGCGCGGCCCCTTTGACCACCGCCGACGCGGCGCTGGACATCCACAGCTTCGATCAGCACAGCTTCGACACCAAGAGCTTTGCCGACCTGGCGACCACCACGGTCGAAGCCCAGAAGGGCGTGGACAACGGCGGCGCGACCGCGACCGAGAGCACGGTGTTTGAAGAAGTGCCCTACGGCGCGGCCTATCCGTACGACTACTACGACCGCCCGGTCTACGAAAACATGGTGTTCCAAGACACGCGCATCCCGCTCGGGACCAACGCGCTGTTTATCAACTGCCGGTTTGTCGGCGTGACGTTCATCGAAGTCAGCCCGGACAACGACGACGACAACTTCAACTACGTCGGCATGCAGGAATCCGACGGCACACAGAAACACCCCGACTATTCCGCGGACGTCGGCGGCACCACGGTCAGCGACACCAAGCCGTTCGGCAACAACATCCGTTTCGACGACTGCACGTTCGAGGGGCCGGTGGTCAGCGGGGCGCCCGACGGCTCGCAGCCGGCCCAGTACACCCACGTCCGCAACAAGGTGACGTTCACCGGCGATACGCAGTTCGATTTTGACAAGGCCCCGACCGAAGACGAAGTTAAGCTGTTCAAGCGCAGCTCCCTACTCTTGCCCCACGTTTCGGTGGAGATGGGTTCGTTCAGCGAAGGCGACAGCAGCGACGAGAAGCTGGAACTGTCCGGCGCGGTCGTGGCGGGTTTGATCGACATGCGGGGTCAGATCGAGCTGCGGGGCACATTGATCACGACGTTCGAGCCGGTCAGCGGGATCGCTCCGGTTCAGGGCGACACCTCGCCGCAGTTCAACACCACGCTCGGCTACTTCTCGCAGGGCCAGGGCGACCTCGAGGCCGACCTGCCCAGCGGCGGCCTCGGCAAGATCCGTTTGATCTACGACCCGACGCTGGCGTTGCCCGACGGCATCGACGGCCCGCTGGAACTGCGTCCGCTGATCCAGACGTATCACGAGAGCGGGCAGTGAAGGAATTTTTGATTTTTGATTGAGGAATTTCGATTTTGAAATCCCGATCATTCGGAGCGCAACAGATATGGAAACCAATCAAAAATCCTCAATCCTCAATCAAAAATCCCGGCACCGCCGCGGCCTCTCGCTGGTCGAAATGCTGGTGGCGTTGGCGATCAGCGCGATGTTGCTGACCGCAACGATGGTGGCGATCGACGCGTCGTTCAAGTCTTACGCCGTGGCGGCCGAGTCGGCTTCGACCCAGACCTCGACGCGGATGGTGATCAACCGGGTGTTAACGCTGGTGCGCACCAACGAAGCGCACGGCCCGCTGCGGGTCGCCGACGCATTGACCGGCGAAACCGTGACCGTCGACGGCGACATCATCACGAGCAGCTACCTGCAACTCATCGACGGCAACCGCGATACGCTCACGATCAGCTACGACGAGGTCAACGACCTCTTGATGCTCACTCGCGAGCCGTTCAGCGGCGCGACGCCCACGACCCAGCCGATCATCGGCGGGGTGACCGAGTGCACGTTCAAACTCGCCCGCCGATTGACCAACGACGGCGTGTTGGTGCTCGAGCGCGGCAGTATCGACTTCACGGTCGAGGCGGACGACGACGCGAGCCTGGATGTCGAGGTCGGCGACATCCCGCCGGTCCGCGTGATCGCGTCGACCAAGCCGCGTCGGTTGAACTAAGGCGGTTGCAACGATCAAAATTCACCATCCAAACCCCACGCCAAGATCGAGTTTTTCTCGCTCCGGGCTTTGCTGTTTCGCGGCTAACCGGAGGCACCTGAATCAAGCGTTACATGTTTCGTAACCCCTACAGCCCGGCGTAGGCGTGGCGGTCGGGGCAAGATATAGAAGCCGCGAGTTGGACGATAGTGATTTATATGGTTCGTTTTCAGGGTTGAGCCCCGCGTGATGAACCGATCCGCGTCGTGGCGGCGGGCCGAACGTGTAGACGGCATCGACGACAGACTCGCAACCCTTGGATGAAAGTTCCTGACCATGAAGACCATTCCCACTCGTAATCTGCTGGCCGCGGCGTTGGCGTCTTCCTTCTTGACGATCGGCGGGGCCACCGCGTCGGAGTCGCTCACCCCGGCTGCGGACTCGACCCCCGACACGATCGTGCTCGAAGGCACCCTGCGTGACTTCAAGATCGATCACCCCGACATGCAGAACCCCAACAAGAGCTATGGGGTCAAGACCGGTCTGGTCGAAGACTACCTTGACGGCCCGGTCGGCGTCGGCAAGCCCGTGCTGGCCGCGGGTGACTCGGCCCGCGGCATGATCACCGGCGAAGAGTCGTTCAATCAGTGGTTCCGCGACGTCGAGGGTGTTAACAAGAGCAGCAACTATTCGATCACCCTCGAGCCGTTGTCCGGCAGCCCCGGCGTCTACTTCTTCGCCCGGGAGAAGCAAGCCAGCGATTCGTCCGAGCGCTACTTCTTCCCGATGGACGAAGTGACCGACTCCGATGAAACCTGGGGCGATTTCCAGAGTGTTGGTTCGAGCAGCCACAACTTCTACTTCACCTACGAGCTGCGCACGCTCTTCACGTTCACGCCCCGCAAGGACCGGGAAGACCCGGATCAAGACCTGACCTTCAAGTTCGTCGGCGACGACGACGTCTGGGTGTTCATCAACGGCAAGCTCGCGGTGGACATCGGCGGCGTGCACGGACAGGCCAACGGGTCGGTCAACCTCGACGATGTGGCCGACAGCCTCGGCCTGGAATACAACGGCATCTACGAGCTGGTCTTGTTCTTCGCCGAACGCCACACCACCGAATCGAACTTCCGCATCGAAACAACGCTGCAGCTCTCGACCGAGACCGAGCCGTTGTACGACTAAGCCGGACTCATCGACCGTTTTGAAATGAGGAAACCCACGCCTGGAGGCGTGGGTTTTTCTTGGTCTTGATGGTTGAGTCGTGGTTACGCTTTGCGTAGCACGAGTGTGTCGTTCTGGCCGCCGAAGCCGAAGCTGTTGGACAGGCAGACGTTGACGCCGCCTTCGCTGGACAAGTCGCGGGGCTCGTTGGGGATGTAGTCGAGGTCGAGTTCGGGGGCGGGGGTCTGGAGGTTGGCGGTGGGGGGGAGCTTGCCGTCGCGCAGGGCGAGCACGGCGGTGATCGCCTGCACGACGCCGGCGGCGGCGATGAGGTGGCCCATCATCGACTTGATCGAACTAACGGGAGGGACCGCCGACGCATCGTCACCGGTTTGGAAGACCGCCTTGATCGCCTTGGTTTCGATCGAGTCGTTTTCTTTGGTGGACGTGCCGTGGGCGGCGATCCAGTCGACGTCGGCGTGGGTGACGCCGGCGCCGTCGAGCGCTTGGCGCATGGCCATCGCGGCGCCGCGGCCGTCGGGGTGGATGTCGGTGATGCGGTAGGCGTCGGCGGTGCTGCCGTAGCCGGCGACCTCGGCGAGGATGGTCGCGCCGCGGGCCTGGGCGTGTTCCTCGGTCTCCATGATGATGATGCCGGCGCCTTCGCCCATGACAAAGCCGTCGCGGTCGGCGCTGAACGGGCGCGACGCGGTGGTCGGCGAGTCGTTGCGGTTCGACAGGGCGGTCAGGCGGTTGAAGCCGGTGATGCCCAGCGGGTGGATCATGGTGTGGCAGCCGCCGGTGATCATGACGTCGGCGTGGCCACGCATGAGGATCTCGCGGGCCTCGCCGATGGCTTGGGTCGACGCGGCGCAGGCGGTGAGGCAGTTGTAGGCCGGGCCTTGCGCGTTGAATTCCATGGCCAGGTGGGCGAGCGGCATGTTGGGTTCCTGCTCGATCTCGCGGGTCGCATCCATCACGGCCGTGGCGGTCTGGGCCCAGGCTTTGCCGTCGATCGCACGGTCGTCGGCGCTCCACCCCGCGAGGTTCGACGCGACGTAGTTCTCGAAGTCGAGTGTCCCCTCACCCGCGCCGAGGTAGAGACCGAGGCGTTCGGGATTCAACCCCCCGGAAGCCTCGAAGTCCGCGAGCCCCGCCTGCTTCCACGCCTGCGCCGCGGCGCCCAACGCGTAGCTGGTGTTGAGCCCGACGCCTTCGTGCAGCGCGGGGTCGGCGACGTACTGCGTCCAGTCGTATTCCTTGACCTCCGCGGCAAACGTGGTCGGAAAGGTCGACGCATCGAAATGCTCGATGGCCCCGGCCCCGGAAGCGCCCGACAGCAGCCCGTTCCAAACGGTTTCGAGGTCGTGGCCGAGCGGCGTGACCCAGCCCATTCCGGTGATGACGATTTTGGGTTTGCTCATCGTGAGCCTTTCGCGGCGAGGATCGCGTCGGCGATCAGTTGGTCGAGTGAAGTGTTGTCCGCGCCGCTGGTGGGCAGCGAAGCGGCGATGGCTTCGCCCTCTTCGAGGACTTGCGTAATCCAAGTGTTCAGCGTGGTGTCCGCGGGGCCGGCGCCGAGTTCGCGGTTGGCTTTCTTGTCGGCAACGAGCGCGTCGATAGCCCGGCGGGTTTCCGCAGGCAAGTCGATCTGATCGAGCACCGCTTCGAACAACGTCGGCGGCATGTGCCGGTGCTGAGCGATGTACTTCACGCACGCCAGGGGCCTGAGCGTATAGAGATACTTCTTTCGCACGGGCTCGGCCACGTCGGCGAGGTACTTCTTCCACACGCCCCCGGCGAGGCTGAGGTAGTGGTGCACCGTTTTCCTGGGATCGAAGTATTCTTCGCGCAGCGAAGCTAGCCGAGCGGAGAGGTCGCCGTCCTGTTCATAGATGATGGGGGAGTCGAGCCACTCGAACAGCGGGCCGTTGCTCTTGCGCATCAATTCGCAGGTCTTGCGGATGTCCCAGCCCGCGAGGTCGAAGTCGTCTTCGCCCTGCTGATCAAACGCGTCGACCGGCGGCCGGAGCTTGAGGTAGTCGGCGGCGGGGCGGACGTAGATGAACCGCACATCGAAATCACTGTCGTTCGAGGCAAACCCCCACGCCCGGCTGCCGCTCTCGCACGCAAAGATCACGCGCAGGTTTCGCTCTTGTTCAACCGCACGCAGGCGCCGATCGATCACGTCGCGGACACGGTCCACGGCGGGATCGACGCCCAGGCCGACGGCGGGTTGTGCGGGTGAATCGGTCACGGCAGCGCTCAGACTTTCTTCAAAACGATCGCGGTGTTTTGCCCGCCCAGGCCGGTGGCGAAGACCAGGGCGACGTCGAGTTTGTCCGCGGCGGTCGCGCCCAGGCCCTCGAGCGGGGCGGGGCGGTCGGTGATCGCGCAGAGTTGTTGAGCTTTGAGGATCTGGGCGGCAACGCAGAGGTCGTAGCCGCCGGAGCCGGCGCCGAGGTTGCCGACGTGGGCCTTGGGCGTGACCACGGGGACCGACGCGAGGCGATCGCCTAGGATCGTGCGCAGCGCCGCGGCCTCCGGGCCGTCCCAGTCGGGGTGACCCATGCCGAAGGGGACGACCACGTCGATCGCGTCGGCGTCCAACGCGGCCTCACGCAGCGCCGCCCGCACCGCGTTGACGATGCCGCGTCCCTCCGCATCCGGCGTGCGGTTCTTGGTGGCGCGGTTCACGGTTTGCGAAGCGCCAAAACCCAAGACCTCGGCGTAGACCTTCGTCGGGTCACCGCCGCGCTTTTCAAAAGCCTCGATGCATTCGAGCGTGACGATGCCGCCGCCTTCGCCGAGCGCGCCGCCGGCCGCGTTTTCGTCGAACGGGCGGATCGGCGCGTCGGCATCCGCGACCAGTCGGCCGGTCATCACCTGACGCAGATACGCCATCGGGTTGAGCTTGCTCTCGGCCCCGCCGCAGAAGCACAGGTCCGCCTGGCCGCGTTGGATGACCCGCAACGACTCGCCGATGCTAAGCCCGCCGGACGCCTCGCCGCAGGTGATCGTGTTGCTCGGGCCTTGCGTGTCGTGGATGATCGTGACGTGGCAGGCGAGCATGTTCGGCAGATACTTCAGCAGCCACAGCGGGGTCAGGTGGTTCATCCCCTCTTGCCCCCACTGATGGATGTCAAACGATTGGCCGTCTTCGCCCGCCGAGGTCACCAGCGCCCCGGTCAACTCATCCAGGTCCGCCGCGATCAGCCCGGCCCCGATGTGGCAGCCCACCCGGTCCGGCGTGTATGACGGCTCGGCATCCGGGTCCGTCCCCTTGGTCACCAGCCCCGCGTCGCGGGCGGCGAGGTCCGCCGCGGCCACGGCTAACTCGATGTCGCGGGCCATCACCTTCGTCGCCTTGCGGTAGCTCTTGGGCACGAAGTTTCGGACCTTGAAGTCTTCCGCAACCTCCGCGGCGACGGGGCAGCCCATGGTCGAGGCGTCGAACGCCCGCACCGGCCCGATCGCGGATTCGCCGTCAGAGAGGGCTTTCCAGTTGGGTTCGATGCCCAGGCCCAGTCCGCTGACGGGGCCGACGCCGGTGAGATAGACACGTCTGCTCATAGACCGCACAGTTTAGCCGTGCTCGCCGGGCCACGCGATACGGCCCGCCATTTTGGCTAGAATCCATGGCATCGGCCGATAAGCGGTCAGGGGAAGAAACCATGCGCCACCTCACCACCACACCTTGGGCCCTCGGCATGCTCGCCGCCATCACGCTCGCGGCCCCCGCGTCGGCGGAGATCGTCTCGGTCACCGGCACGCTCTCGGCCCTCGCCACCGTCACCGACCCGCCCGACGATCAACCCGACGAAGCCACCGCCTCGATCAACCTGGGCTTCGACAACCCCGGCCCGCGTCAGCTCACGCTCAGCAGCCCCGCCGGCTCGGAAGACGAGGAAACCAACATCCTCCAGACCTTCACCGCCTCGCCCGAAGGCTTCACCGCTACCGGCATCAGCGACTCGGCCGACAACCGCTCGAGCTTCGGCACCGCCGGCCGGATGACCGTCGCGATCGCCTTCGCGGTCGATGAAGAAGCGCTCTACGAACTGAACTTCACCAAGAACAACGACCCCGGCGAAGTCGTCACGCTCACGTTCCTCGGCAGCGACGACCCCACGCCGCTGCTCGCCTTCGACACCCAGGGCGCGGGCGGCTCGGTCACCCAACTCCGGCAGTATTTGCTTGGCCCCGGCGTGACGTACACGGTCAACGCCCTGTTCACATCTACCGCCGGCGGCGACGGCTCCGCCCAGAGCACCACGACCTACCTGATCGACCTGTCGCTCGTTCCCGAGCCGGCGATGGGCTCACTCCTCGCCGTCGGCGTGGTCTTGGTTGGCCGTCGTCGCCGGGTTTGTGATCGGTGAATCGGTCGGGTTGTGATCGCGGTCGATTTATTGGTTGATCGCATAGGTCACGCTCAGCACCACCAACAGCGCCACGATTGCCGCCGTGTAGAACTTCCAATTCCCGCACCAGCGGGCAAGGCGTTCGATGAGTTTTTCCTGTTTGTCTAAGCGGGCTTCGAGCCAGGTGGTGAAGCCGCCGCGGTTGACCAGCAGGACGCCGAACGCAGTGAGGGCGAGGATGCCGAGCGACGTGACGGTTACAAACCAGCCCTGGGTCAGGATGCGGGGGCCGACCGCGAGCCAGTCGGCCGGCGACGCCGCGGCGATGTGACCGAGTTGCCGGAGCACGATCACCAGCAGCAGCCAACCCGCGAAGACGTACAACCCGCCCGACAACCACGCCCACGGCCGAGCTTCAAACGCTGCCACCGCGTAACGGGCTTTCTCCCCTTCTTCGATGGCGATACGCATGCGTTCGTCGGGTAAGACTTCTTGGTCCAGAGCTTTTTCCGTTGTTGGTTCCCAATCATCCTCGGATATGTCATCAGGCCGAGGCACTTCGACCTCAGCGTCTCGGAAGTGTTCTTCGACATTGTCGGGAATCCACACCGTCCCGTTGGGCCGTTGGACGAACCACCGATTATGCCGATGAGGCATCACGATAGCGGCGTCACTGAGGTGGCTGATTGATTGTTTGAGCCGCTCTTGCTGAATACCGTTGTCGATGCGGTTACGTTCGTTGGCGTTCTCGACGAGTTCGTCTTCACTGCCCTGACGGATCAACTCGGGGGCGAAGAGTTGGTAGACCAGTTGGCCCATCACCACCGCGAACGCCGCGAGGAACGCCAGCAGCCAGCCCACCGGCAGCGTCTCGGGCAATGTCTCTCGGCCGAGCGAGTCCGCAAGCCCGTATAACGCCTCGGCCGGTGGCGAATCCCCGGCGTGACCCTTGATTAAGTTTTTGAATTCCTCAGAAGTGGACTCTAACGCCCCGCTCTGGTGAGCGATCCACCCCCGGGCCGGCCCCCACAACCCGGCCAACAGCGGTACTCCCGCCAACGCCAAGTAAGAAATCCGGGTCAGAGCCGCGAGTTCGCCGATCGCCCTCACCCGCCGCCAGTCGATCGGGTCACCGATGAGCAGTGATAACCATCGGCCCATTTTGAAGGTCCGTCGCGGCACCGGGCCGGACTCGATCCTGGCCCGCCGCAGATCGCTTCGAAAAAAGAAAGTATCTGCGTTGAACGTCGCCTCGCTGAAGTCTGCGCCTGCGTGGAACATCGCCCAGCTAAAGTAAGTATCTTCGTTGAACGTCGCCCCGCTGAAGAAAATGGCTGCGTTGAACGTCGCCCAGCTGAAGTCTGCGCCTTCGTTAAATGTCGCCCCGCTGAAGTCTGTGCCTGAGTTGAACGTCGCATTGTGGAAGGATGTGAATTTGTTGAACGTCGCCTTGCGGAAGGATGTGACTTCGTTGAACGTCGCCTTGCGGAAGGATGTGACTTCGTTGAATTTCGCCTCGCGGAAGGATGTGCCCTCATTGAATGTCGTCCAGCCCAAGTTTGTCAATGCATTGAAAGTCGCCTCGTCGAAGTCTGTGTTTGCGTTGAACGTCGCCTCGCTGAAGTCTGTGTCAGCGTTGAACGTCGCCCCGCTGAAGTCTGTGTTTGCGTTGAACGTCGCCCCACGGAAGTCTGTGCCTGCGTTGAACATCGCACTATCAAAGTTAGCCGCTTCATCAAAACGGCTGTCGGTCACCGCAAGCCGGCTCGAGATATCGAGTTCCGTGGCGTTGGTTTGGTGGATGCGGCAACCCAAGAGTGTGACGGCGGTGGGTGGGTGGGCAGGGCTATCTTCGCCGGTCGCCTGGCCGGCGAGGCGATGGGCTAGAGGTTGCAGCAGGTCACGGCCTAGGTCGATGGGCTCGGCGTCGGGGTTGTCGTCCCGCAGGTCGATCCACCTCAGGGTGGCGGGATGGTTTTCGAGCGTGTAGAAGCCGGCAGTGTATTTACCGCTTTCATCGAACAGGTCGCCGGTCTGGGTTGCCCAACGCTCGACGACCGCGGCGAGGATTTTTTCGCGGTCTTCGCCTTCCGGCACCAACGGCGGGAGGTTTTCGAAATCGGCGTCGGTGAGGTTGGCGTAGTCTTCGTATGGCATGGGTGCCCCCGAGAGTGGTGGAGTGATTGTCGGCCGGGGAGTGGCGGAGGGCAAGGTTGGGATCGCGCGATCGGCTAGGATGTGGCCATGCTCACGCACCGCATCATTCCGTGTCTCGACGTCAAGGCCGGCCGGGTGGTCAAGGGGGTGAACTTTGTCGAGCTCCGTGACGCGGGGGACCCCGTGGAGATCGCGCGGGAGTACGACGAGGCGGGGGCGGACGAACTTGTCTTCCTCGACATCACCGCCAGTCACGAGAACCGCGACATTACTTACGACATGGTCCGGCGGGTGGCGGAGCAGTGCTTCATGCCGTTCACGGTCGGCGGGGGGATCCGGACGATTGACGATGTGACCGCGCTGGTGCAGGCCGGGGCGGAGAAGGTGAGCATCAATACGGCGGCGGTGCTGGACCCCGACATCGTGGCGCAGACGGCCAAGCGGTTCGGCCGGTGCGCGACGGTGGTGAACATCGATCCCAAGCGGGTGCCGATGGAGGATTTTGTGCGGCGGACGGGGCGGGAGCCGGAGTTTGTGGGCAGTGGGCAGTGGGGGTGGGGCAGTGGGGGGAATTCCGGGGCGAATACCTCATCGCCATCGCTTGCGTCTGACCCCATTGCCTCGACCCCAATGCCCACTGCCCCGTACTGCTTTGAGGTGCACACCCACGGCGGCCGAACGCCGACGGGGCTGGAGGCGTTGCCCTACGCCCGGCGGGTCGTGGAGCTCGGGGCGGGCGAGATTGTGCTGACCAGCATGGACGCCGACGGGATGAAGACGGGCTACGACCTGGAGATCACCAAGGCGATCGGTGAGGCGGTGGACGTGCCGATCGTCGCGTCGGGCGGTTGCGGGAGCCCGCAGCACATGATCGACGTGTTGACCCAGACCCGGGCGGACGCGGCGTTGGCGGCGAGCATTTTCCACTACGGCGAGTACACGATCGCCGAGACGAAGCAGGCGTTGGCCGACGCGGGGCTGCCGGTGCGTCACGTCGCGGCGGTCGGCTGAGTGTTCCAGGTGTTCCAAGGCCGACGGGTGGGGAAGTTTGGGTGATTCGGGGGTGAAGCTTTCGTTATCTGTCGTCCGGCGGGGGGGTTAGCGCTTGACGGCGAACCGGGTTCGGGCGAGCATACGGATTCCCTGTTTTTGCCGTCCCCCTGCCCCCGCGAGGCCCCCACTTGAGTAAGCATGTCAGCCCCCATGATTCGGTGGTCGCCGGCGATCCGCTGGTGCTCCACGAAACCCTCGCCGACACCCCGCTGGCCAAGTACTTCAAGGCCGCGGTGAAGTTTGAGTCGTCCGACTTGATCATGCGGGGCGGCCAGGCGCCGAAGCTGCGGCTGCGCGGCGAGTTGAAAGCGCTCGACACCACGCCGCCGACGGTCGAAGAGTTCAACAAGTGGATCCACGACGGGCTGACCGACGAGCAGGTCCAGCAGTACGCCGACCACGGCTCGTTGGACCTGGGCGTCGACTTCGATGTCGACGGGGCCCGCCACCGCTTCCGGGTCAACATCTTCCTGACCCGCGGCCGCAGCGCGATCGCCGCCCGGCGGGTGAGCAACGAGATCCTCGACTTCAGTCAGCTGCACCTGCCCGAAGTGATGAACCGCATCGTCGAAGCCCGCCAAGGCTTGGTGTTGCTCTGCGGCGTGACCGGCTCGGGCAAGTCGACGACGATCGCCGCGATGCTGGACTTCATCAACCAGACGCGGGCCTGCCACATCCTGACGATCGAAGACCCGGTCGAGTATCTGTTTGAAGACAAGAAGGCGATGATCAACCAGCGCGAGATCGGGCTGGACGTGCCCGACTTCCCGACCGCGCTCCGCGGCATGGTCCGCGAAAACCCCGACGTCGTGCTCATCGGCGAGATGCGGGACAAGGAAACCTTCGAGGCGGCGTTGCAAGCGTCGGAAACCGGCCACCTCGTGTTCGGCACGATCCACGCGTCCTCGGCGTCGCAGGCGTTCAACCGGATCTACGACCTGTTCGAACCCGAAGAACGCGACCCGATCCGCAACATCCTGGCGTACCAGATGCAGGCGTTTGTTTACCAGAAGCTGCTGCCGACGATCCGCGAGAACCTGCCCCGTGTGCCGGCGGTGGAGGTTTTGCTGCAAAGCCCGCCGACCCGGAAGCTGATCCTCGAGGGCCGGGAAGACGAACTGGAAAAAGTCATCAAGGACGGCCGGGAAGAAGGCATGCGGACCTACGTCGACAGCCTCGTCGAGTTGGTCGAGACCAACTACATCCACCCCCGCGTGGCCCAGGCCAACGCGCCGTCGCCCGAGGAAATCAAGATGCGGCTGCGGGGCATCAGTACGGGCTGACGCCCGTCATTTTTGATTTTTGATTGAGGATTTTTGATTGAATTAGAATCCGTGATTGAAAGTCTCATGAGTTACGTTGTCTGGTCCAATTAAAAATCCTCAATCAAAAATCAAAAATGCCCGAAACCCTTGCCCAAAGCGTGTTCCTGATGAGTTTCATCAAACCCGTGCTCTTCATCGCCGCGGTCGGCGGGTGGGCGTGGGTGGTGGCTTACCTCGACAAGGACGCGGGGTTTTATTACCTCAAACGCAACGAATTCAACCTGATCCAACTCGTCGCCGCGGTGCTCGGCTTCGGCCTGATGCTGCTGATCCCGATTTTCTGGCTCGGCTTCCCGCTGGGGCTGCTCATCCTCGCCGGCGGGATCGCGGGCTACGTCGTGTATCGCAACGGCCAGGTGCCGGAGAACGAGAAGTGGACCGCCGACCTCGATTCGTTTAAGCAGAAGCGGGCCGAAAAAGCCGAAGCCAAGATGCAGCGTAACGCCACGCTGACCATGACCGACGCCGACGGCAAGGCCGTGCCCATCCCCGCGCCGGGCGAGCCGGACCTGGGGCCTTATATGGTCCTCGACGAGTTGATGGCCTTCGCCCTGCCGCGCAACGCCAACCAAGTCGACTTGTCGGTCGATACCGAAAAAGCCAAGTACCGCGTGCACATCGACGGCGTCCGGTACCCGCAGGAAGCCCCCGAGCCCGCCGAGGCCGTGAAGCTGATCGACTACATCAAGAAGGTCTCGGGCATGGACCTCGAAGACCGCCGGAAGAAGCAGGAGTCGAACCTGGCGATCCGCGTCGAGGGCTCGGGCACGCACCAGTTGGAGATCGTGGCCGCCGGCTCCACCCGTGGGCTGCAGATGCAGATCACGATCGATAACGAACGGTCGAGCAACATCCCGCTGGAGCACCTGGGCTTTGCCCCGAACCAGCTTGCGGCGGTTCAGGAACTGCTTCAGAAAAGCGGCAAGGCGGTGCTCGTCGCGTCCGCGCCCCAGGCCGGCAAAACCACGACGCTCTACAGCCTGCTCCAGGAACACGACCCGTACACCTCGATGGTTGTCACGCTCGAAGAGGAAGTCCTGTTCGAACTCGAAGGCGTCGACCATACGGTCATCCCCGCGGGCAAGGCCACCAGCGCGTTCAACGAAAAACTGGGCGTCCTGATCCGCAGCGACCCGAGCGTGTTGATGGTTTCCAAGGTCGCCGACGAGCAGAGCGCCAAGCTCCTGGCCGGGGCGGCCGACACCACCCGCTGCTACGTCCCGCTCGAACAACCCGACACGCTCACCGCGCTGCGGTCGTGGATCAAGCAGGTCGGCAACCCCCGCGAGGTCGGCGAGACGCTGGGCGCGGTGGTTGCTCAACGGCTGATGCGTCGGCTGTGCCACACCTGCCGCGTGCCGTACACGCCCGACCCCGGCGCGCTTAAGAAGCTCAACCTCCCGGCCGACCAAGTCACCGAGCTCTTCCGCAGCTCGGGTAAAGTCATGGTCAAGGACAAAGAAGTCCTCTGCCCCGACTGCCACGGCCTGGGCTACCGCGGCCGGATCGCGATCTTCGAGTTGATGATGATCGACGAACAGGCCGCCCGCTACATCTCGGCCAACGAACTCGATAGCCTCCGCCTGCATCTGCGTAAGCAGAAGATGCTTTACCTGCAGGAGGCCGCGCTGACCAAGGTCGTCGAAGGCGTCACGGACATCAAAGAAGTCACCCGCGTCATGGCGGGTAAGTGATTTGTGATTTTTGATTGAGGATTTTTGATTTGGGAATCAGGCATGGACGAGCAAGAGCTGCGAGATCGCACCAAAGCTTTTGCTTTGCGGGTGATGAAGCTGGCCGAGGCCATGCCAAAGACTCAAGCCTCCAAGATCGTGACGAATCAACTGTTGAGATGTGCGACTTCGGTTGGTGCGAATTACCGCGCCGCGTGTCGCGGCAGGTCGAAAGCAGATTTCGTGTCAAAGATAGGAATCGTTGAAGAAGAGGCAGATGAATCCGCCTACTGGTTGGAGTTGATCATGGAGAACAACCTGCTTAACCAAAAGAAAGTACAGCCTCTGCACCGTGAAGCCGAAGAGTTGCGGAAGATCTTTACCTCGTCCCGACTCACCGCTTCCCGTAGCCGCAATCAAAAATCCTCAACCAAAAATCAAAAATGATCATTAACCTCATCATCATTGTGTTCGTTCTGGCCATGGCGGTCATGTGGTCGACTTACGGGTTGTTCTCGGCGTTGCTGCACCTGTTGGCGGTTATTGTGGCAGGTGCATTGGCGTTCGCGTTCTGGGAGCTCTGGGTGACCAAGGTCTTCATCGGGTTCATGCCGCACTACGCCTGGGGCGTGGGGCTGGTGTTGCCGTTTGCGGTGTTTTTGATCGGAATCCGCTTGGCGGTGGATAACTTCGTCGGCGGGAACATGCAGTTTCCCCGGTTGATCAACCAGATCTTTGGCGGGGCGGTCGGGGCGTGCAGCGGCATCCTCACCGCGGGCGTCGCACTCATCGGCATCGGCTTCCTGCCGCTGCCGCACGACCTCTCGGGCTTTCGGCCCTACGAAGTCAACAGCGTCGGCGATGTGGTGCGGGTCGAGGAGGGCGGTCAGCTGTGGCTGGCGGTCGACGAGATGGCGGGTCAATTCTTTAACCGGATGTCGACCGGAGCGTTTTCCACCTCGACGCCCCTGGCTTTCTACCAGCCCGACGTGGCCAAGGCTGCGCCGGTTCACCGCCTGGCCAAGTGGTACGACGAAAACCAATCGCTGATCATCACGCCCGACACCGTTTCGGTGCTCGACGAAGGCGTGGCCGTGTTCACCGACGAACGCATCCCCGGCGTGGGCGGCGAGATGAACGACTACCTCGAGGGGCGACGCAACCGGGCCGCGGGCGGCAAGCTCGTGTTGATCCAAACCCTCTGGGAAAAAGGGCAAGACTCAGCAACTTACGACACCGACAGCATCCTCCGCGTCCCGCCGACGCAGGTCCGCCTGCTCGTGGACAACGGCCAGGGCCCGTGGGAATCGTTCGCGCCCATCGGCTTCGCCCGGCCCGACGCCAACGGGACGATGCAGTTCTACCGGACCGACGACAACAAGATTTTCGCCTCGGCCGCTGGCTTCCCCTCTCTGAACATCAACTGGGTCTTCGCGATCCCCAGCAACGCCACGCCCGCTTACGCGATGCTCCGCAACTCCCGCTTTGCCTTGCCCGAGGCCCGCGAACTCGAGGGTCGGGACTTCGCCCCGCTGCTCGGGCCGATGGCCGACCCCGCCGACACCAACGTCGGCGGCGGCACGGTCGCACCGTCCGGCCCCAACGCCATCACCACCGACCCTGTCGGTTACGCCACCCACAAGATCATCGGCATCGAGGCCACCAACGCGTTGCCCGCCAAGGTCTCGAAAAACAAATCGCAGAGCCTGAATCGTTCTACCGACGAAGGTGATAGCGAAATCTTTAGCGGCCAAGAAACGCTCAATAAAGGTGCGGGCGGCAAAGGCAACTCGATCGACCGGGTGTCCGTTAGCGGAAGCCTGAGCCCGATCCGAGCCGAGATCACCCCGTTTACCCCTTCAAACGCAGGCCCGGCGCAAGGCAACGTTCAGCCGATACGCTTCGTCTCGCCCAATGGTGACGAGTACTTCCCCTTTGCCTATTCGCTGCATTTGGCTGACGGTCGTCAGAAAATCCGTGTGGAGCGCACCGATGCGCTGACCAACAACACCGATCTGCCGATCAACGACATCAAGGATGGCGATCGGCTGTACGTTTACTGGCGTGTCCCTCCGGGCCTGACGATCCAGTCGTACAACGTCGGCGGCGCGACGCAGGAAATCAACTACACCGCGCCGTGAGGCCCGGCTTCACTTTTGATTTTATTTCTTTGTTTAGCGTGTGACGCGAAGCGTCCCGCTCGAACAGCAATCGACACACCAACGCGGGACGCTTCGCGTCACCCGCTAAACATGATCGTGTCGATCTAAACCACCCGCGTATCATGTCCGCATGATCACGGAGTATCAGGGTAAGCAGATCACCGTCATGGGGCTGGGCCGGTTCGGCGGCGGCGTGGGCGTTGCGCGGTTCCTCGTCGAGCGCGGCGCGGACGTGTTGGTCACCGACACGCTGCCCGCCGAAGAGTTGGAGGACTCGGTCGCGCAACTCGCCGCGTTTGAACAAACGGGACAGGTCCGTTTCCGCCTGGGCGAACACAACGTCAGTGACTTCACGACGTGTGACCTGGTGGTCGTGAACCCGGCGGTTAAACCCGACAACCGCTTCGTGCGGGCGGCCCGCGCCGCGGACATCCCGGTCACCAGCGAGATCCGGCTGCTGGTGAAACATTTGCCGAATCGTTTGCGCACGATCGGGATCACCGGAAGCGCAGGCAAATCAACAACCACCGCGATGACCGCCCACATCCTGCGGAAGGTGCTGGAGCAGCCCGGCGAAACGCCCTGCGGGGATTGGGCTGAATTAACGCCAAGACGCCAAGACGCCAAGACGCCAAGCAGAATGATCGAGGGGCCAGGGGTTTGGATGGGCGGGAACATCGGCGGGTCGTTGTTGCCGTGGGTTGAGCGGATCCGCGAAGACGACTGGGTCGTGTTGGAGCTATCGAGCTTTATGCTGGAGGGTTTGCGCGAAGACGAGTGGTCGCCGCACATCGCAGTGATCACGAACATCAGCCCGAACCACCTCGACTGGCACGGGTCGATGGAGAACTACGTCGCGGCGAAGCGGGCGATTGCGGATTTCCAATCCGAAGAATCGGCTGATGTTTTGGTTATCGGGGACGGGCTTCACCAAAGTGCTGCGTCTCAATCGCGGGTGAGTCGAACGACAACGATTAACGACTTAAATGAAGCCTCGGGCTGGATGATGGAAAGCCAGGCGTTTAAGTTGAATATTCCCGGCGAACACAACGTGATCAATGCGATGACCGCAGCTGTGGCCGTTGAAGCAATCGATGACAACTACTCATTCGATGAATTCAGTGGACATCTGAGTGATTTTCCAGGCCTCCCCCATCGACTGGAGTATGTGGCCGAAGTCGGTGGCGTCAAATACTTCAACGATTCAAAAAGCACGACTCCAAAAGCGACATGTTTGGCGATTGATGAGAGTGACAGCAGGGGCAAATATCATTTAATTGTTGGGGGATATGACAAGGGGAGTGATTTCTCTGGTTTGTGCCAACTAATGGCGAGGCGATGTAAGGGGGTGTACACCATCGGAGACACCGGCGAGGGCATCGCCGAAGGAGTCGAAACCGCTTGGCTAGATTTTCCCGATTTACACGACCCCGAGCCTTTTCCGTCACTCAACCCGCCACGGCGATTCGAGACATATGGGGTTTTGAATAGAGCACTCGGGCTTATCAGGCGGTGGGTTAATAAGCCCGCCGAAGACTCCAGTGAACAGAAAAGACGCCGACCGCCGGAGCCGGAAGTGGTCCGCTGTGGTCGGCTCGAGGTGGCGGTAGAAGCGGCGATGAATCGGGCGGTGGCAGGAGACGTGGTGGTGCTCTCGCCGGGGTGTGCGTCGTGGGATCAGTTTGCGAATTACGAGGAGCGCGGGGCGCGGTTTATCGAATTGGTCAAAGCTTTCAGCGCCGCGACGTAAAGCCGCGGTTGGTGGGCGCGATTTTTCGTCAGAGCGCCGCCATCTTCCAACACGCGACGACCATCAGGGCGATGAACGCCACGCGGATGGTGCGGAGGGGCAGGCGGTGGGTGAGCGTGGCGCCCAGTCGGCCGCCGACGAAGGCGGTGGGGGCGAGGAGCAGGCCCAGCGTCAGGCCTTGGACCCACGTGAACGGCTCGACGCCGGCGGGGACGGGTTGGCTGCTGAGTGAGAGGTTTTTGTATACGGCGCCGACCGCGGCGCTGACGCAGATGATCGCCGAGCTGTTGGCGATGCAGCTGCGCAGCGGGAGTTTCATGAGGGTTTGTTGGAGCGGGGTGGCGACCGCGCCGCCGCCGATGCCCAGGAGGCCGGCGGTGGTGCCCATGAGGCTGCCGACGACCAGGCCGCGGGCGGGGGTGGCTTGGGTGCGATCGTCGGTCGGTTCGTGGTGCGTTTCTGTGGTTTCTATGATTTCCGTGGTTAGCGGCGAGTCGTGTGCCGCGGCACCGGGACCGGTTAGGTCCCGGCTATGCGGCTGATCTTGGTGGGGGATCGTCGTCAGGGGGCGTGGGGCGAGCAGCTTACGCACGTTGGCGTAGATCACGTAGACCAGAAATACCGCCAGCAGTCGCCCCAGCCAGACGCCGCCGTCTTGCCCGGCGAAGATCGGCAGGTTGCTCAGCGCCACGCCGATGACCACGCAGACCAAGGCCGCGGGCATCATCCAACGCAGCACGGCGGGGGTCATCGCCCCGGCTTTGCGGTGGCGCAGGGCGGCGGGGACGGACACGGCGACGTTGGCGATCATCGCGCTGGCTTGGTAGAGGTGCTGTTCGGTGCCGGTGGGTCGGCCGAGGATGAACACGAGCCCGGGGATCATGACCGTGCTGCCGCCGACGCCGAGCATCCCGCCGAGCGTGCCGGCGACCAGGCCGAGCACGGCGACCTGCAGGAGTTCAATCAAGGGGTAGGCGTCGAGCATAAAACGAGGTGGTCGAGAGCGGGACGGGACGTGGCGGGGCGGTCGCCCGGTGCCTTAATTTTCACGAGGTTTTCGGGCCGCGGCTACGGGAGTTGGACGATTAAGGATACCGATAACGCGCGGCTCGCATTTTTCCGCGCGACCGGCGTATCATCCGGGTAGGGCTGGCCGGGGCTTGGTGTTATGCTACGGGTTGGCCTGGATGGTGTTGCTGGTTGAACCCGAAAAGTCGTCGTCGGCCGTGCCCCGATTTGCCCAGGCACGCACGAAACATATGGGCGAAAGGCAGTCATGGTAGAGCCCGATCCTTCCTTCCCCGATAGCGCCAACCTCGCCTACGTCGAAGCGATGTACAACGATTACCTCGACGACCCGGCGAGCGTCGAGTCGTCGTGGCACGCGTTGTTTGAACAATGGGGGATGACCACCGGCCGACGCGTCGGCACCTCAATGAAGCCACGCGGCTTGTTCGACCTCGGCTCGGCCCCCGCCGCCGAAAGTCTTAACGGCACCGCCCAAACCAACGGCGCCGCGGCGTCTAACGGCCACGCGGCAACCAACGGCCAGGCCGCGGCGACCGCCCGCTATCCCTCGGCCGGCGACGCGTCGTCCTTGCAACACCGCGTCGACATGCTCGTCCGCAACTACCGCGTCCGCGGCCACATCGCGGCGCACCTCAACCCCTTGGCCGGCAGCACCGAGGTGCCCGACGAACTACAGCCGGGCTACTACGGCTTCACCGAAGCGGATTACGACCGCCCGTTTGCGTTCACCACCACCGTGCCCGGCGACAAGGTCCGCACGCTCCGCGACATCATCGAGCAGATGACCCACACCTACTGCGGCAGCGTGGCGGCGCAGTTCATGCACATCGACGACCTCGAAGTGCGCCAGTGGCTGCAACGCCGGATGGAGTCGACCGAGAACACGGTCAAGCTGACCCGTAAAGAACAGATCCGCATTCTGACGCGTCTCACCGACGCGGTGATCTTCGAAGAGTTCATCCAGCGCAAGTTCATCGGGGCCAAGTCGTTTTCGCTCGAGGGCGGCGAGTCGTTGATCCCGCTGCTGGACCTGGCGTTTGAGAAAGCGGGCGAACAGGGCACCAAAGAGATCGTCATCGGCATGGCCCACCGCGGCCGGCTCAACGTCTTGGCCAACATCATGGGCAAGAGCCCGCAGAAGATCTTCCGCGAGTTTGAGGACGCCGACCCGATGCTGCACATCGGCGGCGGCGACGTGAAGTATCACCTGGGCTACTCCGGCGACTGGCGCACCCGCGGCGGCAAGAACATCCACCTCTCACTGTGCTTCAACCCCTCGCACCTCGAGTTTGTCGGCCCGGTCGCGCTCGGTCGGCTGCGGGCCAAGCAGGACCGCGCCCACGCCACCACCCGCGGCGAGATCGGCATGGGCCTGCTCATCCACGGCGACGCCGCGTTCGCCGGCGAAGGCATCGTCCAGGAAACGCTCAACCTTTCCCAGCTCCAGGGCTACCACACCGGCGGCACCGTCCACGTCATCATCAACAACCAGATCGGCTTCACCACCGCGCCCAACGACTCGCGGTCGATGCGCTACTGCACCGACATCGCCAAGATGCTGCAGGTGCCGATCTTCCACGTCAACGGCGAAGACCCCGAGGCCGTGGCCCAGGTCGTCCAACTCGCGATGGAGTTCCGGCTGCAGTTCAAGAGCGACGTGATCATCGACATGTACTGTTACCGCCGACGGGGCCACAACGAAGGCGACGAGCCGTCGTACACCCAGCCGAAGATGTACCAGCAGATCGACCAACGCCAAACCGTGCGCTCGGCCTACCTCGAACGGCTCAAGAAACTCGGCGGCGTCAGCGACGACGACGCCCAACGCATCGCCCAGCGCCGCACCGAGCTTTTGGAAAAAGAACTCACCGCCGCGCGGTCCGAAGACGTCAAGACCCCCAGCGCCAAACCCAAAGGCCTATGGGAAGGCTACGTCGGCGGCCTCGAAAAAGACGCGGACGACCCCGACACCGGCGTCGACTCGGAAGAACTCAAAGAACTCCTGCGTAAGCAAACGGAGTTGCCCGACCACTTCAGCCTGCACCCCAAACTCAAACGGCTGCTGCGGCTCAAGGGAGAGATCGTCGAGGGCAAACGCCCACTCGACTGGGCGGCGGGCGAGTCGCTGGCGTTTGCGAGCTTGGCGATGCAGGGCCACCGCATCCGCGTCTCGGGTCAGGACTCGCAGCGCGGCACGTTCAGCCACCGCCACGCGGTGCTGCATGATGTGAAAAACGACGACATCTACACGCCGTTGAAACACCTCAGCGACGACCAGGCGGACGTGGACATCATCAACTCGCCGTTGTCCGAAGCGGGCGTGCTCGGGTTCGACTACGGCTACTCGCTGGACTACCCCTGCGGCCTGACGATCTGGGAAGCCCAGTTCGGCGACTTCGTCAACTGCGCCCAGGTCATCATCGACCAGTTCATCACCAGTGCCGAAGACAAATGGAAACGCCTGTCGGGCATCGTCATGCTCTTGCCCCACGGCATGGAGGGCCAGGGCCCCGAGCACTCGTCTGCTCGACTCGAACGCTTCCTGAACCAGTGTGCCGAGGACAACATGCAGGTGGTCAACCCCTCGACGCCCGCGCAGATGTTCCACCTGCTGCGTCGGCAGTGCGTGCGCAAGTGGCGCAAGCCGCTGATCGTGATGACGCCCAAGAGCCTGCTCCGGAATCCCAAGTGCGTCTCGACGTGGGAAGACTTCGCCCCCGGCACCAAGAAACAACCCAATATCTTCAAGCGCGTGATCGCCGACGACGTCGTTGGGCCGGACAAAGCCAAGAAGCTGTTGCTGTGCTCGGGCAAGATCTACTACGACCTGCTCGCCCGCCGGGAAAAACTCGAACGCGACGACGTGGCGATCCTCCGCCTCGAACAGTTTTACCCCTTCCCGGTCAAAGAACTCAAGGCCACGCTCAAGCCCTACGGCCAAGACACCGTCGTCCACTGGGTCCAGGAAGAGCCCCGCAACATGGGCGCCTGGCAGTTCCTCAAGGGCGGCTACGGCCACAACCTCTTCGGCGAATACCGCATGGAACGCATCACCCGCCCACCCTCGGCCAGCCCCGCCACCGGCAGCAAAGCCGCCCACGCGGTGGAACAGGAAGAAATCTTGCAAGAAGCTTTCACCTTATAGGAACACCCCGCCGGGGCATGAACACCAAACCCACCATCACCGAAGTACACTGCCCCGACCTCGGGCTGACCGAATCGCTCTGGGACCAGCTGATGCGTCTGACGCTCGGCCGATTCATCGACTACCAGCCACGCGGGACCCGCATCGAATTGGCTCGCTGGATAAGTGAAGACGCCAGCGATGTCCAGAAAGATCAAGTGATCGCTGAAATCGAAACCGATAAAGTTGCCCTGGAATTACCCGCCCCCTGCAACGGCCTGCTCGTACACGTGATCCCCGAGGGGCAGTTCATCCAGCCGCAAGACGTCGTCGCCGTCATCGAATCCTGACCCGTATCCCCGCTCGCAACCCGGACCCCACCATGCCCACCGAACTCATCGTCCCCGAAGTCGGCGAATCCATCACCGAAGTTGAAATCGGCCAATGGCTCAAGAACGAAGGCGACGCCGTCAGCAAAGACGACCCGCTGGTCGAGATCGAAACCGACAAGGTCACCCTCGAACTCCCCGCGCCCGCCGACGGCGCGATCCTCAAGATCACCCACCCTCAGGGCACCCCCGCCAACGTCGGCGACGTCATTGGCACGTTTGAAGAAGGCGCTTCCGGAAGCTCAGGTGGCGACGCGACTCCCGCCGCGGCCTCCACTGAAGCGCCCTCCAAGTCGGGCCCCGAAACCGCCGCCGAGCACGCCCCCGCCCCGGCCGCCGCGTCCAACGGCACGACGAACACTTCCGGGGGCGCTGCGGTCATCATGCCCGCCGCCCAACGTTTGATCGACGAAAACAACCTCGACGCCAGCGCCATCCCCGCCACCGGCCCCGGCGGACGCTTGCTCAAAGAAGACGTCCAGAACTTCCTCAAAACCGGCACCCCCGCGCCCGCCGCCCCGGCCCCCGCAGCGGCGGCACCCGCCACCCCCGCGCCATCTGCGGCGACGGCGGCGGCCTCTTCCGGGGGCGACCGCTCCGAAGAAACCGTCCCCATGACGTCGCTGCGCAAGCGCATCGCCGCCAACCTCGTCGACGCCCAGCAGACCGCCGCGCTGCTCACGACCTTCAACGAAGTCGACATGACCAACGTCATGGCCCTGCGCAACCAATACAAAGACCAGTTCCTCAAGTCGCACGACGTGAAGCTCGGCTTCATGTCCTTCTTCGTCCGCGCCGCGATCGACGCGCTCAAGCAGTCCCCCGCGATCAACGCCGAGGTCCGCGGCACCGACATCGTCTACAAGAACTACTACGACATCGGCATCGCCATCGGCGGCGGCAAGGGCCTGGTCGTCCCCATCCTCCGCAACGCCGAACGCATGTCCTTCGCCGACATCGAAAAAGCCATCGGCGACTACGCCGCCAAAGCCAAGGCCAACAAACTCGCCCTCGCCGACCTCACCGGCGGCACCTTCACCATCACCAACGGCGGCATCTACGGCAGCCTCCTGTCCACCCCCATCGTCAACCCGCCCCAGTCCGGCGTCCTGGGCATGCACGGCATCGTCCGCCGACCCATCGCCGTCGACCCCGGCACCCCCAAAGAACGCATCGAAATCCGCCCGATGATGTACCTCGCGTTGACCTACGACCACCGCATCGTCGACGGCCGCGAAGCCGTCACCTGCCTCAAACGCATCTGCGACACCATCGAAGACCCGGCGCGGATGTTGATGGAGGTGTGAGATGGCTGGGCAAGCTTTGAATTTGCCGATTGCTTTAATCGTCTTTTTGCTCTTGGCCTTGCTTAGCTGTGAAGACCGGTCAGCAATTAGTCGTGAAGAATATGATGCGATCCGGGACGAGATCACCCCTCGACTTCTTACGTGGGATTTAATCGACTGGTCTATGAGGCAAGAAATCGACAGCATTCTGGATGCGTGGCAAACAACCGAGGAATCCCCGGGCCTTACTGAACGTAAAGCTTTAGCAAGCCTTCTTGAGAATGAAACCTTCGTGCCGATAAATTTGGGTCAGAATACAGTTGGACTTCTGACTCTAATGTGCAGCGTTGTACCAGAGTTTTCGGAGTTCAGCCCCGCCGGAAATCAACGTATGGCGGATTTCATGCGGGTCCAGGCTACCGTTCTGCCGTCCGCAAGCGATGGGAAAATTTATTTTGATAATGACTTGGCCATGGTGAGAACCAGCGAGAGTAAAGTCGTAATCTATAAAGTTACTCAAGATGGCATCGAATCATGGGTTTATTACCGTGGTGATTGATACGTTTTTGCTGTGGGTTGTTGGGGCAGAGTCTGCGATGCCCCGGTCGAGTGATGAAGGCTGAGCTGACTCAAGACGTCCGGGCTTGTCCGAGCGTCAGCCCCAGCTACTCGATGGTCGTATGGCCTCACGGCTGAGGCCGGATAAATCCGGCTCTATGGCGTTGATCCCCAAGGTGTTGCGCTCGACAAGACACCGCCGCCACGCTCGCTAGAATGCGGGCATGGCTGAACACACACACGATCTATTGGTGATTGGCGGCGGGCCCGCGGGCTACGTCGCGGCGATCCGGGCCGCTCAACTCGGGCTCGACGTGGCCTGCGCCGACAAGGGGCAGGTCAACGGCAAGGCGGCGCTCGGCGGGACCTGCCTCCGCGTCGGGTGCATCCCGTCCAAG
>JBCCST010000044.1:0-30347 GCA_039199695.1 Planctomycetota bacterium | reverse complement strand
GGTGGGGGGCGGCGTGGGGGGGGGCGGGGGGCGTGGCCGGGGTGGCGGGTGCGACGCTGGCGGCGGCGGGGCCGGGGGAGTTGAGTTTCTTGAACAACCCGCGGTACGCCGGGCACCTCGCGACGACGCGGGCGGCGGCGGTGGTGGTGTCGCCGGCGGACGCGGAGCGGATCGCCCCACCCTCCACCGTCGGGGCGACATCGGGAAGTGGAGGTGCTTCCGGGATGACTTCCGAGGGGACTTCCGGGGGGACTTCCGGGGGCGGCACCGCCCTGCTTGTGGCGGAGGATCCGTATTTCGCGTTTCGTCAGGCGATGGTGATCCTCCACGGGTTTCGGCCGCAGCCGGCGGTGGGCATCAGCCCGCAGGCGTACCTCGATGAGACGGCGGTGGTCGGCGAGCTCTGCACCGTTCGGCCGTTCGCCTACGTCGCGCCCGGAGCGCGGCTCGGCGACCGCGTGATCCTGTACCCGGGCAGCTACGTCGGCAAGAAGGCGGTGATCGGCAACGACTGCGTGCTGCACCCGGGCGTCTGCGTGTACGACCGCTGCGTCGTCGGCGACCGCGTCACGCTCCACGCCAACACCGTCGTCGGCGAAGACGGTCTGGGCTACGCCACGGCCGCCGCCCCCGCCCCCGGAAGTCAGAACGCTCCCGATAGCGAGTCCACCACCGGAAATCGGGACGGTGACGCTGATGGGCATGAGGCAAATGAGGGATCGGGCGAAGTCCGTCACCACAAGATGCCCCAGGCCGGCAACGCGGTCATCGGTGACGACGTCGAGATCGGGGCGAACTGCAGCATCGACCGGGCCACGCTCGGCAGCACGGTCATCGGTGCGGGCTCCAAGCTCTCGAACAACGTCGTCATCGGCCACGGCGTGAAACTCGGCCGACACAATATGATCGTCGCCCATGTCGGGATCGCCGGCTCGACGGTCACCGGCGACTACGTCACCATGGGCGGGCAGGTCGGCATTGCGGGCCACCTGACGATCGGCAGCCGCGTCACCATCGCCGCGGACGCCAAGGTGATGGCCGATATACCCGACGGCGAAACCTGGGGCGGTACGCCCGCCACCCCCCTTTCCGACGCCAAGCGGGTCGTGCTAAACCAGAAACGTATCCCCACGATGATCGATCGGCTTAGGACGCTCGAAAAGCGGGTGGCCGAACTGGAGGCAAAGGATTAAGGGTTGGCTACCGCCGCCCGTCCGTTGTTTTGTGACAGAGCCTTGGCTGCAATCCCCAGCGCATGAAAAAAGACCCGCGCCGTCGAAACGACGCGGGCCCATACGTTCGAAGAGTTTTATCCGACGATCACTGCGGTTTTACTTGGTTGAGGTAAGAAAACCGATCGCCGTGGCGATACGAGTCGAACCAGATCCGGCGGGTGGCGTTGGGGTTGCTGCCCGCGTTGCCGCCGTAGAGACCGGCTTTAAAGTACGGGATGCGGTCTTCGTCGTTCCAGAACGTGGTGCCGGTGTAGTTGATTTTGGGGTAGCCCCAGTTGCTCGACCACCAGGGCTTGATCCACAGCTTCAAGTAGCCGTTGCTGTTACCGGTCCACTTGACCTCCATGACAAAATCGAACCACTGGTTCTTGTATTTATCGATGTGGCCGAGGTCGAACGTGGTGACCTGGATGCCGTCCGAATCGCCCTGATGCTGGAGGACAAAGGTTACGCGGTTGTCCTGGCCGTATTCGGTATCGCCGCCGTGCCGGCCGATGATGATGTGCGAGCCGTTGCCCGACGCGCCGTTGACCCAGAAGTTTTTGTTATTGGTCGGATAGGTCGGGAACTGGTTGATGATGCACTCGGCACCGCTGGGCCATTGGCCGTCGAGCTTCATCGCCCAGCCGTACCAGTTGACTTGGTCTTGGGACCTCCAGACGTAGCGCGACTTCTGCTTGGCCTCGAGTTCGGCCCGGCGGTTCCAGTTGCTGAAGAGTTCGCACCGGAAGCCGTGGGTACCCTGCCGCTTGTTGTTCGCGTCGTTGTTGACGCTGCCGTTGTCGATATGAACCCGCGATTCGTTTTTGTCGTCCAGCCATTGCTCGACGATGTTGGCCTGGGCCTGTGGCACCATACACAAGGCCAGCAATCCAACCAGAAAGACCATGCTCGCTCGCGGCATGGTCTTCGATAGCTCGCTTCGGGTTTGGAAAAATACACGTTCGTTCGACATCCTGATCCTTTCGGTGAGAAGTGAAAAAAATGGCCGAAAGTGGCCGGAGACAGCAAATGAAGAAACCGAAACAGAAATGATTACATGGGTAATCAACTTGACGATTTAGAGGGTAAGGTGATTGACATGATTACCTCAAGGCAAAAATGAATGGTGCTGGAAAAATTGATTAAAAAACAAGCCCGGCCTTGGCCGAGCTTGTCTTTAATGCTTGTTTGATAGCGCTAGAGCGGATCGCGAGAATCAGAACGATCGACGAACGTTGACGCTGCGGCCGGCGCGGCGTTTACGGTTGACGATCTTGCGGCCGGCGCTGGAGCGCATCCGGGCGCGGAAGCCGAACTTGCGGGCCCGCTTGATCAGGCTGCGACGTTTGGGGTAGTGGGTGGACATCGTAAACTCTCGGGAACAGTGTGCGATTAAATGGAGGGCTAAATCCGTTAAGCCCTTGAAATTACTTCACTTCGAATAGGGTCGACGTGTAGGTCGCGTTGCCGCGGGCGTCGATGATACGCACGGTGAGGCTGTGGCCGCCGGGCGAAAGGTTGCGAAGTGTAGCGGACCACGCCTCGCTTGTCGAGTCGTAGATCAGGTCGTCGGGCAAGACCGGCGTGTACTCCTCGGCGTCGTCGAGGGTGTAGGCCACCGAGTGGATCGGGGAATACGCGTCCGTGGCGGTCGCGACCGCGCGGGCGGTGGTGCCCTCAACCTCGACGGCCAACTCGCCGGCGGCGGGTGGGGTGTTGTCGATCAGGACCGGGTCGGCCAAACGGCGGGCGGTCATGGCCATGTCGCCGGGGTTGTCCAGGCGGTCGTCGGCGGTCACGCGGAGGTGATACCGGCCGTCCGGCACTTTGCGAGTGTCCCACTCAAAAGACGTGTCGGTGAGGTCCCCGGCCAGCGACAACCAGTTCTCGCCGCCGGCGGGCTTGAAGTCGATGTCGTAGAGCAGGCGGTCGCCGTTTTCGTCGGTCGCCTCCCAGCCGACGCTCATCGCGGGGCTGGCGGGCTGATCGACGCCGGGGAAGCCGGGGTAGGCCGCGGTGAGACTGGTCACGCTCGGCCGGAGGTTCGGGGTGACGTAAGCCAATTCGACCTTGCCGACGGAAAGCGGGTTGCCCATGGGGCGATTGCCGGGGTACAGCGTCAGGCGATACTGGAGAAAGCGTGCCGGGGGAGAAGCGACCTTGAGTTCGTAGGGCTGCAGCGGCTGATGATCGGGCTTGGCCTCAAGAGCAACAGGTTCGGACCATGCTGACCACGCCGCGATCTCGGGGTCGGCTACGTTGCCCGATCGGGTTTCCACCGTAATGGACGAACTGGGCGACGCGCCGTCAATGGTCACAAGGAACGTACCCCACAGGCTGATGTGGTCGGCGTCCATCACGGCGCTGGTATAAGTCCCCGACTCCGCGGTCGCTTCGGACAACGACAGCAAGGCCGCGGGGTTGGATCCGCCCACGATGATCCGGTCGCCGTCGAGCGCAAGCGTGAGCAACTGCTGAGCGTCGAGGTCGTTGAGCACGCTGGTTTCGCCCGCCGCGGGGTCGAGGCGGTAGAGCTGGCCCTCGCTGCCGGTGCCCACGAGGATGTGGCCGTCGGCTTGCTGGACGAGTTTGAGGACCGCGACCGATTCGCGGAAGACTTCGCTCACGAAGCCTTGGGGGTCGATGCGGTACACCGCGTTGCCCGATTTATCGCCGCCGCTCGAAGCGGGCCGGGCGTTGCGGGTGGGGCGTGCCGAGGACGATGCGGCGGACGGCCCCGCCGCGACCTTGCCGGACTTGCGGGCGGCGAGCAGGCGTTTGCGGACCTCGGCCCGCAGGGCGTCGAGTTGTTCGGTGGAAGGCGGGCCGGCGACTTGCACCTCATCGCTGGCGTCTTCGTCGGTGGTCTCCGCTTCCGCGGCGTCGGTGGCATCCGCCGCTTCCACGTCGGTCTCGTCCGAGCTGGCCTCCACGGCTGGCGCGGCCTCGGCGGCGTCCATCGGTTGGGGCTCGGGCTCAGACTGGGCTTCGGCGTCGGGATCGGGGCGGCCGGTTTCTTCCTCGGCGGCACTCTCCATGCGGCCGGGCCGGGCCTGCTCGGCGTCGGCGGTGCCGACGTAGACGCTGCCGTCTTCGGCCACCAGCAGCGCGCCGATCTCCGGTTCGTTGGCGTCGTAGATCACGAAAGTGTTGCCCGCCGCGTCGATGCGATAAACCAGACCGTCGGTGTCGGTGCCCGCGTAGATCTCGCCGTTGGGGCCTTCGGCCAGACTGAGGATGTTGGCCTGCGCGGTATCGAGCAATTCGTTGACTTCACCCGCGGCGTTCACCGAGAACACTTTACCTTCGGGCCCGGTAGCGAGGACGAGTTCGCCGCCGTCGTTGCGGGTGGCCATGTCCCAGACGTAGCGGACGTCTTCGGGCAAAGGCATCTCACGCAACACCTGCCCGTCGGCGTCGTAGGCGACGAGCTTGGACGATGCGCCGCTGACCGCAGCGGTCACGAAACCTTCGGGCGAGGCCAGCAGGCTGAAGACTTGCTGGTCCGGGAGGTCCGCAATTTCGGTGACTTCATCGTCAACCCACTTCAGGAGCTTGCCCGACGGGCCGGCAGCGATGAACGTCACGTCCCCGACCACAGCCAAGTCGTAGATCACCGAAACGTCCTCGGGAAACTCGCCGAGCGTTTCCACGGCGGTGGCCAATTTGATGTCGCCCAGGTTGGTCACGACCACGCCGTCGAGTTCGCCGGCCTCGAAGTCAGCTTCGGTAGAATGGGTCCAATGTTCGGGCTGGATTGCGTAGGCCGCAGGCGTGAATCCGCAGGCGAGTACGGCGGGGACAAGCAGCGAGCGGACGAGTCTTGGGGAGATAAGCGTCAAGGTGAGGGTCCTGGGAAATCGGGCGAGGCTCGGCGAGGATGCGTCGATACCGCGGCGGCTAAGGGGCAAGGGTAAACAAAGCAATCAGGGCTGATCGGTCACGATTTGTAGCGGAAGCATGATCTCGCCCTGGATGACTTGCTCGGCGGGGAAAGCGGCTTCGACAAAGCGCGGGTAAGGCATGGTGGTGGACGACGCGCTCGAGCCGAGCACCATGGCCCGGCTCGACGGCAGGTCGCTCATCGCCTGCCCCCCTACCGCGATGCCGGGCGTTTGCAGCGGCATGCCGACGTAAATCGCTTCGCGGTCAACGTCCGCTACGGTCTGCAACGCGAGCAACAACGCGTCGGGGTCGTCGATGTCGGAAAGGTCGGGGCGGGCCGCGGTCATGCGGAAGGAATAAGCATCCGAGTCGCTGATGAGCAGTTGGTATTCGCCTTCAGTCACGTCCGAGGGCAGCGTGAATGGCAAGACCCGCGTGAACGCCTGGCCGTCGAACGGCTGCAGCGTCAGGGTGACGTGTACCGTGTCGCCGGGGCGGGCGATCCGTTGGTCGAGCGTGGCGGACACCATGTTGGCCATGCGGATGCCGTCTTCGACGTTGATCGATAACTCCGCTGACTCGAGCTTGAGCGGGCTAAAGGGGTTTTGCATCATCGCGATCATCGGCGGGAGCATGTCGAAGATCAGGCCGTTCATCCCCTGCCCAGCGATCAGGCTGTCGACCTCGAAGGTTCGTCCGCCGGTGAAGGTCAACGTGCCGGTGGTGTGCATGGTGTGGAGCACCGGCGGGCCTTGGACCGCGGTCAGGCTGCCCGCGGTGACCATGGCAACGATGTTGGGGGTGAGCAGGAAATCGTCGACCACTTGGTAGCTGTAGTCCCGTTCGGGCTGGCCGGGCAGGGCCACGCTGATCGCAACCGGCGACGCGATAAATGCCATGTCGTCGAGGCCGGCCACAGCCGCGGCTTCGTCGCGGACGATGCTTCCGACGATGTCGAGGCTGCCGGAGAGTTTAAAACTGATCGAATCGCGGGAGACGACAAAGTGCGTAAACCCCGTCGCCATCGGGAGGCGGGACGAGCCGACCGAATTCATCGCGTGGCCGAAACCCAGGACCGTGCCGTCGGGCAAGACTTCGGTGACGGTGCCTGCGGCGTTGAGGTCCATGTCGCCGTAGGCCAGCGGGATACTCAGCACGCTGCCGGGCTCGAGTTTGACGGTTTGGGGGTCGACGTTGCTCGGCGGCTTGCCGGCCACCGCGGTGATGGGATTAGATCGCACCGTGATGCCCGCGGGTTCGAGCAGCGGCCCGAAGAGCGCGGCGGTTTCGGGGCTTCCCACCGACATCGGCAGGTACAAGGGCATCACGTCGGCGTCCGACGCGAACCCGTCAGGGCCTCGGGGAGTTTGGCCGACCGGATAAGCCGCGGGAAACGCCCGCAATTGCGCGGACTGCTCAAACAGGTTGTGTAGCCCACGTAAATACGAAGTGTGCTGACCCGAGACGCCGAGTTGCTGGGCCGTGGTTTGCAAGGTCGCCAACGACCCTTGCATCGTGCCCGGCGGCACGCGGTGAGCCTGAACTTCTTCAAGGTCCTCCGCGTTCGCGCGGTCGCCGACCTCACGCATGTATTCGATCGGCTGTACACCGACCAAACAAACGTTGACGCCCGCATAACCAAACGCGAAGGCGCCGATGAGTCGCCCGCCCTCGCCGAGCGTGCCTTCTTCGCCTTCGTCCCACAGATACATCGGCGAACCCGACATGCCTTGCACCGGCCCGCTCTGCATCATGCGGTCGTCCGGGCAGACCACCCAGATCGTCCCCCGCTTCGCGGAAGAGTCGCTGATGACGCTGACGACTTCAATGTTGAAGGGTTCGACTTCGCTGCCGTGGAAGACGGTCTTGCCGTAGCCCTTCATGCCGACTTTCACGTCGTCGAACGACATGATGGGCGCGAGGGGCGGGACTTCGGCGGCGGGTTCGTCCGCTTGAGCGTAAGACGTACCGAGAGCAAAAACTAAACTCGCCACGCTCGTCGTGACTTTCCGCCAGATCGAATAAGTATGCATAAGGAATAAGCCTATTCGCCGAACAAACCTTTGACAAGCAAGACGGCCCGTCCAATACTGTCTTCGTGCTGACGCCACGGCTGATCGCCGCGTGATTCCCCTACTCAACGCTTCGTGATCTGCGAAGTAGACACGTTGGAATCACGACCGAACGACCGTCGCGCCACCATTGGGGGCCGAGCTTGTTTGTGTACGCTCGGATGATTGGTTTGGTTCACGATAGGGTTGCTGCGCGATGCTCGAAGAATCTACAAATGTCTTGGGATATCGGTTTAAAGATACCGGTCTCCTGGAAGAAGCCTTGACCCACGCTTCTTCGGCCGACGATCGGCGAAACTCCAACGAACGCATGGAGTTCCTCGGCGACGCCATCCTGGGCTACGTCGTCTGCGAATACCTCTATCAGAAGTACCCCGACCTGCTCGAAGGCGACATGACCAAGATCAAGTCGGCCGTGGTGTCCCGTCGGGTGTGCGCCGAGATCACGCTGGCGATCAACCTCGACGGCCTGCTCAACCTCGGTAAGGGCATGGCGGGTCGGCCGGGCCTGCCCTCCAGCGTCGCGGCCGCGGTCTTGGAATCGATCATCGCCGCGATCTATCTTGACGGCGGCATGGACGCGGCCCGAGATTTTGTGGTCCGCCAGATCGAGCCCTACATCCACGAAGCCGCCGAGTCGACGCATCAACAGAATTTCAAGAGCGTGTTGCAGCAGCTCTCGCAGAAACACCTGCCCTGCAATCCCGCGTACGTGTTGCTGGACGAAAAAGGGCCGGACCACGCCAAGGCGTTCGAGGTGTGCATCGAAATCGAGGGCCGACGGTTCGGCTCGGCCTGGGCGAACTCCAAAAAACAGGCCGAGCAAGAAGCCGCGCTCAATGCATTGACCGAACTCGGACTGGCCTCAAAAGACGAGGCGGGTTTGGTCCATTTGGTCGACCCCGAAAGCCTGAACGGCAAACTCAACTTGAGCGCGTCTTCCGATCAAGACAACCCCTAGTGAATCCATCACTCAAGAATCCACCGGTTCGAGCATGGCTACAACCGTCGACGAAACACCGACGGGCTCACGCCGACGTATTTTTTGAACTGCTTCGAGAACGCAAACGGATCGGCGTAACCCAACGCAAAGGCGATGGCCTTGTTGCTCTGTCCCCGTTCGGCAATCATCGCCCGGGCCCGGTCGATCCGGCGACGGATGCGGTACTCCCCCGGCGGCAGCCCCACGCTCTGCCGAAAGAGCTTGCGCAGCCGTTCGTAGCTCAACCCGTGCTCCTCGGCCAGGGCCGCGAGATCAACGTCGTCGGCATCCACGCCCGAGAGCGCCTCGCAAGCCGCCTCGATCGCGGGCTGGTGGGTCAGTACCGCCCCGCCGCTCTGTTCGGAACGATAGAACCGTAGAAGCAGATCATGGGCCTGGCTGAGCAGCCGCGGCGCATCCGGCTCGTCCGCCTCGCGGGCCGCGTCCATGAGCCCCTGGTACCCCAGGGTCAGATCGCTGCGCAGCCCGGGTTGGAGCGTCTGGTCCGAGTCGGGCAGGTGGCCCATATCACACAAAGCGCGGAAAAACACCGCGGGCAGCTGCATGAAGAATTCCACCCATTGCCCGTCCGGCTCGGGGACGACCGAGTGCGGACGGCCCGGAACGTGGGGAACAACATCGCCGGGTCCGAGCGTGTGTGATTCGCCCCGACCGTCGATATACAAGCCCTGCCCCCGCAAGACGTAAATGACCACAAAACGTTCCGTGACCACGCGATCGCGATAGCCTTGCCGGGGCCCCGTCTTGGCCAAAACCCCGCAATCGATCCACGAAGAGCCGGAGCCCGAGCGGTGGCTGCGGAAAAACGCTTCGCTGCGAATTTTGTTGGAAATCGCCTCGTTCATATGACCAATTATGACATGTAATCGCCCACCGAGGCAATACCCTACGTTTGGTCTTTCGCTACATTCGGGACTAAATCAATGGGCGATCTCGTCCCGTTGAACCATCGTTAACGACCTGCTCATCTGGAGTTTCTTTATGTCTGAATCCGTTGCTTGGGGTGTCTTGGGAGCCGGCGCGATCGCCAAAGCTTTTGTGCACGGTGTGTCGGACCTGTCCAACAGCCGCGTGGTCGCCGTGGGTAGCCGATCGGCCGAGAAGGCCCAAGCCTTTGCGGAAGAAACCGGCCTCACCGACGCCGTCTGCCACGGCAGCTACGAAGCGCTGCTCGCCGACGACGCGGTGGACGCGGTCTACATCGCGACGCCTCACCCTATGCACGCCCGCTGGGCGATCAAAGCCGCCGAGGCCGGCAAGCACATCCTCTGCGAGAAGCCCGCCGGCGTGAACCGGGCCGAAGCGATGGCGATGATCGAAGCCGCCCGGGTCAACCATGTCTTCTTCATGGAAGCGTTTAAGGACCGCTGCCACCCGCAGAACCACAAGCTCCTGAAGCTGCTCAAAGACAAGGCCATCGGCGAAGTCCGCATGGTCCGCGTCGCGTTCGGCTTCGGCGGCGGCGACACCATCGACCACCCCGAAGGCCGTTTGTTCAATCTCGAACTCGCCGGCGGCGGCATCATGGATGTCGGCTGCTACGCGGCGGAGTTTGCTCGGCTGATCGCGGGCGCTGCGACGGGACAATCGTTCCTGCACCCCACCAAAATCAAAGCCGTCGGCCACCTCGGCGAAACGGGCGTCGATGAATGGGCCGCCGCAACGCTGCAATTCGAAAACGGCGTCGTCGCCCAACTCGGCACCGCGATCCGGGCCAGCCTCAACAATGCTTGCGAAATCGTCGGCTCGACCGGCTCGATCACGATCGAAGACCCTTGGCTCAACAGCCGCGACAACGCCCAAGCGGGCAAGATCGTATTGAATCAAAGCGGGGAAGACCCGACGGTTATCGAGGTCCCGGCCGACCACAGCAGCTTCGGCTACGAAACGAAAGTCGCCGCCGACGCGATCCTGGCCGGCAAGACCGAAGCCGACGCACCCGCCATGACCTGGGCCGATTCGATCAGCCAAGCGGAAACGCTCGATGCGTGGCGTAAAGAAATCGGCTTGGTTTACCCGCAAGAGAAGCCCGAAGGCTTCCCCACCCCGCTCAACGGCCGCCCAGCTAAGCCTATTGACGGGCACAACATGACCTACGGCCAGATCCCCGGCCTGGATCAACCCGTCTCGCGCCTCGTTATAGGTTGCGACAACCAAACCACCTTCCCGCATGCTGCGGTCATGTTCGACGACTTCGTCCAACACGGCGGCAACACCTTCGACACCGCCCACATCTACGGCGGCGGCCTCCAGGAAAAACTCCTGGGCCAGTGGATCGCCAGCCGCGGCGTCCGGGATCAGGTCAACCTGATCTCCAAGTCCGGCCACACCCCGCGCTGCACGCCAGATCAACTGAGCCACGACTTCCTCCAGTCGCTCGAACGACTCCAAACCGACCACGTTGAAATCTTCATCATGCACCGCGACAACCCCGACGTGCCGGTCGGCGAGTTCGTCGATGTCTTGTCGGAGCACGCCGACGCCGGCCGCATGACCGTCTTCGGCGGCAGCAACTGGGGTGTCGAACGCTTCGCCGCCGCGAACGACTACGCGAAAGCCAACGACAAACACGCGTTCACCTTAATGAGCAACAACTTTTCGCTCGCCCGCATGATCAACCCCGTCTGGACCGGATGCATCGCGGCCACCGAACCCGCCATCCGCGATTACCTGATCGAAAATCAGATCCCGAATCTGGCCTGGTCCAGTCAGGCGCGCGGGTACTTTGTGTCGCGTCAAGCCACGGGGCGAGCCGGGCGTTGGGAACACGATAATACTTGGGACTCGCCCGAAAACCGGCAGCGTCGGGAGCGGGCTTTCGAGTTGGCCGACAAGTACGGCGTCACCGCGATCAACATCGCCGCCGCCTATGTGCTCGGCCAACCGTTCCCGTCGTTTGCCCTGATCGGGCCCCGCAACCTCGACGAAACCGCGACCTCGTTGCCCGCGTTGTCCATCCAGCTCAGCGAAGAAGAGATGGCTTACCTCGATCTGCGGGACTGATGCCCGCGGCTTGGTCGACTCGGTCGACTAACCTATGGCGATGATTCGTCAGGGTTCAAGCTACTCCGCGAAACTCGGCTGGTCGTTGGTGATCGCGGCGGCGATCGTCGGCCCGCTCGCGGTCGTAGGCGTCAGCGTTTGGGACCGAAACCGGCAACTCGACCGCATGGCGAGTCCGGACCCCCAGCGTCGTGAGCAAGCGCTCAACGACTTCATCTGTCACGCCCCGGCGGACCCGCGATGGCTGGCGGGGCTGTCCGCTCGCATCGCGGATTTCCCCGGCGACGCGGTGGTACCGGCGATCAACGCGATGCGGGTCGCTGAGGTCGAGTTTGATCAACCGCTCTATGAAGGGATCGCCGCCACGCTGCCACGTTTGGCGGACGACGCGTTCTTGGAAGTTGCCCGTCTGTTGGCCGATCCGCCGACAACGTTTCAACTCGCGCTGCAGGCCGAGGGGGTTTCGCGGCTGGTGTCTTCCGCGGACCTCGAATCGAACAAACGCTGGGTCGCGTTTTTGGATCAGATGGGGGCCTGGTCGAGCCCGCCGGTGCCGATCGATACCTATGTGGCGTGGCTGAGTCGCGGGGTCGAGGCGCAACAAGAGTCGATCCGCATACACACGGCTCGCCAGTTGGGGGACTTATTGCTCGACCACCCCCGGCTCGATGCCGCTCTCGTGACCGCCCCGCTTCGTCGCTTGCTGAAAGACCCGGCGGCTGAGATACGGGTGGCCGCGTTGTGGGCGATAGCGGGTTATGTGCCGCAACATCGCGAGTTTTTAGACGATATCGAACAAGCGGTTTCTGACAGCAATGCGGAGGTCCGCGCGACGGCCGAAAGCCTATTTCGCGTGTGGTTGCAGAGCCAACTTGACGTTCCCCGTCCGCAGGCAACACTTGTCGCGGTGCCAATCCTCGGGGACCCGGCCGACGATTGGTCGCAGCGGCTGAACACCCTCGATGCCCAAGCGCCGGACTCGATCGACATCACGTTCGACGACGCCATGCCCCACCAGGTCCGCATCGCGGCGGTGCGGGCCGGGCGGAACGCCGAGCCGGCGTGGTTGCTCGATACGCTGCGGGTGAACGATCGCGCGGGCTTGCGTGACCTCGCGGTCCTGACGTTGGCCCAGCGTTTTGATCCCGGAGAACTCGAACCGTTTATCGAACGTTTGATCCTCGACCACGACCCCGACGCTCGGCTGTCGGGGGCGGTGTTGTCCGGGCTCACGAGCACGGGGACCGCTGCCCTTGAAGCCGCGGCCGAACGGCCACACCCCGTCGCGGTTCGGCGGGGGATTGAAGTTAGTCTTTGGATGCAAGGCCAACGCCCCGAACTCGACGGGCAACTCGAACCGCTGCTGGGCTCGGGTGTGGTCCCCGATTCCACGCTGCTGCTCGCGATGCTTCACGGCGACCGGTCCCGCGCCGCCCTCGACCACCTGCTGGCGCTGGGCACGGATCAACCCGACGATCCTTGGGAAGCGCTTCAGCAAACTCTATCGCTGCTCACGACCGAGCGTTGGTCGGCCGTGCTGACGACTTACCTGCCGGACCGTGCGCCCGCCCTGCTCGCCCATACGGACTCCGCTGCGATGGCGGCATGGATCGCCGACCTGCGGGCGTGGCACGCACTCTACCGGGGGCAACCGGCAGCGGCTTCCCGGGGGTGATAACGGACAACATCATGTACTAGAGCGATTTAGCGCTTTTCGACCGTCTCAAACCGTCGTGTTCATCCCATAGTTCGAGTGAACGTTTATCCAACGGAATCGCTTGTCAGGAGAACACGATGCTGCAAACCCCGTCACGCCAATTACCTTCCATACGCACGCTTGGCGCGCTCGCGCTGCTCACCGCCCTTTCGCTCGGCCTCACCGGCTGCGCCCACGACCGCCACACCGGCGCCGTCATCGGTGGGGTGGTCGGGGCGACCATCGGCTACGTCATCGCCAGCGAGTCGGAGCACAAGGACTACCACCGACACGACCGCCACGCGAAGCGTATCGATCCCTATCACCACGGCCACCACCCCAGGCGCACCGGCTACCACCCGCCCCGACACGATCCCTATTGCAAGTGAACCCAGCGCCTCGTCAAACCTTGACGGCGACGCCCTCTTCGACGAGGAACGCTGCGCACCAGTCGCGGATCTCGTCGCGCACCCGGAGGAACGTGGGACGCATCTGGTCGGCCGTGAGTTGGCCGGTCTTGTCGTCGGGGTCGTCGAAGGCGTGGTGGAGGGTGCGTTTGGCTCCGGGGAAGACCGGGCAGGCCTCCTGGGCGTGGTCGCAGACCGTGATGACCGCGTCGAAGTCTTCGTCCAGGTAGACATCCAGCAAGTCAGAGGAATGGCCCGCGATGTCGACGCCCGCGTCTTGCATCACGTCGATGGAAATCGGGTGCACCCCCTTGGGCTGGGTCCCGGCGGAAAACACTTCCACGGCGTCGCCGCCAAGATGCGCCAGCCAGCCGTGAGCCATCTGGGATCGACAACGGTTGGCGGTGCACAGGACCAAGTAGCGTTTGGGAGATTCCATCGGGTTGAGCTAGCTCCAGGCGGGATCGTATGGATTCGGGTCGATTCCGGGGTTGTTTCCGGGAACATGATTCGGCCGTTGGTCTTCGGTGACCGGGAGGTTCGGCAGGGCTTCGATGAACTTTCGGCCGTAGGGGCGGGTCATCATCCGGCTATCGAGGACGATGACTTTACCCGTGTCTTGTTTGGATCGGATGAGCCGGCCAAAGCCCTGCTTGAACTTCAGGACGGCTTCGGGCAACGAGTAATCCGCAAACGGGTTGCCGCCACGGGCCTTAATCCGCTCGGTCCGCGCCTCGACCAGCGGGCGGTCGGGCACGACGAACGGCAGACGGGTGATGATCACGCAACGCAGCGCATCGCCCTGCACGTCGACACCCTGCCAGAAGCTGTCGGTGCCGAGCAGCACGCTGCGGTGGTCTTGCTTAAAGCTCTCGAGCATGGCGGTCCGCTGCACGCCCTCGCCCTGCACGAGGATCGGCATGCTGCGTTGCATCAGGTGCGGGCGGATCCAGTCGGCGGTGCGTTTGAGCATGGCGTAGCTGGTAAACAGCACGAACGCCCCGCCGTCGCTGTCGTCGAGGTGGCGGAGCAGCGTGGGCATCGCGGCGTCGAAGAACGCGCGGGCACCGGGGTCCGGCAGGTGGCGGGCGACGACCAACTCGGCCTGGCCGGCGTAGTCGTAGGGCGAGCCGAGCAGTTGCGTCGTTGCCTCGGCGCAGCCCAGGCGGTTTTTGAGGTGCGCAAACTTGTCAGGGGCCGCGACTTGGGCTGCAGGTCGCGGCTCGGCCGACGTCTCGACCGGTGTCTTCCGGGACAACTTCCGGGGGGCGGTCGCGAGCGTGGCCGAGGTCATCACCACCGGCAGGGGGTCGCCCTTGCTCGTCTTGGCGTCGAACAGCCGTTGTTTCATCAACGGCCCGACCTCGATCGGCGAACTGCACAACTTGACCCGGTCAAACCGCCCCCGCTTGGTGACTTCGACCCAGTACACGCTGTCGGGAACGCTCTTATGGATCAGTGCTTTGATCGTGTCGCCCATCGATTGGGCGCGGTCGGCGTAGCCCTGGATTTCCATGCGGTCGTCCTCGCCGTCGAGGGCGTTTTTCACCCGCAGCAACATCAAGGCCAACTCGTGCAACAGCGGCGTCAGGTTGTTGCTGATCGGGTCGGGCTCACGGATACGGCCGTTGCCCCGGCCGCCCCCGGACGACTGCTCGTGCCAAACGATGAGTTCGTCGAAGAAGTTCTCCATCGCCGTGTACGTTTTCTCGAGGGCGAGCACCGTGTTGTTGAACAGCCGGATGTCGAGCTTGCTCTGCAAAGACGGCAAGACGCCGCGGTGTCGCTTGGCTTGGTAGAGCCGCGACAAGAGATAGCCGACCTGGAAGCGCGTGACGCTGAGCCCGAAGTGGTCGCTGGCGACGTCTTCGATCGTGTGCGCCTCGTCGAGGATCACCGCGTCGTACGGCGGTAGGATGGCGTAGCCCCCGTCGCTCTCGGCCCGCAGCGCCAAGTCGGCGAAGAACAGCGCGTGGTTCACCACCAGCAGGTCCGCGTTCATCATCCGCCGGCGGGCGCTCTGGTAGAAGCATTCTTTGTAGGTCGGGCAGCGTTTGCCCATGCAGTCTTCGCTGTCGCTTTGGACGTCGTTCCAGACGCCGGGCGCTTCGAGTTGGGGCAGGCTGGCGAGCGAGCCGTCGCCGGTTTCTTTAGACCACGCGACGATGTCGCGGATCGTGCGCTCTTCGGAGGATTCGTCGAAGAGCGACGCCTTGCGTTCCCAGGTCCGGTTCATCCGCCGCAGCGAAACGTAGTTGCCCCGGCCTTTCACGAGCACCGCGGAAAACTCGTCCCCGCCCCCGCCTGCGGCGTCTTCGACCCCCGGCAGGATGGCTTGGAGCAGCGGGATGTCTTTCTGGATGATTTGTTCTTGGAGCGCGATCGTGTGCGTCGAGACGATGACGCGGCGTTTCTGGTCCGCCCCGCGTTCCCCGGCCCGCAGGATGTGCGCCACAGCGGGCAACAGGTACGCAAACGATTTGCCGACCCCCGTACCCGCCTCAACCATGAGCTTCTCGCCGCCGTCGAGCGCTTGCTCCACGGCTTCGATCATCGCGATCTGCTCGGGTCGCTGTTCGTATTGTTCGCCCAGCCGGCGGGCGATCGGCCCGTCGGCGGCGAGGATAGAGGCGGGGTTGAACGTCACAGCGAGATTGTAGCCGTTAGCCGCTAGCCTTTGGCCGCTAGCGAAGATGCAATCAGCCCTATCGAATCGATCCGCGATGAGTTGGGCTAACGGCCAACGGCTATGCGCTTACGGCGTCGCGCTCAGCACGGGCGACAGGTCAATCGCCCAGGGCAGCACAAACTGGTAGCCCAGCAGCAACACCACGATACAGATCATCGATACGATCCCGCCGGAAGACAGCAAGGCCGAGGCCGGGATGCGCCCGGTGGCAAACGCGATGGCGTTGGGCGGCGTCGAGACGGGGAACGCCATCGCGAACGAACACGCCAAAGCGGTGAGCACCGTGAGCTGCACGGCGAGCGTGATGCCGGCTTCGGTGTCGGGGTTCGACAAACCGATGGCGATGACCATGGGCACCAGGACGTTGGCCGTCGCGGTGTTGCTCATGAACGTCGACATCCCGACGCCCAGGCCCACGATGATGATGGCGAGCCAAGCGCCCTGAAGCTCGGCGAACGGCAGGCCAGCGATCACGTCGATCAGGCCCGACACCTCCATCGCTTTGCCCAGCGACAAACCGCCCCACATCAGGATGAGGACGTTCCAGTCGATGGAGTCGACGTCGTGTTTTTCGAGGACGCCAAGGGTGGTCAACGCGGCGGCGGCGAGCAGCGCGACCGCGGCCGAGCTCAGGCCGATGTCGAGAATCCCGCTGAACACCCAGAGGAAGATGGCCCCGCTCAAGACGGCGAGCGTCATCTTTCCCTTCCACGAGATCGGGTCGGTGGGCTTCTCGATCTTGGGGAGTTCGACGCCCGGCTTGGGCTTGAACATCACCAGCAGCAAGACCCCGGCCACCGCGATCAGGATCATCGCCAAAGGCACGGCCATGATCATCCAGTCGACAAAGCCCAGCCCCAACTCGGGGAACTTCTGTTGCAGCGCCGCCATGGCGACCGCGTTTGGCGGCGTGCCGATGGGCGTGCCGATGCCGCCGATGTTGGCGCCGAACGGCACGGCGAGGATCACCGCTTTGTGGAACTTGTCGTCCTCGGGCAGGGCTTTGACCAGCGGCGTGATGATGGCGATCATCATCACGGCCGTCGCGGTGTTGCTCATCCACATCGAGAAGAACGCGGTGATCAACATGATGGCGAAGATGAGGGTGGCCGGTTTTTTAGCGAACGGGCGGAGGAGGCGAGCCGCGATTTTCTTGTCCAGGCCGTGTTTCGTCACCGCGGCCGAAAGCAGGAATCCCCCCATAAACAGGATGATGATCCCCGAGGCGAACGGCGCGAGAAACGCCGAGGCGTTGGGCAACTCCGGCAGCGCGAGGTTGTCCACGGTCGGAAACTTGTCGGCCATTCCGCCTTTGCCCGACAGGAAGACGATCTGCATCCCGATGATCAAGAGGCTGGTGGCGTAGAGCGGGATGAGTTCGGTGGCCCAGAAGACGACCGCGACCACGAAAATCGCCGCGGTCCGGCGGGCGAGTTCATCGACCTGATGCGGCAGGCCGTAGTAAGTCAACACCGCCGACACGGCGGCGATCAAGATGGTGATCCAGCGTCTACGATCGGTCACCGGGGACTCCTTGTGCGTCGGGACACGTCATGCGGGGGCCGGCCGCGGGGTGGGGATGAACTGGCGGGGGCAGCAATCTGTTCGAGGCCCGTGCTGTTGCTGCGGCCACGACATTAGGGCATCGCCCCAACAATTCAAGCGGCACCACCGCGGTGCTAATTGCCGGGGCGTCCATCGCCAAGCACCGCCGCGTTCACTGTGCTTCACGGTATGCGTTGCAGGCGAACGGCGGAAGTTATTTCCGAGGATTCTTGTTGGCAACTTCAACCATTTCGTATTCACGGCGTAATTTGTTACGATTGGTGAGGTCAGTTTGGTCAAGCATATCTATAGCGGGAGTTTCGAATATCTTCTAGATTTTTAAGGGGTGGATCGATCATGAAAATCAGGGTTAGGCTCGCACTCGTGCTCGTGGTCGGCTTCTTCACCTTCGGCGCATACGCCAACGCTATCGATCTTTCGGATCCCTCGATCGCTCCCGGGACGACCATTACCGATATCCAAGTCCTCTCGACGAACCATACGGTTCGCCTGGACACTTACGCTACCGATCCTGCTGAGGTCGGCTACGGGTTTACGACGGATATGCAAGTCGACTCGACCGGCCGGACGTTGCTAGCCTCGTTGGACGGGCGGATCCAATTGATCGGGACGGATGGCGTGCTGCAAGCCACGCCCTGGCTGACCACGCCGTCGCTCAACGGGATCACCGCGACCCAACGGTTTGACTACGGCTTGACCTCGTTGGCCCTGCACCCCGACTTCATGAACCCCGCCACCGCGGGCTACGGCAAGTTCTACACCGTCGAAGCCGCGCCGCACACGGGCAACGCCGACTTCGATCATCCCTACGACGGCTACCACGAGAACGGCACCATCTTCACCAAAGGCCCCCACGAATCGGCCCTCGTCGAATACACCACCACGAACCCCACCGCGTCTTCGCTGAGCCTCGGCAGCGACACCACCCGACGCGTGCTCACGACCCTCAACCAGCCCCACCACGGCCACAACCTCGGCGACCTCGCCTTTGGCCCCGACGGTCTGCTCTACGTCACTTCCGGCGACGGCGGTAACGCGACGGGATACGATAAGAACTCCAATGAAGTCACCAACGTCTACGGCAAGATCCTCCGCGTCGACCCGCTCACGCTGACCAACACCGCCGACCGCGCGGTCTTCGCCCCCGGCGGCGTCGGCGACGAACGCTTCTCCGTGCCCACCGACAACCCGCACTACGACGGCGGCACCATCGGGGCCGAGGACATGGTGTTCATCTACGGCGCCCGCAACCCGTACCGCCTGCACTTCGACGGCGATCAGGGCTACGTCAGCGAGACCGGACAAGCCAACGTCGAATCCATCAAACGCTTCGACATCTCGGATGTGCTCGACGGCTCCGCGCCCGGCGACTTCGGTTGGGGCTTGCTCGAAGGTTCGTTCATCTACCTGGGCAACCACAGCTCCGACAGCACGCACCACCGCGTCGGCGGGCCGACCCAAGACATCCCGCCGACATCGCTGGCCCAAGTGCTCGAAGACTACGACCCGGTGACCAACCCCAACCCGATGGTGCAGTTCATCACCCACCCCAACGTGAATATCGCCCAGGCCGAGTCCGGCACGACGCGAAACACCGCGATCATGCGGCCCCTGACCAACGACGAGGTCGCCCGTCTGCTCGACCCGGTCACCGGCGAACGCCGGATCGATCTGCCCGTATTCGAGTACGACCAGACCGACGGCGTCAGCCCGATCGGCGGCTTCGTCTACCGCGGCTTCGGCATCCCCGAGTTGCATGGCCAATACATCTTCGGCGAGTACCAGGGCACCGGCGAGCAGCAGGACGAAGAGGGACGCACCGTCGGCGACGGCGGCCGACTGCTCTACGGCGACCCCACCGCCCCGCCCGGCACCTCGCAGCTCTTCCAGATGCTCATCGACGAGTCGGGCGAAGAACTGCCCCACCTCATCACCGGCTTCGGGGTGGACGCCGACGGCGAACTCGTCCTGATCGGCGTCGACGAATCGTTCAACGGCGTGCTGCTGTCGGTCAACTCGGTCGTCACCCAACTCATCGCTGGCGACTACAACCGCAGCGGAACGGTGGACGCAGCCGACTACACGCTGTGGGCCGACAACTTCGGTTCGACCACCAACCCCCTCGCCGACGGCAACGGCGACGGCGTGGTCGATGCCGCCGACTACACCATCTGGGCCGACAACTTCGGCAACACCGTTGACCCGCCGGAATCCGCCGTGGCGGTCCCCGAGCCGTCGGTCGCGGCCTGCGTGATTGGCACCTTGCTGCTGACGGCCTCACGCCGACGGCGTTCAGCGATTTCGTAGGTCGAACCCTGGAGCATTCTGCACAGTTACTCCCGAGGGTGCCACACCTCGCCGACGGCGATGTGTGCAGAAGTCCAGAAACACACCTCGGCTGCGCCGAGGTGTGGCATCCAATTCATGACCACGCAAGACGTATCGGGATTCGGCGCAACTAAAAAACCGCACCGTCGAAACGGCGCGGTTTTTTGTGAGTCGGAGATGGTTTCACGCCACGAACGCGGGGTGAAAACTTCCGGGGGCGAGGCGTGAACTACTTGAGTTCGACTTCGCCGCCGGCTTCCTTGATCTTCTCGGCCAGGCCTTCGGCTTCTTCCTTGGGCATGGCTTCCTTGATGGTCGCGGGGGCGCCGTCGACCATTTCCTTGGCTTCCTTGAGGCCCAGGCCGGTCGCTTCGCGGACCGCTTTGATGACCTGGATCTTCTTGTCGCCGGCGGCCTTGAGGACCACGTCGAACTCGGTCTTCTCTTCGGCTTCCTCGCCACCACCGGTGGGACCACCGGCCACCATCACCGCGCCGCCGGCGGCGGGCTCGATGTTGTAGGTTTCCTTGAGGTAGTCCGCCAGTTCCACGGCGTCCTTGAGGGTCAGGCCGACGAGTTTGTCGCCGAGTTCTGCGATTGCTGCTTCTGCCATAACTAAAACTCCAAACGTTGCGTTTCTCATAGGTCGCCGACCATCGACGATTTAACCCAAGCGGGCCAGTGAGAAATCGGTTTTAAAACAAAGGGAAATGTCGATTATTGATCGACGGCTAAACGGGTGCGGCGTGCTTGCCCGCGAGGATTCGGCTTAGCCCACCTTGGCGATGGTTTCGCCGGCTTCCAGTTTTTTCTGGATGGTCTTGATGATGCCCGCGAGGTTCTTGCCGGGGGCGGTGATCGCGCTGACTAGGTTTTGGCCGGGTGTGAGGACGATCTGGACGACCTTGGCCTGGGCTTCTTCCTTGGTCGGGTATTCCGAGAGCTTCTTGATCTCGTCGGGGCCGAAGGAGATGCCGTCCATGACGGCGCCCTTGAACTCGAGGTTTTCGAGCTTCTTGGCCCAGTCGATCAGCTCACGGGCGACGCCGACGACCGATGCGTCTTCGCCGGCCGGGTAGACCATGGCGGCGGGGCCTTCGAGGAAATCGTTGAGGCCTTCGAGTTCGCCGTCCTTGAACACGCCCTTGGCGAGGCTGTTCTTGATCACGCGGACCTTGATGGACTTGCCGGCCAACTCGGTACGCAGGGCGTTGTTGTCGTTGGACTCGACGCCGCGGATGTCGATCAGGACCGCGCCGGTGAGGTCGGCGAATTCCTTGGCGTAGGCCGAGGCGATGAGGTTTTTAACGGGCTTGCTCATGGGGGTGCTCGTTTCGTGGGGCAGCTTCGGGCTGCGGGCCGCCGGGCTGCGGCAGCGGTTGTTTCAAAAAGAAAGTAAGGCTTACGCTTCGACCAGAACCGAGGGCGTCATCGTCGCGGTAACCGCGATCTTCTTGACGTATTGACCCTTGGTGGCGGCGGGCTTGAGGCGGGTGATCAGGTTGATCATCGCCTCGGCGTTTTCGACGAGTTGCTCGGCCGAGAAGCTGTGCTTGCCGATCGGGGCGTGGATGTTGCCGCCGTCGTCGTTGCGGTACTCGACCTTACCGGCGACGAACGCCTTGACGGCATCACCGATCTTGGGGTCGACCGTGCCGGCCTTGGGCGAGGGCATCAGGCCCTTGGGGCCCAGCACCTTGCCGAGCTTCGAGACGACCCGCATCTGGGCGGGCTCGGCGATGGCGACGTCGAAGTCCATCCAGCCGTCTTCGATTTTCTTGACCAGGTCTTCGCTGCCGGCTTCGATCGCGCCGGCGGCCTTGGCTTCTTCGACTTTCTCGGGAGCACAGAAGGCGACGACTTTCTTGGTCGCGCCGCCGATGCCGTGGGGAAGCGACACCGAGCCGCGGAGCATCTGGTCCGCCTGCTTGGGGTCGATGCCCAGGTGCATGTGCAACTCGACGGTCTGGTCGAACTTGGTGGCCCGGAAACCCTTCAGCCGTTCGATGGCTTGGGGCAGCGGGAGCACGTCGTCGTTGGCGACGCGGGCGTCCGCAGCATAGCGCTTACCTTTTTTGCGAGACATCGTTTTCCTTTCGATTGGCCGACTCGGGATTGAGCGGCGGAATCTCCCACGGTTAGGGCCCGTGGTTGGCCTCTTCTGAACGACGCCGATCCGCGATCGGCGTGGATGACTGTTTTATCCTTCGACCGTGATGCCCATCGAACGGGCGGTGCCCGCGACGATCCGGCAGTTGGCTTCGAGCGTGTGACCCGACAGTTCCGAGCCTTTTTCCTCGGCGATGGCTTTGACTTGGTCCATGGTGACCGAGCCGACCTTTTCCTTGTGTGGCACGCCCGAGCCCTTGTCGACCTTGGCGGCATCCTTCAAGAGCACCGCCACGGGCGGCGCCTTGACTTCGAATTCAAACGACCGGTCTTTGTAGACCGTGATCACGCAGCCGACGACTTTGCCGTTGAGCGGGCGGGTGCGGTCGTTGAATTGCTGGATGAACTGGCCGGGGTTCACGCCGTGCTGGCCGAGGGCCGGGCCGATGGGCGGGGCCGGGGTGGCCTGGCCGCCGGGGGCTTGGATCTTGAACTGCGAGCTGATTTCTTTCTTGGCCATGACGAGCTTTCTGGGTCGGACGGCGGTGATCGCCGGCGTCGGGCAAACGCATCCTGCGTCTGGGTTTAAGTCAACAACAAGCCCCAGCCCGGTCCCGCGGGCCGGCTGCGGCGAGTCGCATAGTGTACCGATCCCCGCACGGTTGACAAGTCCGCCCGGCACGATACTCTTTGTGGCTCAACTGACCCGGTTCGCTCCCCGAATCGGCCGGCCGGCCAGGTAGCTCAGTTGGTAGAGCACGGCATTGAAAATGCCGGTGTCCCCGGTTCAAGTCCGGGTCTGGCCACATTCCCAAGCCCCGCATTCCCAATGGTTTGCGGGGTTTTCTATGCTCGCGGGTGTATCGAATTTCGGAGTCCGTCAAGCCGGCCGCGGATTGGATATGTAGCGACGCCGCCGACGGCTCGGTCGGTTACGATTGAGGCAATATGATGGCCCTCGGATGCGCGGCCTATGGCTGCGGGTGGCGGTTTACAGGTATCACCCGTACGCTGACTAACCGTCGTCGCGGACAAAGTTGCAGCAGTTCCGCGGAGTTCTTTCCGCTCGGAGTTGCGTCTATGCTTGCATTGCAAGTCCGCTGCCCTAAGCAGAAGCCATGATTGCACCAACCCGACCAGAGACCAAGTCGGTCGCTGACGATTTGGGATGGTTATCAGCGGGTTCATCGTTTGGGAGGTCTTAGTAGGGAGGACTTGGCAATGTCTCGTCCTGCATAAGCTGTGACTTTTATGTTGCGAACGCTCTTTATGAAGAATGAAAACCCACGTCGTTGGTTGCGTCTTTTCAAGCGAAACTTCCAAAGCATGATATGAAGAAATTAATTAAAGAAGATATCGAAACATCACTAATCAATGAAGGAATCTCCACTGAAGAGCTCGAGATTATAAAAATTCGATTAGAGATGTATAAAGAATTTAGCCAAGTCGTTGATAATCACCATCAGCGACAGATTGTTCTTACTCGATTTTTCCTGACGATTCAGCTTGCCGTTTATTCAGCTGTAGTTCTTCTCTTGAAGGACGGCTCTAGCGCTAACTTGATTCCAGCCGCACTTTTTTCTGGAATCGGTACTGTATTTTGCTTCACGTGGCGACGCTTCGAGTTGGCAATGGCTATGTATTCTGCGGCAGGCCATCAAGTACTGGAGGAGTTTGAGCAATACTTGCCGGCAAGACCCCATTGCATGTATTGGTTCGAATACCTAAGAGAAGGGAAAGACTTCGCTACAGCCACAAACCTGCGTGAATATATGCCAACTATTTTCGGATTAATCTCGTGCGCATTGTTTCTTTTCTGTCTCTATCAAGCCTTTATATCGCCCGCACAGTAAACAGAGAATGCTTATGAACCTAGGGAAGCGGAGCTACATTTCATTAGTCTCGTGAAGTATGCTCCGCTTAACATCAAGGCATAAATCAGTCTGCTATTGAGTTATCGTGACAATCTTCTTGATGGTACGCGGGACGTATCCTGCCCTCCACGTCTACCTTTTGCACCATGCACCCCGCGGCAACCATCCCTTCATCATCCTAGTGCTCGTACCGGATCGGGCTTCCCGGCCGGTTCTAGGCATCGGCCTCAACAAGCTCCCGAAGCCTGCCGCCTCGATGGCTCATACAGACAACGGCCGGTTTCTTCATCGCGGCCGCGTGCGAGTCGCGCGTCTTGGCGACACTGTACTCACCGAGATAGTGGACGGTGCCGGCGCGGTAGTTCTTCCAGCAGAACCGCAGTTCGCACCACACGAGTTTCTGCCAGGACGTTTTCTTGGTCGCGGTGCGGGGCATGCTGGGGCGCCTTGGATCGTGTACGCTTGACGTCGATGACGCGGCCCAGCTTACTCCGGACCGGCGTTGCCCCAGCCGTTGGGAGTGTCGGTCATTTCCAGGCGTAGGTGTCCGCCCTGCAGGTCGGCCCAACGCAGGAAGGGGTCGGTCAGCGGCTCGCCGTTGAGTGTGGCTTGGGCGATGTAACGCTTCGTCTCGCTGGTGTCGGGTGCTTCGAGGGTCAGGTCGCCGCCGGGCAGGTGGAGGACCACGCGTTCGAAGATCGGCGTGCCCAGGATGAACAGGTCCTGCCCCGCGACCGGGAACAGCCCGATCGCCGACCAGACGTACCAGGAGGTCATGCCGCCCGAGTCGTCGTTGCCGACCATGCCGCCGGGCGTCGGGGTGAAGAGCTTGAGGCCCTCACGAACGATATCGCACACCCGGTCGTACCGGCCGGCGAAGGCGTAGGCGTAAGGCACCTCCATGTCGGGCTCGTTGCACAGGCCTTCGAAGCGGTGGAGGTCGTACCCCGCCTGCATCTCTTGGGGCGACGGCGAACGGCCGACGCGGGGCGCCGGGTCACGGTCCCAACCAAAGAATCGATCCAACTGTTCGACGAAGGCTTCGGTGCCGCCGGACAACGCGATGCGTCCGGGCATGTCGTGCAAGAGGCGGAACGAGTAGTTCCACTTCCCGCCTTCGTAAAAAGTGGAGTGCTTGAGCAACCCGGTCTCGGCGTTGTAGGCGTTCTGCCAGAGCGCCGCCAGGTCGATCATCTGCGCGTGCAGCCGATCGTCGCCAATGTGCTCGGCCACGCGCGCGGTGCAGTAGCAGCCGTACGCCAAGTCAAGCGTGTGGGTGATCGGGTGGACGAGGCCTTGTTGGGTGAAGGCTTCACCGCTTCCGCCGCGCGAGATGTCGCGGGCCATCATTGTCGCGGCGCGTTCCCAATCGATGCCGTCGATGCCACGGGTCAGCGCATCAGCGATCGTAACGTGGGACAACGCACTGGCTTGATGGGCGAAGCGGTCGAAGCCGCGGGCCATGCGGTAGCCGACCGGGAAATTGCCTTCGATCTCGACGATGCTCAAGAGCGCGTTGACAAAATCCCGGCCAAAGTCGGGGTACAGGCTCAACGCCAGCGGGAGCTGGGTTTTGTAGATGTCCCACATCGTGGACATGTCGAAATAGAACGGCCCGTCCCAGGGCCAGAACGGCGACTCGTCCTTCGCTTCGCAGGGTTTGATCAGGCAGCGGTATTGCGACGTGCGAAAAACCCGCCGTTGGGCCGTGGTGCCGCCGTCCACTTCGATCGCGTCGAGCCTTTCGGACCAGCGTTCCGCCGCACGTTTGGAGGTCACTTCGAATCGCCGGGTCGGCAGGTGCTTTCGCGCTTTACGCACCGTCCGCCAACTGAAGCCCAGCCGCAATTCCAGCTGATGCCCCGCCTTGACCGGCATGCTGAAAAGCACGCCGAACGGCTTGAAGGTCGAAGGCCGTATGTATTGGTGCGTCAGGTCTTCCTGGTCCTCGATCAGCTTTCCGTCTTCCCAGAGACACGCCGTCGGCTCTTCGTCGTAGTAGCGTAACGACGCGGCGGTGCATAGCGACACCCCTTCGAGCACGACCTCGGACTGGGCGGTGTTGGCGCCGTCGATCCGGCAGTGGGCCCGCTGCGGGAGGGTTCGGCCGTCTTCGATCGCGATCCCGCCGTGCGACAGGTCCAAAGCAATCATCGCTTGGCAGTCTTGGGCAAAAGTGTAGCGGTGCACCGCCCCGCGGGAGGTGATGGTGAGTTCGGCGGTGATCCCGGTGTCTTCGAGTTCGCAGGCGTAGGTGCCGGGCCAAGCTTTTTCATTGATGATCCGACGCGGCTGATCGATCGCGCTTAACCCCCCCATCGCTTCGGTCACCGGCACGACCCGGGTGTAGTTGTAGTACTTGCGGATCGCCCCGACGCCCGACGGGTGGAAATGGGTGAAACCCGTACATTGTTTGTCGTCGCTCAGCGGATCGGGGATGCCCTGCAGGCACTTGCCCCATCGGCCGTACCCCGTCGGGTAGCCGCCGGTGTAGGCGCACGCGGTCACCATCCCGAACGGCAGCGCGGCGCCCGGGTGCGTGTTGCCGATCATCGGCTTGGGGAAGAACCATTTGGAAGCTAGCCCGTCGGGGACCGGCACATCCATCGGCTCGGAACCCATAAACGGATCGACATCCTCAAGAATTGGTGAATCGCTCATCACGCCTAGGTTACCCGAGGCCGCGTCAGGCGATCGTCGCCGCCCGCGATTCGGTCGAAACCGGTAGTTGACGGAGCAAGTTGTTGAACACCTCGGCCCGGTCGAACCGCATCGCAAACGCGCGGGCGTCGGCGCTGAGTTGATGCCGTTCGCTCAAGGTCATGTTGAACGCTTCGTCGAGGGCCCGGGTCAGGTCCTGCACGTTTCCCGCTTCGTGGTAGATGCACTGGTCGCCGGTCGCCTCGGGGATGCCGCCGGTGCGCGTGGTGACGACCGGGCCGGGCCCGCCGGCGAGCATCTTCTCGGCGATCGCGATGCCGAACGTCTCGGTGAATTCGGGCCGGGCCTTGCTGGGCAGGCAGTAGGTCGAGCAGCCGTGCATCAGCCACGGCTTCTCTTCGTCGCCCACGTCGTGCAGCAGCATGATGTTGGGGTCGGCATCGGTCAGTTCGTGGAGCCGTTCGCTCTCCGGCCCGTTGCCGCAGACGACCAGCTTCTTCTCGCCGTAGGCGTCGGACGCGCGGTAGGCATGGACCAAGTCGTCCACGCCCTTAGCGCGGGCCAAGCGACTCAGGAACATGATGTAGCCGTCGAACTCGAGACCCCGCGTCGCCAAGACCTCGCCGAGGCGCTTGGGGTGGTTTTCAACGCTGAGGTACTTCGCGGTGTCGATCGCGGGGTAGCTGATTTTGACGCGTTCGCGGAGCTGCTCTTCGTAACGCGTGCCGACGATCTCGTCTACCTTCTTACCCGCGTCGATAATCAGCCCGCGGGTGTAGTCCGAGACCGCCACGGGCAACTCGTGACGCAGGTAGCTGCTGAGCACCAGCTGGGCGGTGCCGATCTCGTTGGACTTGAGCGCCGCGTTAACCACATTGGTGATGTCCGAGCCCACCGCCTCGGCCACGGTCGCCACCCGGCCGGACGAGCCGAATTGCTCGTGGGCCTCGATCGCGTTCATCACCATCATGCCGTGCGGCACGATGTAGAGGTCCATGACCATCGTCGGGCCTTCGAATTGATTGAGCAGGTCGATCAGGTGGCCGGAGATCGCATAACTCAGCCGGCCGTCGAGGACCTTGTAATCCCCTACCGGCTCGGGTCTGTCCACGCTGATCCGCTGCGAATACGATTGCACCGACGCCAAGGGCTTCAGCGGCAGCCCGGACTTCTGGAGCGTCTCGATCGGGTAGCTGACGATATGAATCCGTTCAAAACCCGCGGCGTGGGCCGCCTCGGCCAGGTTCCGCGCTTCGGTCGAATGGCCGCAGATAATCGGGTCGGCCCGCACCAGAATGACGAGGTTCCGCATTCCCCCCTTGTCACGCAGATCACCGCCCCGCGGGTCTTGCGGTGCTGGCACTTCGGAATTGACGATACGGATACGGCTGGACAGATCGCGGGCGGAAATGGACGGATTGATAGAGGCCTCGTTTCACGAATGGGATGTACGGGAAGCTAAGCAGGCTATCGGTGGCGGCGTAAGCGTATGGCTTACTTGCTATACGAGATGATACTTTCGAATCATCCTTGAATCAACGAAATACCGCGGTTAAATCTCGCTCCGAATCAACGGATAGGGCTTGATCTTGTTCAGGTCGGGTGACGTCGGGGCAGGAGGCACGAGTGAATTCATTGCTCGTTACACGGTGTTTTTCTGCAGAAGGCCCCGGTCAGCGGGTCGGGCTAGCCTCCTGAGCAGGCGGCACTTCGATCAGGGCGTGTTTCTTCTGGGTATCGGTATTCACAATCTGTGCGGTCAACCTGCCGTCGGCGTACAGCTCGAACCGCCAGAACCCTGGGATGGAACGGTTTTCGCGGGGGATGAACTCAGCCCGCGGGCTCGTTTTCTCGCCCACGGTTTGCCGGTATCTCGAACTGCGATCTCCCGACAGCCAGACGAGATTGGGTTGATCGGCAATCGCCTCCTCGATGATCGCCGCCCGGTCGAATCCGCCGAATTTGGGGACTGCGTGGGGGAAGCTAATCGACTCGGGGTCGAGGTGGTCAACGACAAAGACCCAGTCCACGGAGTCGTCGGCGTTGGCGTAAGCCAAGTGCTCTTTCAGGAAGTCGGCCCAGCCCGTGTCGCCCCGTTCCAAGCCGCCGCTGTAGAAGGTGATGAAATACGCGTTGGCGTAACGGAAGGCCCGGTTAACCGAAACGCCGGTGGCTTGCTCGTATCGATCCAGCGAGTAGATGCGGTTGAAGACGTCTTCGCGGTCTTCGTGGATGATGCGGACCTCGTGGTTGCCCGGAACGGTCTCTACTTTGAATCGATGTTTACGCAGCAGTGACTTTAAACGGTCCCACTGTTGCTGATCTTTGGCGTTGTTCACGATGTCGCCGGCGATCACGATGAAGTCCAGCCTTTCCCTTTGGCCCAACTCGATCATGGTGTTCCAGTGCGTCGTGGTTTTGTCTTGACGACTCACGTTGGTGTCGGCGGCCAGGCCGAAACGTAAAACCTCGCGGTCCTTCGTGTCTTGAGCTTTCGGGGGATCGGCTTGTACCGCCCCGGTCCAACTCATCAACACAGCAATGGCGAGCGTCACGAAAGCCAATCGGAAGGACATAGCCGGGTTCCCTTATTTGGAATTCTTGATGAACCGGTAAAACGCTGGGGGTCAAAAAAAGCACGGCCCCGCGGATCAACGGTGGCCGTGCTTCGTTTCATTCGTCATGGAATGGATTCACTGGGCCCGTCGGCGCCACAGCATGCAGGCCGCGCCCGTGATAGCCAAGGCCAACGACGAGGGCTCGGGAACGATGCTGACCGCCGAAACTTCAGCGATGCGTTGACCTCGGTTCGTGCCCGTGCCTTCAAGGGCAAAAGACAGGCCGTCCAAGGACGTCAGCCCCGCGGTGCTCGGTCCGATCACGCTGATCACATCAAAAATACCGTCGTTGTCCGTGTCCAAGCTGATCGTTGCCCCGGTGCCGGTGCCGTCTCCGTTGTCAACGCCGCTATCGGTGATCAGCAGTTCGACGCCCAGATCGTTGTTGGCGTTTCGGAGTACCTTCGATCCTTGGAAGTAAGAGGTGGCATTCAGGTTGGCGATCAGGTGGCTGTCCCCGTCGGTATCCACCCAGAAGACGTTGCGGGTGCTGGCTTGCCAAGTGATTTGGTAAGCCGCAGTGCCACCGCTCAGGGCCGAGAAGACGTAGTCTTTGTTTCCACCTCCGCGCGACACCGCCCAATCCCAGGCGTAGGTGACGGTGTTGCCGCCGCCGATGTCCCCGGCAGATGAGAACGCGCCGGTCAACACGGTCACATCCCCCTCAACGTCGTCCAGCGAAAGTGAAGGAGAAGTCAGGGCGTTGTTGCCCGCGTTAAGCACGCCGGCGTCAGTTGCGCTGCCGTCGAACGACCAACTACCCACCGCGGTACCCGCGTTCAGGTCCGCCGCCGAGACGTTCAAGTCGCGTGTTCCGCTGTCGTCCGGCAAAGGCGACCCGGTAAAGTCGGCATCAAACACCACCGAAGCTTGGGCCGACAGGCTTAAGCCCGCAACCAGACACATCGATCCGGCTCTCAGGCCCAACGTTTTGCATTTCATCACCAAAACCTCCAAAATAGATTAAAAAGAAATTTATACTGATACAAAATATGGTCAATGATAACTATCTCCTATTAGTTCCACTGCGTCAAGCCTCAATCTTGAAAATTATGGCAAAAAAAGGCCGATAGTTGAATTTTACGGTCGGCCATCTTGCTTCGCACTCGACTGCGTTAAGCGCCGATTCGTGTCGATAAATTTCGTAAAATTCTTTTACATAAATGCTTAACATCCGCTTTGCGGCGGGAAATGATGGGTGATCTAGAGACGGTTTTAT
>JBCCST010000043.1:0-31823 GCA_039199695.1 Planctomycetota bacterium | reverse complement strand
GCCCCACACGTACTGGTACTTGGCGTTCTCCACGTCGCCAAACAGCGTCCACTGCACGTCGTACTCGTCGCAAAGCTTCCAACCCGCGTAGTAGAAGTGCGTCGTGCCGTTGAGCGAACTGTCGCTGGGCACCCCGCCGTCGGACACCGTCTTGGCCACGCGTTGGTTACCCGTCGCGTGCAGGTATTCGACCAAGGTCGTCTGGGGACTTCCGGGGGCCGCGACTAAACGCACCTCCCGCAGGCGGTTCAAGCCGTCCCAGTGGTACGTCACGCTCCGGAGACCCGAACCCGCCGGATAGTCCCGACGAAGCAGGTTGCCCTGGTCGTCGTACGTCAACTCGCCCCCCGGAAGGGCGACGCCCGTGGTGTCCGGGGCGGTGTGGACCTCGTTGAAGTTGGTGTGCTCGCGGTCTTCGGTCGACGAAGTGTTGTCGACCGTACGGGTGTTCTGTTGCCAGTTGTGGACGCCGTCGAGTTGGAAACTGCGGCTCTGGGTCACCCCCGCCAGGGGCGTCGCCGCGGTGACTTGGCCCGTGGTGACGTTGAGCGTGCCGCGGTCGAAGTCGACCACCCGGCCCGCCGAGTCGAAGTCGTAGGCCTCCGACGCGTTGGCCAAGACCAGATCGTGCTCGTAACGCGGCTGGTGCTCGCCGTCGTAGGCGTATTCGAAGCCCGACAGCGTCACCGCTCCGCCCCCGGAAGTGTCCTGGTCGGTGATCGAGGTGCGGCGGCGGATGTCGTCGTAGCCGAGGATGGTGTCGACGTTGTTGGCGCGTTCGACCGACGCGACGCGGTTGCCCGGTCCGACGTATCGGTATTCGACGATCGGCGAGGCGCCGACGAGGTCGTCGGTGATCGATTTGAGGCGGTCGTTGTCGTCGTAGGCGTACTTGATCCGTCGGCCGTCGGCGTAGAGCTGGGCGCTGGGCGTGCCGCTGCCCGCCCCCGGAAGGGACCCGTCGTACTCCCAGGACTGGACCCGCTCGGCGAACGTGCCGATCTGGGTTGTTTCTTCGAGTGTGCGGCTCAGCAGGTCGTAACGCCAGCGGTTGATCACGTCGTCGCCCGCGCCGTTGTTGTCCATCGCGTAGGTCTGTCGGCCGAGGCCGTCGTATTCGAAGACCTGTTGCGTTGTGCCGGCCAAGTTGTGTGGGTTGCCAGCGGCGAATGCGAGGTCCACCTGGGTCCGGCGGTGGCCGCCGTCGTAGGTGAAGGTGTGGGTGGTGCCGTTCTGATCGACGTGGCTGGTGACGTTGCTGTCTTTGTCGTAGGCCCAGGTTTTTTCGGTCGGGGCGTCTTGCTGGTCGGCGAGGTTGCCCCCGGCGGCGACGCCGTAGAGCGCCGCCTCGCCGGCGGTGACCTCGACGCCGTCGGCGTTGTCGTGCTGGCCGAAGATGGTCTTGGTCTTTCGACCGAGCGCGTCGTATTCGTAAGTGGTGCGGTTGTTGTTGTCGTCGATCTGGGCGATGAGCCGGGAGTCGTTGTCGTAGACCGAGCGGGTCAGGATCCGGCCGTCGCCGCCGCCCTGGGTCAGGTCTAGGGCGGTGGCCCCGGTGCCGTCGACCGTGAGGTCCTGCACCGAAGCGAGGCTGCGGCTGGCGGCGTCGAAGAAAGAGCGGGTGACGTTGCCGCGGGCGTCGATGTGGAGGGTGGCGTTGCTGCGTGAGTCGTAGCCGTAGTAGTCGATGATGTCGCCGTCGCCGGGGTTGGCGCGCGCCCGGGTCTTGCGGTTCAGTGCGTCGTAGTCGAAGAAGGCTTGGACGGTTTCGGGGTTGGCGGGGTCGGTCTGATCGAAGTCGGTGTGCTTAACCTCGATGACGTTGGAGTTCGAGTCGTAGAATGTTTCGCTGATACTGCCCGACGTAGTGGGTCCGCCGAGGCTGTCGTAGACCTTTTTTGGCCTGCTGAGAGCGTCATATTCCGTAGTGGTGACATCTCCGTTGTCGTCGTAGCTCTGCAGCACGTTGCCGGCGGGGTCGAAGACGGTCAGGCCGCTGATCCAGCCACCGTAGTTCTGGAAAACATAGTTGGCGACGGTCGGGGCTTCGCCCGGGGCGAGATCGGGGAAGGCGTAGGTGGTGTTATGCGGCGAGGCGTCGCCGGTGAAATACATATCGTCGTCGGCGAGAACGGGCGTCCGGGCGGGGCTCACGGTGTCGGCGACGCCGATCAAACGGTCGGTGCGGTAATTGCGGTTCGCCTCGTCGAAGTACATCCGGGTCAGGCTGAGCAGTTTGTTGTTCGCACCGCTGTTGTCGGTCGGCGAGGCGCCGCCGATGGGCCCGTAATAGGCCGTTTCGACGATGTTGCCCGCCGGGTCGTAATAATTCAGCGAGACGTTACCCAGAGCGTCGGTGGTCTTCTTGAGTCGCCCGAACCCGTCGTAGACCAGTGTGGTCACGTCCCCGCTGTGGTTGACTAGCGGTACCGTCGGGGTGCCGGTCAAACCAAGCACCTGGTTGGTGGTCAAGGGGTGGGGGATGGTCCCCAGGCTAAATTCGTACGGCGAACGCAAAACGGTGCTTAACGAAGAAAGGTTCATCGATTCCGACGCGCCGCCGTGGTGGTGCGCATCGATCGTGCGGTACGGCTGACCTCGTCGGTCATAAAACGTCGTGGTGGTTGTAACGTCGGATGTACCGACCCCGGCGGTCACTTGGAACGCAAGCTTGCGTTCGTCGTAGAGCGTCTGGGTGATGTACCCCAAAGGCGTCTTGGTCCACACCGGCATCTGGTTAGCGTCGTACCGGGTTTCGGAGGTCAACCACAAGTTCGGGCTGCCCGCGACGGGACTCGTGGCCTCGACGTGTTGCCGGATGGGCAGATCACTGATGTTGTACTCGGTGCGTGAACCGAAATAGCCAACCGGCGAAGCCGCGGTCGGCGCCGTGACTCCCGGCACAACCGCGGCGGTGGAGACCAGCGGCAGCGAGTTAAAACCTTCGCTCGTGTCATAGTCGCCGGGCTCGCTCGTCGAATCGGTCTTGATGTCGCGCACATAGCTCGCGATCACGTTGTTGTTGGCATCGTAGATCGATAACGACTCAGCCATGAGTACGACGATACCCAAGCCATCGTCGGGGTCGCCGTGGTAAGCCCGCGTGCGGATCGGCTGGCCCAACTCGTTGTAGGTGGTCGTCGAGACGTTGCCCCGCGGATCGGTGGCCTCCAGCACCGCTCCCAGCGGGTTGCGCTTGAACGTGGTGATTAGGTTTTCTCCCGCGGGATCGACCGTGATCTTCTTCAAGAAGCCTTCGTCGTACTCGGTGTTGATCTTCGCAAACACCGAACCCGTACCGATCGAGGTTGGCGTGGTCCCGTATTCGTAATGCGTTTCGGTGTCTCTGGCGTCGATTTCGATCAGAATCCGCCCCTGATCATCGAAGCGACTTTCGGTCTCGATCGATTGTGTCGAACCGTCGTGCAGGCGTACGGAGGGGTAAATCGTCTTCACGATCTTGCCGTTGAACTGGTCCGTGCGTCCATCGCCGTTTTGATCGCCCAACTTCATCCGGCTTTCGGGCAATGAACTCGAGGTTGGATCGGTATCGTAAAGATCGAAGTCGAAGCTGCCGCTCAGCTCCGACAACGCCCGTGCCCGCTGCGCTTCGGCGTGCCGCACCAACTCCTGCACCGCATTCACATCCAACCCCGCCCGCGCCGCGAGTTCGGCTGCGTAAGTCGGGGCTTCCTGATAATCGAAGACGTACTCGGTGACGTAGCGACGCGTATCGACCGGCCCACCGCTCGGCGCGGTGAATGTCGGCACATTGTTGGGCAACATGGCGTCGACATCGATAGGCAAGTCATTGATCACTGCTTGGATATCGCTGATTGAACTATGCGCGTTCACGTCGTACCACCGCGGGGCGATAAACGGCGCCACGCCGGGCAGACCTTGGTTACCACGCGGCCCCACTTCGATCCAAGGCTTGTTGTAGATCGGGTCGTAAGCGTAACGGTAGTCCAGCGCGTGCTGGTCCGCCGCGGCGACTTCGATATCCCACCCCCCGGGCGGGGCCGAGCCCGCCGCAACCGCGTCGGCGGGGAGCTCAACCCGGCGGATCATGTTGGCGTTGTGAGTCCGTGAAGGCCCACGGGTCTCAAACTCTCGCAGCGTAAGCGAGCCGTCGGGGTGTTTGGTCATTACGTTAAGGCCGTTGCTGCGATACACCTTCCGGGTGATCAATACCTCGGCCGCCCCGGTCTCGGGGTTGGTGATGTGCTGCTCGCGGCGGACCAAGCTGCCACGCGCCCGGTCGTTGTAGAAATACACGGTCCGATTGCCGCGCGGATCGATCTCCGTGGTGCGCAGCCTCACGTCATCTTCATAAGATGCCTCATACTCGACCCGATCCGCATGGTCTGGATCAGAGTCCCCGAATCCTTTATATCGATAGGAGAATGTTCCGCCCGTTTCCCAATCGCTTCCTGATTGGTGGCCGCTGCCGATGGTGTGGGTTTTCACGCGATCGTTGAGGTAGTAGGTCCAGGACAACGCGGGTTCGGTCGTACCCGGGGCTAGACCGTGGCGAGAATCGTTTTCGTTGGGGCGATAAACCGCGATAAGGTTGTGACGTTGTCGCTTATTGGTAAGGGGATTACCTTGATCATCGAGATCGCTGTACTCATAGCGCTCGGTCTTACGTTGGGTCCCCGTAAAGTTGTTGTTGGTCACCGAAGTGTCGTCCACCTCCGGGGCCTCGGCGTGGGTCAGATTGCCCTCGTCGTCATAGGTATATTCGACGGTACGCCCCATGAAGTCTTTGATCCTTTTCAACCGGCCAAATTTCTCGCTGTCGTTCTCCCCGTCACCGTCGGTATCGCTGTCTTGTGTGATGTAGCGGTACTGGATCTCGCGACCTAACGTGTCTATCACCCGGTCAAGCCGTACGATCTTCTTACCGGTCACCGGTCCCGTGATCTCGGTGTAGTGCAGGGTGATTTCGTTACCGCTGTGGTCCTTGATCTTGGTCAGGTAAAACTGGATGACCTCCCACGTCGTCGGGATATCCATCGAGTTCCCGCCGACGACCGCAACCTGGTTCCTGTATTCACGCACCCAGCCGTTTCGACTGTGCAAAACTAATTTGTCATCACGTACATCATTCTGAAAAAATGTGCCGCTGAAGTACAATGGCTGATCCCCATTTTCGTTGTAGACGTAATGATTTGGATTGTCGGGAGCGCCCGGGTCTACAAACGTCAAACGAGTGAAGCTGTCTTTGGGCGGGAACATCCCAAACTTCACATCATCCGTAGGGGGTACGTAAAGATCCCCACCCTGGTATTGGTCATACCCCTGATAACGGTCCCACCGCGAGTTATCCCCCGGGAAATCACCTGCCCGGACAAACGCTTCGTACGGCGGGAAAAACTCTGGTTCGTTAATAGTCGATACATTTCCTCGGACGAGCAGGATCCGTTCTTGATAATTGTGCGACCAGTTCACCCCTTGAGAACGATTCGATGTCTCTTGGTTACGGTAGGTTCGGGTGTGCTTATAGTCGATGCCGACCCCAGGGATAACCAGATCGGTGACCGAATACTCCTCTTCGCCACGATCGGTATAGATCTGGGCGTAGGCGTTGATGCTCATACTTCCGAGCAGCTCTGATGTCCAAAGGCTCCCGTAGGTTCGAGCATCGCTTTCGGTATAGATCGCTGGGCCCGCACCGCTTTCGCTAGAACCGGGTGGCGGCTCGTCGGTGTATTCATCATCCAGGTCCGGGAAACCCGGCGGTACATTGATTTGGAACTTGTAGTATTCACAGGTCCACACCAACCCGGTACGACATGGCGGATCATCCGGCGGCGGCGGAGTTTCGTCTGGGTCATCAGGGCCAGGCGGGTCCGGGTCTGGGTCTGGGTCTGGGTCTGGAAGAGGAGGCTGTACATAGCCGGCGTAAGCACGATCGATCTCAACAAGATGATTGACGGCGAGGAAAGCCGCACTCGTCATAATCATCGCCAGGGCCAAACAACGTTTTTGCATCTCGAACACCGATTCGATAAGAGGCGGATTGGTAATTAATTCAGAGAACTTCATGGTCGAATCAGATCGACCGGGATCATCAGGTCCGGAAAAACCGCTTAGGTACAGGCTCCCCCAAGACATCCACCGGAGTCACGGCAAAGCGTGAGCCGACGGCTTACGTTTATGGTGAAGACTCGCCTTCGGGGCGTGACTTTTCCGTGCTCGCTTCTTTACTAACATCTGGAGTTGGCGAATCCATCTGCTCACGCTGCCGCTTGCGTATCGCTTCACGTTCGTTGTCTCCTGCAAAGGAGAGATCGGACCAAGGACGGACAGATTTCACGATTTCGCCACGCTCAATCACCCATTCGTCACCGTAGCTGTCGATCACACTCACGCGATCGTTGATGGGATACGCTTCCCCCCAATACGTATCGATCGAAGACCGCATCCAACTTTCAATGACCTGTCGGTCGGTCAGTGGGCTCTTGGACTGGGCGGCTTCGAGACGATCAAAGAAGTCTTCGGAAGCAAATGGCGGTTCGTTGCCGTAGCCGCCCATCATGGCGTGGGTTATTTCGTAGCCCATAACCCCGTCCCACCCAAACGACACGGGACGCGATTCTGTGTTGGAGAAGACGCTCAAAATGGTCCTGGTTCGGTCGTCCCGGTGATGTGCCGAACACCCGCCCCAGAAAATATATTTGAGATTCTCATGTAGCCGAAAGTCCTTGCCTTTCGTCAGTACCCGCCGCTCTTTACCGCGATTGATGACAACGCTCTCCCGATAGAAATATATCTGAATGGGGACGCTTTCCACCTCTGCGTCGTACTCGATGATACCGTTGGTGAACATCCAGCCGTTAAAATGCCCCCCCAAGAACAGCCATTCTGGCTCTTGGTTAAATAACTCCACCAACTCTTCCATCGTGGGGAACTGATTCTGAATCACCAGCACATCTTTACTGCCGGTGATCGACGCAACACCCTCGGCCCAAACCAACACGTCTTCTCGGTCGCCGAACGCAAAGGCAACGGCTCGGGTCTGATTCGAGAATTTTTTCGTGTGATCCGAGCCCTCTCTGATGACCTGCCGCTCCGCCTGTCTGACCTCCTGCCCGTGCCCTCTACCGGGCAAGAAAAGACTGACTGCCACCAACGAAATACAACAGCAACCCATCAAGCGCATGGGAAAACCTTCCAGAGAGCGTTAGGCCGGAAATGGCGATGAATGTCGAACCCGAAAAATCCGCCACGCCGCAACACACATCACGGAAAATAACCTGACGGACGAGTCGTCTCGGCAGTGGCGTATTGAATACGTCCGAGAAAGCTCATCTATTACTATCTCGAACGCGCACAAATAAGCAAGACGAGTTGAACGAATGGGTAAGATGGGACGGGAGCAAGACGTGTGCTCGCAGCAAACAAAGCCACATAAGTGTTGCTAAATCAGATCTTGTAATAAATATTAGAATTCATTCTAGCTGGATTCGAAACTGCCCAGGCCCCCGCATGCGTGTTATTATCGGTCCTGTCGTTTGTCATGGTTACCTTAGTACAACTTGTATAACAGTGAGATAGCTAAGCGGTAGATTGGCGCGCGACGGGTGGTCGCTAAAAGCCTGCCGACTTGAGACCGGTTCATCGGGCTCGATCCCAGACCCCTTGGTATCGAAGAAACCATTCGATTCTATTGCTTGCGGCCCACACCAATCCCTATCAAGAAGCCTGGAACGACCTTCGGTATGTCCGGACACCTCAGCCCCTGGTCGGATTCATAATCAATCCTGAACCGCCCCGCCGCTTACTGCTTAGGGACCGCAACATGTCGCACCCATCTCAAATCTCGGATCGGTGATATACCACCAAACAACTTTGCCTGACCCGCTGACGCTCGCCAAGATGATCAGCCCTCAGAGCGTCAGAGCGACGTTATTCACAACGCGTTCAGAGAGCGTAATATGAAATGCACTTAAAGTTCATGCCACCTGTAAGTTCCTCACTTGGAGCTATACCGCTTGATCCAATTGGATCGTAGCGGCGACAGAATCAAGCGGAGCTTACGTCGCCGGGGCCGGTGATGAGTCGCCCTTGCTATTATGCGGAGCATCCAATCCGGGAGCCATTTTCGGGGTGCCTGCCCAGCCAAGTTCGCCGAAGATGAACGGTAACGCGACCACGCTGGCGAACTGCTGCCCAACGTGCGGCTGACCAACGGCGCGATTCTCCAGGAAACCCGTCAGCGCTTGATGCTCGCCTTCAATAGCCCGTTCTACCCCGACGTTTTGGGGGCCAGCAGCGTCATGGCCGAGGGGGTAGATCTGCTCCTCAGCTGCCGGCAGGTCATCCACCATAGTGAGCTGGAACCCCCGCAAACTGGAGCAGCGTACCAGTCGGGTGGATCGCATCGGCGCGAGAGGAGAACGCTACCGACAGCCCATCTACGTCTGCCTGCCCTACATCGCCGAGACGCAGAACGAAAAGATGTTTCGAGTGGTGCCCAACCGCAAACGCGAGTTTAACGTAACAATGGGTGAGGAATATTCGCTATACACGGCTATGACCGAACGCCTCGCGGACCGGATCCCTCTGCCGCACACGCTGGCCGAAGACCTCAAATTCGACTTATGCGTCGCGACCCCGCCGCGCTGAGCCGAGTCAAGCCCGGCCCCGGAATGATTCGTTACACACACGTCTCTTTGGGTCTTCGTGGACTGCGTGGCTCAATAGGTGCGAGCACTGTCAGGTTCCGGATCCGGGTGATCTACGTTCGGCTGAAGTGCCAAAGGCACGCGACTTAATCAATGCCGTTCACTTCTCCGCGGGGACGGTCAGCAAACGCGACGGCCAACGTCATATGACATGTGATACGGGGACCCGGCCTACCATACCTTCGGATTGCATATCTAAGAGTTGTTGCTATTGCGGCATCAATCGACGGCGCGAATCTTCATCGCTGCGCGGCATGCGCCGCGCAACTGCCGCATTTGTGCCGCGCAACAACCGCAAGCAAGCTCTTACGAGTGCAAGAATTTCCTTGTATAGTAGTGTAATATGTGAATTCTAACGAGGTTGTCCCGACAGGCTTAGATCGGCTCCGAAGCCAAAGGTTGCAGGTTCGACCCCTGCCGCAATCATTCCGCCTTCCGTTGCGAGTCGACACGAGTGCTTTGCAGTTTGGAAAAGTACTCGGGATACGATTCCCAGATCGGCTGGTGAAACGGGTGCAAGCGGAACGAGAGCAATTCGACTTCGGGGGCTGACCGCAACTCGCCTTCGAGGCGTGAAGAGATCTTCTCGAGAGAAAACTCCTCCCGGTAGCGATACGGCAGGCACCACCACAGCCGAACCAAGCGATGCCATTCAACGGAGCCGATCTGCGGGGCCGGCCAAGGCTGCTGACTTGCCGCTTGAGCCCAGATCCAAGCGATCGCGGATTTGATCGAACCCGAGCCTTCACTCGAAGTTTGAAAAAGATCGATGTTGCGGGCCTCGCCCAGCACCGCGAGGTCCACGAAACCCAAGACGGTCATCAACGAATAATCGAAGCTCCGCGTCCGTCGCAGTTCATGAGGGAGCTTTCCTTCCGCTTCGATCTGCGGTGCGATCCGCCGAGCGCGCGCATGATTCAACACCTCCTCCGCCACCGCGTCGCGCCCCAGCCACAAAGCAAGGTAGACCACCGACCGATCGTAGAACACGCCGATGTTGTTCTCGGCCACTTCGTGCCAAGCGCGGACCTCCGGGCTGATCAGCCAGTCCAGGAATTCACCCCACCACCGCTTGATTCCTTGCCATACCTCCGCGGAAAGGAACTCGGCCGTCGCTTCGAGGCGGCGGAGGATATCGAGGAAACGCGGCAGCCGAACGGTGAAGTCGATGCACCCCACCATACGGCCGTCGTTGTGGCCCGGGCAGAACTGGGCGTGACGCAGGTGCGGATTCATCCGGGTCGCGGGGTCGACGTACCACGCCGTGAGCCAATCGGTCACGCATCGGCCGACGTCGTCCCCCAACTGATGGGCCAACGCAAGAATCGAAATCCCCTCGCAGTGCAAGTCCCAACTCAGCCGATCGTAGTGCTCCAACGCCGGGCTGTATTCGCCGTCGCGGTGGACGTACGGCAGGCCGTCGGGCGTGTCGGGGTTCGGCCACCAATACGTCCCGATACTCACGTAGTCGTGCAGATCGTCGGTCGGCCGAGGGCTGTCGGACGACTTGCGAACGACCGAAGGCGGCTCGAGCGACTTGAGCCACGACGCCCGGTCGAGAAGATCACAGCGGTACTCGTCCGCGGCCGAGGTTTCCAAGCCGTTGATCGCCTTGGTGATTTCATCCGCGTGAGGATAGAGGAGGTCGCCCGTGATCATCAGAAATCAAACGCTTGCTGCTGACCCGGAAGCTGCACCGTTCCGTACCGGCCGTGGCTGGGGTGTTCGGTGATGATGGTCACCGACCAGCCCGGCAGCGTCGCGGCGGTGGGGTGGCTGGTCGGCAGCGTCGTCCAGCCGTCGGCATCGATGCGGTGCAGCGTCGCGACCGACGCGCTGCCCGGCTCGCCTCGGCCCAACATCGCCGCAACGTCATCCAACTCGACCGCCGCCTCGTCGCGGTTCACCAGCATCACGCTGCGCTTGCCCTGCGCGTCGGTCACTGGCAAAACATCGAGCAACGTGTCCTCGGCCAAGCCACTCATCGACGCGATCTGGCCGGTCAGGTGGTGTCGGCCCAGGAGAAAAAGCTGCCCTGGAGCGCGGAGGCGGTTGTCTTTATCGATCAGGCCGTAGGCGTTGCCCTTGGCGTGCCAGACGGTGAGGCCGGTGACCTCTTGCCGGGCGAGGCGGGCGATGATCGACGCCTGCAGCGCTGCGCCGATCGCGTTGGCGTGTCGGCGTTCGTAGGGCTGCCAGGTCCACTGCACGTTGTATTCGTTGAGGTAGGTCTCGACGTGACCGAGTCCGCGGGTTTCGAGTTCCTTCTTCACGAACGCGGATTGCTGAGCGAACGCGTTGACCCGGTTGAGCACCTGGTCGTTGGGCGTGGTGGGTTTGCCGCCGGCGTAGCCGTGCCAGCTGATGAAGTCGATCTGGTCGCCGCCCGCATTAAGGATGCCACGCACCCACTCGGGCTTGGCCCACGTCAGCGCCGGGCCGCCGATCTTCGCGCCCGACGCTTCCTCACGCGCCGCGTTGACCATCCGCACGAAGAAAGGCCAAAGCTCGTCCGCCCGGCCCTCTTTCTCCCAAGTGTTGTCGAACTCATTAAATATCTCGAAGTGCGTCACCGGCACCGGCGACGCCTCCCGCACCGCACGCACCCACTGCCGGACCAACGCTTCCGCCTCGTCGTACTTCTCGGGCGCGACCGCCTTGGATTCGCTGAACCACGTCGGCCAACCGCACAGCGTGACCATCAGCTCGGCATCGGGCAGCTGCGCCATCGGGGCCAGGCTGTTGCGGATCGCTTCGACGTTCCACGACCGCGTCGCTTCGTCGGACCACTTCTGCGGCATGCCCGCGTGGTGCACGCGGACCAGGCCCGGCTGGAGCGTCGTCAGAAACGCCACGAACCCCGGCTCATTCGCTTCGTCGGCGTTGACCATGCTGTACGCCGCTACGCCCCAGTGCCCCGCGTCGATCTGCCCCACCGCGGTCGACCAATCCACGGACACCTCGGCCGAGGTCGCGGGCAGCGAGGCGTCGGGCCGCTCGGGCGGGAGGGTCGACGAACCCGCAGCGGCGCCACCGGTGATGCCCACATCGCCGGCGTTCTGCGGCGTGTTCGCGTTGGGCTGCGGCCGGCGAGCCTTCGGGGCCCCGGCGCTGGCGTCGGCAAACACCACCGCGTCGACCACCGGGTCTTTGTCGCCCTGCCCGCGGATGATCTCGATGCGGTCGCCGAGTTGAGTTAGGTCGTAGGTGCCCAGGCTCGCCCACTTCAGTTCGCCGGGCTTGCCCCAATCCCACTTGAGGTCTTTGTTCTTGCCGTCGATGCGAGCTTTGAGTTGCACCGGCCCGTGCTGCCGGCGGACGTGGATCGTCACGCGTTCGGGCAGGTCGTCCGGCTCGAGTTCGTAGCGGAACAAGGGGTGCCAGTCTTCGGTGCTGGTCACGGCCTTGCCCCCCGACGCCTCGGCGACGTCGATGACGTTGGCGTAGGTGTCGGCCCCGTCCAAATCCTCCGCCTCGATCAGCACACCCTCGGGCACGTCTTCAGCCAACGCCGCGGCCGGACCGAGCAACCCAAAGGCCGCGGACAAACAGAGGGCGGACGAGAAACGCATCATGGACAAGCTCCGGTCAGTAAAAGTTAACGTAGTTGAGATTGGTTCTGACGGACAAAACAAAGCCGAGCGACACCCATCACCCGCCTAGTCATCGATCGATCATGAAGATAGACGCCTCGTTCTGGCCACGGATCAGGGTGCTGACGTGACCATCGACGAAGACCGCGTTGGCGGCTTCTTCGCCGTGGCGGTGACGGATGGTTACCGCCGTGGGACGGTCGGTGGGACTGCGAGCGTCGAAGTCGTTGGGATCTTCGGGCAGAATGGCTTGGGGCAGGTTGGCGAACCCCGCGGGTACCGCGATGCGGTTACGGACTTTTTCCCACGTCGAACCCGAACCGTTGTTGCCGTCGGTGACCATAAAGGTATTGCTCGCCGCGAGCACCGCCTCGACCCGGAGGAACCGCGGGTTGCTCCAGCCGCCGAAGAGCATGACCGCGTCGTTCGCGGTGTACGCCCCGGCCAAGGCGGTCACGCCGTCGTCGAGCAACTCCGGACAATGGAACTGCGACAGGTCTTGGTTGTTGATGTTCCCCGGCCCGGCGTTGCGGTCGCCGGTGTAAGGCTCGATCAGATCCCGCCAGCCCCCGAAGTTCGAGAAACCGTCGTATGAATTCCAACCCGACATAGGCAACTGGCCGTCGTAGTCGCCGGCGTACAGCAGCGACGACAGGCCGATCTGCTTGACATTGTTCTTACACACCGACGCCTGTGCCGCGTCGCGGGCCGCGGTCAGCGTCGGCAACAGCAAGGCCACGAGCAACGCGATGATACTAATCACCACCAGCAACTCGATCAGCGTGAAGCCAGAACCGGGGCGGGATCGGGAAAATCGAGATGGGGCCTGATGCACAAGCATGGGTAGATCTGTCGAAAATAAGGCGTTGGTCATGTCGACCCACAATGCGGATCGATTATTTATTCACGGTGCTGAAGGCGTACCACGGATCGAACGCTTCGGTAAATTCTGAACGCGCCCCGGACCATTGCGGGACGCCGCCGAAGTCGTATGCCGGGTCATCCGCGGGCGCATCCGCGCCGTCCACGACTTCGCCGTGTCCGTCGAAAAACGCAAAAGTGACGCTGTCTCTGTGTCGGTTAAACGGGAACATGCTCGTCCAGTTGCCGAGGTTCTCCATATTGAACGTACCGTTGTGCGCATTGCCTTCTCCAAGATCGCCGACCGCGCGCAGGTCGCTGGGTGATTGCATGAAGTCACGGATACGCCACGCCGCCGTACGATCCCAGCCCGAGTTGAAGGCATAGCTGAGCTCGACGTCGGTTCCTTGGCCGGCGGCATTCCAGTTGTAATCGCCCGTGACCTCCAAAGGCGTTTCATCCGACGGGCAGGCATAGACATCGGTATTGCCGATGATCCGCCCCAGCGTTCGGTAGGCGTACCACTTGGGGTCGCCAAAGGACGACGTCGCGAAGGCCGCAGGAAACAAGCCCTCGTATTCGTCGGCGTAAATCTGCAGAGCGATCCCCATCTGCCGAGTGTTGCTCAGACAAGCGCTGGCCCGCGCCGACTCGCGGGCCGCGGCGAGGGCGGGCAGCAACAGGCCAATCAGCAAGGCGATGATGCTGATGACGACCAGCAGTTCGATGAGCGTGAACCCACGGGATTGGATTGGACGTCGCATAGCAGGTACCTCTGACAAGAAAGAGACGGGAAAAGAAAGACGACGCAGAAAGCGCTCGCCGACCGATCAGGCGGCAAGGGCGTTGGAGGATGTTGTTCTTATCGACGTTTTCTCCAGCAGCCGATACACGCGAGCCCCCCCAAACCCACCAACGCGAGGCTGGCAGGCTCGGGGATCACGGTAGATTGCAGGTCTTCCAAATCGGTGAACAAGCGGAACTCGTCGAAGAACGAGTTGTTTTGTACGCCGAATCCGGTGGTTGCTGAGATGGTGAAATAGTCGCCGGCCCCGAGGGTGATCCCCGTGGCGGTGTCCGTGGCGACCGCGCCGAGGCCGTCGAGCTCGGACTGGGTGATGCCGCCGGCTTTGATGCTGTCGTAATCGCTTTCGGAGAGCACATACATGGTCGCGGTCTGAGTGCCGGCCCCGTTGACGTTCTCGAAGCGGGTGATGAATAGCAGCGGCTGTTTATTGACTGAGGGCGTCGTCGCGCTGATTGCGACACTGCTTCCGTAGCCGACGCCGACTTCGTCGGGGCCATTCCCATCGAACAAATCAACGCTTATCTGGCGGAACTGGTCCAGCGCCCCGGCACTGGTGCCCAGGCCGATCTCGGACTGATGCGCAAAACTCGAGTTCTGTTCCTGGCGGAAGAGGAAGCTGCTGTAGACCGTGCTGCCGGGCGTGATGCTCAAGGCCGGCAGAGCGCGGGTGGCGTAGTGGTTGGCGTACGTCGGCACCGCGCCGCCGCCGAAGTTGTTGTTCTGGATCTGGCCGACGTTGCCGATGGCGACAAAGTCGCTGAATACGAGGCTGCCCGCCGAGGCGACGCCGGCGTTCTGGATGCTGCCCGCGTTGGTGTTGCCGCCTTCGGCGTAGACGGTCCCGCCCCAGCCTTCGCCGCCGGACTGGCCGACGAGCGCGTCGACTCCGGTGGCGTAGTCGAAGCCTTCGTAAAGCAGCAGTTCAGCCGAAGCCGGACCGGCCAAGAATGCCGCGGCGGCGGCTATCGTGCACAGTTGATTCTTCTTCATTATGAAACCTCCAAAGACCATGATGCTTGAGAAACATGAGCGGTGACATCACACGAGGCTTCGCCCCGCGAGGGATCAATCAGCGTTCGCGGCGACGCGACATCAGGCACACCCCGCCGAGCGCGATCAGCGCGAGCGACGCCGGCTCGGGGATGAGGACCACGTCGTCCAACTCACTGCCGATGCGGAGCTCGTCAAAGATCACGGTGGTCGAGCTGCCCGAGAAACGGAACAGGTCGGTCGGATCGATCCGAGCGGTGCCGAACGTGCCCACGCCGCGGGCCTCGATGCCGACGACCTGGTTGTTGGCGTCGAGCGCCGCTTCACTCAGGCCGGCGGTCAGCACGGCGTCGTAATCGGATTCCGAAAGGATCCAGATCTTGGCTTCGCTGTTGAGGCCAGACGTGAAGTTGCCGACGCCGATCGAGTCGAAGGAGAGCACCACCATGAGCGTCTCGTCCAGCGGGAAGACGTGGTCGGCGGTGCCTAAACCGTCGGCTTTGCCCAACGAAACGTTAACCCCTTCGGGACCGCCGAAACCGTTGCTGCCGTTCGTCGTGGCTTGGACAAACAGGTTGGAAGAATTGGTCGCCTCGATGCCCGCGTCGGTGAAGTTGGTGCCAAAGGTCGTGACCTGGCCGTTACCGAAAGGTAACCCCTCGTCACGGGTCTGGCGGACCAGGTAGCTCACGAAGAGCTCGGTGTTGCCGGTGACCGAGTGGCCGAACTCTCGGCCGACAAAGCCGCGGGCGTCCACGGCGGTCGGGTTGTCTACGTCGAGCTGCAGCGCGTTGCCCGACGTCGGCAGCGTCGAGAAGTCTAGGCCAGACACCACGGTGGCCGACGGCGAACCTTCAACCGATGTCTGCCAACTCGAACCCGCGGCCCAGCCGGTGCCTCCGGTTTGACCCGCGATGTTCTGGCCCGCGGTGTAGTCGAAGGTTTCGGTGACCAACGGCGAAGCGAAGCTTTGCCCCACCCAGAAGCCCGCGATGAGAACGCCAACACTTTGACGAATTCGTGTGTTTTTACGAGACATGATTTCCTCCAAAACGATAAATGAGACGAATAAAATCGGTGCCGCGGATCAGTCCGACGGCATAGCACAAGTTGAGTCACGAACGATGAGTGTTTCGGGAAGAACCACCGGCTGAATATCGCGTTCGGGCCTATCCTTGGCTTGGCCGATCTGCTCCATCAACAAATCGACGCATTGGTCGACCATGTCTTCAATCGGGGTCGCCACGGTGGTCAGCGGCGGGCTGGATTGGCGAGCGACGTCGTCGTTGAATCCCATGAGGCTCAGGTCACGCGGAACTTCGATCCCGTGGACCCAGAGTTCCCGCATGAGGGCGACGGCGTCGAGGTCGTTGTACGCCAGGATCGCCGTCGGCCGCGCGGACGGATCAAGCTCGGCCAAACGCTGGGCATAGTCTTCCTGATCCTCCACCACGACATCGACATGTTGATCCAGCCCGGCCTTTCGCATCATGCGGCGGTAGGTCTGAAGGCGGTCTTCGTTGCTGTAGTGCTCGCCGTGGCGTTTCGGCATGCAGTAGTAGGTGATCCTGCGATGCCCCAGCTCCAAAAGATGCTCCACCGCGAGCCGGGCCCCCGTGACATCATCGAAACAGATCTGCGGGACCGGCAGATCACTCTTGAGATTGGCGAACACCGCGGGGAGTTGGTGCTCGGCCACAAACGTGTCCAAACCCAAAGGCATCGGGTGCGAGACCAAGCAGCCATCCACTCGTCCGTCACGGAGCTTGTGGGCCCACTTCTCGACCGGCCCCATCGCGGGGATCAGAAGCAACTCGTGATCGATTTCCGAGAGCCGCTGAACCAAATGCGAGACCAATTGCGACTGCTCGATGTAATGCGCGGGTCGGCCGTAGACCAGCCCGATGATCTGAGAACGCTTCCTCGCAAAACTCCGGGCTCGCCAATTCGGGCGATAACCCATTTCCTGAGCAGTTTTTATAATTTTCTTGCGGGTGCTGTCGCTGACTTGCCCCGGCTTGTTGTTCAAGGCATAGCTCACGGCCTGCTTCGAAACCCCAACCTGTTCCGCGATGTGCTTGATCGTGATTGCCATGGACTTGACCGTTAAAGGGACGGGAAACCAAGTATACCTTTACCGGTCAAGTCGTCAAGTGTAATTTTGAGTTCTTCTCACTCGACCGCGTGAAGCCCCGCTTCGAGGTGCAATTGCGCGACCTCGCCGGGCGTCAAGCAGCGGTTGTAGACCGCCAAGACCGCCATCTGCCCGTTCAGCGGCTCGCTTCCGTCGGCACCGCGGACCTGCCGGGCCCCCACCACGAAGGGGGAACCGCCGCCCGGCTTTCGGGCGGGATCGTATCGATATAGACCTCGGCCGTGGAAATACGGGTTCATGCCGCGGTCGCCGCCGTCGGGCCCTTCTGCGGTGAAATACCGATCGTCTCGCCGGTCTTCTTTCGGCCGCAGGGCCCGGGGCGTCGCTTGACCATCGAGATAGGCGGTCAGCCACTTCGCGTCGTAGGTGCACGCCACCGAACACCAATGCCCCAGCGGATAGCGCTTCGTCGTCGCCGCGTAATCGGCGCACCACGGCAGCATCGAACCGTCCGCCCGACGCGTCGCCCCGCCCTCGGACGAAACGTGAGGCGTGACCTGCTTCCGCCCGCCATAGGCCGGCATGTCCAGAAGCAAGGCGTATTGCCGGACGCCCGAATCGTCGCCGGCCCCCAACCCTTCGGACCACATCCCGGCGATCGTGCCTCCCCGCCGGTCATCGGGGTCCAATTTGATCACCGAAAATATCGTAAACGTCGCGTCGGGGCCCTCAAAGTTGAGGTCGCCGGTTTCTTCGTAGGGCAAGTGCAGGTATCCGCCGCGGGTGTTGAAGGCGACCGCGCTGCCGCCGGGCAGATCGGTCTCCACGCGGGGCACTTCGCCGTGCGCTTCGGTCAACCGGTGCTTCGTCGGGGTGAACTTCGAAACGCGCGGCTGACCGGACGGCTCGGAAAAATCCCAATACCCCACCAAGCCGTTTCGTATCGCGGGGCCGGGCGAAGACAAGACCGACCTTGGGTGAACGACGGATCGGCTCATCGTCGACGCCTCGCGAGAATGAGCCCAACTCCGGCCGCCACCAGAGCCATAGACCCGGGCTCGGGCACCGCGACAATCTCGAGGCTGCTGGCCACGCCGATGAACGAGGTGTTGAATGCCGACAGCCCGGGAGAATCGACGTACAGATAAAAGCCTTCGCCCGCCGACGAAACCGTGAACTGGCCGGTCACATAGTTATCACCCGCGATCCAGGAGTTCACCGTCGTGGGCAGATTGTTGGCCAAGGTGTCCGAGGCCACGGCCGAAAAATCGGTCACGACCGAGGTGCTGGTGGTGAAACGAACATCGTAGTCACGATCGGCGTTGGTCAAGTTGTCGCCCCGAAGCCCGGTAAAGTAGAAATCGTAAACGCCTTCAGACAGCCCCGTGACCGCGATCGCCAACGCAGGATCCCCCGCATCACGCACGATATGATCTCGGCCCAAGTCGTCGTTCCATTGCGGGTAGTCCGAGTGATCAACGGTTAGCGGCTTGGTTGCGTTGGCGTAGTCGACACTCGACAGGGTGCCGGTCCCAAAGTCGACGGCAAGGCCCGTGAGGGCCACGCCGTTTTCGTCCACCAAGCCGGACGCCACGTCACCGCCGACGTTGTTCCACACGCCTCCGGTGGCCAGGCCGTCTTCGTGCCCGGGCGAATCCGTGCCGGCGTACAGGGTCGTTCCAAAATCCAAAAGCACCACGTCGGCCGACGCCACGCAGGGGAAGCCCGCCGCGAGGCTGGCTACGAATATGTAACGCGATAAAGACATCCGAAACCTCCATTAGAACAGGGGAAAGAACACCTTTTATTGTGGTTTACGCAGAATGAATTGCTATAGCATCAACACGCGATCGCATGGACAAAACGCGCATGCCTTCACCCGTGTCAAGCTCAAGGATTCCACCGGCGGTGCTGGTCTTGGATCGGCGGGTGCCCCCAGAAGCTCCGATACACCCGCGAAAAATAGAGCGGATCGGAGTAACCGACCTCGGCGGCGATCTCTTTGATCTGCTTTTTGGAGTGATAAAGCGCGTAACGCGCCACCTGCATCCGCCGGCGAATCAGGTAGTCGCGCGGCGAACAGCCCATCTGCGACTTGAATACCTTGCGGAAGTGAGCCGTGCTGAATTCGAGCCCGTCGATCATGTCCTGCATCACCGTGTCCTCGGCATAATGCTCGTTCATGTACCGCACCGCCTGATTCACCGCCACGTCACCCCGGCTACGGGTGGCCCGGACCGGGGTCTGCGTTTCGAGCGATTCGGCGTGACTCAAGAAACGCCCCAGCATCGCCTTGGCCTCGGCCTCCGCCGCGACAAGCCCCGCGGGGCTGGGCGTTTGCAGCAGCGACACGAGTCGCTCCACCGCCGGCACGGCTAAGTCACAATGGGCCTGTTCGCTGTAGATCCCGTGGTTGAGCGCGGGGTCGGGATCATCGGCGCAGGCGTAACGAAACCACGCCATGTCGCAGTGGCGTTCGACCGGGACGACCCACGAACGCTCGGTATTGACCGGAACCAGAAGCGCCGAGCCCGGCAGCAACTCGATTACTTGCCCCTGAAGGGTGTACCGTAGCCGACCATCAATCAAAAAAATAAGCCGCGATGAATTGATCCACGCCGGCGCTTCGTGCCAACCCGCCACAAACCGGTGCCGGCGGGCCTCGAGGAGGGTCAAGCGACGCAGCAGAATTGTTCTGGCGTAATCAAGCGCAAGCGACATGAAGCTCATCTTGCTCGATCGACGTGGCTTGCGTCAACCAAGATCGTTTTAAAACTCATGCCCCACCTTGCCGCCGAACGGTCGCGACAACGATCGACCAGTACGTCTGCAAGACCAACGTTTAGATGCGTTCGGAGTTGTCCCGCGGTTCAACTCACTCCCTATGGAATCAAACAGGCAAGCCTTGCTGTTCTGTCAACGATTCACTTAAGCCGCAACACGACGGACGATCCTTCGGGGTTAATCGTCGCCCTGGGTTCGATCAGTTCGCCCGCCGCGGTGCGGAGGCGGTAGTCGCCGAGGAAGCCGCGGACCGAAGCTCGGCCCTGGTCGTCGGTCGTGACCGTTTCGCGGGTCCACCATTCGTTGAGCACCAGATCGCGGTAAGCCCGCCCCACCGGCAGCCATTCCCAGTCGTCGCCGAAGTAAGACGCTTCGGGCATCCAGGTCGGAGTGGCCGACCAGAAGTTCCAGCCCTGGAAGCCCGTGACCGCGGGGTGGCTGAAAGCCGCGATCAGGAAGTCGCGGGTGTACCGCTCCGCCAGCTCCGGGTCGTCGACATTCAGGTCGTACTCGGTGATTTTGACCGCTAAATCGTTGTTCGCGTAGAACTCAATGATGTCCAACACCCGGGGCGGCGGAGTCAGCCCGCTGCCCAAGTGCGACTGAAGCCCGACCGCGTCCACCCGCCCGCCGCGGTCCCGAACGCCCTGGATCAGGTCGGCCACGAACTGTTGCTTGACCCGGTTGGTCCCGCTCTGGCCGACCAGCCCGAAATCGTTGTAAAACAACGTGGCTTCCGGGGCATAGGTGTCGGCGAGCTTGAACCATTCCGCGACTTCGCTCTCGCCCAACAACTCGATAAATTCGTTTTGGTTGTACGCTTCGTTAACCACGTCCCAGACATCGACGAGGCCATCCGTCCCTTCGAGGATCGAACGGATGTGGTCGTTGACGCGGTGGCGGAGTAGCTGCGGATCGTCCTGCGCCGCGGCCCACAACTCGGCCGCGTCCTCAACTCGAAATTTTTCTAACCCCGGCCAAACCAAAACGTGGCCGTGGGTCTGCAGGCCGTTATCCTTGGCCCATCGCAGCGTCCGCAACGCGACCTCGGGCTCGCGCTCCCAGCGTGACCACTTGAGCGCGTTTTCCAACGCCACCGCATTGAAATGCTCCAAAATGGTTTCCCGGTACTTCTGCCCCGCGGGGGTGTCCCAGTTTTGGTCGAGCCATGACGCGCTGATCGCCACCCCGAAGCCGAACCGATGACGCGTCATCTCGACGTTGATCTCGGCGTTCGGCACCGGATTGCCATTTGCATCACGTAATTCGATCGTTAAATCGCCCTTGCGGTGCTGCTCGATGCGCCCGAGCGCCGATCGTCGCCAAGCCGCATCGGGCTCGCTCCCAACGTACTCCACTTCAAGAGTCGGCAGCGCATCAAGGTCCGCGTCGGGGCCGAGGTTTCGCACTTCAAGCCCCGCAATCTCGATGTGCTGGGCGGGGTACCCTCCGGAAAACGCCGCGACGATCTCGCCTTCGGGCAGCGTGTGGTTGAAACGCTCGGCGATGAAATATTTCTTCCAGCCTGGGCCCAAGACCCACTCGCGGTACAACCCGCGTTCCCAGTCGGGGCCGTCGCGTTGGATGCGGAACAGCGTGTACCCCTCGCCCGTCTCGTAACGTGCTCCCGACAACGCCCGGGCCCAAAACTCGGCGTAGATCACGTCGCCCCGCTCGATCGATCCCGCCAAGGGCGTAAAGACCTGAATGTCAAAATGCTTGCCCGGCTGCTTGGTGGTGATGAGCCCGAAGCCGGGGCCGTGCGGCGTATCTTCCTTAGCCAAATTCAGAAGCTCGGCGTCCGCTCGTGCCGCCCCGCCGAGTTGCGGCGAACCCTGCACCGCCATCGCCGCGCCCTCCGTTGATACCGCTTGTCCGTGGGCACTCGCCCCCATAAACGCGAGACCAAGTACCGAAACCGGACACACTACAAGACCGAATGCTTTACGCAGCTTCATGAGCAAGGACTCTGGAATGGAGGATGGATCAAATTTGGCCGAGGAAAATCTGACGACTTACTTATTGATTAAGTCGCCAAACAAATTCGGGGAAGTTGTCGAGTTGCCCCACGCTGTTCTCGTTCGGGCCGCCGATCCCCGTGCCGTCGGCGGGCAAATCGGCTTCGGTGGCGCTGGCGACGTGGCCGTCCGCGAAAAGAATGTTGGCCGAATCCCCGCTGTGCCGCAGGCTGATCCGGTTAAAGGTGCCCATAACATTGCGCAGGCCGTCAAGGATCATGACGGTCTCGGTCGGCGAGCGGAAGAAGTCGGTGTCTTGAAACACCGCGGGGGTCGTGCCGTCGTGCCACGTCATGGGTTGCCATTCGTTGTACGCTTCGGACGCCGTGCCGTTGAAGCCGTACCAGGTATTGACAACTTCAGAGAACGTAGGGGTCGCCGCCGTTCGCCAATAGCGGGCGTTGACCGCGAGATCGAGTTTATCGGCCGGTGCCGTCCCGTCTTCACGGAGTCCCTCGCCTTCGGGGCAGCGAAACAGCGACTGGGTCAGTGAATCCGATCCGGCGGGGATCAAGGTCACGTTCTGGGCGGGGCCGTAACCACCGCGCGCAAGGGTCGACGCGTAGGAAGTTTCCCGCGACGACACGCCATCGGTGACCAACGACCGCCCGGGAACAACGCGGTTCTTGTGATCAGCGCTATAAGTGGCCATCGCGATGCCGATCTGCTTGAGATTCGACAGGCAAGCCGTTCCCCGGGCGGAGTCGCGCGCCGCGCTAAGAGCAGGCAGAAGAATCCCGATGAGCAGCGCGATGATCGAAATGACCACCAGCAATTCGATGAGGGTGAATGCGTGGCGTCTCATGGGGCATCCTTTACCGTGAGAGGAATACGAGGGAATTCGTGAGTGAACCAAAACCAACCCCACCCGCTAAGGCAGGGTTGACCATTGCGTTATGAACTCTTGCGACGCAGCATCATCGCGCCGCCCAGGGCGAGTAACCCCAGCGAGCCCGGCTCGGGCACAGCGATCTCGAGGTTATCGATCGAGATTTGGCGATAGTCGGGAGCGCTGCTGCTGCTTCCCCACTGCAGGGTCACCTGACCAAAATCGGTCGGGTTGTTGACGAGGCTCAGGCCGGTGCCTTGGGAAACCCCATCGACCGTGACGTCGTAGGTGCCGGCGGTGAAATCGATCGTGCCTTCGATCGTGATGAAGCGTGAACCAATGTCGTCCAGATCGAGACGATTGCCGTTGACGTTGTTCACGCTGATCGAGGTGCCGCCGTCGTTGTACTGGATGACGCCGTTGTCAAAAATCTGGAATTGAATGATCGGCGCGCTGTCGGTTCCGCCGATGCGGATGCGGTGGGCCACGCCGAAGCTGTCGGCGCTGGCGACATTGTCGTTACGCAGCTGGAAGCTGTAGTCGTACGTCATACCCGCGGTGCTGGTGTCGGCGGCCCCGAGAAACGCGGCGTCCGGCGTAAATCGGTTGTTCGCAAAGTTGGCCTGATCGACGGCCGCAGACTGAGCGGCACCGTTGCCACCGCCGAGGCTGGTGATGCTGTAGAGGGTGCCGTTGCCGGCCCAGTCGGCGTTGGCGACCAGCGAGCTACCCAGGGCGTAACCGTCGGCGGGGTCAAAGGTGATGACGCCGGCCGAACCGACGCCCGCAAACACCAACGGCGTCGCCGCCGCCAAACCAAACACCCAACGTTGAATCAAACTGTATTTCATGATGAACCTCCAAGGAAACGGATGAGAAAAAGGTTGAACGGGATACAAATCATGCTTATTGGTGAATGGGCGGACCGGTCGAAGCCCCAAGGGCGAGCCTCATGTCCACCGTCTCGGCGGGGAATTCTTCGGAAGGCTGATCGATCTTGACCATCAGCATCTCCACCGCCCGCCGGCCGAGTTCGGGATACGGCAAGACGAGTTCGGTCAGCGGTAGCCCCAGACGGTTGCCTTCAAAATCACTCACGCCGATCAGCGACAGATCACGGCCGAGCTTGAGCCCCAGCGTGGCCGCGGCGTAGGCGATGAAGTCAGACTCACGCTGGGCGTAAGCCAAAACCGCGGTGGGCCGATCCGGCCCGCTTAGCCATTGCTGGAGACGTTTTAGCCGGTCGTCTTCCAAATCAAATTCGGGGTCGGTGTAGCGGTGCGCCCAATCGGCCCCGGCGTGAAACACCTGCGGCGTCAGCCCCGCATCGATCATGGCTTGTTCGTAACCGGCCCGACGATCGGTTTCGCTGAAGTGGCCCGAGGTGTGCAGCACGTTGAAGCTGATGCGGGTGTGGCCAAGTTCGAGAAGATGTTCGGTCGCTTTGCGGAAGCCCGCGGTTTCGTCGGGATAGATGCAATCACGCGTCCACTTGGTGTTCATCCAGATGGCCGGCAGTTCGTGGCGCTCGATCAGCTTGGGGAGCTCTTCTGGAAACAGGTGGGTGTAGTTGACGAGGATGCCGTCGGCCGAGTGTTCACGAAGGATCTTCGGCACGTAGTCGGCGTCGCTGAGTTTGTGGTCGGGCAGCCGGCTGACCGTGAGCTGCATATCCCGGGCGATGAGTTCGTCGTGGATGCCTTCGATCAGCGGCGTGGGCAGGCGGCTGGCCCCCGAGCCGGTAGACATGAGCATGTCGATCGAATTGGTACGGCCGGTCGAGATGGTCCGCGCGGCGGTCACCGGGCGGTACCCCATCTCGTCGGCGACCCGCCGAATCCGATTGGCCAGGTCCGGGCTCACGCGGATGTTGGTCTTGCCCCCCACCAGGACTTTGCTCACCGATTGGCGCGACACGCCGAGTTCTCGAGCGATTTGTGATGCGGTGACCGGCATGGGTGACTCGGAGAAAGATGAGAGAAGACAGAGATTACATGCGTAATCAGATTACCCAGGTAATATATCATCCAAAAACCATCGATCAAGAATAATTTGTTGATTCTGATCGTTTTTATTTCGCCGCAACGCCTTGCCGTTGGCCTCGCAAGATTGTCTCGATGAATAGACACGAGTATGACGGGCCAGTATTTGGTTAACCGATGCCGTAAATTGGTTTATAACGAGCGGTCTCGAATTCGCGTTAGACCTCTGCCAAATTCAGTTCTTGAACGAATATGAGGTAAACCCCTCAGATTGGTATTGGAAATCGTCGGATTTGGTGTATTTTTGTAGCTAAGCTATCGGGTCGACGGAGTTGCAGACTTTTAGCGGGGTGGCTGAGGAAGCGTCACGATGAATCCACTTCTAAGTTTGCGTCGGAACGGCATCAGGCTGGCCGGTGTGGTTGGCGTGACGTTGGTCAGCTTCTCGGCCAACGCGCTGATCGTGCAGCCCGGCGGGGCCGGCGAATCGCTGCCGACCGATCTGCCGCTGGACGCGATCGGCAAATGGGGCAACAACGCCGCGGCCGTGGCCGTGGCCCCGGGCTGGGTGCTCACCACCCGGCACCAAGACGTGCTCAACAACCCGCCTGACCGCAACGTCGTCTTCGACGGCGTGACCTACGTCGCCGACACCGACGCCCAGATCACTTTCGGCGACAACATCGACCTGCGCTTGGTTCCCATCTTCGAGAACGGCGAAGCCGCCACGCTGTCGAGCTTCGTCGGGATCTACGACGGCACCGTCGGCCGGAACCGGACCACCGCGGTGCTCGTGGGCTTCGGCCCGACCATCGGCGAAGCCGACACCGACGGGTTCGATTGGTCGGGTTCGCTCAACGCCAACAACGGCCTGAACGTCGGACAAAACCGCATCAACACCACCGACACCATCAGCGGCGGGACCTATTCGGGGATGAGCGTGCTCGTCGCCGACTTCGACCTGGACGGCTCACTCGGGGTGACCGGTGCGGTCGAATTCGAAGCCACCGCCAGCTTCGGCGACTCGGGCGGCAGCTGGTTCGTCAACGACAACGGCACCTGGAAAGTCGCCGGACTGACTCACGCTATCGAGATCGACGGCGACGACGACGGCATCGCGTCCACCACCAACGACGACTACGACGCCCAGGCTTTCTTCGGCCAAAAGATCTTCGCCACCGACCTCACCGGGTTTGCCTCGGACTTCATCGTCACCGGCGACTACAACGGCAACGGCTTGGTGGACGCGGCCGACTACACCATCTGGGCCGATACTTTCGGCTCCACGCTCGACCTCGCGGCCGATGGCAATGGCAACGGCGTCGTCGATGCGGCCGACTACACGATCTGGGCCGACAACTTCGGCTCGACGTTGAGCGACAACTTCACTTCGCTCGCCCCCGTCCCCGAGCCGGGCACCTCCGCGTTGGTGTTATCGGGACTGATGTGGGGCCTCTCCCGTCGTCGTGGTCGGGCCTAAACCCTAAGCGAATCAATCAGCACGTCATCCGCCGCACGCGATCTCTGGCTTGATCACCAAGCGAGAAAATCGGCGTGGCCGGAAATCCGCTTCGGTCACCCACGGTTCCGCTGCGCCTTCTTCCACTGCTTGTCCAAGCGTTTGTCCGATACCGGGATCGACGTCCCGAGTTCCTGCGCGAACAAGGACACCCGCCACTCCTCGAGCATCCACCGGTACGTCTCGAGTTCATCGCTCGGCTTCGCCTCCACGGCGAACTGCCGGTAGGCATCCCAACGCGACGCGAATTCGGCCGCCGCCGCTTGGTCGCGATCGACCTTGCCTTCGCGGAGCTTTCGTAGTCGCGTCTGCGTGGCCTCGAGGAATCGGGGGATGTGCGGCAGCCATTCGCGGGGCGTGTGTTTCACAAAGTCGGGACCAAGCAATGCCCGCAACTGCTCTTCGCTCTGCCGAACCGCCGGCTCCCAGCCGGGCGGGCACCGCTGGAGCAGCGGATCAAGCTCCAGGCGTACCTGCTGGGCTTGCTGCAAAATCGAAAGCGTCAGCGAGACCAGTTGGGCCAACGTTGAAGACAACTCGTCGCGTCCTGCGATGAGCATCGCCTCAAACGCCGCCGAAGAGCGCGGCGGGTAATCCTTCACACGCTCGCCGTAAACCGCGCCCGCGGTTTGTTCGACCAACTGCGACGTCAGGTTCTCGAAAGCGCCCATCGGGCTGTACAACAACCGCAGCTGCTCGGCCTGAGGGGTGTAGCGGAGTTCATCCTTCAGCCCGGCATGCTGCGACAGCGCCGCCAATCGAAGGACGCCGTCGCGGTGCAGCGCCGCGGCGCGTTCGGGTGTCTCCACGGTCCGCAGCCCGATGCCGTCGCTTCCCTGATCGATCAACGCGGGGTAGGCCAGCAGCGTGTACCCCGCGGGGTTGATCTCGACCTGCGTCGGCAACTCGTCCACGTCCGGCCAAGCGTCCAACCCATCGCGCTGCCACGCCGGGTCGCTGAGTTCGGCCGCCGCGTCGCCCGCCTCAGATCCGAGTTCGTTTTGCAATTCGATCACGTCCCGGCCCTGCTGCAGCACCTTGCCCGACTCGTCCACCACCGCGACGTTGATCTGGTGGTGCGCTTCGAGTTTCGACCGATCGAAAACCGACGGGTCGATGCGTTCGCCGGCGATCGCACCCAGCGCCTCCGCGACGGCCTCCAGAAAATCGCCCCGGCCGAACTCGATACGTTCGACCGCTTCCGCCGCCGAGGTCGGCGCGGGCACCAACGGTTTGCGCAACGCCTTCGGCAGGCTGCGGATCAACGCCGCGATCCGCTCGGCCAGCAGCCCCGGCACCCCCCACTCCACCACCGAGGGCGGCAGCCGACCCAACGCGTGCAACGGCACGTTGAGCGTCACGCCGTCGTCCGCCGCCCCCGCATCGTACTTGTACGCCAAAGGCAGCTTCATCCCCGCCACGGCCAAGTGGTCCGGCCGACCGTCGTCGTCCGCCGCCTCCCCCGCCAAGAGGTCCGACTCCCGCATGAACAACACCCGCGGGTCGTCGCGCTCGGCCTGCTTCCGAAAACGATTCAGCTCCGCCACCCCGCACACCTCGGCGGGCAGCCGGCGGTCGTAAAAATCAAACCGGGCCTGCGCATCGGCGATCAGATCAAACCGCCGCTGCTTGGCCTGCATCTTCTCGATACGTTCGCGCAGCTCGCGGTTGTGCTCAAAAAACGGCGCGCGGAGGTCCGCGTCCTGTTCGACCAAGGCTTCCTGAATAAACATCTGCCGGGCGAGCGCGGGCTCGACCTTGGCAAAGCGGATCCGGCGTTTGGGTACGAGCACCAAACCGAAAAGCGACGCCTTCTCGTAAGCCGCGACGAACCCGCCCCGCCGGACCCAGTGCGGCTCGCGGTGGGTGAGTTTGACCAGCGGGCCGGCGATCTTCTCGACCCAGTCCGGGTTGATCTGCGCGCACGTCCGGGCGAACTGCTGCGACGTCGCGACGATCTCGGCGCACACGATCCACCGCGGCCGGTTCTTGTTCTTGGCGAGCGCCGAGCCCGGCCAAAGCCGCAGCTTCTTGTCGTGAGCGCCGGTGTATTCGTACGCATCGGTCTTGAGCGCCACGTTGGACAGCAAGCCCGCCAACAGCGCCCGGTGCACCGCGTCGGCAACCTTATCGATCCCGTCTTCGCCACCCACCCGACGCGACGACTTGAGCCCGGCCTGCTTGGCGAGGTCAACCAGTTGCCGGTGCAGATCGAACCACTCGCGCAGCCGGGGGTAGCTGATGAAGTGTTTTTGACAACTCTTGCGGAACTGGTTGTTGGACAGCCGGGCCTTCTCGGCGTGGACGAAATCCCACAGCTTCAGCAACGACAGGAAATCGCTAGCAGGGTGAACGAAAGCGGCGTGGGCCTGATCGGCCGCCTGCGCTTGCTCGGCGGGACGAAGTCGTGGGTCCTGCCCTTCCAACGCCGAGGCGATGATGAGCACCTCGGCGAGGCTGCCCTCGTCCGCCCCGGCCAAGACCATCCGCCCCACCCGCGGATCGACCGGCAGCTTGGCGAGTTGTTTGCCGATGGCGGTCAGCCGACCCGAGCGATCGATCGCTCCGAGTTCACGCAGCGTCTGCGTGCCCTCGCGGACCGCAGCGGCTTTGGGCGGCTCGAGAAACGGGAAGGTTTCGATTTCGCCCAGCCGCAGCGCCGCCATCCGCAGGATCACCGCGGCCAAGCTGGTCCGCAAAATCTCGGGCGTCGTGAACGCGTCGCGTTCAGCAAATCGTTCTTCCGTACACAACCGGATGCAAACGCCCGGCGCAACCCGCCCGCACCGCCCGGCCCGCTGGTTGGCCGAGGCCTGCGACACCGCTTCGATCGGCAGCCGCTGCATCCGCGTCCGCGGCGAGTAACGGCTGATCCGCGCGGTGCCCGGATCGATCACCGCGGTGATATTCGGGACCGTCACCGACGACTCGGCCACGTTCGTCGCGATGACCACCCGGCGGGTCTGCCCCTTGGGGTTGAATACTTTTTGCTGCTCGGCGTTCGACAGCCGGGCGTAAAGCGGCAGGATCTCCAGTGGCTTTCCCCGCGAAAGCTGCGGGCTGTGTTGGGCATGGCTGCGCAGCGATTTAGCGGCCTGGCTGATCGCCCGCTCGGTGGGCATGAACACCAACACGTCGCCGTCGGTCGCCGAGGCCACCTCGTCGAGCGCGTCGCCCAACGCGCGGTCGAGCGAGGGCCCGTCGAGCGTCACATCGTCCTCTTCGCCGATCGGCCGATACCGCGTCTCGACCGGATACGTCCGGCCCGACACTTCGATAATCGGCGCAGCCTCGAGTTCACCGTTCACCGCCTGCCCGAAGTAATCGGCGAAGCGTTGCGGGTCGATCGTGGCCGAGGTGATTACGAGCTTGAGGTCGGGCCGACGCGGCAGCAGACGTTTGAGGTAGCCCAGCAGGAAGTCGATGTTGAGCGAGCGCTCGTGGGCTTCGTCAATGATGATCGCGTCGTATTGGAGCAGGTCCGAGTCGTGGCCCAGTTCGGCGAGGAGCAGGCCGTCGGTCAGGTAACGGATGTGCGTGAGCGGGCCGGTCTGGTCATTGAAGCGGACCGCGTAGCCCACGGAACCGCCGAGCGCAACGCCGAGCTCTTGCGCAACGCGGGTCGCCAGGGTGCGGGCCGCGATGCGCCGGGGCTGGGTGTGGGCGATCGTGCCGCGGACGCCGTAGCCGAGTTCGAGCAGGATCTTGGGCAACTGGGTGCTCTTGCCCGATCCGGTCTCGCCGCAGACGATCGTGACCTGGTGGTCGCGGATCAACGCGGCGATCTCGTCGCGCTTCTGTGAGATCGGCAACTCCGCGGGGTACGACACCGCGGGCTTGGCGGCGGCCCGGGCTTCACGCCCCGCGACGGAAGCGTCCAGCTGTTCGTGGAGGCGTTTGAGATTGCGGTCGTGGGGCTTATTGGCCCGGCGGGCGTCGCGGATTTTTTTCGCGAGTCGTTTGAGGCCGGGCGCATCGCGGGCCATCGCCCGAGCGAAACGCTCGGGGTCGGGCAGGCGGTTTGCATATTCTGACGTTTCTCGCGACACGGCGATATGTTAACCCCGCCGCGCGGCGGGTTGGCCGCAACATCCGCCCGTTCATAACTGTGGTTTGATTCTTCCCGATAGCGTTTGCCCAACGCTGCGACGATCACGTTCGTTAGACTGAAGCGATGCGACGGTTGCGGCGAGTGTGGGAAGACTTCAACGGGTTGGTGACCCCGGCGGACCTGCTCGGGGTGGTGGGGCTTTGGCTCTACAAAGGCACAGCGCGGCGGACGATGGCGGTGGGGCTGACGTTTGCTGGCCTCTTGGTTTTACGCAAGCGCGTCGATACCGGCGTGTCGCTCAGCTCGGCGGTGTCGGGGACGGGGCTGATCCTGCTGGTGAGTTTCTTCGGCGGGATCGTGCTCATGGTGCTCAGCGGATCGGTCGCCCGGCGGGACTTGAAGCTGGCCGAGGCCAAGGGCGCGAACCTACTAGAAAACATGAAGAAATCGCGCGGAGCGATCCACGCCGACGGGTTGTGGCGGCACGTGTTTGTTTACGAGCAGCGTTTGGCGAACCCCGAAGCGGTGGCGGCCGAGCGGCGTCTGTTGGCGGAGCAGCGTGACGCGATCGGGCAGATGATGGCCAACGTGTTTCGCGGCTCGGCCGACCCGCGGTGGGACCTCCACGGGTTGGGGCTGACCGAAGAGGGGTTCCACCTGGCGTTCGACTACGCGGTCCGGGCGCCGCTGCCGCGGAGCGTGCTCCGGCAGCGGCTGCGTTACGATTTCTCCAAGGTGTCGCACTGGTACGACGGGGCGCCGTTTCACCAGACCGACACCAAACTGGAAGAGCAGTTCCAGGCGGGCGATGCGCTCGGCGATGCCCAGCGGATGGCGGGCATGGACTGGTTCGACTCGTTGCGTTTTACGAAGCTGCGTTCGACGCAGACGATGTGGATGCGGTTTATCACCCGGGCGATCCAGATCCGCGTCGCGCAGGCCTGCCGACACCTCGACGAGACGTATCCGGAGTTTGATTTTCTGCCCGACCACTTCCTCTGGCCCAACCCGATGGCGGAAGCAACGTTGGCCCGGAAGCTCGGCGAAGACGCGCTGGTCGAGTTGATCGACACGCGGCGGCGGGTGTTTCAGCGCGTGTTCAACCGCGAGCCGGAACTGGCCAAAAACCTCATGAAGAAAGCGGTATATCCCAACTTTGAGTTGTCGACCGAACTGCGTCGGCGTTTCGATCCGGAGTACGTGCTGGGCGTGTTGGATCAGTCATGGGAAGAAGGTTTGAATCGCTTCGGCCGGGCGATCCCGCCGGGGTCGCGGCGGATGCGGAAGGTGCGTGCGTTTATCGAAACCACGCAACGGCGGCAGGCCGCACTGGACCAGGGGCCGATGCGTGAGGTGTTGCACGGCCTGGACCCCAAAGAACAGCGGGCGATGCGGGTCGCGCACCATTGCGGACAGGACGCTTCGCTGTCGGCGGTGCTGCCCAAGGCGGCGCAGATCAACCGGCTGTTGCTCGCGGTGCGGTTGCACCACACGTTGGCGCAGCTGGAGTTGATGGATTATGAGTTTTATCTGGATCAGATATTGAATTGAGGGTTTGATTTGGGGGTGGGAAAGCATGCGGACTGAAGTCCGCACGCCG
>JBCCST010000042.1:0-33379 GCA_039199695.1 Planctomycetota bacterium | reverse complement strand
GGCGGCGCAGATCAACCGGCTGTTGCTCGCGGTGCGGTTGCACCACACGTTGGCGCAGCTGGAGTTGATGGATTATGAGTTTTATCTGGATCAGATCTTGAAGTGAGGGTTTGATTGGGGGGTGGGCAAGCATGCGGACTGAAGTCCGCACGCCGTGATCGCGAACCACTAAAAAAACAGCGACGCGGGGGCGTCGCTGCTTGAGGTGAGTTTGAATCGTGGCGGCCCCGGGTCATTGACCCGGGGCTAAATGACTCAATAACGGATCTTCTTGGTGACGCCCGCTGTGGACGCTTCGACGGCGGTGAGGATGACCTGCAACGCGCGGTAGCCTTCGTCGCCGTCGATCGACGGCTTGCGGCGGTTGAGGATGCAGTTGGTGAACGCATCGGAAACACCGGAGCTGACTTGCTTATCGTTGGTGGCGACTTCGCCCACGGCGTAGCGGTCCTTGCTGCCGTCGGCGTAGTCCACCATGACGCCGTAGGTCGGGTCCATGCCGATGCGCATGACGCCGTTGGTGCAGTGCAGGACGGTGCCGTTGTCTTCGATGCCGCCGTAGTTGGTCCAGGAGATGTGGATCGAGCCGATGGTGCCCGACTCGGTCTTGAGGGTGAGGTAGGCGTTGTCGTCGACGTTGATGGGCTTGCCGTTGTCGTACTTCTTGTCGAGGGTGGTGACGAAGCCGCCGACGTGGGTGAACTCTTCGCCGAGCAGGAAGCGCATCAGGTCGGCCTTGTGGATGCCCAGGTCGCCGTTGACGCCCATCACAGCCTGGGCCTTTTTGAAGAACCACGACTTGGCGCCGTCGACGGACCAGCCGTCGGGCCCGCCGTGCTTGAAGTTGGTCTCGAAGGCCATGATCCGGCCGAGCTTGCCTTGGTCGAGCACCTCACGGGCCTTGACGTGCGGGGGCATGAGGCGTTGGTTCATGCCGATCATGAGGTATTTCTTGGCCTTCTTCGCCGCGGCGATCATGGCCTTGGCTTCTTGCTTGGTCGTGGCCATGGGCTTTTCGACCAGCACGTGGTAGCCGGCCTTGAGCGAATCGATCGTTTGCGGCGCGTGCAGCGCGTTGGGCCCGGCGACGACGACGGCGTCGAGGTCGGCCTCCTTGAGCATCTTTTTGTGATCGGTGAACGCGGCGGCGCCGTAGCACTCGGCGACGCTCTTGGCCCGGCCTTTGGCGGGGTCGGCGATCGCGGCGACGACGGAGTTTTCGTTGGCGTGGATTTCGGGGAGGTGGCGGCGTTGGCTGATGGCGCCGGCGCCGATGAAGCCGTACTTGATGATCTTGGCCATGATGGGGTCCGGGGTTGGGGGTAAAAAAACCGCCTCACTGCAGGCGATGGACGCGAAAGGTTACTTGATTTCCGAGAGTTTGACCTGAGTGCGGTGTTTGGCGGACTGAACGACCGCTTCGAGTACCCGCTGGGTCTCGTAGGCGTCGGCGAAGTCGGGGATCGGCACGACGGGTTTGCGGTTGCCCAACACTTTGATCATGTCGGCGGCCTGATTGACAAAGCCGTGCTCGTAGCCGATCGAGTGCGCGGTAGGCCACCACGCCTCGGCGTAGGGGTGATCCGCCCCCCCGTTGCTGACGTTGATGGTCGACCAGCCCTGCATTTTCTCGGGCAGGGTGTTGTCGTACCACTCGAGTTCGCACATGCGTTCGAAGTTGAACTTGATCGCGCCGTTTTCGCCGTGGACCTCGAGCTTGTTGCCGTTCTTATCGCCGGTGGACAGACGGGTGGCCTCAAAGGTCGCGACGGCCCCACCCTTGAACTCGGCGGTGAACAACGCGGCGTCGTCGACGGTCGACTTGGCCTTCTTGGCTTTCTTGGTCTTCGCGCCGCGGCCAGAGATCTCGCCCCCGCCCCCGGAACCCCCTCCTTCGAGCACGGTGCGTTCCTTGATGAAGGTTTTGAGGATCGCGCCGTTGACGTGGGCGAACTCGTCGCCGGTGACGAAGCGGGCAGCATCGATCGAGTGGGCACAGAGGTCGCCGAGCGCGCCGCTGCCGGCCTTGTCGCCCTGAAAACGCCAGAGCATCGGCGTGTCGGGCCCGGCCCAATCCTGCAGGTAAAAACCGCGGACGTGGTAGATCCGACCCAATTTGCCGGCCTTCACCAACTGATGAGCAAACGCCAACGCGGGGCACCGGCGGTAGTTGTACCAGACGAACGTTTTCTGCTTGTTCTTGCTTTTGGCTGCTTTCTTGGCCGCTTGGACCATCTCGCGGGCGGCGTCGAGCGTGTCGGCCAGCGGTTTTTCGCACGCCACGTGCTTACCCGCTTCGAGCGCGGCCAAGGCCTGTTCGTGGTGGACGTGGTTGGGCGTTCCAATATCGACCAGGTCGATCTCGGGGTCGTTCACCATCGCCTTCCAGTCATCGCTGGCGTGGTGCCAACCCCAGCGGTCGGCGAAGGCCTGGGTCTCTTCGAGGTTTCGCGCGGCGATGGTGTGCATCACCGGATCGCGGGGCAGATCGAAAAACTTCGCGGCCTTGAGGTAGGCGTTGGAGTGGGTTCGGCCCATGAACTTGGAGCCGATCAAACCGACGTTGAGCGGACGGGGCATCGCAGACCTCCGGGGTAGAAACAAACGTGATGCCGACGCGGGGTCACATCGGCATGCCTTTGATCGTCGCTTCGAACACGAGGTTACCGTCGACCAAGCCCTGCGCGAGGCAGGTGCAGCGGCGGCGGCGGTGTTCGGTTTCGCGGATCAGGATCACCAGGCGATCGCCGGGCTTCACCTGGCCGCGGAACTTCACGCCGTCGACCCCGGCAAACCCCATGAAGGCTTCGCCGGTCATCTTCTTGAGCGTGATGAAACTCGAGAGTTGCGCGGCAGCCTCGATCATAAGCACGCCCGGAAAGATCGGCCGGCCGGGGATGTGACCCTCGACCCAGAACTCGTCGGCCCCGATATCGCGGTAGGCGACGTAGTCTTTCTTCTCGGGACATTCGTAGACGATGCCGTCGAGCAGACGCATCGCCCCGCGGTGGGGGTTGACGTCTTCAATTGCGGCGGCGTCGTAAAGGTCCTTCGACAGGTCGATGCCGCTGATGTCGAAGAGGAGCGAGGGGGCCATGCGGCGTTTCCGGAGGGCTGGGGGCGAGGCGAAGACCGCCGCGCATCGGACGATACGCGGCGGCTAAATTCTTTATTCGCATAAGTTTAGATTACGACGATTCGCCTTCGCGGGCTTCGAGAATCTTCTTACGCAGGTCTTGGGCGATGTTCTTGACTTCCTGCATCTCTTTGCGGACGCGGGTGCCTGCTGCGCGGTTGCCGCCGGCGGCCTTCTTGATGTCGTCTTCGATGGAAACGATCAGGGCCTTGAGCGATTCGTAGGTTTCGAGCATATCGATCTCCTTGATGATGATCTGGGGAAAGGCCCGCACGACGGCGGGACGTGCGAAATAGCCTACACAACCGCGTAAACCCCGGCAAACGCCGCGTTCAACCGACCCACCGTTTACCTCAAGCGTCGGACCGACACGAGGACTACTCTTTCGACTGGATGATCGACCGCAGTTCGCGGAACTTCGGCGAGTTGGCATCGCCCATCAGCTCAAACAACACCGCCTCGACCGTCGTCGGCAGCACCCCCGCCTGGATCATCCGGTCCACCGCCGCCTTCTTGTCGATCGGGCGACGCGAACTGACCGCGTCCACGCACAACGCCACGGTGTACCCCCGCTCCAATAAGTCCAGACAGGTCTGCAGCACGCACACATGCGTCTCGATCCCCGCGACCACGACGCTCTTGGTCTCGAACTTTTCGAGCAGCCGGATCACCGACTCCGAGCAGGCCGAGAACCGCGTCTTTTCGTCGGTGCACACCGCCGCATCCAGTTGCCGGGCGATCGAACCCACGGTTCGGCCGAGCCCCTTGGGGTACTGCTCGGTGAGCAACACGGGCACGCCCAGGACGTTGGCCCCCTGGATCAGCCGCCCCGCCCGGCGTTCGACGGTGGTCTTCTCGTGCATCACCGGCAGCAGCTTTTCCTGCAAATCCACCAGCAACACCGCGGAGCGTTTGGGATCAAGTCGGGCCACATCCATGACAGATCTCCGGAAATCGATTCAGGAAACGGGACTCGCTGAGGATACCGCCTCGATCAAGGACGCGATACTCGCCTGCTCCGACTCGACCGCCACCTCCAGACCACGCTCGCGCATCGTCTGCGAAGTGATCGGGCCGATCGACGCGGCGCGGACGCCGTCGAGCAGCGACGCCTCCTCGCCGAGCAGGTCGATGAGGTTGCGCACGGTCGACGAACTGGTGAACGTGACCCAGTCGAGGCCTTCGCGGAGCGCATCGAGCACCGCCTCGGGCAACGCTTCGGGCTTCTGGGTCTGGTAGGCGATGACTTCGTTGACGATCGCGCCCGCCTCGACGAGCAGGCGGGGCAACGCCGGGCGGGCGATGTCCGCCCGCAGCAGCAAGCAACGCCGGCCTTCCACGTCTTGCTCCACAATGAACTGCCGGGCCATCGCTTCCCCCGAAAACTGCTCGGGGACGAAATCGCTGCGCAGCCGCAGCTTATCCCACAGCGCGGCCGTGGTCGCGTCGCCGACCGCCGCGATCTGCACCCCGCCGAGTTGCCGGGCGTCTCGCCCCTTCGCCGCCAGGCGCTGGGCCAACACATCAACCGCGTTGGCGCTGGTCAGCAAGACCCAGTCGACTTCGTCGATGTGATCGATCGCCTCGTTTAGTCGTTCATCATCCTCGGCCGACGGCGGGACGAGTTCGAGCGTCGGCGCTTCAAATACCTCGGCACCGAGCTCGGCCAAGCCCGCCCGCAACTCCGAGGCCTGCTGACGGGTCCGCGTGACCAGGATCCGTTGGCCGAACAGCGGGCGATCGGTGAAATAGTCCAGCCCCGGCTCGTCGATCGCCGCGACGTCGCCGACGACGATGATCGCGGGGGACGAGACGCCGGTCCGATCGACCTCGGCCTTGATGTTGTCCAGCGTGCCCTTGGCCGTGCGTTGCCGCGGCAGCGTGCCCCACTGCACCACGGCCGCGGGCGTCGTCCGCGCTAAGCCGCACGCGGCTAATGAATCGGCGATCTGTTGCAGCCGGCCGACGCCCATGTAGAAACACGCCGTGCCGCCGCGGGCGATCAGCTTGGCGAGGCCGTCGTAATCGACCGAGGTTTCGCCCTTGGTCGGGTCTTCGTGGCCGGTGACGATGGTCACGGTGGACGCGACCTTGCGGTGGGTCACGGGGATGCCCGCGGTGGCCGGCGCAGCGATACCCGAGGTGACGCCCGGCACGACCTCGCAGTCGATGCCATGCTTCGTGAGAAACGCGCACTCCTCGGCCCCCCGCCCGAACAGATACGGGTCGCCGCCCTTGAGCCGGACGACGTTCTTCCCGTCGCGGGCCAGATCGACCAGCAGTTGGTTGGTCTCGTCTTGCGTGAGTTTGTGGTGCCGGGCGCGTTTGCCCACGTCGAGCCGCTGGGCGTTATCGGGCGCTTCGGCGAGCAGCACCGGGTTGGCCAACGCATCGAACACCACCACGTCGCAATTCCGGAGACTCTGGAGTCCGGTAACCGTGATCAGGCCCGGGTCGCCGGGACCCGCGCCGACGAGGCAAACTTTTCCGTGGGTGATTTTTTCTTTCGCGTTCACAGGACATAAACCTTAACGATTATCCGGCCGATGGTTTGGGTGGACTACCCTTTCGCGCCCGAAAAGGTCAACCGAGGAACCACCACCATGTCGACCCCCGAATTCCGCCTCGTCACCGAAACCACCCGCACGCCCGACTCGTTCAAGTTTGAGCAGCGTCGCGAGCCGCGTCACAAACTCTACGCCCGGGTCACCGCTGTGGCCGAGAACCCCGAGGAAGACCGCGAACTCCGCAGCGCCGGGCAGATCTGTGCGTTGGAGTTGACCGACCAGTCGGCCTCGGGCTTGGGCGCGTGGTCGATCGAGCCGGTCGCGGTCGGCGCACGAGTCACGGTGTTCTTCCCCGCCCACGGCAACGAGCCGGGCTTCAACAGCGTCGGCCGGGTCGTCCGCTGCACGCCCGTCGAAGGCGGCTACAGCATCGGCATGCTGCTCGAAGCGCAGATGGCCGCGGCGTAAATCGGCAAACCGCTTACGGCTTAGCGCTAAACCGCAAGCAGTCAATCAACTTCTCACCAACCCGCCGACCGCGTCTTTCATCGTGCGGTAGCTCGCTTCGAGCGCCTGCGGGATCACGCGGACCCCACCAACGACATCGATGAAGTTCGTGTCGCCCGTCCAGCGCGGCACGAGGTGCCAGTGCAGGTGACCCGGCACGCCGGCCCCCGCGGCGCGTCCGAGGTTCAGGCCGACGTTGATGCCCTGCGGATTCACCACCTGTTTCAGCAGCCGGGTGCCGAGTTCGCAGAGCTCCATCAGGCCGGCCCGGTCTTCTTGAGATAAGTCCGACAACTCGGGAACGTGCGCCAGCGGCGCGACCAGCAGGTGGCCGTTGGTGTACGGGTAGGGGTTCAAGAGCAAGACGCCGTGGTCGTCGCGGTGCAGGACGAGGCGTTCGCGTTGGGTTTCTTCGTCGAGGTCGGGTTCGCCGGCCGCACAGAGAAAACACCCCTCCGCCCCGGCGGCGTGGCCGGGCGGTTTCTCGCCGCCCAGGTCCTGGAGATAGTCGATGCGCCACGGCGCCCAGAGGTTCGGCTTGCTCATCGCATTAGGGTAACTGGACGCCGAGCCGCTGCGCGGCCGATAAATTCAGCGGCTTGCCGCGAAGGTAGTTCTCGGCGGTGGCCGCGCAATTCGAGTCCCCACCAGCGAGCGGCCGATACCAGAAACGCCGTTTCGATGATTAGGGCGGCAAAGAGAGACCTTGTTTCATGGATTCGTCCTGGCTTCTGTTGTTGGCGGTGTTGGCCCCGGGGTTTGCCGGGCTGGCGACGCTGTGCCTGCCCAAAGGCTGGATCACGCCGCGGGTGTTGCTCGCGGTGAGCGGGCCGGCGTTGGCGTTTGTGTTGGTCCTATCACACTTGGGGCAACACGGCGTGGCGGGGCACGTTGAAGCCGAACACCACGACACCGCCGCCGCGGCGCACGACGACCAGGCGGCAGAGCACGCCGACAAATACCACGCCGACGACAAACACGGCGAGAAAACCGACGACGCCAAACCGATCCACCTGCCCGCCCCCGAAGGCACCGCCCCGCTGGCGTGGGTCCCGTCGATGAACCTCAGCCTCGCGTTCCTCGCCGACGGCCTCGGCGGGTTCTTCGCGCTCCTGGTTAGCGGCATCGGCGTGCTCATCGTGCTCTACGCCCGCGGCTACTTCGGCAACACCGAACAAGCCCAACGCGACCTCTTCCGCTTCTACCCCACGCTCGGCTTCTTCGCCACGGCGATGATGGGCGTGGTCCTGGCCGACTACACCCTGCTCACGCTCGTGTTCTGGGAACTCACTTCGATCAGCAGCTTCCTGCTCATCGGTTGGGACCGCTACGACAAACACGCGGTCAAGCTCGCCAAACAGGCGTTCTTCACCACCGGCCTCGGCGGGATGAGCCTGCTCGGCGGCATCGCGCTGTTCGGTTCGACGACCGGCATCTGGCGGTGGTCCGACATGCTCGCCCAAGCCGGCGAGATCGACTTCACGCAGGCCGGCGTGTTGTGGGCGTTCGTGTTAATGTTCATCGGGGCCGCGGCGAAGAGTGCGCAGTGGCCGTTGCACTACTGGCTGCCCGGCGCGATGGCGGCGCCGACGCCCGTCTCGGCGTACCTGCACTCGGCGACGATGGTCAAGGCAGGCGTATTCCTCGTCGGCCGGCTGTTCCCCGTGTTTGCCCCCGGCATCGCTTCGCCGGATTCGGGCCTCGACATCTGGCCCTACGTCATCGTCTGGTTCGGCGCGGTCACGATGCTCTACGGCGGCGTCACCGCGGTCAACCAACACGACCTCAAACGCATCTTCGCCTACACCACCGTGTCCCAACTCGGCCTGCTCATGGCGATGTACGGCCTCGGCGGGTTCCGCTACCACGGCGTGCCCACGATCGACTTCGACATCACGCAGATCGCCAACCACGCGTTCTACAAAGCCCCCTTGTTCATCACCGCCGGGGCGATCGGCCACGTCGCGTCGCGGTCGTTGCCCGAGTTGTTCGGCGCGTTCCACAAACACAAAGCGATCTGCCTGACCATGTTGCTGGCCGGCTACGCCCTCGCGGCCGGGCCGGGCACGATCAGCTTCGCCGCCAAAGAGCTGTTCCTGTACGCCATCCTGCACGCGGCGGACGAACACCCTTGGCTGTGGCTGATTTTGCTGATGACCATCGCCACGGCCGCGTGCAACGTCGCGATCTTCGTCCGGCTGCTAACCACGCTGATGGGTTGGCGATTCGGCATGCAGGCCCAAGCCAAGCCAGATGAACACGACGACCATCACCATGAGCACGGACTCTGGGGCGCGTTGATCTGGTTGCCGGCGGTGCCGTTGGTTGCGCTGCAATATCTGGGCGGTTTCATCACGCCGTTGTGGAACGCGATCTTCCTGCCGTTCGAAAAATACGCGTTTTACAAGGGCTTTCACGGCGAAGTCCCGTCGCTGATTCACGCCCTGCTTAATCCCAGCCTCGCCCTGGTCAGCTCGATCATCGCCATCGGCCTCGGCGTGCTCTTAGGTATCAGCAAACTCCTCCGCGGGCAGCACACCGACGTCAACGATTACATCTACCCCGCCACCGAAGCGACCAGCGTCGGCCTGGGGCGAGGCGTGTTCCGGTTGCTGCAGAACGGCAACCTGCGTTACTACATCTTTGCGGTGCTGACGACGCTGAGCGCGGTCTTTATCGTGGTCGTTGTTCAAGACCGGGCGATGATCGAGGTGGTCGGTGACGAAGCGAAGAACGCCTTTGAGCTGCCTTTGGGCGTGATCCTGGGCGTGTTGATCTGCGTGAGCGCGTTGCTGCTGCCGGTGCTGATCCAGCGGGTGGTGCGGGTGCTGTTGCTGGGGTCGTGCGGCTTCATCGTGGTGGCGATGTACATCGTGTACCAGGCTCCGGACCTGGCATTGACGCAGCTGATGGTCGAGATCATCTCGGTGTTGCTGTTCGTGTTGGTGCTGCGGTTGCTGCCGCCGGTGCCGGAAGAGAAGAAAGAGGTCGGCCGAGTGGTGCGGGCGATCGCCGGCGTGGTCACGGGCCTGCTCTTCGGTTGGATGACGCTGGTCGCGGCCACGGGCAACCCGACCGAAGTGCTAGGCGAATGGTTCGTGCAGAACGCTTACCACGGCGAGAAGCTGGCCGACGGGACCTACGGCCGCGGTGGCGGCGGATTCAACGTCGTCAACGTCATCCTCGTGGACTTCCGCGGGTTCGACACGTTCGGTGAGGTCACTGTCTTGGCGCTCGCGGCGTTGGGCGTGTGGTCGATGCTGCCCGGGCGGCGGAAGGAGTTGGAGTCGCGATGAGTTCGATCCTGGTCCGCACGGCCATCAAATTGATTTTCCCGCTGGTGCTCATGTTCGCGGCCTACACCGCGCTCAAGGGCCACAACGAGCCGGGCGGCGGCTTCATCGGCGGCCTGATGGCCGCGGTGGCGTTCCTGCTGTTTCGCATGACCAACGGGCGGGACGCTTTGGTCAAGCTCATGCCATTCCACCCGCGCAATCTCGTGGCGCTGGGATTGGGCATCGCGGTGGCGACGGCGGTCGCGCCGCTGTTCTTCGGCCAGTCGATGTTGACGTCGCTGGTCGTTGACGAGATGCCCATCGGCTTCGGCCAGAAGATCCACTTCGCCTCGGCGGTGTTTTTTGATGCCGGCGTATTGATGGTGGTCGTCGGCGTTTCGGTCGGGATGATCCAACGGCTCAACGAAGAGATCGATGTCCGTGAAATCGACGGCGAGGGATCGCTATCTGAACCCGCGGAAACGGAGGGGACGTCATGACATTCGTTTTGGCGGTATGCGTCGCGGTGTGTTTCGGGGTAAGTGTATACCTGCTGCTGGGCCGAGAGCTCAAGGGCGTGGCGATGGGGGTATTTCTCATCGGCCACGCGGCGAACATGAGCATCCTGGCGATGAGCGGTTCGCCCGTGCCGACGGCCGAGGAGGCGCACGGCAACTCGTCGGCGTCCATCCTCAAAGAAGCGCCGCTGGCGTCGTACGACACCCCGTCGCCGGCGCTCACGGGTATGGTCGATCCGCTGCCCCAGGCGTTGATCCTCACCGCGATCGTCATCGGCTTCGCGGTCATGGGTTTTCTGCTCACGCTGCTGGTCATCACGGCCCGCTCGGCGGGCACGCTCGAGTTGGCCGAACTCGCTAAGGACGAAGACCACGCCACGGCGGAGTGCGATCCGGCTCTCGCCGATCACGGGGAGGTGCCGGGTGAGTGACCCGACGAACAACGCGTTGGTGTGGTTGGCCGTGGTGCCGGTGATCACGGGGCTGCTGTGCGTGCCGTTGGTAAACCAGCTGCGGCTGTGTCGGGCGATCAGCCTGCTGAGCTTCGCGGCGACGTTTGTCATCGCGGTGATGTTGCTGGGGCAACTCGACACCTGGGGCGTGACGTCTCAAGTCGCCGCCGATCAAGCCACGGCCACTTCCGGGGGCGGGGGCGTGATGGTCTCGCAGATGGGCGGCTGGGCGGCGCCGTACGGGATCACGCTGGTGTTCGACTCGCTGTCGGGGTTGATGCTCGCCGGGGCGTCGTTGGTGGCGTTCTGCGCAACGCTACACGCGATCAGCTCACTGCCCGAGCGGACCGAGCGGCGCTACTTCCACCCGCTGGTCAACTTCATGATGCTGGGCATCAACCTCAGCTTCCTCACCGGCGACCTGTTTAACCTCTTCGTCGCGTTCGAGATCATGCTCATGGCCAGCTACGGCCTGCTGGTCATCGGCGGCGGCAAGGCCCAGCTCCGCCAGGCCTACAAATACGTCGTCATGAACCTCTTGGCGTCGAGCGTGTTCGTGATCGCTGCGGGTATGGCCTACGGCATGATGGGCACGCTGAACATGGCCGACCTCGCCCGGTTGACCGCGGAGCTCGCGGCGAAGGACGAGCTGCCCACCGGGTTCACCGCGCTGGGCGTGTTGTTCCTTTTTGTGTTTACGCTCAAAGCGGGCGTGTTTCCGTTGTGGTTCTGGCTGCCCGACACCTACCCGACGCTGCCGATCGCGATCGCGGGGTTGTTCGGCGGGGTGCTGACCAAGGTCGGGCTGTACGCGATCGCGCGGACGTTCTCGCTCATCTTCCTCAGCGGCGACGCGGGCGACGTGCTCGCGCCGATCCTCGGGCTGGGCGCGGCGTTGACCATGCTCGTCGGCGTGTTGGGCGCCTTGGCGTACACCAGCGTCCGCCGGGTGCTGTGCATGATGCTCATCGTCGGCGTCGGTTACTCGCTGTTTGGCATCGTGACCATGACCGCCGGTTCGCTCCAGGGCGCGGCGTTTTACATGGCCCAGTCGATGCTCGTGATGGCCGGGCTGTTCCTGTGCTGTGGCCTGGTCGAGCGGGCCACCGGCAGTGACGACGTCGGGCGGATGGGCGCGCTCTTGCAACAGCCGCGTCTCATCGGGCTCGGCGTGATGGTGTTTATTGGATTGATGAGCGTCGTGGGCTTGCCGCCGACGTCGGGCTTCTACGGCAAGCTGCTGATCGTCCGCGAAGGCTTGAGCACGAATCTGTGGTGGGTGGGCGTGACCGCCCTGCTGGTCGGCGGGTTCTCGCTGCTGGCGGCGTTGCGGTTGTGGGGCAGCACGTTCTGGGGTCCCGCCCCCACCCCCGGCCCCGGAAGAAGTGGCGACGCCGTTTCGGCGGGCGACGACGCAGCGGCTTCCAACACCGCGCGACCTCCGCGGAATGAAGTGATCGCGGCGGCGGCCCTGGTGATCGCATCGCTAGGGCTGGGCTTCTTCGCCGAGCCCGCGGTGAAGACCGCCGGCCAGGCCGGACAACAACTGGTCCAGCCCCAAGCCTACATCAACGCGGTCCTCCACAACCCGCGTTACGTCCAAGACAAGCTGGCCGACGCCAAGGCCTCTTACGGCGACGACAAACACGAGGAGAACCACCCTTGATTAATAAATTTCTCCTTAATTTATTTTTGATGGTCGTCTACGTCGCGTTGTCCGGCGAAGTGACGTTCCTCAGCATGCTGGCGGGCTTCATCATCGGCCTGTTGATCGTCACTCTGCTGGGCCAAGCCACCGGCCGGGGCGGCTACCTCCGGCGGGTGTGGGGCGCGGCCCGCTTCGGCATCTACTTCATCTACATCCTGGTCAAGGCCAACCTCGGCGTGGCCAAAGAAATCCTGACCCCGGGCTTCTCGATGTCGCCCCGCATCATCCGCTATTCGGTGGCGGGGTTGTCCGACGTCGAGACGACCACGCTCGCCAACGCGATCACGCTGACGCCCGGCACGCTCTCGGCCGACATCAGCGACGACGGCGAGACGCTGTACATCCACTGCATGTACGCCAAGAACCGCGACGACGCGGTCGCTGAGCTCGACGAACTCAAGGTCTGGATGTTGCGGGAGGTGTTTGATCATGAGCTTTGAGTTGTTCACCGAACTTTCCGCCTCGGCGGGGCCCGCGCTGCTGGCGGCGGCGAAAGACACCGACACGGCGAGCGAACTGCCCGGCCGGGGCGAGATGGCGCCGCTGCTGGCCTACGCGGTGACGCTGGGCGTGTACGTGTTGTGCGGCGGGATGGCGTTGTGCTTGTATCGCCTGGCCCGCGGGCCGGAGCTGGCCGACCGCGTACTCGCGGCGGACTTACTTTCGCTGCACGTCGTCGGGCTCGTCATCGTGCTGACGATCTACGTCGGCAACCTCGTGTTCTTCGACACCGCGCTGGTCGTGGGCATCATCGGCTTCGTCAGCACTGTCGGGTTTGCCCAGTACATCTTCGCCACCGCCCCGCGGACGATCGATCCGTCTAAGCCGCGCGTCGCGCAGGTGACGGACGCCCGGGCCGACGATGGCTCGCCCGCCGGAGAGTCTTCATGAATTACGTCACCGACATCTTCGCTTCGATTTTCGTGCTGGTGGGCCTGTTCTTCTTCGCCGTCGGCGCGATCGGCGTCGTCCGCATGCCCGACACCTACCACCGCCTCCACGCCGCGACCAAGTCGGCCACGCTCGGGCTCATGGGCCTGCTCATCGGCGTGGTCTTCCACATCGGCACCGGCGCGGTCGACGCCAAGGTCATCACCGTGTTGATCTTTACCTTCGCCGCGGCGCCCGTCGGTTCGCACATGCTGGCCAAGGCGGCCCTGCGCGTCGGCGACCGGCAGTGGGAAGGCACACTGTCGGACGAACACTGCGAAGACGGCCTGAGCTGATCCCGCGAGAAACGGCCGAGCGGTCGACGCATACTCGATGTGTCACGTTGTATTGCGTTTTTCGCGTGGCAGACCGCCGTAAATCCGCCTACGCTATCGCCGATGTTGTGGACGGTTTTGGGTATTTTCGCGCTCGCGGCACTCGCGCCGCTGGTCATCCGCGGGTTGGGGGACCGCGGCGGCTGGCTGCTGGCGGCGGGGCCGGCGGCGGTGTTGGCGTTTTGGATCGTCCAGTGGCCGAGCGTGGACGCGGGCGGGATCACGCAGACCCTGCCGTGGGCCGAGTCGTTCGGCGTCGAGATGGCGTTACGCGGCGACGGCCTGGCCGGGGCGATGTCGATGCTCATCAGCGGCATCGGCGCGCTCATCGTCGTCTACGCCTCGGGCTACCTCCACGGCGACCCGCGCTTGGGCAAGTTCTACAGCTACCTGTTCATCTTCATGGGGGCGATGCTCGGGCTGGTGGTCAGCGACAACCTCATCACGCTCTTCATCTTCTGGGAGATGACCAGCGTCAGCTCTTATCTGCTGATCGGCTTCAACCACCAGAAACTCGACAACCGCGACGCGGCGCTCAAGGCCCTCTTGGTCACCGGCGGCGGCGGCCTGGCGCTATTGGCCGGCATCATCATGCTCGGCGTCATCGGCACGTCGCTGGGCCTGCCGCTCAACGAAGCGCTGAGCGTGTCGGTGCTCTCGCAACACGCCGAGGCGATCCAAAACCACGCGTTGTTCGCCCCGACGCTGATCCTGATCTTGCTGGGCTGTTTCACGAAGAGCGCGCAGTTCCCGTTCCACTTCTGGCTGCCCTCGGCGATGGCGGGTCCGACGCCGGTATCGGCGTATCTGCACTCCGCCACCATGGTCAAGGCCGGCGTCTTCCTGCTGGCCCGGCTGCACTCGACGCTCGGCGGCGGGACGCTGTGGATCGCGGTGGTGACCACGGTCGGCGCGGTCACGATGCTGGTGGGCGCGGTCATGGCGGTGGCCCAGCGGGACATGAAGGGCATCCTGGCGTACACCACGATCAGCGTGCTGGGCACTCTGGTCATGTTGCTGGGCGTGGGCACCGACCAGGCGATCGAGGCGGCGGTCGCGTTTTTGTTCGCCCACGGCCTTTACAAAGCCGCTTTGTTCATGGTCGCCGGCAACGTGGATCACGCCACCGGCACGCGGGACGTGACCAAGCTGGGCGGGCTACGCAAGCTCATGCCGTTGACCGCGGCGGCGGCGTTGGTCGCGGCGCTCAGCAAAGCGGGCGCCCCGCCGATGTTCGGCTACCTCGGCAAGAAGCTGTTGCTCGAAGCGAAGCTGGACGTCGAAACCATCGGGCTGTACCTCACCGCCGCCGCGGTGCTCGCGAACATCTGCATGGTTGCGGTCGCGCTCTTGCTGACGCTCCGGCCGTTCTGGGGCGAGTACCGCGAGACGCCGCACAAGGCCCACGAGTTGCCGGCGTCGATGAACTTCGGCCCGTTGCTCCTCGCGGGCCTGGGCTTATTCGTCGGTTTGATTCCCGGGGCGTTCGACGAGACGCTGGGCGAAGCGATGGCTTCGTCGATCTACGGCGAGCCGTTGGAGATGAAACTCAAGCTGTTGTTCGGCCTGAGCATCGAATCGCTGATCGTCGTGGGGCTGAGCTTCGGGGCGTTGGCGTTGGGTTACTGCCTGTACCGTTTCCTGCGGCCGGGGCCGACGTTTTACGCGCCGCTGATGGCGTTGGGGCGTTACGGGCCGGACCGGTGGTACCACGTCGGGTTGGCGGCGCTGCTGGGCCTGGCGGCTGGGCACACCCGCGTGGTGCAGTCCGGTTATCTGCGGCGGTATGTGTTGGTGGTGGTGGCGGTGTTCGCGTTGGCGGCGGGGCCTTTGGCATTTATGGCGTTTCGCGACGGGCCGGCTGTGCTCGCGATCGAGAGCCTGAAGATCCACGAACTGACGTTGGCGCTGTTGGTCGTGGCGGGCGCAGTGTACGGCGTGTTGTCGAAGTCGCGGCTCGCGGCGGTCGCGTCCATCGGCGGGTCGGGCATCGGCCTGGCGGTGTTGTTCGCGACCTACGGCTCGGTCGATCTGGCGATTACCCAACTCATGGTCGAGACGCTGATGGTCGTGATCCTCGCGCTCGTCCTGCTGCGGCTGCCGCAACTCACCAAACAATCGACCCTCGCGCAGCGGGGGCGCGACCTCGTGATCGCCGCGGCCGGCGGGACGGCGGTGACGTTGATGATCCTGGCCTCGGCGACGGTGGAACTGCCCGCGACCGTCTCGGCGTACTACCTCAACCGGGCGGCGCCCGACGCCTACGGCCGCAACGTGGTCAACGTCATCCTCGTCGACTTCCGGGCGCTCGATACGCTCGGCGAGATCGTCGTGGTCGCGGTGGCGGGGATCGGCGTCGCGTCGCTGGTGTGGCTGGGTTACGGCCGACGCGCCAAGCCAACGGACGGGGGGGACGCATGAACGCGTTAGTTCTCCAGACCACCGCCAAGCTGCTGGTGATCCTGCTGGTTGTTTTCTCGGTGCTCGTGTTGATCCGCGGCCACAACGAGCCGGGCGGCGGCTTCATCGGCGGGTTGATGTGCGGCTTGGCCTTTGCGACCCACGCGTTGTCGTTCGGCATCCGCAGCACCCGCCGACTGATGCGCGTCGACCCGCACCAGATGCTGGGCGTCGGTTTGCTGATGGCGGCGGGCAGCGGCGTCGTCTCGTTTGTCGTCGGCCAGCCGTTCATGACCGGCCAGTGGTGGGCGGAAATCCCGGGCATCGGCAAGGCGGGCACGGTGCTGATCTTCGACATCGGCGTGTACCTCGTGGTGTTGGGCACGACGATGATGATCCTCGTCGGGTTGATGGGGGAACGCGACTGATGTTTGTCGTCTTGTCCATCGTTGCCGGCGTGTTGTTCACCTGCGGGCTGTATCTCATGATGCGGCGCAGCCTGTGGAAGCTCATCCTCGGGCTGATCCTGTTGAGCCACGGCGCGAACCTCGCGGTGTTTGTCAGCGCGGGGCTGACGCGGTCCCCCGCCCCGCTGACGGCGTTGGGCGAAAGCGCCCCGCCCGACGGCGCGGCCGACCCGCTGCCCCAGGCGTTGGTGCTCACGGCGATCGTGATCGGTTTCGCGGTCGTGTCGTTCACGGCGGTGCTGGTCCGCCGGGCGGGCCACGCGGTGTCGAGCGACGACCCCGACCAGATGCGGAGCACCGACACATGACGATGCTCCCGACCTTACCCATCGTGATCCCGCTATTGGCGGCGGCGGCGTGCCTGCTGGCCTGGCGTTCGGTCGCGTGGCAGCGCGGCGTGGCGTTGGCGGGCGTGGTGGGCTTGCTGGCCAGCGCGATCGCTTTGGTGATCGCGGCGGACCGTCACGAGATCGTCCATGTGCAGGTCGGCAGTTGGGCGGCGCCGTTCGGCATCACGCTGGCGGCCGACCGTTTCAGCGCAATCATGGTCGCGCTGGCGGGCGTGATGGGGTTGGTGGTGTGTCTTTTCAGTTTGTTTGAAGCCACCCGACGCGATATCCACCGGGGGTTCTTCCCGCTGCTTTTGGTGCTGCTGACCGGGGTCAGCGGGGCGTTTCTCACCGGGGACCTGTTTAATTTGTACGTTTGGTTCGAGGTGTTGTTGATCGCGAGTTTTGTGTTGCTGGGACTCAGCGGCGGCCGGGCGAATCTCGAGGCGGCGGTGAAGTACGTCGCGCTGAATCTCGTGGGCTCAATGCTGTTTCTGACCGGCACGGGCATCTTGTACGGGACGACCAAGACGCTGAATATGGCTGACCTGAACGGGGCGTTGCAGGTCGCGCAGCAGCAGAACCCGACGCTGGTGTTGGGGCTGGCGGCGATGTTTGCCGTGGCGTTTGCGCTCAAGGCGGCGGTGTTCCCGCTTTTCTTCTGGCTGCCGGCGAGCTACCACGTGCCGCCCGCGGCGGTGTGCGCGATCTTTGCGGCGCTCTTGACCAAGGTCGGCATCTACGCGTTGGTGCGGGTGTTCACGCTGGTGTTCCCCGGGGCCGAGCCGGTGCTGTGGGTGGTGTTGATCCTCGCGGGGATCACGATGGTCAGCGGCGTGTTGGGCGCGGTGACGCAATACGAATTCAAACGTATCCTCGCCTGGCACAGCATCAGCCAGGTCGGTTACATCGTGGCGGGCGTCGGCCTGCTCGCGGTGCCGAACGCGGAAGTCCAGGCGCTGGGCTTAGCGGCCACCATCGTGTTTTTGATCCACCACGGCACGATCAAACCCGCACTGTTTCTGGTGGCGGGGCTGGTGAACCGGCGCGAAGCCACCACCGAACTCAGGCAACTCGGCGGGCTGGCGGGCGCTTCGCCTTGGCTGGCGGGGCTGTTTTTGTTGGCGGCGTTGAGCCTCGCCGGGCTGCCGCCGTCGTCGGGGTTCTGGGCGAAGCTGGCGGTGTTGCGGGCGTTGGTCGTGGCTCAGGAGTGGTGGGTGCTGACCGCGGGTTTGGTGGCGGGCCTGCTGACGCTGATGAGCATGATGAAGATCTGGAACGAGGCGTTCTGGAAGAACCGCCCCTCGGCCGAGGACGCCAAGACGATCAAGGGCACGCCCGCTCTCAAGACGCCCCACCCGATTCCCGAGGGGATGATGGCGACGGTGATCGGGCTGGTCGTGTTGGTCACCGCGATCGGGCTGTGGCCCCAGCCGTTGCTGGGCTATGCTGACCGGGCGGCGCAACAGCTGCTCGACCCGGCGGCCTACGTCGAGGCCGTCGGTGTCACGCCGCGTGATCTGAACCCGCTCCCGGACCCCGCGGAAGTGGTCCCGGAGCCTTTGCCTCCCGACGTTGAAACGAACCCGCCGACCGCCCCGCTTTCGGGGGACGCCGCGCCATGAAGCTCTTTCTAATCAACTTGCTGCTCGCGTTGGCGTGGATGGCGATGGCCGGCTCGGCGGGGTGGGCCCCCTTCCTGATCGGCTTCGTCGTGTCGTACCTCGTGCTCGCCTGGCTGAGCGCGCTAATGGGCCACCACGGCTACTTCCGCAAGCTGCCCAAGTCGATCGGCTTTGCGTTCTTCATCCTCTGGCAGTTGGTTCTGTCGAACTTCCGGGTGGCCTACGACGTGATCACGCCCGCGGCGAACCGCTGCCCCGCGGTCATCGGCGTCCCGCTCGATGTGACGACCGACGCCGAGATCACGCTGCTCGCCAACCTGATTACGCTGACGCCCGGCACGCTGAGCCTGGACGTGTCCGAAGACCGGAAGATCCTTTACGTCCACGCGATGTTTGCCGACGACCGCGAAGCGTTTTGCCGGGAGATCAAGGAAGGGTTCGAGCGGCGGGTGATGGAGTTGTTGCGATGAGCGGCGTGTTGCTCTCCGACTATCCCTGGGCCTTGGGCGTCGTGCACGTGTTGCTGGGCGTGTTGGGGTTGAGCATGGTGGGCGCGGCGTTGCGGCTGCTGCGTGGGCCGAGCCTGCCGGACCGAGTGGTAGCGTTGGACTTGCTGGTCGTCGCGGCGGTGGCGGTGGTGGCGTTGTTGGCTTGGGTGTACCGCCAGCCCGCGTTGATCGACCTGGCCGTGTTGCTGGCGTTGACCGCGTTTATCAGCACGGTGGCGTTGGCGTGGTACACCGAGAGGAGCAAACGATGATGGTCACGGTGTGGCTGATCTTGGCGTTGACGACCGGTGGGCTGGGCTGCTTGTTGGTGCTGCTGGCGTCGGTGGGGTTGTTGCGGATGCCCGACGCGTACACCCGGATGCAGGCGGCCAGCAAGGCCTCGAAGCTGGGCGCGGCGTTGGTGCTCGCCGGCGGCGCGATGGGGCTGGGCGACCCGCCCGCGATCGTGCGGACGGTGGTGGCGGTCGTGTTTTTGGCGTTGACCATGCCCGTGGCGGCGCACCTCTTGGGGCGGGCCGCGGCGCGGACGGGCGTGCCGTTCAGCGACGAAACGAAATCGATCGAACTGCCCGACCAAGACTAGCGTGGTATAACGTCGCGCTATGAGCGACACCCCCACCAGGAAACAGGCCCTGATCGTCTTCGGCGGTTGGGACGGACACACCCCCAAACAATCGGCTGAGGTCTTCGCGCCCCTGCTCGACGAGGCGGGCTACGACGTCCACCTTAAAGACACGCTCGACGCTTACGCCGACGCCGAGCTGATGGCCGACCTCGACCTGATCGTGCCGATCTGGACGATGGACAAGATCAGCGACGCGCAGTGGAAGGGGCTGAACGAAGCCGTGCAGTCCGGCACGGGCCTGGCGGGTTTTCACGGCGGCATGATCGACAGCTTCCGCGAGAACACCGAGTACCAGTGGATGACCGGAGCGCAGTGGGTTGCCCACCCGGGCAACTGCATCGAACGCTACGTCGTGTACCTCGAAGACGACACCCACCCGATCACCGCCGGCCTCGACGACTTCGAGCTGCGCAAAACCGAGCAGTACTACTGCCACCACGACCCGGGCAACAACGTGCTCGCCACCACCGTCTTCGACCAGGCCCACGGCGACCCGTCGCTCTACACCCAACAGGCCATCCTGCCCTACGCCTGGACCAAGACCTGGGGCAAGGCCCGCGTCTTCGGCGCCTGCTGGGGCCACACCTACGAAGACTTCGACGTGCCCGAGGCCAAGGAAATCGTCCGCCGCGGCATGCTGTGGGCGAGCCGTTGAGCCCGTCTGTGAGTCTCTAAAAATCGATGAGGATGACGTGAGTGCGGTTACCGCTCGGCTCGGCGGGCGGATATAACTACGTTCTGAACCATAGGAACAAAAACCACGGGAGCCGCCATGCTCAGCCCGGAACACGCCCGCATCCGTTCGTTTGAAGTCGTGCCCGCCCTGCCCGACGCGTTGTCGCCGCTGATGGCGATCGCCCACAACTTGTGGTGGTCGTGGCAGCCCGCGGCGGTCGGGTTGTTCAAGCGTCTCGACGCCGAGCTCTGGGAATCGACCGGGCACAACCCCGTCGAACTCTTGGGCAAGGTCCACCAAACCAAGCTGGACGCCGCGGCGGCGGACGAGGGGTTTCTCGCCGCGATGCGTGAGGTCAAGGCCGAGCTCGACCGCGACCTGACCCGAACGCCGTGGCACACCCAAACGGGGCACGAGTTGCCCGCCGACTCGACCGTCGCGTATTTCTGCGCCGAGTTCGGCCTGGCCGAGTGCTTCAACATCTACTCCGGCGGCCTGGGCTGCCTCGCGGGCGATCACCTCAAGTCCGCCAGCGAACTCGGCCTGCCGCTGATCGCGCTGGGCCTGCTCTACCGCCACGGCTACTTCCAGCAGTACCTCTCGGCCGATGGCTGGCAGCAGGAAACCACGCCCGACCTCGACTTCGCCAACCTGCCGGTGGAGCAAGTGAAAGACGACGCGGGCCAGCAGATCGTCGTACACGTCGATCTTCCCGGGCGGACCGTCGCGATCGGGCTGTGGAAGTCGACCGTCGGCCGCATCCCGCTCTACCTGCTCGACACCAACCTCGAAGCCAACCGCCCCGACGACCGCGCCATCACCGGCCAGCTCTACGGCGGCGACATGGAAACCCGCATCAAACAGGAAATCATCCTCGGCATCGGCGGCGTCCGCGCCCTCGAAGCCGTCGGCATCCGGCCCGACGTCTGCCACATGAACGAAGGCCACTCCGCCTTCCTCGCCCTCGAGCGCATCCGCCGACTCATCGAAGACCACGACCTGACCTTCGACGAGGCCCGCGCCCAGGCCGCCTCGTCCCACGTCTTCACGACCCACACCCCCGTGCCCGCGGGCATCGACCGTTTCCCCGCGGACATGGTCAAGCGTTACCTCGAATCGTTCGCGCCGTCGCTGCGGCTCGACATGGAAGGCGTCTTGGCGCTCGGCCGGGACGACGTGTCGAACAAGAGCGAGCCGTTCTCGATGGCCACGCTGGCGATCCGTACGTCCGACGCCTGCAACGGCGTCTCGAAGCTGCACGGCGTGGTCTCCCGCGACATGTGGCGGGCCGTCTGGCCCCACGTCCCGCAGGAAGAAATCCCCATCACCCACGTCACCAACGGCATCCACGCCCGCACCTGGCTTAGCGACGACCTGCTCGGCGTCATGCAGAAGCACCTCGGCGACCGTTGGCGCGACCACCCCGACGACCACACCATCTGGAATGCCATCCACGACATCCCGGACGATGAACTCTGGCGCATCCACCAGGCGCAGCGGCATGCGCTGATGGCCTGGGTCCGCCAAACGTTGACCCGCCAACTCGCCGACCGCGGCGTCTCGCCCGCCAAGATCAACGAGTGCGTCGAGGGTTTGTCGGACGACGCGTTGACCATCGGCTTCGCCCGCCGGTTCGCGACGTACAAACGCGGCAACCTGATCCTCCGTGACGCCGAGCGTTTGAAGCGCATCCTCATGCACGCCGACCGCCCGGTGCAGATCCTGATCGCCGGCAAGGCCCACCCCGCCGACGGCGGCGGCAAAGACCTGATCCGCCAGCTCGTACACTTCGGCCTCGAATCCGAAGCCGGCCACAAAGTCGTCTTCATCGAAAACTACGACATGCACGTCGCCCGCCACCTCGTCCAGGGCTGCGACATCTGGCTCAACACGCCGAAGCGCGGCATGGAAGCGTCAGGCACGTCCGGCATGAAAGCCGCGCTCAACGGCGTGCTCAATTGCTCGATCCTCGACGGCTGGTGGGACGAAGCTTTCACTTCCGAAGTCGGCTGGGCCATCGGCCGACGGGAAAATTACCCCAACCAAGACCTCGCCGACGACATCGAATCCAAAGCGCTCTACGACCTCTTGGAAAGTCAGATCGGGCCGATGTTCTACGAGCGCGACGAGCAGGGCCTGCCGCGCGAATGGATCGCGATGATGAAGTCGTGCATCGCCGCGCTCGCCCCGTTCTTCAACACCAACCGCATGGTCCAGCAGTATGCCGAGGAGTTGTACTTCCCCGCGCTGCGTCGGGCCCACGCGATGAAACAAGACGACCTGTCGCCGGCCCGTGACTTGGCCCACCAGACCACCCGGCTGCGTCACGCATGGAGCAAACTCGCGGTCACCGACGTGGCCGTCGATACGACTCACCCCCTCGGCGTCAACGAGCCCCGGCCGCTGACGGTCAAGGTGAAACTTGATGGGCTGACGCCCGACGAAGTCCGCGTCCAGATTTACACCGGCCAACTCGACCCCGACGGCCGACTCACCCACGGCCATGCGACCGACCTCACGCCCACGCAGAAAACCGGTGACGGTGAATACGAATTCACCGGCCAACTGATCGCCGCGGGCAGCGGCCGACACGGCTTTGCGATCCGCATCCTGCCCGGCGGCGCGGGCTTCGAGCCTTTGACCATCCCCGGCTTGATCCACTGGGAACAAGTCCCCCCGGCCCCCGCCGCTAAACCCGCTAAGCACACCACGGCCAAGAAATAACCCGCCCGCGACGCCGCTGGCGGCATGTCGCTGAGCCGCAAGCGGCACACCACCATGAGCGACGCCCTCTTCCCGATCAACGACGACGAGCTGCTGATCAACGTCTACCAGAAGCAGGGCCGCACGCTCGACGACCTGCCCTACACCGACGAGTTCGAAACGCTCTACACCGCGATGTACGGCCCGAACGGCCGCGACGCCGATCACCCCGCCGAGCAAACCAAAGCCAAAGTCATCCACCGCCTCCAAAACCTCCGCAAGGCCGGCAAACTCCCCAAGCTGGGCCGAGCCAAGTCCTCACCTCCCCGGATCGACGCCGCGCAAGAGCAACTGCTCATCACCTTCGTCGAAGCCGAGATCGGCCAACTCTCCAAACGCGACCAACTGCTCTACGAACCCACCTTCGACAACATTGTCGATACCTTCAACACCACCACCGGCCTCTCACTGACCCACCACGACCTGTGGCGGATCATCGCCAAGCTGGCTAAGTGATCGGGCAGTGGGGATGGGGCAGTGGGGTTCGAACCGCCCAAACCCAACACTGCTCTTCAAATTTATACCCCACTGCCCCACCCCCACTGCCGACTGCCTACCGCCATGCAATTCCAAACCGACTACCCCGGCGCCGTCGCCGCGTTCAAGGGCGAAGCGTGTTTCACCCTCGACTACTCCCGCGATCGGCTGCTGCACTGCCTGGATCAACTCGATGAGACTCAGGTCTGGCAGAAAGCGCAGCCGGGCATGAACGCCGTGGGCAACATCGTCCTCCACGTGGCGGGCAATCTGCGTCAATGGATCACGGTGGGTTGCGATCCGCATCGATCGCTCGCTGATGACCGCGACCGCCCCGCTGAATTCGCCGCGACGGCGGAGAGTTCCGGCATGTCTCCCGCTCGCCTCGCCGACCACCTCCGCGCTGCCGTCGACGACGCCAAGCAAACGATCCAATCGCTCAACAAAGACCACCTCCTCGAACCCCGCACGATCCAGGGCTTCGACGTCACCGGCATGGGTGCCGTCTGGCACAGCGTCTCCCACCTCGAAGGCCACGCCCAGGAAACCATCTTCGCCACCCGCCTGATCCTCGGCGAGGCCTACCGGTTCAAAGATCAATACTGATTTACAATCGAACGATGCGTATGCTCGCGATCGGCGACATCCACGGACAGGCCGAGCAATTCGCGGCGTTGCTGCAATTCGTCGAACTCAAACCGAGCGATCGGCTGATCACGCTTGGGGATTATGTAGACCGCGGCCCCGACAGCCGAGGCGTGATCGAGCAACTGATCGCTTTGCACCAAACCCACAACCTCGTCACGCTGCGGGGCAACCACGATATGTCGATGGCCGCCGCTCGAGATGATGCGGACATGCTCGACATCTGGCGGGTTTACGGGGCCGAGTCCACGCTTCGCTCGTATGGGCCCGGTGGGTTGGCGGACGTGCCTGCGTCGCACTGGGCTTTTCTCAACGAACAATGCCAGGACTTTTTTGAAACCGACACCCATGTTTTTGTGCACGGCTTCGTCGCCCCTGATCAGCCACTGGCCGAACAAGAACCTGCGCAGCTGCATTGGACCGGCATCGACGACGCCGAGCCCCACCCCTCGGGCAAGACCGTCATCTGCGGCCACCGCCCGCAGGAGAACGGACTACCGCTGGACCGCGATTTCGGCATCTGCCTCGACACCAAGGGCTGGCTCACATGCATGGACGTGGACACCACCGAGTGCTGGCAGGTAGCCGACGATCTAGGAACGACTCGCCGGCTGACGTTGCGCGGGTGATGCGATCGTGCGGCTCTGGCTACAATCCATTCGATGCGTGAGAATGATCTACTTCAGCATATTTATGCGGCCAACGCGGCGTTGCCGGGTTCGGTGACGATCCGGCCGGGGGACGACATGGGGGCGGTCGACTTCGGCGACTCGTCGCTGCTGGTCGCGGTGGATCAGGTGGCGGACGGGGTGCACTTTGAGTTGGCCCGTACGCCGATCGAAAAGATCGGGCGCAAAGCGATCACGCGGAACTTGTCGGACGTGGCGGCGATGGCGGCGAAGCCCACGGCGGCGGTGGCCGCGGTGTGCCTGCCCCGCGACTTCGGCGAAGCGAACGCCACCGCGTTGTTCGACGCGATGCGCCGCACGGCCGAGGCGTTCGCCTGCTCGTTGGTGGGCGGGGACATCTCGATGTGGGACGGCCAACTGCTGATCAGCGTGACCGTATTCGCCGAGCCTTGGCGGGACGCGGAGGGCCAACCCCTCACCCCCGTCCAGCGCCGAGGCGCACGGCCGGGCGACGCGATCTACGTCACCGGCGAACTGGGGCATTCCTTTCCCACGAGGCACCACTTGGACTTCACGCCTCGGCTCGAGTTGGCCCACCACCTGGTGGCGCATGCCGGGGGAAAACACCGCCCCACCGCGATGATGGATGTGTCGGACGGGATCGCGCAGGACCTGCCGCGGCTGGTGGAACACGCCGAGGTGCACGCCCGTATCCTGCCGATCCGCGACCACCCCGCATCGCCGGGACGCGAGGCGTGGCAGCACGCGTTGGGCGACGGGGAAGACTACGAGTTATTGTTCACCGCCCCGGAAGACGCCGACATCCCGCACGCGTTCGGGGATGACGACGACGAAGACCAAGTGCTGATCACGCGCATCGGCACGGTCACCGACGCGGGCGGCATCACGGTCATCACCCCCGAGAATCAGCGGCTAAACCTCAGCGATTGTTTTACTTCCGGGGGCGGGGGCGGGTGGGAGCACACCGGGTGATCGAACTCGTCTCGACCAGCCTCGACCACACGATCGCGATCGGCCGACGCCTGGGCGAGCTTGCCGAAGCGGGCGACGTGATTGCGCTCGACGGCGAACTCGGCGCGGGCAAGACTCAATTTGTCCGCGGCCTTGCCGACGGCCTGGGCCTCGATCCCGCGCAAGTGAGCAGCCCGACCTTCGTCTTCATGCACGAATATTCCGCGGAAGATGAGTACGGCCACCCCATCGACGACGACCCGAAGCGTCCCGTCTTGGTTCACATCGACGCGTATCGCATCACCGACGCCCACGATCTCGCCACGCTCGGCTACGACGATGAACTCCGCAGAACCTCGGTGACCGCCGTCGAATGGGCCAAGCTCATCGCGGCCGCCCCCGGCAACCCACTCGGCGAAGACCGCCTTCACGTTGAGATTCAACACGCCGACGGCAACCAGCGACAAATCAACCTCACCCCCCACGGCCGATGGGCCGACCGCCTGACCAAACTAAAAACTTTAGCCCCAGGTCAATGACCCGGGCCGCCACGGCCCACGACCACCACAAATCACCCCCCCCAAACTATGACCGACCGCAACCTCAACCCCGCCCCCAAAACCTCGGCCTGCCCCACGTGCAAAACCCCAGTGGTCGAAGGCGCGAAAACCTTCCCCTTCTGCAGCGCCCGTTGCAAGACCATCGACCTCGGCCGGTGGTTCGACGAGTCGTACAAAGTCAGCCGGCCGATCGAACAGGCGGATATCGAAGAAGGCGAATAAAAAAATCAGATATCGATCTGTTTCAAAAATTCGGACATATCCCCCGAACCCGTGATTCTTGCTTCATCGATTCGTTTGCCACTGCTCAATTCATAAAGCTCGACATAGCTCGAAGTGTCGAAAACCAATTCATATCCATTTTTCTTGAATGCAAACTGTCCGTGACTCATCCACCCTTCGCTCGTCAGGATGGCAAGCATTCTTTGCTGTTCCGGATTGGTGAATTGCGATTTATATGTAGCGGGTCTACCCCGAAATAATTTGCAAAGACGAATTAGCCCAGGGAATGCCATTGAACGCACTAGGCCTCGCTGTCTGTATCCGCCGTCTCCGCCTGCTCCGCCTTCTGCGCCTCGGGCGACACCCCGTACACCACAAACCGATGGCTCACCGGATCGAAGCCGTGCTCCTTACACAGCTTCTCCATCAGCGCATCCAACTCGGCGGTAGGAAATTCAACGATGCGTTGGGTTTCGACGCAGACGAGGTGGCCCTTGGGCGCTTTGCCGAAGGCGAGCTCGTAGTGGGCCTTGCCGGAGTCGATCAGGACTTCGCGGATGATACCCGCCTCGAGCAGGTGCTTGAGCGTGCGGTACACCGTCGCCCGGCTGACGCGGTGGCCGGCCGTCTTCATTTCTTCGAGCAGTTCGTCGGCCTCGAACACGTGCTCTTTGCCGAGCACCACGTCAAGGGTTTGCGCGCGTTCGGTGGTGAACTTGAGCCCTTGCCGTTTGAGGAAACGTCGGAAGATCGCGCAGATCGGCGTGATCAGCAGGTCGTCGGACACGCTGGGCAGGGAGGCGGCGGCGGGTGGGGTCGATTTGCTCACCTTGGTAGTGTAGCCGAGCATCCGGGCGACTGGTATGCTGCTTCGTTCGAAAAGTGCTTCCCGTCCGCGTTGAGTGTTGAGGAGTCCGAGTCCGATGTCGCAGCCCCCCCTTCGAGTCGCCATGATCGGCTACGGCACCGTGGGCCGCGGCGTCGCCCAACTGCTGCACGAACAGGCCGACCTCTACGCCGACCGCGTCGGGCGATCGATCACGCTGACGAAAATCCTCGTCCGGGACCTGGCCAAAGCGACCGCCGCCGCGGAGTCGGCGAACGTTGACGCGGGGTTGTTCACCGATAACGCCGATGCGTTTTTCGCGGCCGATTCCGGGGACAAGGCCGACGTGGTCATCGAAGTCGCCGGGGGCATCGACCCGGTCGGCGGCTACGTCAAACGCGCGCTCGAAGCGGGTCAACACGTCATCACCGCCAACAAATCGCTGCTCGCCAAAGACGGCCCGGCGTTATTCGCCACCGCGCGACAACACGGCGTCTCGCTGGCTTTCGAAGCATCCATCGGCGGCGGCATCCCCTGCGTCACCGCGCTGACCGCCGGGCTGATGGCCAACCGGATCTCCGGCCTGTTCGGCATCCTCAACGGCACCTGCAACTACATCCTCACCCAGATGACCCAGCACGGCGAATCCTACGCCGACGCGTTGCAAGGCGCCAAAGAAAAGGGCTACGCCGAGGCCGACGAAACCCTCGACGTGTCGGGGGCCGACGCGGCGCAGAAACTCGCCGTGCTCGCCTCGCTCGCCTACGGCGTCAACATCACCGAAGACGACGTGCCCTGCCACGGCATCGACACGCTCGACCTCGACGACGTCCGCTACGGCGACGAACTGGGCTTCGACATCAAGCTCATCGCCAGCGCCGAGCGTTGGCGGGGCCAGGACTACATCGCGCTCAACACCGCGCCGTGTTTCATCCCCAAGTCCGAGCAATTGGCTCAGGTGCACGGCTCGTTCAACGCGCTGTCCGTCGTCGGCCACGCGGTGGGCCACACGATGTTCTACGGCCGTGGTGCGGGCCAAGGGCCGACCGCGTCCGCCATCGTCGGCGACCTGCTCAACGTCGCCTGCGGGGCTTACCCCCAGGCGTTCGGCAACATGCGGTTGACGCCCGACTTGCACCAGCCCGCCCCGCTTGTCGAACCCGGCGACCTCGAGAGCCGGTGGTACCTCCGGGTCAACGCCCTCGACGTGCCCGGCGTCGTCGCCAAGATGACCCAAGCTCTCGGCGACCGCGGCATCAGCCTGTCGTCGCTCTTGCAACATGACGCCCACGCCGCCGACGACTTCGTCCCCGTGGTCATCGCCACCCACGAAGCCAAGCGCGGCGACCTCGACGCGGCGGCGCAGGCGATCGAACAACTCGCCGAAGTGCACGGTCAGCCCGTCGTCTATCGCATCCTTGATTTACCTCAGTGATAAGGTACAAGACTGCGCGGTGAATCATTGTCCGGTGGGTGTGTTGCCTCGACAATAACTAGTCGGAGCTTTGCCCCGGCCCAATGAATACTCATGTCGTTCGATGCCCCGCCGATCTTCGGCGAAGTTTTCGCATCACACGCCGACCCCGCCACGCGGTCGCGCCGTAACCCCAGCAAATCAATAAGCCCACGATGCCAAAGACGACGCTACCCCAGTTGCCATGAAGCACACCGCGCGTCAGGAACATCAAATCCCCCAACGCCATGAAGACCGAAAAGCCGAACACCGCTGTGAAGATGCGTTGAGCCAGTCCGGGATGCGTACGAAGCAATAGCATGCGCAAGGCATACGCTCCGCACACTCACCAAGTTACAAACCACTCGGGCTTGTCGGGGTGCAGGGGCAGAGCCCCTGCCGCTCGCCGCGCAGGCGCTTGCATTAAAAAACACCACGCAAGTTAAACCAAACGCCCATCTAAATTTTCCGCTTCTTCAACTTCTCAAAGTTCGCGTCCGTAAACGGCACCGTCCCGCCCGTCGCCTCATCAAACAGATCACGCTCGACCTTGGTTAACTCACCCAGGTACACATGCAGCGCGTGGCTCAGCTGGTCGCCTTCCGCCGTCACCGCGTGGATCGCGTCGGCGCCGATCGTAATCACCTCGCCGGGGCCGACAGATCGCTCGCCGATCGGCTCGAGTTCGTCTCCGACGCGCCGATACAAGATGCTCTTCTCGATCCCCGCGAAGCCGCCGATGACCACCGGCATCTTATGCTCGTGGGCCGGCATCACCACGTCCGGGCGAAACCGACACACCCAGATCGACACCGACGCGTCTTCAAACAGATGTAACTCATCGTCTTCGCGTTCCGGAACCGCCGACGCCACCGCCGCCGGATCCGCCACCGCCTCGTGCATCACCCGCTGGACCGCCGCCATCGGGGCATCGGCCGACGCCGCCGCGTCACGCACGTCTGCTACGAATCGGTCGTACGAAAACGCCATGCCCAACTTCAACTCCCGTACTGCTTGATCAGCTCCGGCAGCTGATTCGTAAATGAACCCCGTGCCATCACCAAGTCCGCTCCGATGCGCTCCGCCCCCGCCATCGCTTCGGTCATCACGTGGGGCGCAAACGCGATCACCGTCGGCCCTCCCTCCCCGGAACTGTCTCGGGAAGCCTCTTCGGAATCCGCCCCGGAAACCTTCGCCGCGTGTTGCGCCGCCAGCTTGATCAATTCAAACGCCTGCTCGCCGAGTTCGAGGTCGATCATCACGCCCGTCACCGGCTCGTTCACCTTGCCGTCGTCCACCTGATCCAACCGGGCCCGCAACATGTCGAGGTTCCGGGCCGGCCGTGACTCAACCCGCAACACCTCGGCGGTGCTGCGGATCTTGGTCGCAAAAATCAGGTCGCTACAGGAATAAATCAGCATGACCTAAACATTGTAATCACACCGACCCGGCGTATTCACCACCACGGACCACAAACACGACCGACAGATCATTCCACTCAACCCCCGCCGAGCCGTCGGTCGATAAACTGAGTGCTTCATGCGTTTCACGTTTCACTCACGCCGCTGAATCCGATCCCGCCGAGCCGACTCCGCCTCCACCCCTTCCAAGGCCCGCCGCATGCCCAACTCTCCCGCCCGCATCCTCGCCGACCTCGGCTTCCGCTACGATCCGGCCAACATCTACCAGCAGGTCATCACCCAGGTCCTCGACGCCGGCCACCGCCTCAACCTGCCCCGCCACCTCCAGCTCATCATGGCCGAGCCCAAGTCCGAGGTCATGGTGCACTTCCCCGTCGAGATGGACGACGGCAGCTACAAACTCTTCAAAGGCTACCGCGTCCAGCACAATAACATCCTCGGCCCGTACAAAGGCGGCATCCGCTACCACGCCGGGGTCAGCCTCGACCACGTCAAAGCGTTGTCGGTGCTCATGACCATGAAGTGCTCGCTCGCCGGGCTCCCGCTGGGCGGCGGCAAGGGCGGCGTGCAGGTCAACCCGAACGATCTTTCCGAAGACGAATTGATGCGGCTGACCCGGCGGTTCATCGCGGCGCTGGGCGACAACATCGGCCCGGAACACGACATCCCCGCCCCCGACGTCGGCACCAACGCCCAAGTCATGGCCTGGATGGCCGACACCTACATCAACTTCAACAACGCCACCCACCACGGCAGCGGCGCCGCGGTCGTCACCGGCAAGCCCGTCGCCTTCGGCGGCTCCGTCGGCCGCGAAAAGGCCACCGGCCAGGGCGTTGTCTACGTCATCGAAGACCTCCTCCCAGAGATGATCGACAAACCCCTGGCCGACACCACCTACTCCGTCGTCGGCTTCGGCAACGTCGGCTCGTGGACCGCCAAACTCCTCGCCGCCCACGGCAGCCACCTCGCCGCCGTCATGGACCACACCGGCGCGATCGCCCCTTCCACTCCCGGCGCGGGGCTCGACGCCGAGGACCTCGCCGAACACGTCGTCAAGACCGGCGGGGTCGCCGACTTCCCCGGCTCCAAGCCCATCAGCGAAGAAGTCTTCTACACCACCAAGGTCGATCTCTTCGTCCCCGCGGCCCTCGAGCAGATGATCGGCATCGACCAGGCCCGCATGCTCAACTGCAAGGTCATCGCCGAGGCCGCCAACGCCCCCACCACGCCCGAGGGCGAGAAGGTCCTGGCCGAGCGGGGCATCGACGTGCTGCCCGCGATCCTGTGCAACTGCGGCGGCGTGGTCGTCAGCTACTTCGAGTGGATGCAGAACCGCCAGAGCGAGATCTGGGACCTCGAACGCGTCGACGCCGAGCTCCGCAAACACATGCGCAGCGCCGCCGCCAAGGTCCTGGCCACCCGCACCGAACTCGACTGCGACATGCGTACCGCCGCCTTCGCCGCCGCCCTCAAACACGTCGCCGAGGTGTACCGCCTCCGCGGCATCTTCCCGTAAACCGCCGGTCGGCCAGCTCTCACCACACGGCCGAAGCGCGGTCTGTTTGCGGTGGTCTGGTCTGCCGCCCGCGGCTTGCTTCGTCAAACCCACCACTTCCCGGCCACTTTCCGGCCAGTTGTCGGCCAGTCGAAACCCCACCGCGAACCGCTTGGGGTGCGACCAGAAAGACAGCGTGTCGGTTCGAGATGGCAAATGACCTCCGGGAAGTTTTGATCAAGCGTTAGTCGATATCCGACTTCCACGAACTCGGCTTGCGCACGGCGGACCACAGCGTCAGCACCACGATCGCATCAGATTCCACTTCGTAGACGATCCAGTAGCCGAAACGCGGTAACACCGCCCGGCGGGTCGTCTCCGGCTCGCCGGGGATGCCCGGACAAGCCATCGGGGCAAACGCGACCCGCTCCAGCGTCTCCTGCACATCCTCCAGAAACCGCATACCCGCATCGTCACGGGCCGATTCGAAATAAAGCGCAGCTTCTTCCAAACGGTCGGCCGCGCGACGGGACCACCGGATGTCTCGACTCACGACGACAGCTTCCGCCGTACCCGCTCGTAGGCCTCGTCCGCGGAGAACAATGGCCCCTTCGCCGCGTCCTCCCGCGCCGCCGCGATCTCGTTTCGTAAATCGTCGAGCGCATTCATCGCCTCCAGATCGGCCTCCAGAAACGGCGAAACCTTCGCGAAGTCGGCCTCGGAAAGCGAGGATACTTGTTTGATGAATGCGTCTTTGGTCATGCAACTATCTTAGTCGTGCACCGGAGATAATGAAGAAAAAACGATGGGTCATAGTTCATTTTGCCAAGGGGCTGGGGTGCTTATAGCCGCCAATGGGTGGCTGGGGTCGAACGAAGTGAGCCCCCAGAACCCTCAACCCAAAACTTGGGGGTTCGCTGCGCTTAACCCCAGCCACCCGCCGCAAGTGTCATCCATTTATCTTGAGCATCTTCTTCCGAGCCTCAGATGCTTCTTCTTCTGCATTTACTTTTTCTGCATTTACGCTCTCAGCAAATGTTTGCATCGCCCGCGTAACCGAACCTGCATGATGAAGGCGAACAATATCACGAAGACCAGCTAACAGTGGATATTCAGCAATGCCGGCTTCCATCCCTTGAAAAATTTCTTTTAAAATAATGGCACGGTTCTTACGCATTTCAAGCTGAACAACTTCGACGACACGCTCTCTAAAAAAAGCCTTATCGAAGGCTTTTTCTGTGCCCTGTACAAGTAATGACACTGCACCTAACACCGTTTTTGCTTGCTCACCCCCAACAACCGTTGTCGAAAATGCCAAAGCGGCCTCAGTAAAGTCAAAAAAGGCCTCCTGAGTACCCTTTGCGTATCGAATGTTGACCTCGTATTCGTGGTACTCGTGGTCAATCATACTCATTAAGTCATACAGGATTTCATTTCGACGCTCAGTCGATTTATCCGCGTTGTAGTACTCCAAATAAAAATCTCGGTCATCATTCTCATCATCTTTTATATATTTAAAATGGGTGACGTAATCGTTATTTTGATCTATCACTGCTGATGGGGGTTCGGGGCCCATCCAGACAGGTCGGTCGGTGGTTGAACATCCCAAGACGCTCATGATGAACATGGCGACAAATACACGAAAGTAAAAAACCATTTTGTGTTCCGGAAAAAGGAAAGATAAAAAGCATTACTCAATTTACTGTAAACAACAGGTCGCACTGATGTAAATATCAGCGCAACCCGGTGTTTTCCCCTATTTTATTACTTTGCAATTGAATTCAGACGTCTTCGGGGGCGTCTAAGGGTTCTTCGTCGGCGCCCGGAGGGGTTTCGCCGACGGGGAGGACGCCTTTTTTCTCCATGACCAGTTTCTTGATCTCGGCGAAGAGGTCGGGGTTTTCGCGGATGAAGGTT
>JBCCST010000041.1:0-33732 GCA_039199695.1 Planctomycetota bacterium | reverse complement strand
TTTGCGGGTGAGTCGTGGGGGAAGGTGGGGTGTTTGCTCAGAGTCTGGGGGGACGGTGTTCGGGGATGCGGAAGCGGGCGTATCCGGCGTGCTTCTTGAACAGGTTGTAGTAGCGGATCAGTAGGACCAGCGCCCAGATGCCGAGGGCGAGGGCGAACAGGCCTCCGCCGCAGCCCAGGGCGGCGATCAAGCCCGTACTGCCGGGTCCGCCGAACCCCGGGGCGTTGGGGCCGGTGAACGTGACCAGGGCGAAGATCACCACGCCGCTGAGGAACGCGAGGCCCAAGAGCGAAGCCCAGCTCCAGATCTGGATCGTGGTCTCGCGGGCCATTCCCGCGTGCGGGGCTCGGCGGGCCAGCCGGCGGAGGATGACGGCGAGGCAGAACCAGCCGGCGATTATGATGAGGCTGTTCAATGTGTCGATGGCCGTGATGATGCTATCGAGCGTGGTCCACGTCGGGTTCGTCGGGTCGGCCGTGAACGTCGAAACCATTTCGAGCGCCAGGGAGAAGAGCGCGATCGGGATGGTGGTGAGCAACAGCCCGCGGGTCCACCGGCGGACGCTGTCGGCGGGTTGGAGGTCGGGGCTGGGCAGGGGCTCGGGCGTCGTGATCAGCCAGTAGCCGTAGGCGGCCGCCAAGGTGCCCAAGATGCCGATGGCGAAGGCGAACACCTCGACGATTTCGGTGGAGTTGCCCGTCGCCGCCAGGCCGCCGGCGGCTATCCCGACGGCGAACGCCAAGACGAACGTGAGGAGGGTCGTGACCAGCAGCCACGCCAGCCCCTTAGCCAGAGCCTGTACCCACTCGGCGTCGGCGAAACGCAGCAGATCGCCCACGAGCGACCAGTGGGCGGCGGTGCCGCACTCGGGGCAGTTGGCCCGGGAGTGGATCATGAAGAGGTTGTAGCCGCAGCTGCGGCAGGGCAGGTCGCACACGATGCGCTGCTGCTCGTCGAGCGCTTCGGGCGGGATGCCCGCGTAGTCCACAAGCGGCGGGTTGGGGTAGAACTCGTCGGGAGGGGCGGGGATCGCCGCGGACGCCGGAAGGTCGGAAGGATCGGGCATGGCCGCCATGGTAGGGGCAGAGCCCGGCGGGTTGAAGCCTCGGGTTAAAAAACCACAGAAGGGCGGAGTTAGTTTTCGTCGCGGAGGGTGCGGGCGATGTTGAGTTCGGCGAGGCGGAGCGTGGCGTGGTCGAGGTCGTGCAGGGCTTGTTGGAAGGCGTCGGCGTCGTTGTCCGCATCGGGCGTGTCGATGTAGGTTTGGACGGTTTGTATGTGGGCTTCGATCTCGGCGCGGTAGGCGGGGTCGAGGGATAGCGATTTTTGATTTTTGATTGAGGATTTTTGATTGGGCGAGTCCGTGTCGTCAGCGAAACGATCGAGCTGCTTCTGGATGTTGCGGAGGTCCAGCTTGGCGTTGAGGCGGAGGTCGATCAGGCGGTGGGCGTTCATGTCGGCCCGGGCGTGGGTGAACGAGTCGGATTCGATCTGGGCGATCTCGTCGCGGGTCAGGCCGTGGTTGGGCACGACCTGGATTTGGGCGCGTCGGCCCGAGCGTTCTTCGACGGCCTGGACGGAGAGGATGCCGTTGGCGTCGACGAGGAAGGTGACGTTGATCTTCGGCAGGCCCGCGGGCATGGGCGGGATGCCGGTAAGGTCAAAGGTGGCCAGCGATCGGCAGTCCTTGACCAACTCGCGTTCGCCCTGCAGGACGTGGATCTTCACGTTGGTCTGCCCCTCGGCGTAGGTCGAAAACATCTCGGTCGCGCGGGCGGGGATGGTCGAGTTGGCGACGATGAGCTTGGCGACCGCGCCGCCCATCGTCTCGATGCCCAGCGACAGCGGGATCACGTCCAGCAGCAGCGTGTCACGCTTGATCCCCGCGAGCACGGCGGCCTGCACCGACGCGCCCAGCGCCACGACTTCGTCGGGGTTCAGCGCGGTGTACGGCTCGCTCTGGAAGAGGTCCGCGACGCGCTGGCGGACGAGGGGGACGCGGGTGCTGCCGCCGACGAGGATCACGCGGTCGAGGTCGTCGGCGGTGAGCTTGGCGTTCTTGATCGCGCGGCGGCAGGCGTCGAGCGTGCGGTCGATCAATGGGGTGATCATCGCGTCAAACTCTTCTCGCGTGATGGTGCGGGCGTAGGACTGGCCGTTGCCCAGATCGATTTCGACTTGCGCTTCGTCGTCGGTACTGAGCTTGATCTTGGTCTGCTCGGCGAGGCTACGGAAGGCCTGGCGGGTGGCGGGGGGGAAGTCGAGGTCGGGTTGGCCGAGTTGAGTGCGGATTTCGTTTTGGGAGAGGGTGATGAGTTGTTGGTCGAAGTCGTCGCCGCCGAGGTGGGTGTCGCCGTCGGTCGCGAGGACCTGGTCGATGGTTCCAGTTTCGGTCTGTTGCAGGCGGAGGATCGAGACGTCGAACGTGCCGCCGCCGAGGTCGTAGATAGCGACGGTTTGCGCGGAAGAGGGCGTCGCTTGGGTGGGTGGGGCGGGTGATGGCTCGGCGTCGGACGCGCAGGCTTCGGGGTTGAGCTTGGTGTTGAGGGAGATCGAGCCGCCTTGGGCGAGTTGTTTTTTGGCGGTCGAGGTTTGAGGTACTTCCTCGGAAAGACCGAGGCCGTAGGCGAGAGCCGCGGCGGTGGGTTCGTTGACGATGCGCAGGACGTTGAGCCCGGCGAGTCGGCCGGCGTCGCGCGTGGCTTGGCGTTGGGCGTCGTCGAAATAGGCCGGCACGGTGATGACGGCGCGCTTCACTTCGGCGTTCAGCGCCGCCTCGGCCCAGCGCTTGAGTTCGCGCAGCACGATCGCGCTGACTTCCTGCGGCGTGACGGTTACGACTTTGGAGGCGTCCGATGCGGCGTCGGGTACGGGCAACGCGACGCGGGCGGTGTCCTGCGGCCCGGCGACCACGGCGTACGGCAATTGGCCCACGTCCCCGCCCAAGTCCTCCACGCTCCGGCCCATCAGCCGCTTGACGCTGTGCAGCGTCGTCGTCGGAAACTCGACCGCGCGGTCGCGCGCGGCTTGGCCGAGGGCTTCCAGCGTGTAACCCGAGCCGTCGGTGTCGGGCATCAACCGCACCACCGACGGCAACGACCGCTGCCCCTCGGGCGATTCGAGGATCACCGGCCCGGCCTCGGTGCAGTGGGCCACCAGCGAATTCGTCGTGCCCAGGTCGATCCCGATAATCGGGCTGGGGTCGGACGTCGGTTTTTGGGCTTGCGATTCTGCGGTCATAGCGAGACAGTGTAGGCACCATGTACGAAGCCACCATCGAAAAGACCTTCAGCGCCGCCCACGCCCTCCGCCTACCCGACGGCTCGCTCGAACCGCTGCACGGCCACGACTGGCTGGTCAAAGCCACCGTCGCCAGCGAAGGCCTCGACGCGATGGACACCGTGATGGACTTCCACGACCTCGAACAACTCGTCGAGTCGCGCATCGGCCCGTGGCGGAACCAGAACCTCAACGCCGTCGCCCCGTTCTCCGGGGGTGCCGGCGGGGAAGATCACGCCCACGGCCTAGCGATCAATCCCAGTGCCGAGCGTGTCGCCGAGCAGATCGCCTGGACCGTGTCCGGCGGGCTGCCCGAGCACGTCTGGCTCAAAGAGATCTCGGTCGGCGAAGCGCCGGGGTGCGTGGCGCGGTATCGGCCGTGAACTCGACGAAAAATTGATGGGGCGGCGCTAAGGGGTTTGACTTATATTGCGTGCTCTTCTCGCGACCTTTTCGGAGCCGACGATGCGAATCCCCGTTTCTCTCTGCGCTGTTGCCGTGGCGGTGTTGTCCGCCGTGGGTTGCGGCGGCCCCAACCAGCAAGGCCCGCCCCCGCCGCCGGCCGTCGAGGTGGCCACGCCCGAGCGGCGCGACGTCACGTCCTACTATCACTACACCGGCAACCTCGAATCGGTCAGCAGCGTCGAGGTCCGCGCCCGCGTCTCGGGCATCCTCGAAGAAATGCACTTCGAGGTCAGCTCGCCGGTGGCCCAGGGCGACAAGCTGTTCACCATCGAGACCGCGCCGTACGACATCGGCATCGAGTCGGCCCAGGCCGCGCTCAAGTCGGCCGAGGCTGCCGTCGAACTCGCCACGATCGAGAAGAACCAGGTCCAGGAGGCGTTCGACAAAAACGCCGCGAACGAGCGCGAGCTGCAGAAGTACATCACCGCGCTCAAGACCGCCGAGGCCGAGGAGTTGGCCGCCAAGGCGTCGCTGCGGGACGCGGAACTGCAGCGCGACTACGCCGACGTCAAAAGCCCCATCGCCGGCCGGGTCAGCCGCAACATGGTCGACGTCGGCACGCTTGTGGGGATGGGCGAGCCAACGCTGCTCACCACCGTGGTCCAGATGGACCCGATCTACGTCTACGTCGACGTGAGCGAACGCATCGTGCAGGAATACCTCAACCGCGACCACAGTGGCGAGGTCAACGGGGAGGACGGCCCGCCCCCGCCGCCCATCGAGATCGCCCGTTCCAGCGACGCCCCCGGCGAGTTCCCTTTCGACGGGATGATCGATTACGTCGATAACGTCGTCGATGAATCCACCGGCACGCTCCGCGTCCGCGGCAACATCCCCAACCCCGAGGGCCGGCTCTTCCCCGGCCTGTTCGTCCGGGCCCGCGTGCCGTACGACACCATCGAAAACGCCATCCTCGTCCGCGAAGATGCGCTGAGCACCGACCTCACCGGCAAGTTCGTCTTGGTCGTCGGCGAAAACAACGTTATCGAACGCCGGGCCGTCACCCTTGGTGATAAAACCGACGACGGCCTGATCGTCGTGGTCGCGGGCCTGACCGGCGACGAGACCTACGTCACCAAAGGCATCCAGAAGGCCCGCCCCGGCGCCCCGGTGACCATCCGCCAAACCCCGCCGGGTGCTCCGCCGGCCCCGGCCGAGCCCGCCGCGTCTTCTCCCGCCGAGCCCGCCACCCCGGAAGCGGGGGAGTGAGCCGATGATCTCTCGCTTCTTCATCGACCGCCCGGTCTTCGCCTCGGTCGTTGCCATCATCATGGTGGTCGTCGGCCTGATCAGCGTGGTCGTCCTGCCCATCGAGCAGTACCCCGAGATCGCCCCGCCCGTGGTGCAGGTCACCGCCAGCTACCCCGGGGCCGACGCCCAGACCGTTGTCGACACCGTGACCGCGCCGCTCGAGCAGCAGCTCAACGGCGTCGAGGGCATGATCTACATGAAGTCGACCTCGACGTCCGAGGGCACCGTCACCATCGACGTCACCTTCGAACTCGGTACCGACCCGGACCTCGCCTCGGTCTACACGCAGAACCGCGTCGCCATCGCTGAGCCCCGCCTGCCCGAGGAAGTCACCCGCCAGGGTGTGCAGACCAAAAAGCGTTCGACCAGCCTGCTGCAGGTGGTCTCGGTGTACGCTGAGACCGACGACGAGGGCAACCCGCTCAACCCCGAGTTCGACGAGCTGTTCCTGTCGAACTACGTGGAGATCTACATCAAGGACCGCCTGGCCCGCGTGCCGGGCGTCGGCGAGGTGTTCGTGTTCGGCGGCAAGCCGTTCGCGATGCGTATCTGGATCGACCCGGAAAAACTCGCCGCCCGCGACCTGACCACCGTCGACCTGCTCGACGCGCTGCGGTCGCAAAACGTCCAGGTCTCCGGCGGCAAGATCGGCCAGGAACCGGCGACCACCGCCGACGGCTTCCAGTACACCGTCACCACCCTCGGCCGACTCGACTCGGTCGAGCAGTTCGAAGACATCATCGTCAAGGTCGGCGACGACCAACGCGTCGTCCGCGTCAAAGACGTCGCCCGCGTCGAGTTGTCGTCGCAGGACTACGCCTGGTCGGCCGAGGTCAACGGCCGACCCGCCGCGACGATGGGGATCTACCAGCTGCCCGGCTCGAACGCCGTCGCCGTCGCCCAGGGCATCAGCGACGCGATGGCCGACCTCGAACGCGACTTCCCCGAAGGGCTTGCGCAGCAGGTCACCTTCGACTTCACCACCTTCGTCACCGCCTCGATCAAAGAGGTCATCACGACGCTGTTCATCACGGTCTTCCTCGTGTTCCTGGTGACCTACTTGTTCATGCAGAACCTGCGGGCGACGCTGGTGCCCACGATCACGATCCCCGTGTCGTTGCTGGCGACCTTCGCGGTGCTGCTGATCTTCGGCTTCTCGTTGAACATGCTGACGCTCTTCGGCCTGATCCTCGCGGTGGGCATCGTGGTCGACGACGCGATCGTCGTGGTCGAGAACACGTCGCGCAACATCGACGAAAAAGGCCTTAGCGCGAAGGAAGCCGCCCGGCAGGCGATGGACGAGGTCAGCGGCGCGCTGATCGCCACGACGCTGGTCGTCCTCGCCGTATTCATCCCCACGGCGTTGCTTGGCGGGATGACCGGTGTGCTCTACCGCCAGTTCGCCATCACCATCGCCGTCGCCACCAGCTTCTCGACCATCAACGCCCTGACGCTCAGCCCGGCGTTGTGCGGCCTGTTGCTCCGGCCGCAGAAGAAAGTCCGCTTCCCGGTGTTCGTGCTGTTCAACAAGCTGCTCGACGGAACACGAACCGGCTACCTCTGGCTGGTCGCCAAGGGCGTCCGCCTCGCGGTCATCACCCTCCTGGTCTTCGGCGGCTTCGTGGCCTTCACCGGCTTCGTCTACACCAAGACGCCCACCGGCTTCATCCCGTCCGACGACATGGGCTACTTCTTCGTCAACATGCAGCTGCCCGACGCGGCCAAGCTCGCCCGGACCCGCGACGTGGTCGATCAGGTCGACGACATCCTGCTCAACACCCCCGGCGTGACCAACGTGGTCAGCGTCAACGGCTTCTCGCTGCTCAGCGGAACCCAGGCCAGCAACAACGCGTTCTCCATCGCGATCCTCGAAGGCTGGGACGATCGGCCGCACGTCAACCAGATCATGGGCCAGGTCGCGCCGCAGCTCGGGGGCATCTCCGAAGGGATCGTCTTCTCTTTCACCCCGCCGCCCATCCAGGGCCTGGGCACCGGGGGCGGTTTTGAGTATCAGCTCCAGGACCGCAGCGACGCGGGCGTCGGGGCGTTGCAAGACGTGGCCGACTCGCTGGTGTTTGCCGGCGAGCAGGACCCGTCGTTGACCAAGATGTTCAGCAGCTTCCGGGCCCGCGTGCCGCAGCTGTTCGTCGATATCGATCGGGTCAAGGCGCAGAAGCTCGGCGTGCCGTTGGGCGTGGTGTTCGACACGATGGCGACGAACCTCGGCGGGTCGTACGTGAACGACTTCAACTACTTCGGCCGGGTCTTTAGGGTCTACGCCCAGGCCGAGGCGGACTTCCGCCGGTCGGCCGACGACATCACGCTGCTGAAAGTCCGCAACCAGAACGGCGACACGCTGCCGCTGGACTCGGTCGCGACGGTCGAAGACTCGTTGGGCGCCGCGTCGATCGTGCGGTTCAACCAGTCGCCCGCCGCGACGATCACCGGCGAGGCCGCCCCCGGCGTGTCGTCGGGCGAGTCGATCGCCGCGATGATCCGGCTGTCCGAAGAGGTCCTGCCGCCGGGCTTCGGCTTCGAGTGGTCGGGCCAGACGTATCAGGAACTCGAAGCGGGCAGCCAGGCCGCGATCGCGTTCGCGGTGGCGTTCCTGATCGTGTTCCTGGTGTTGGCGGCGCAGTACGAAAGCTGGACGACGCCGGTGGCGATCTTGCTGACCGTGCCTTTGGGCGTGTTCGGCGCGCTGGCGGGGGTCAACGCGCTGGGCCTGGACAACAACATCTACACGCAGGTCGGCTTCGTGCTGTTGATCTCGATGGTCGCCAAGAACGCGATCCTGATCGTGGAGTTTGCGCGTGACCTGCGTATCCGGGCGGGCAAGACGATCCGCGACGCGGCGATGGAGGCGGCGAAGCTGCGGTTCCGGCCGATCTTGATGACGGCGTTTTCGTTCGTGCTCGGCACCGCGCCGCTGGTGATCGCGACGGGCGCGGGCGCCGCGAGCCGGAGGTCGCTGGGCACGGCGGTGTTCTTCGGGATGCTGTTGGCGACGATCGTGGGCATCGTGTTCGTGCCGGTGTTCTTCTACGTGATCCAGAGCATGGCGGAGAAGGTCAAGCCGCCGAAGAAGGACGAGCCCTCGCCCGCCGCCGAGGCCGCTAAGCCCGCGTAGGTGCAATCCAATCGTGTTGAGGCAGGACCCCGTCTCCCCCAACAACAAAACCCCGACACGGGCCGGGGATTGTTGAAAGGATGACTTGTTGGGAAACGACTCAGTCGTAGAGCGCTTGCAGCAGCGTGAGGTGCTCGGGGTGGGTGATCACGGCCATGAGTTTGAAGTCGGGCTGGAAGTCGACGCCGCCGCGGGAGACCGGGGTGTAGCCGTCGTCGCTGGTGGTGGTCCGGCGGACGCGCAGGTGTTGGACTTCCGAGACGCCGAGGCGGGAGACGTCCACGGCCAGGCCGCCGATCTTTTGGCTGCTGTTGAGCACCGCGAACTCGGGCGAGGTGAGGTAGGTTTCTTCGGGGCTGATCGCCAGGGCCGGGCCCAGCGCGTTGCCGTCTTCGTCGACGGCCTGCATGGTCAGCCAGGAGTTGCCGCCGCCCGAGCCGCGCTCGAAGAACAGCAGTTCGCCGCGGACGTCGGAGTTGTCGGGGTCGTCGTCCATCACGGGCAACTCGAAGCTGATGGTGAAGCCGAAGTCGGGGCTGCCGCTCATGTCGAAGTAGTTGTTGAGGTTCTTGTTGGCCAGGACCTCGCGGAGGGTGTCTTCGAAGGCGTCGACGTCGTCGTCGGTGATGGTGTTGCTGGAGCTGTCGGTGGCGTAGCCGCCGAGCGTGTACTGGCCGGGCACGCCGTCGGTGATGTTGCTGCCGCCGCGGATCTTGATCTTCTTGCCCTGGCCGGCCTGGCCGTAGAGGTCCCAGACGTTCACGGGCGAGTAGTACTCGGTGTATTCCGAGTCGTCGGGGTAGACCACGGAGCTGAGGAACGCGTCGCCCTGCATATCGCCCAGGGTGGCGGCCCCGCTGGTGTTGAAGGTGGCCCGCTGGCTGGCGGGGATCTGGAAGTCGTAGGCGAACTCGCTCTGCCCCCACGCCGGCCCCGACGCGGTCAGCAAGAGGGCGGCGGCGGTCAGGCCCAGCGGGCGGGAAGTCGTCGGAGTGAGGAGCATCGTATTCGTCCCGTTCGTCATTCGGTGGGGGTCTCGGATTCACACGCGCCCGGCAACGGCCGGGCGGGTTTCAGCGAAAGGTCCAATTCACTGCTGCCGTGGTCCAACCCCTACGGATGAATAACGCCCGAAACGGACGTTGAACGGCCGGCCGATGCACCTGCGGGGGGTGGTCAAGCGTTGCGGGTTATGACGGCCCGGCCTTGGGGAGATCGATCAGCGTAAGAAAAAAGGCCCGGCTGGGACCGAAGTCCCAAGCCGAGCCCTTCCGGGGGCGTGATTACATGTAATCAAATATAACCCAAACGAATGAAATTCTCAAATATGGGACAAACCCACAAAGTACCACATTCGGCCTGAGCTCACCCGGCCGAGGCTCGGGTGATTTACTGAGATTTATAGAATCCTATCGTCATTTGTCAAGCGTGCCGGCGGAGGACTTTCCGGTCCAGCCGCAATTTGGACAGGTGGGGCTGGAGGTCTTCCCAGAACCGCTTGGCGTCGCTGCCGTAGCCCGCGGTGGGCGGCACGCCCGGCAGTTTCTCGGCGAAATAGGCCTTAAACCGCTGCATCAGCAGTTCGCGGTTGTATTTGGCGATCATCGACGCCAGCGCCACGGGCATGTGCTGTTCCTCGGCCGAGGTCTGAAAAATTACGGTCATTTCGGTCTTCCTGGATTTCCCAGAATTCCCAGGTTGACGCCCCTCGATCCGGTAGGCCGAGCGCTCGGCCGACTCGGCCAGCACCGAGACCTCGCATTCCGGGAAGTTCATCGCCAGCACGTCGCGGTACCGCATCCGGCCCGACTGCCGATCGACCACGACGGTGGGGCGGTGCTCGGCGTATTGCTGCCAAACCTGCTGCAAATGGCCAGCGACAAACGTGAAACTCACCGCCGCCTTCGACCGCGTCGCGTCGACCATGCGGTTGAATCGGTCTTCGAACACCACCGCGCAGCCCAGGTCGGCCACCTCGACCCCGATGCGTGAACACGTCTGCCGCAACACGTTGCGCGCGATCGCCAGTTCCCCCGCGTCGGCCGACACCGGCAGTTTCGCCCAGGGCCCGACCTCGGCCACGGTGTACCACGGCATCCCGTGCAGCGACCGGTGCGACTTCTCGCCCATCGCGTCCAGCCACGCCGCCACGTCGCCCGGCACGTCTTCGGGGTCTTCGTACATCAGCGACGCGAACGCCAAGCATCCCATCTCCAGGTGCTTGATGCCCGCTGCCTTCGTGGTCAGTTTCTTCGAGTCGTTGACCACCAATCGGCCCTTTCGGCCCGACAATCGCCGACACACCGCCTTGTTCAGCCGGGCCCACAGGTCCGGCGGCGTCGCGTCGTGGTCCAGCTTCGGAATCCGCAGCACGCATCGGCCCACGGTCATCGGCCCGAAAAACGGGCCGTACCCCGCCTCGTCGATGCCCGCGTAAATAAACATAAAGGCCTTCCAGGAATGGACTAAAAACGGCATGCGTGGGCTTTTTACTCTCAAACCCGGCGGAAACGTTCCTATAATGTAGCGGTTGAAGCGTGTTCAATCGTTTGGCCGTGCCCTGGGAGGGGCGTACGGAGCCGAGAGTCCTCGTCGCCCGGAGAAATTGAGATGAATCACCGTGACTCGATGTGTTGGATGTCCCGCCTGGCCGTGGCGGGGGTGTTGGCGTTTCCCGTCTTGGGAGCCTCCGGCCAGACCAGTGTGGTCACCGACGCCGAGGCGCTCGACAGCGGTTTATCCCAGACCGTGGTGGTGACTCAGCGTCCGCTGCGGACCTTCCGGGGTGAAACGGTCAGAGTCGGGCGTTACGCCGAGGCCGAGCGCGCCATCGGCGTGGTGCGTCCGCTGCGCGAGGTACCGAGCATCCACGGCACCCGCGACACGCGTTACCACTCCTACGACGCCCACGGCCGGCCCGCCCGGGTGTACGTCGACTCGTACCTGCGGAGCCCGCGTTACGAACGCGAGATCGGCGTCGTCCGCCCGTTTGTCACCTACGACCCGCCGGTACGCAACCTGCCCCGCAGCTTCACCAACCCCAACGCCCCCGCCCCCGGAAGTCATAACGCCGCGTCCGGAAGCGTTTTGGGCAGTGAGTCTCGCGGGGTCTTGCCCTCCGCGTCGGACGCCCGGCCGGTGTTGTTTGACGATGTCCAAGTCACCGCGGTTGAGGCGGTGGAACTGCCCGCCGAGCATCGCGACGACCCGTGGGCGCTGCTCGATCAGGGCTACTACCGCGAAGCCCGCCAACGCTTCGCCCAACTCGGCAACCTCGGCGACACCGACCTCCGCACCGGCCACGCCCTCGCCGCGGCGCTGTCGGGCGACTTGGCCGGCGGGGCCGCCCTCATGCCCGCCGAGCCGGCGCTGCCCGCGGGTGTGGTGCTTAACGCCGCCACGACCCAACGCCTCGAGCAGGTCGCCCGCTACCTCTACGAAGACACCCCCGCGATGCAGGCCGCGATCCGGACCATCATCGACGCCGGATCCTCGGCGACGGCGAGCGCGGAATAACCCCGTTCGCCGGCCCGGCACGTCGACCTTGAAACGTACTCAACGTGATCGTGTCCGTTGGACCAGGTCACGCGATGCATTTCGTATCGTTCGCTCAACACGCATCATGGCCGCAGGTGCAGCGCATTACATCAATTTGCGAAGTTATTTCCCAAGGGTGCCACACCTCGGCGCAGCCGATGTGTGTTTAGACTTCAACACATATCGCCTTCGGCGAGGTGTGGCACCCGACATGTAACTACGCAATATGCATCAAAAAAAGCCGGCGGGCGATCCGAAGACCACACCGCCGACCTTCCGGGGGCAAAAGAGTTTTGACAAAATGCACGAGCGGCCGACACCCCCCGTGTCCGGCCCGGCCCCACGCAGAATATTAATAAAGGCTTTTCGTTACGCTGTCGAATGCCTGGTTTGTCCTCGCGGCCATTCATAAACACGCCGTGACAAAACTGTCACGGCGTCTGTTTATTTCGATGGCGATTTTCCGCCCCCGGGCTTGGTCGTCGACCAATAGTGTCACTCGAACGCGACAAAAAAATTTTTGATTAAACCGCGTTTCAAGCGCTGCGGAGCCACACCAGATCGTACTTCCGCATCTGGTACCGCAGTTGCCTCAGCGTGAGCCCGAGGTCGATCGCGACATCATCGAGCGTGCCCGTTCGGTTGCGGTTGATGGCATACTCGATCTCTTCGCGGTGGATATCGTCCCACTTGCGTTGGCGGAAGTGCTCGGTGCGTTTGATGTGGATCGCCATCGCCGACTGCACCAGGTTCCACAGGTCCATCGCGTCGCTGGATTTGTTCCAGGTCGCGTAGGCGTGGCCTTCGACGACGTAGCTCAGCGTGTCGGCCCAAGAAAACGCGTCTTGGCCCATCACGATCACCGGCGCGGTGGCGTACTCGCACTCGAACAACGGCATCAACTCGAGGCCGTCGACGCCGCTATCCAGATCTTTGTCCAACAGGATGCACGCCACGTGGTCGGCGTCGGGTTTGTCGGCCAGCATCGCGGCCGGGCCGGTGAAGCCGACGCAGCGGAACGGAAACGCCGCCGTCGTGTTTTCCAGGATGCCCAACACCGTCGGGTCGTCGTCGATCACCAAGAGGATATTTTTATCGGACATGATGCGTCGCTCTCTAATGTGGCCCAATAGGAATTAGCATCGGCGCTCCGATCGATCCGCTTTGGTAAAACCGCCGCCCCGGTTCCGGATTGGTAACTCATTTTCAGACCTCGGAAGCGATGCCGCACAGCCCGGCCCCGAAGCTGTGGCGGGCCGTCGCTATTGCAGCTGTTCGACCACGGCGTCCCACACCGCGTCCACGGTCAGCTCGGCGATGAGCGTGTCGTCGTCGCGGTGGGTGCGGTAGTTGAACGTTTGGTCGACCGCCGAGGGGGCGCGGAGCACGCGGTGTGATGCGCTCGTCGAAGCCGGTACCGGAGAGGCCATATCCGGGGGCGGGGGCGGGCCGACGAGGGCGGGGTCGGTCGGGCCGAAGAGGCTGACGGTGGGCGTGTCCAGGCCCACCGCCAGGTGCAGCGGGGCGGAGTCGTTGCCGACCACCAGCCGGGCGTCTTGGACCAGAGCCATGAGTTGGCCGACGGTGGTGGTGGGGGCGAGGACGCGTTCGTGTTGGGACGGGGGGAGGGCCGTGAAACCCGCTAGGATCTTGGCTTGTTCGTGGGGCGCCGCGAGGATCACGACGCGGTCGAGTTCGTCGCGTTCGAGCAGCCGTTGGGTCACCTCGGCGTAGCGTGACATCGGCCAACACTTGCATCCCCACTGCGCGGTCGGCGCGACGCAGGCGTATCGCCCCGCCGTCAACCCTTGCTCCGCTCCAAAAGTCTCACGCCAAGCCTGGTCTTCCGTCGGCACGTGCAGCGACAGGTCGTGAACCACCTCGATCCCCTGGGCCGTGAGCAGGGCGGTCATGCGTTCGATCGCGTGGCGGGTCGGGTCGATGTCGTGTCGACGGTTCACGCCCAGCCAGCCGAGCTCCCGCGCATTGGCGTATCCAACGCGGACCGGGGCCCGCGTCGCCCAGGCAAACAGCCCCGACCGGGCCAATCCTTGGAGGTCGAACACCAGGTCGTATCGCGCTCGGCGTAGCCGACGCAGCAACGGCCAAACCGAAGCTTTGGCCTTGCGGTCGAACTGAACCACGCCGGACAACGCGGGGTGGGCCCGTACCGCGTCCACGAACGCCGAGCCCACTAACCAATCGATCTGCGCCTCGGGATACGCCCGGCGGAGCGACGCGAGACAGGGCACGGTGCGGGCGACGTCGCCCAAAGCCGAGGGCCGAATGATGAGGATTTTTGATTTTGGATCGAGGATTTTTGATTTTCCCTAACGTCGGCCGATCTTCTCTAAACCGTCAAGCGTGGCCGCAATCCGGTATCGTAAAGGTTTCGTGAGAAGTGCGGCTCGGTAGGACAGCCCGATCCCACGGCTCGGCCCGGTTTCCGCAATCAGAAATCCTCAATCCAAAATCAAAAATCAATTCCCCATGCCCACCGCGATCATCTCCGACATCCACGGCAACGTCGACGCCCTGCGCGTCGTCATGGACGACATCGACCAACGCGGCCTCGACCGCGTCGTCTGCCTCGGCGACATCATCGGCTACGGGCCCAACCCCACCGACTGCCTCGACCTGGTCATGGAGCGCTGCGAGTTCGCGATGATGGGCAACCACGACTTCGCGGTGCTCTACGAACCCACCAGCTTCAACACGTCGGCCGAGCAGGCCTCGTTCTGGACCCGCAAGCAGTTCGACGACGAGCCCGACCCCGAGAAACGCCGCCAGCGGTTCGAGTACCTGGGCAACCTGCTCATCCGGCGGTGGTACGACGGGGCGCTGTGGGTCCACGCCTCGCCGCGTCGGCCGATCAACGAATACATCTTCCCCGACGACGTCGTGGCCGCGCCCAACAAGATGGCGGCGATCTTCGACCGCATCGAGACCCGCGCCTTCTGCGGCCACACCCACGTCACCGGCGTGTTTACGGATGAGCCCGACTTCTATCCGCCGGGCGACCTCGGCGAGGCCTACACCTTCCGCGACGACGAGAAGTGCATCGTCAACCCCGGCAGCGTCGGCCAACCCCGCGACCGCGACCCCCGCGCGAGCTACGCCATCCTGCACGACGACCGCGTCGAGTTTGTCCGGCTGGAGTACGACATCCAAGCGGTGATCGACAAGATCACGCCGATCGAAGAGTTGTCGGATTTTCTGGGGCAGCGTTTGCTCGAAGGCCGGTAAACTTGAAGCGTTGCGTTCAGTTTTTTCCGAAAGGGTCAGGCGATGCGAAAACGATACGGTTTTACGTTGGTGGAGTCGGTCACGCTTTTGGCGGCGTTGTCGATCGGTGGTTCGCTAGGTGCTGCCGCGCTGACGCTCAATGGCAGCAAAGCTAAATCGATGCAAAACCAGACACAACTGCGTGGTATCCACATGGCGTTTATAAATTTTGCTCAGTCGAACAAGAAGGGCGGCAATGATGGTTATTTCCCTGGCCTCGATCCCGAAGGTACCGTGATTGATGATTCGACGCGGGGCCGGTTTGAGTTGATGTTGTATGGTAATTACTTCACAGGTGACTACATCATCAACCCGTTAGAAAATCTTACTCCCTGGGAAGGTAAGCCTTTTGGCGAGGATCCACCATTGTTTACCGAGCAGCACTCCTACGCGATGTTACGTATCCACGAACCTATCATGGACAAGGGCCGGCGAGACGAATGGAAGGAAACTTTTAGTACAACCGCATTTGTACTCGGTGACCGCAACACTTCCGAACCCGAGACGCCGCGCAGCGTCTGGAGTGAAGGCACCGAACACGAAGATTGGGCCGGCGTCATCACCCGCAATGATAACACCGTGCGATTCGAGACCTCGCCGACACTCGATTTCACCAAGTTCGGCAACCGCCCGGCCAACGAGCAGGACCACCTGTTCATCGCCGAGACCGCCGAGGGCAGCGACACGTTGCTGACGTTTTCGATGGACGCCTTCGGCCACGAGGTGCCGACGCCGCGCCGCAACGACGCCGATCCCCCGGCGTTACCCGTGATCGACGGGGCGATGTGAATTCTTCCTTTAGCCCCGGGCTTTGCCCGGGGTTTCTATGTGGACACAACCGCGCCCCCGGGCAGAGCCCGGGGCTAAAGGGTTGGCATCAGAACCGCGCGTCTTGTTTCTTAAACGATTCGAGCGCTTCGTCGATGTCGTCAAAGATCCCGAATACGTCGTCGAGTTTTGTCACCTTGAAGAGGAACGACACGTTGTCGTCGCAGTTGGCCAGCGCGATCTTGCCGCGCATCGGCTCGACCTCGCGGAGCAGTTCGACCAGCGAGCCGATGCACGCCGAGGCGAGGAACTCGACCTGATCGAGGTCGAAGACGAAGTTGGTCGCCGACTCGTAGCGCATCCGGTCGCAGCACTCGGCGACGACTTCGCTGATCTCGGTGTGCGACGCGTCGGGCCCGGCGACCTTGACGGTCACGTTCGGGCCTGACTGTTCGATTTCGGATTCGTACGTCGCCATGGCGGGGCCTCGGGAGAGCGGGGAGGGAGAACTACGCATTCATCTAACATTTCATCGGTGACGCAGGCGAGTCACTTTGGGCACCGCGGGTAAACCTCAACGGCCGCGGGCTTACCCAATCGGCACAAGCGACACCGCCCACCGAAACGGTGGTTTTTACGGCAGCAAGTTGACGTGGGGTTCCGGCGTGGCACGGCCGATGCGTCCGCCGATAACCCCAAGGATCAAACGTCGGCGGGGTCGCCCTCGGCGATCTCGAAGATCTTGTCCAGCCGGGCGAGCCGCAACAGAAACGCGACGTTTTCCTGGCAGTTGAGCAGCACGATCCGGCCGTCGTGTTTCTTGACCTCTTGGTAGAACATCAGCAGCAGCGCGAGGCAGGCCGACGGCAGAAACTCGACCGCTTCGAGCCGGAAGACAAACACGCGGGCCTCGCCTTCGAGCATCGCCTTGAGGTCTTGGATGAGGAGGCGCAACGCGTCGGTGTCGACTTCGCTTTCGGTGATCTCGACGACGACGCGGCTTCCCTGCGATTCGATGTTGGCGATCGGGCTGTCCATGGCGGCGGAAACGTCCTCGGCGAAAAGAATGGCAGAAAGGCAAGGGGTGGGTCGAAACCCACTCACAGAATACCGTAATCGACGCGGCCCGAAGCGGGCTTAAGGTGTCCCGGCCGCGTGGATCGCGGCGATGGCGGCGGCCCGGTCGTCGGCCCCGAATACCGCCGAGCCTGCGACCACCATGTCGACGCCCGCCGCGACCACCTGCGCGGCGTTGTCCGGCCCGACGCCGCCGTCGATCTCCATCCGCGTGTCGCCGGCCGCGGGAAATTGGGCGGTAAGCTCGCGGATTTTTTCGAGGACGTCGGGGATGAACTGCTGTCCGCCGAAGCCGGGGTGGACCGACATGGCCAGGAACATCTCGACGTGGCCGATCAGGTGTTGGACGGAGGCCGCGGTGGTCGGCGGGTTGAAGCTGACGCCCGCGGTGCAGCCGGCGGCTTTGATCTGCTGGATCAAGTCGAACTCGTGGTGCTGTTTCCGCCCGGCGGTGGCTTCGATGTGAAACGTGATGTGATCCGCGCCGGCATCCGCGAACGGGCCGACGAACATCTCGGGGTTCGTCACCATGAGGTGCACGTCGAAATACGCTTCGGGGAAACGCTGGCGCAGCGACGCCATCACCGGCGGGCCCATCGAAAGGTTGGGCACAAAGTGGCCGTCCATGATGTCGACGTGGATGCCGTCGGCCCCCTGGTTGAGCACATCGGCCACGTCATCGCCCAGCCGGGTGAAGTCCGCCGCGAGAATCGAAGGCAACACCAGCGGCCGGGCGGGTTTGGTTTTCAGGTCGATCATGCCACCATGTTACCAACGGCCTGTGGCCGGATGACGTTCATGGGTTAACGGCTTGGCGCCCATACGGGCGCCTGATTCAGAATGTCGCGAGCGGTCTCGCCCGGCAGAACCAAGAAGATATTGAATCGAATGTCGAGTCGATTCGCGGTTTCCGTGACGGCTTCTTGGATGTCGGCGTGTGAATACCGGCTCGAAAAATGCGTCAGTATGAGATGTTCGAGCGGTAAAAAACGAGAAGCTTCCAGTACCTGTTCAAGGTGTGAATGTTGGCCGCGCGTATCCTCTTGTTTGAGAAAAGTACATTCGTGAATCAAGACCGGAACGCCTAGCCACACATCGGGTTCGAGTGCGGGCGTATCGCCGGAAAACCCCAGCATTGGTTTTCGTTCGATGTTCAGGACATACGCATCGCCGTGCTGACGACGCAGGTTGGCGATTCCCTCTCCCGTTAGACCTTGGAATTCAGCCTTGAGTTGGGAACGATCTTCGGTAACGAGATAGCTGAGACTCTTGACGCTTGCCGGAGTGCTGACGATATGACCGTTGCGGATCGCCGTGACCTGTCTTTTCCCGCCGATCTTGATCGTTTGTCCGTCGTCGAGCGGGAGCCACGTGGCCGGGCCCGACTGGGGGTCAAACTGCGAGACAAAACGCTCAAGCGCGGGGAACGATCCGGAATCTTTGGGATAGCCAATGGTCGGCTTGCCCTCGCGCGCGTTGAGTTGATAAAGCTGAAGGATCCCGCCGAGGTGATCACGATCGGGATGACTGAAGAAGAGGTGATTCGCTTTTCTTGATTTCTGCATCAGGGCCGCGGCGACTCCATCGCCCGCATCGAAAAGTAATCCGAGTTCTTCGATGAAGACCCACGTTGAAAACAGTGCGGTTGAGAATGCCGAGATGGTGAACTGCATCCGATTAGATTCTCAAAAATCCAGCCGCAGCCCCACGCGGAGGAACGCCGCGTCGTCGAGTTCGCGGACGTCGTCGTCGTCGCGGGTGTCGAAGCCGCGGGTGAATTCCTGGTCGAACGCCCAGCCGCCGGCGAAAGTCCACCGCCAACCCGGGGCGGGCGTGAAGCGCAGGCCGGTTTCGAGTCGGCTTTGCTGGAAGAAGAAGCGTTCGTTGTCCCGCTCGCCGTCGAGGTGGTAGCCGCGGGTGGTGCCGGTGTAGCTGCAGTAGGCCGACCACTGGTCGTCGATCTTGAACGAGGCTTCCGCGTTGCCGCCGATGGGAATGATGTAGGTCACGTCAAACGTCCAGCGGTCGTCCGGCTGGTAGTACAGCGTCGAGAACGGCAGGCCGAAGCTGTAGCGCAGCGACGGCGACTCGAACACGGTGTACTGGATGCCGGGCAGGGGGATGTCGGGGAAGATCGCCCGGCTGCCGTCGTAGTCGAGGATCAGCGTCAGGGCCGAGCGTTGGTCGAGACGTTTGGTGGCGACGAGGCTGCCCACGCCGTACCAGCCTTCTTCGTCGGCAAAAGGCTCATCGCTCGCGGTGCCGCCGCCGGCCGAGAAGCTGAGTTCCCAGCCGTCGCCGATCTCGCCGAGGCCCATGCCCGCGGCGAAAGCGACGCTGACCAGGCGTTCGGGGAGCAACGGGTCGCTCGAATCGATTGCGGTGTGGTCGTACAGCCAGCCGAACGTCACCGCCCGGGGGTCTTGGTTGTCCAGACGGAATCGGCCGAACGACACGCCGCGGGCCAGATCGGTGTCGAAGCCTGCGCCGTCGGACTCGGATTCGAAGCCGATGAAGTAGTTGGTGGCGCTGAAGGATTTTTCGGGCTGCCAGGGCGCGGCGATCAGGGCCGAGCCGACCTGCGCTTGGCCATTCACCGCCAGCAGGCCGAGCAACAGCACACAACACAACAACGCGGAAACACGGGGGGGCAGGACTGGGTTCATGTTTGGATGATATCCGGTGGGGGGCAAGGCGTCGCCGGGAATCGCGGGCTAAACACTTTTAAAAACCGCGGGTTTGGGTTACCTTCGCGGTTGGCATCTGGGTGGATGCAAACTTTCATCATTCATTTACGTTGGGGTATACATGATGCGTTACACGAGATTCGATTTTGGCGCGGCTTGTGCCGTGGGGCTGATGCTGGGCTTGGTGGGTTGCGGCGGCGAGGACGAGTCGGCCGAGAGTAGTCCGGCCGAATCAGGGTCCGCCGAGGTCGCCGCCCAGACGTTGACCGAAGAAGAAGCCGCGTTGCTCGCCGAGTTCCGCGCGAGCCGCGAGGCGGGCAACTCGGCCCCCGCCGATGAACCCAGCCGCCGCAGCAAAGCCGCGTCCGGCGCGTCCGGCCACGCCGAAGCGGTCGCCGCGATCAAAGACGAATCGGGGGGTAAGGTGCTGTACGATTTCGACCGCGCCGCGTCGAGAAATACGTCGAGCAATGTCCCGGCGGTCGCGCCCGCTGCGTCGGCGCCGGCCGGCAACGCGCCCGGGCCGGATCGATCGTCGGGCAATCCCCGCGCTACGCCCGCCGCAAACACCCCGCCGAACGCCAACGCCAACACACCCACCGTCTTCAAGAAACACCAGGTCACCGACCCCGGCCTCAACGGCATGGTCGTCAACACCGTGCTGGTGCCCGAAGACTGGAAGGTCGAAGGTGGACTAACCCGCACCGGCAATCAGTTCTGGTACGTCCCGTTCCTCATCGACGTGAAGTACACCGCCCCCGACGGCCGACAACTCCACTTCTTGCCCAGCCTGTCGTTCGAGTTCACCGCCCAGGCCGTGCAACAGGGCGCCCAGAAATTTCAACCGATCAACGGCAGCCTGTTCTATCCTTTGCCCGAGACGCCCGGCTCGTGGATGATGGAAATGGCGCGCGACAACCCCGACCCTTCGGTGTCCAACGTCCGCCTGATCTCCGAAGAGCCCGAACCCGAACTGACGAAACTGCTCCAGCAGCAGTCGGCGATGATGTATCAGTCGGCCCAGCAGCTCTCGGAAACCGGAGCGCAACTCGGCATGGGGACCGCGTTCGATACCCAGGCGACCGTCGTCAAGGTGCAATACACCGAGAACGGCATCGAGCTCGAAGAGTCGGTCCTCATCGCGTGGCAATACTATGTGAATTTCAGCCAAGGCCAGCTCACCGGCGGCAAGTGGTCGGTGTCATTCATGGTCAGCCTCCGCGGGCCGGTGGGCACGGATTACCTCAACGACCCCGAGTTGATGACGGTAGCGCAGTCGCTGCGGGTGAATCCGCAGTGGCAGGCTGAGATTAACAAATACTGGCAGGAACTCGCCCGCATCGAAGACCGTGGCCGACGGGACCGCGACCGTAGCTGGCAGGCGCACAACGCCAAAATGCAGCAGATCAACAGCGAGACCAACGCGATCATCGCCGGCGGCCACGCCACCCGTACCGCGATGCGAGACGAAGGCTTCGCCCGGCAGATCGACGGGATCCGCGAGGTCTCGGACTACAACATCGGCGGCCAGACCGTGAAGATCCCCGACTACTACGACAACGTCCACACCGACGGCACCGGCCGATACATCCTCAGCAACGACTTCCATTACAACCCCAACCGCGACCTGAACCTGCCGGGCAACTGGACCAAGGTCGAGCCGCAGCGATGAGCGGAGCGACCACGCGAAGTTGGCTGTGTAGCATCGCGCGGGGATTGGTCGTTGCGGCGTGTTTGGTGTTGGCCGGTTGTCAGGCCGCGGGCGATCGTGATCGCGTCGTCGTAGTTAAGGAGAAGTCCGAAGCCGTTGCCCCGGCGGCTACGCAGACGTTGACGGTGGTCGACCCCGGGCTGAACAACATGCCCGCGGCCCGCATCACCACCCCGGCAGGCTGGACGATGGAGCCGCAGGTTCAACGGCCGGACGCCGCGTATTTCTCGAACCCCGTGATGGTGGACGTGCGCGTCGTCGCGCCCGACGGCCGGGCGGTGCGGTTCTATCCGTCGCTGGTGTTTGAACACGCCCGCGTGGCGGACGGCGCGGCCTGGCCGCTCTGGTCGGCGACGCCCAAGGGGATGATCGCGGCGCCGCCGCCCGAGGCCTTCGGTCCGTGGATCGTCGGCGTGATCCAGGCCAACCCCGCGCCCGGCGTGGCCGACCCCGTGTTGCTGGGCGAAGCCGAACTGCCCGACGCCCAAGCCGCGCTCGAAGCTCAACACCAGGCGTTGCTGCAAAGCTACGAACAACTCAACACCACCGTGATGTCGCCGACGGCGGTTCATTATTTACCAAAGCTCCGAGCTCGCCACGTGTCGGTCGCCTACACCCGCCACGGCCAGCCCGAGCGGGGAGACTTCGTGCTGTTGGTGCTCCGCGTCGATCAGATCAATGACTCGGGTGTCGCCGATGCGGGGGTGTGGAAGCTGCTGGCGATGCAATCGAAAGCCGGGCCCAGACCGTTGGGCGAGGCGTTGCTATACGACGAAGAACTCGCCGCCGTGTTGGCGTCGTGGGAGGTGCAGGAGCCCTGGGCGCGAGAGATCGATCGCTTCAACCGCGCGCTCGAGCGGGAACTGACTCGGTACCAGCCGACGAGACGCCCCGAATTGGACGCGGCCCCGCACGACGCGGAATTCTACGCCATGCGTCGGAAAGCCTACGCCGAGCGCCTGGACCAGATCATCGCCGAGGCTTGGGAAGAGGCGGCCGCGATCGAGACGCCGGCCGAGTAGTGCGTAGCGTTAAACGTGACGGCTGCGTGGTACCACCAACCATCTGCATTGGTGCATCGGCACGCGAAATCGACAAGACGCCTCAAACCAGTGGGTTCAGACATCGCGTGTCATTCAGCAGATGTCAACTGGAAATCGAGAAACAGGCCATCGACTCGGCCCAACGCCCCGATCCCCACGCCACCCTGGCCGACCCCCGGCCCCTCGAGCGTGGTGACCCTCCGGTCGTCGAACCAGATCGTGGCGGTGTCGCCTTCCTCGACGATTTTGAGCGTGACCATCATCGGCCCGCCGTTGCTGTTGTTTGAGCTCAACTCGGCGTGAAACTGTTTGACCAGCCCCCCCTCGGGCGGGCGGTGGTAAGCGGTCACGGTGCGATTACCGTCGAGGAGCAACAGGTAATAAGACTTGGGGTCTTCTTGGAAGCCGTAGAGCAGGCCGATGCTCCCGTCGCCCTGGAGCACGACGGTCGATACGGCCACCGTGCGTTTGCCCTCTTGCCCGGGTTGGGGGTTGACGTAGAAATACTTGATGGCCTGGGGGTCATCGGGGTTGATCAGGCGGTAGCCGTTGCCGTCGGTTTCGCCGATCCACGAGGTGTTGTTTTCCGTGCCGTAGAGCAAGATGGGAGCGATGATCCCCATCGACGCGGCTTCTTCGGGCGGCGCTTCGCCTTCTTCCGCCGCCGGCTGCGCTTGGGTTGAAACCGCGTGGAATCCAACGGCCAACGCCAACGCCGCGACCACACGCATTACCCGATCCCGAATAAAAAAAGTCATACCCACCTCGTTATTATCTTGAGTTGATCTAAGTCCATCGCCTCAACGGCCACGGCATTTCTGTTAATAAAAACGAGTTTAAAAAGGTTGCGCTTCTTGGCAAGCTTTATTTGTCGTCGAGCAGCTCGACGCTGGCGAACGACTTGCCTTCGAGCATTTCGAGCGATGCGCCGCCGCCGGTGGACACGTGGCTGACGTCGTCGGCGAAGCCGAGTTGTTCCACGGCCGCGGCGCTGTCGCCGCCGCCGATGATCGAGGTCGCGTCGCCGTCGGCGATCGCTTGGGCCACGGCCTTGGTGCCCGCGTCGAACGGCGGCATCTCGAACACGCCCATCGGGCCGTTCCAGATCACGGTCTTGGCGCTCTTCACGATGTCGGCGTACATCGCCGCGGTCTCGGGGCCGATATCCAAGCCCTCGAAGCCGTCGGGGATTTCGCCGGCCTTGACGACCTGCTTGTTGCAATCGCCCGAGAAGTCGTCGCCGGCGTGGGTGTCGATCGGCAGCACGAGTTTGTCCCCACCTTTTTCGATGAGCGACTTGGCCAGGTCGGTCTTGTCGGGTTCAACGAGCGACCCGCCGACCTTCCCGCCCTCGGCCAGGCTGAACGTGTACGCCATCGCCCCGCCGATGAGCACCTGGTCGCAGATGCCCAGCAGGTTGTCGATCACGTTGATCTTGTCCGACACCTTCGCCCCGCCGAGGATCGCGACGAACGGCCGCTCGGGGCTTTCGAGGGTGTCGGCGAGGTACTTGATTTCCTTCTCGACCAGGAACCCGACCACCGCGGGTTTGCCGGCATCTTTCATCGCTTTGGGCACCGCGTACATCGACGCCTGCGTCCGGTGACACGTGCCGAAGGCGTTGTTGCAATACACGTCGCCGAACGACGCGAGCGCCGCGTTGTAGGCCTCGTCATCGCCCTTCTTTTCGCCGGCGTTGAACCGGACGTTTTCGAGGCAGACCACTTCGCCGGGCTGCAGGGCGTCGCACAACGCCTTGGCCGAGTCGCCGGCCGTGTCAGCGGCGAGCGCAACCGACTTGCCCAGCAACTCGCCGAGCTTGTCCGCCGCGGGCTTGAGGCTGAACGCGGGGTCGGGCGCCCCCTTCGGTCGGCCGAGGTGCGACATCACGATCACGCTGCCGCCGGCGTCGAGCACGTGCTGGATCGTGGGCAACGCCATCCGCACCCGCCGGTCGTCGGTGACGTTTTGGTCGTCGTCGAGCGGCACGTTGAAATCACAACGCATCAGCACTTTTTGTCCGGCGAGGTCGAGGTCGGCGATCGTCTTCTTGGCCATCGGATAGTCTCAAAAATAGGGTGAACGGGTTGAAGAAACCGGTTGGTTGGCGACAACTATAGCAACGCCGGGGCGTCGGCTCAGCGACACCCCGGCGAAGCGCGGAGGCGATGGGGCAAGATTCGTTGGCTTAGACGAAGATGCCGCCGTCAACGTTAAGCGTGCCGCCGGTGATAAAGCCCGAATCGGGCCGGGCGAGGAAGGCGACGGCGGACGCGACTTCCTCGGCCTGGCCGTAGCGGCCCATCGTGGTCATGCCTTTCTGCGGGTCGGCCCCGGGGTTCTCGTCGCTGTCGGGGTTCATTTCGGTATCGATCGGGCCGGGCTGGAGGCAGTTGACGGTGATGTTTCGGGGCCCCAGATCGCGGGCCCAGCCGCGGACCAGGCCTTGCACGGCGGATTTACTCATCGCGTAGGCCGAGAGGGCGGGGAACGGAACGCGTTCGCCCAGCGTGCTGCCGGTGACGATGACCCGGCCGTGGTCGCGCAACCGCTTCACCGCTTCGAGCATCACCGTGATGACCCCGCGGACGTTGATGTCGAGCGTTTTGTCGAAGTGGGCCAGGTCGGCCTCTTGGACCGGGGCCATCTCGTAGATGCCGGCGTTGGCGTAGAGGATGTCGAGTTTGCCGTCGAACGTCTCGTCGAGTTGGGCGAACATCGTGGCGACCTGATCGGGATTGGATACGTCGGCTTGAACGGCAAACGCCTGGCCGCCGGCCGCCTGGATGTCGGCGACGACTTGTTCGGCGCGGGCCTGGCTGCCGGCGTAGTTCACGGCGACGTGGGCACCGTCGGCGGCGAGTTGCTTGGCGGTGGCGGCGCCGATGCCGCGCGAGCCGCCGGTAACGAGAGCAAGTTTTCCAGAGAGATCAGCCATGTGTTTTCCTCTTAAGGGGGTGGGGTTTGGCCGGAACCGCCGGCCACGCCCGAATATTAGAGTGATTGCTCAATAAATCAAGGCGCGGGGATTGATTTTTTGAGTTTTTGCTCTAAAATTTAATGATGCCCCGCGGACGCCCCCAAAAATTCGATGAAATCGCGGTTCTCGACGCCGCGGCGGAGTTGTTCAAGCGTGACGGCTACGACGCGGTCAGCGTCGCCCAGTTGTGCGAGGAGACCGGCCTGGCGATGCAGAGCCTCTACCACCGCTTCGGCGACAAGGCAGGCCTGTACCGCGAGGCGTTGGACCGCTTCGGGCAGACCGCCAACGACCCGCAGATCGCGGCGCTCGAGACCAGTGACGATCCCCTTCAGGCCGTCCGGGATTTTGCGCGGCAGTGGAAACGCCACGCCGGGGCCGGACCCGACGGTGGGTGTCTGTTCACGCAAACGATGGCCCGCGGCGACCGCACGCAGCCCGACGGTCCCGACGCCACGGCGCGGGCCTACTCCGTTCGGCTGCGCAAAACCCTGACCGCGACGCTGCGGCGGGCGGTGACCGACGGGCAGCTGCGTCCGGACACCGACGCGGCCCAACTGGCTGACGCGATCTTTACCCTGGCGTTCGGCGTCGCGGTGGTCGGCCGGGGCGGCATGCCCGCGTCGATGATCGACCACGCGGTCGACGCGGCGCTCGGCCTGCTCGACGACGCCCGGATGTAGGCCGTGCCGTGGCCCCTTCCGGGGTCCCTTCCGGCGGTCACCACCAGCCGCGGTTCACCTTGAGCGTTTCGAGCGAATCGATCAGGGCAGCCTGCTGGCCTTCGACTTCCTCGGCCGGGCCGCACGCCTCGACGACAAAGACGTTATTGTCGCCGTCGAGCGGGACATTGAAGTCACAAAGCATCGGCAATTTTTGTCCGGCGAGCGATATCCGTCACGCAGAGACAGCCCACAAGACCCCCGTCGGCCGTGGACACGCAGTCGCGGAGTGATTCACGAAAACGGACGGCTCTATTTGCCCGCAAAAGTATCGATGATGGCGTCAACCCCGGTTTTGACCACGACACCGAAGCCGATCCAGAAGCCTTTACCCACCATGTTTCGCGTAAGGGACTTTAAGGCGACGAACGCTTCTCCGGGCAGGTTCGCGCCCGGTCGGGGCGGATCACTACGGCACTCGATTTTGTACGAATCGGCCGCTTGTCCGAGGCGGATGCGTTCCTGCTCGGCATCCCATGCTCGGTTGTCGGCGTCAAGAACATCGACCAGATCGGACTTAAAAACGCTCTCACGCTGCTCGTGTTCGGCGTCGGTCTCTTTTTCGGATTCGGAGTCTTGCGGTTCGGTGGGTTGGACTGTGGCCGGTAAATCCGAAACGCCTTGCGCAAGCCCGTGAAGGATAGCCGCCGGGTCTTGCGGATCGCGTGGGTCAAACTCGACGGTGATTTTCATGAATCCACCCCCGCAGGCACACCCGCCGTCTGGGGTAAACGGATCTCACGGACGTCGAGTCCTTGCCCTCCGCGTTCGCGGTGGGCGGCGTTGAGCTTTAGGGTGAGCTCAACGATCGATTGTTTGATTTCGTCTTCCGAAAGGTCGTCCGGCAGATCGATTTCGACCTGTAGCTTTAAGTCTTTGCTGGACGTTTCAAGGGATCGTCCCGTCAACGGGTCAACATCGGGCCAACCGTCGGGGACGCCGTCGGGCCACATCGGGCCGAAGAACGAAGGCGAGACGGGGGTGTCGTGGTCGAAGTCTCTACTATCAAGCGCTTGCTTGAGTTTTATATAGTCTGTGATGATGTTCGCAGGGTCGACGCCGGCGGCGTAGGCGGATTTTGCGCCATTTGCGGCAGCGGCGGCGTCGGAGTAGGGGGCATAGGCGGCGCTGGCGGCGGCGTAGGCGGCATCGGAATTGGTCGAGAAGGCGGCGTTAGCGGCGTTAGCGGCTTTGGGGGCGGCACTACTGACGGCGGAGGAGGCGTAAGTGGTAAGCTGTTCACCGATAGTAATCGCGGTCTCGAGGGCTTCCGCATGTTTGGCTGGGGCATCAGGCCAAGCGGCTAGAAAAAGAGGTTGGATGCGCCGGGCACAACGTGCTGCGAATGCCACGCGGGCTAAGTGGGGCCAGCCTTGGAAATCTTTTTTTGTCAGACGTCGGTTTTGATCTTGGTTATTCATGCAAGTATTCCTACCGTTTCGTTTCGATTGTAGGTTGTAGCGATCGGTCGCCAAGGTAAATTTGGATGAGTTCCGCGAGTTTGCGTCGCTTGCGTCGCGGGTTCGCAGGGTTGGGGTTCGGGTGGCGGTGAAGCCAAACGCGGGACGCCGGGATTCGGGGGAGTGTCTACACTGGAAGCATGTCGGAAAGCGTGATGCCGAAGTGGTCTGACCTGTACGCCCGTCTCGGGGCGGAGATGATGCCGTGGGGGCCGCCGTTGGCGGACGGGAGCGTCATTGAAGTCGCTGAGTCTTTTGCCAACACGGCCGAGGAAGAGGGGGGCGATTTTGAAGCCGAGTACGCGGCGATCCGACAGCGCGTCGGCGTGATGCACCTGCCGCAGCGGGCGGTGTTGCAGTTGACCGGGGCGGACGTGAAGGATTACCTCCACCGCCTGTGCACGCAGGAGATCAACGGGCTCGAGGGCGGGCAGACGGCGCGGGCGTTCCAACTGGACGAGAAAGGGCAGATCGCGTCGGACTTGATCGTTCACCACGGCGACGAATCGACGTGGCTGGAGATGGACGTGTTCGACCTGCCGTGGGTCAAGGAATTGATCGAGTCGCGGCTGTTTACCGAGGACGTGACGACCGAGGACTGGACCGACCAACGCACGTTCCTCTGGTTGCTCGGCCCGGCGGCGGTGCGGTTGCTCACGGCCGTCGCGGCAGAACAAGACGCGGACCGCGTGACGCAGATGAGCTCGATGCCCGGCACGCACCACGTGATCGACCTCCCGATGAACGGCGGTGCGGTCGCGCCCACCACCGCTTACCGCTGGGACCTCGGCGGGGTGTTGGGCGTACGGCTCGGGGTGCCAAGCGAACACGCGCTCGAAACTTACGGGGCGCTTCTGGTGAAATCGGGTTACGAGATCGGGGCGACGGTGGACGCGGCGTTTGCCGAGCGCAGGCGCGGGTCGATGCGCGGTCGGCCGGTGGGTTGGTCGGCGTTTAACACCGTGCGGATCGAAGAGGGTGTGCCGCGGTACCACATCGATTTTGGGCGTAACTCGCTGCCCGCCGAGGTGCCGGGCGAATGGGGCATCGACGGCGCGGTGAGTTTCACCAAGGGCTGCTACCTCGGCCAAGAGGTCGTGGCGCGGATGAAGAGCCTGGGCCACCCCAAGAAGATGCTGGTGGGTTTGCGGGTGACCGATGCCGACCCCGAGGCGCAGTTGGAGCTTCCGGGCGTCGCGGGTGCTCAGGTCCTGGAGCCCGGCGAAAAAGAAAAGATCATCGGCGGCGTGACGAGTTCGACGGCGTCGCCGTTGCGTGGGCAGGCGGGGATCGGGTTGGCGGTGGTCCGCTGGGGCCGACACCAGCCCGGCACGAAAGTGCTGGTCCCGGCGGGCGGTCGGCTGATCGAAGCTGAGGTGGTGGCGCTGGATCAGTTGGTTGCGGGGTGAATCTGAATACGGCCGTGTCAGTCGCTCACGCTTCGTGCTCTGAAGAACGTCGGCTCAGCCGTACCGCAGCGTGAGGGTCAGCAACCCCGCGAGCAGGGCGACGGTGATCGCCAGCGGGGCGGTGAGGCGGTGTGGGGGGATCAGGTTTCGCATCGCGAGGGCTCCGAACGAGAACGGGTCTGCGGGGAATACGCCCGGCGCTCGCCCCGCCTGCGCGGGGCCGAGGAAAAACTCGATTAGCCTTGGGTTTTATCGCTGGGAGATGGGCCGGCGGCGGGTTAAAATGCGGCGTCGGTCGGAAACCCCGCCGTCCCCGCCACACCACCACGCCCGGGGCCGGCCCCGGAAGAAAAAGCTCCACGAGTAGTTTGCCCCGCCATCCCTCCGCACTCCCCCGCGATGACGTTGATCCCTGACTTGCACAACCCCGTGTTGGGCCTCGGCCCGTGGTGGTCGTCGGCCCTGACCAGCGGCTTCGGGCTGCGGTGTGCGGTGGTCGCGGCGGTGGGGGCGTTGGTTCTGGCCGCGGCGCTGCGGGCGGGGTGGGCGTTGGGGCACGCCCGCGGGCTCAAGCCCGCTCGTCGGGGGTTGCGTGAACGGCTGAACGACGAGCGGGGCAGCGCGACGGTGGAGTTTGTGCTGGTGTTCGTGCCGGCGCTCACGGTCTGTTTGATCCTGTTGCAGACGGTGCTCGCGTTTTCGGGCAATCTGTTTGTGCACTACGCCGCGTTCGTCGCGACGCGGTCGGCCATCGTCGAGATCCCCAACGGCCAACGCGAGGGCGGCGGCTCGTTGTCCGACGCCAGCCCCGCCTTCGACCGGGCCCAGCGTGCCGCGGCCTTTGCATTGGCCCCGGTGTCCGGCCAGCTGAGTGCGGACGGCGGGGATCCCGTGGCGTTTGAAGCGGGGCTGGAGGCGTACTTCGCCGAATATGGCCAGGAAACGCCCGCCTGGGTGACGACCCGCGCCGCCGACCGCCTCGCCTACGCGCAGGCCCACACCGATCTGAGCCTGTACCTCACCCGGATGACCGACGACGGGGAAATCGAGCTCGACCGTTTATCGCCCGACCCGTTTCTCGAAGCGGGCGACCGCAGCCCGGTGACCGCGAGCTATGGACCCAAAGACCCGGTGACCGTGGGGGTCAATCACAAGCTGCACCTGTCGATCCCCTACGCCTCGTTGCTGTTTGCCGACGGCCAGCACAGCACGCGCGGCGGCCAGACCGCGTACGCCCTGGTCAGCGCGACCAGCACGATGACGCTGGAGGGGTACGACGTGAACCTGCCGGAGCTGCCGGACGTGGAGCGCGAGCAATGAAGCGCTCGAACTCCCCGCGGTATCGGCCGTCGATCCGACATCCACAGCGCGCCTTTGGCCAACCGGTAGGCAACTTCCGGGGGCGGCGGGGGGCGGTGATGGTGGTGGCGTTGTTGGCGTTGCTCTTGCTCGCGGCGATGGTGTTCTACATCTTCAACGTTGGACACCATGTGTCCAAACGCGTCGAGACGCAGAACGCCGCGGACAACGCGGCGATCTCCGGCGGGCGTTGGATGGCGCGGTCGTTCAACACCGTGGCCAGCAACAACGTCGAGATGGCCCGGCTGATCGCATTGGCGGGCGTGTTGGACGCGGTGCCGTTGGCGCTGGGCCACACGCTTGAAGATCAGACCGCGATCCTCGAAGCGCTGGACCGTCAGAACCGTGTCGGGTACGCCGACGACTACTGGGTCGACCGCGCGATCTTCGAGATCGTCGAACCCAACATCACCCGCCAGGTCGAGTTTCTCACGCCCTTGGACGAGCTGTTCAATCAGAGCGGTTACGACATCGCCCGGATGACGTTTTATCAATCGTCCGGCGGCGACCGCGGTGAACTGTGGCAGGCTTTCGAGGCGCTCGGCGACCTGAACCGCGCGACCATGAACAACCTCGGCGTCCTGACTCAGCAGAGCGCCTACCGCGGGGCGCAGATCTCCCAACGCGAGGGCGGGTTGGCGGCGGGCGGGTTGTTGTTGCCTTGGCTGCCGGAGGTGCCTTGGGAGGAAGGCGCGTTCGACGACTTCGAGTCGGCCGTGGCCGAGGGGCAGCTGCCCGACGGCCAGAACGACGCCGAATTCAACCGCGGTCCGTTCGATGTGTTGTTCGGCCAACGCCGGTGGGGCCGGCTGAGCAACCAGATCTTCAGCAACCTCCCCGAAGACGTTCGACACAGCCCCAACGCGCTGGGCTGGATCGCGCCGCCCAGTACCCGGCAGTTCGAGCGGGCCGACGTCGAGACGTATCTCACCACCGGCACTTACGAACAACTCCTGTCGCAGGTGTCGAGTCTGGCCTCGGCGAGTAATCAGGACCGCGACAACCGTCCTCGATCCCGCAGCGCGGTTTTTTTCCAGGCCCCCGCGCCGCCGACGGTGCTCAATGAGCAAGCGCCGCTGGCGCCCAGCCAATGGGCCGACCGCGTCAGCTTCGCGGCGAACATCAAAATCAATTCTGTTTTCCCCGGCACCGCGAGCGCGAATCAGATCGTCCACGACCCCGAATGGATCACCGACTACCGGGCCGCCGAGGCGATCGTCGACTCGGGCGGGCAGAACATCTCCTACGCCCTGTACCTGGCGATGGAGTTTCGTCGTTTCAAGGCCGACGACGACTTCACCTTTACCGAACCCGAGTTGATCAGCTGGGGCCTGCGTCGTGATGACGGCAACGTGTTGGGCCCGCCGATCCAGGGCAACACCGCGCTGCTGAAAATCGCCGACCACGTTTGGCGGGAAGAGCTCCCGCAGTCGGACAACCCCGACTTCGAAGAGGGCGATGTGCAATACCTCAACTACATCGTTTGGCTGGGCGTGAACGTCGGCGAAGAGGTCAACATCCGCAACCCCTACAACTTCGACGGCGAAGACCGCAGCGAAATGCCCGGGCCGGTGAACTTCACCGTCGGCGAGTTCGAGCCTCAAGACACGCAGACGCGGGACGCGTTGCGGCTCTTGGGCGTCGCGCACCAGCCGAAGGAGGCGCGGTTCTGGCCCGAAAAATTCGACGAAGGCCGGGCGGATGAAGACTTCGTCGCCCTCGCCCAGGCGCAGCTGTTCAACAACCATTCGTGGGACCTGTGGACCGCGATGTGGCACGCCCAGCTCACGCCGATCAACGGGTTGGACGAATGGATGGAAGCGCTCGAAGACCCCCAAGGCCTCGACGAGATGCCTTGGCTCGAAGAAGAAGACCTGGACGCGGTCGCGGCGTATCTGCGCGCGGCCAAGCCGTTGATGGATTTGATGCTGGAGGACGAGTGATGGATATGGGATTTGGGGATTTGGATTTGGGGAAAGGCCGTGAATCTCACGGTTATTTCTATCTACCGGTAAGTCCGTCCCCAACCCCCAACTCCCAACTCCCAACCCCCGCGCGCGCCCGCGGCGCCGCGATGATCGAAGCGTTACTCGTGTTGCCGCTGATCTTGTTTGTGCTCAGCCTCGTCGTGTACTTCGGGTTTGCGATGGAGCGGATGCAGCGGGGCATGATGATCGACCGCTACGAGGCATGGCGCGGCTCGGCCAAAGCGCCCGGCCCCGCGACGGGTATCAACGCCAACAGCAGCACCGACGAGCTCCGCGACACGTTCTTTGCCGGCGACGACCCGACGCTGCGTTTCGAGCCGTCGGACTTTTTCCCCAGCGAGCCCAGCAACGCGCTGCAAGAGCTCGCGGCGGCCGAATCGGTCGAGGCCGGCCAGCTGTCGGACCAGTATTACCAGCAGTTCCCGCGCGGCCGATCGATGCGCTTCTTTGTCAGCGCCCCCGACGGCGTCCCGCTTTGGGAACGCCTGCTGCCCGGATCGATCCCGCACCGCCACACGGTGATGGACACCGATTGGCGGTTTATGAACTACGTCATCGAAGACGGCGAGTGGTACGACGACCGTATCCGGCAGTACTCGTTGATCCGGGATACCGCCGACGAAAGCGCCTTGCCGATCCCCAGCCAGACGCCCTCGTCGGCCGTGCGCGAAGCGTTCTACGCCGACTACGACCGTCGGCTCGATCCGCTGAGCATCGGCAACCCGTTGGCCGAACGGCTGCAGGATTTCTATCTGGACTACCCGCGGTACTGGGGGCCGTTGGTCGAGCCGCAGATCTTCCGTGAACAGCCGTGGCGGTGATGAAGCCCGGCGGCGCGAAGTATTTGAAGTCATCTCGCCGGATTACCGTACGACCAACAGCACGGCGAACATGAACAGCCAGACGCCGTCGAGGAAGTGCCAGTACATCCCGACGAACTTCACCGGGCCGTAGTGCTCGTGGTCGTAGCGGTGTTGGCCGGCCTTGTAGGTGGTCACGGCCAGCGGGATGATGCCGCCCAACACGTGCAGCGCGTGAACCAGCACGAGGAAGAACACGATGCCGTACATCGTGTTGTTGATGTTGCCCGCGTCGTGGGCGGTCAGCAGCGCGATCATGCACGGCGTCTGCACGATGCAGAACAGGATCGACAGGACGAGCGTGGCGATGAGCGAAGCGCGGAATTTCTTCTGCCGTTCGAGTTGCACGTTTTTGATCGCCAGGTGCATGGTGACGCTGGAGGCGAGGATGATCGCGGTCGACACCAGCAGGCCGAGCAGGGGGAATTCGAGCGTGCCGAACGCTGGGGCGGTGGGTTCCTGGATGATGCGCTGCGGGTCGGTCGGGTCGTACCGCGTGATCGTCTTGGACCAGCGGACCAGGACGTAGCCGAGCATCGACGAGATAAACAGCATCGCCAACGCCGCGAGGAACAGGTACATCCCCAGCTCGCCCGTGCCGCGGGGCGGGCGTTGGCTGGGCTTGGAAAAGATCGTCGCGCCCGATGAAGGCGGCGGCGGTGGGGGGCTGGTGGGCGTGATGGAAGCGGGTTCGTTCACAGCTTCAACTTTAGGCGGCCCG
>JBCCST010000040.1:0-33894 GCA_039199695.1 Planctomycetota bacterium | reverse complement strand
TGCGGTACTTCTGCGGGTCGGACATCGAGTGGCCCTGGTAGCGGTACGTCTTGACGTTGACGTAGGCCGGGCCGGGGGTGCGGCCGTCGCGGTCGTAGGTCGGGATCGACTCGCGTTTGTTGGTGTCTTCGTTGTAGTTGATCGGCCGGGCGTCGCGGGCGCCGTCGACGGCGGCCTTGAAGGTGCGGTAGGTGTCGAGGACGTCCTGGCCGTCGCACTCGAAGTAGCGGAGGCCGTAGGCCTCGGCCCGGGATTTTTGGTCGTGGGCCATCGACGTGCCGCGGGCGATGTCGGTGCCCATGGAGTAGCCGTTGTTTTCGAGGACGAAGATCAGCGGCAGGTTGTAGATGCTCGCGAGGTTCATGGCCTCGTGGGTCGCGCCCTGGTTGAGCGCGCCGTCGCCCATGTAGCAGAGGGCGACCTTAGATTCTTTGTTGTACTGGATGGCCCAGCCCAGACCCGCACCCAGCGGGTTCTGGCCGCCGACGATGGCGTGGCCGCCGAACATGGCGTTGGGCTTGTCGAACATGTGCATCGAGCCGCCCTTGCCCTTGGCGCAGCCGGTGATCTTGCCGTACATCTCGGCCATGCAGGCGTTGGGGTCCATGCCGCGGGCCAGGGCGTGACCGTGGTCGCGGTAGGCGGTAACGATGGGGTCGTCGTTGTGGGTGGCGGCGATGGAGCCGACGGCGGTGGCTTCCTGGCCGATGTAGATGTGGCAGAAGCCGCCGATCTTGGCCTGTTGGTAGGCCTGCATGGTGCGTTCTTCGAAGCGACGGATGAGCATCATGTCGCTGAGCATCTTGAGCAGCTGTTCGTTCGAAAGCTCAGCGACGGGGTCGTCCCCCCCGGTAACCGCGGGGGTGTCGTCGGCCGCGCTCCCGGGGGCGGGGGCCGAGGTTCCGTTGGCCGCGGCGTGGTCGGCCTTGGCTTTGTCCTTCGTGGCGGTGCTCATGAGCGTCCCTTTGGGGCCGGGCGTGCCCAAAGGCAAGCCCGGGGAGGTCGTTTCCGTCGTGGAATCGGGGTCGGATCGGTGAATCAGCCCGACGAGGCAACATCAGCGCCATCGTCGGACCGCAACCTTCAGTTTAGGGGCCATCCGCCGCAGCGACAAGTGATTACCCCCGCAAGCCCGAATAACCCGTAAAGGGCTGTTGCGGCGTGTCGATGGGCCGGCAACTCCCGCCGGGGACAACGCTTTCGATTAAACTCTCGCTCTTAACGAAACGCTTGCCGAGCGGTGAGCTTGGGTCCGTGTGGCCCGGGCCCACGTGTCCGGATGGGCGTGTGGCCGACCCGTTGATTTGGAGAGTTCCGCTTGACCCCCACCCCGCGATCCCACGACGCCCGCTGGCCGCGGGGCGCTTCGATCTCGGCGGCACGGCCGGTCGGCCGGGACCCACAAGTTTGGAGCGCGAGGAGCCTCGGCGTGGTCTTGATGTTGCTCGCGGCGTGGTGGGCGACCACCGGCATGGCCGCGGCGCAGGGTTTGGAGTTCGATGGCCGACCGATCCGCAGCATCACCTTGGCGGGCCTCGACCAGATCGAGTCCCGCTTTGTCGAAAACCAACTCCGCTCGGCCGAGGGCCAACCTTACGAGAAGTCCACCGTCGAGCAAGACGTGGTGAGGATCACCAACCTGGGCTACTTCAGCCAGGTCACCGCCCGGGCCGCGGGTCTGGACGACGGCGGCGTGGCGTTGACCTTCGACATGATCGAGCTGCCGATCCTGACCGGCGTCGAGATCCTCGGGGCCCGCTCGATCCCTTTGACCGAGCTCCGACCTTTGGTGCAGTTGCGGGCCCGCGACGCGATCGATCCGTTCACGATCGACCGGGCCCGGCGGACGCTGCTCGCGGCTTACGAGGCCGAGGGCTACTTCGTCACCGACGTGTCGATCGACCAGGAAGCGTTGGACAACGACCGGCGGCTGGTCTTTATGATCCGTGAGGGCCCGCGTATCCGGCTCCGCCAAATCCTTTTCGAAGGCAACGAGGTTTTTGGCGACGCCCAACTCCGCGACCAGATCCGTTCGGGCACGTGGTTCCCGGTGTTCGGCGACAAGAACGTGATCGACCGCGAAGAGCTCAAGCTCGACGCCGCCCGCCTGCGCGAGTACTACCAGCAACGCGGCTATCTCGAGGCCGAGGTCGATCGGCAGATCACGGTCAGCGACAACCAGCGCGACGGGATCGTCACGTTCCTGATCACCGAGGGGCCGCGGTGGACCGTCGGCGAGGTCCGCGTGCAGGGGCTCGGCGGGGTGCCGTTGTTGTTCTCGGCCGAGCAGATCGTCTTGAACATGGAGCTCAAGCCCGGCGAAATCTTCTCCAGCCGACAGCTCGAACGCTCGGCCGACAACATCATCAACCTCTACGGCAAGCTCGGCTATCTCAACACCCGCCTGGTCCGCCGCAACACCAACGACAACCGCGCTTCGGGCATCGACCGCCAGTTCAACCCCGACACGAACACGGTCGACCTTTTGGTCACGATCGACGAAGGCCAGCCCAGCACCGTGGGCAAGGTCACGGTGCGGGGCAACAGCCTGACCCGTACCAAAGTCATCCTCCGCGAGCTGCGCGGCATCACGCCCGGCCGGCCGTTCGACCGCGAAGGTTTGAACAACACCCGGCGTCGGCTGAACGAAACCCCCCTGTTCAGCAACGCGGTCGTCACCGTGTTGGGTGTTCCGGACGACGACCAGCGGGACGTGCTCGTCGAGGTGGCGGAGCGCAACACCGGGTCGATCTCGTTCGGCGCGACCGTCAGCTCCGACGACGGCCTGCTGGGCGCGATCGACATCACCCAGCGCAACTTCGACATCACCGACCTGCCCGAGTCGCTCGACGACTTTTTGTCCAACCGCGCGTTCCGCGGCGGCGGCCAGACCTTTAACTTCACGCTCCAGCCCGGCAGCGACAACAGCCGATACTCCATCGGTCTCTCCGACCCGTTCTTCTACGACACCGATTATTTCTTCGACAGCGAAGTGTTCTTCTTCGACAGCGACCGCGACCGCGATTTCGACGAGCGCCGCAGCGGCGGCCGGCTGGGCCTGGGCAGACGCTTCGGCGACGTGTGGTCCGCGTCGGTCCGCGTCCGGGCCGAGAACGTGCGCATCAACGACATCGAAGACGAAGGCGCCCTCGACGTCTTCGCGGTCGAGGGCACGAACCTGGTGACCGGCGCCAGCTTCCGCATCTCCCGCAACACCACCGACAGCAACCTCACCCCCTCGCTCGGCAGCCGGACCACCCTCACGGTCGAACGCGTCGGCGCGCTGGGCGGCGACTTCGATTTCACCAAAGCCTCGCTGAGTTACGACAAGTTCTGGACCGTCGCCCAGGATTTCCTGGACCGCAAGAGCATCCTGCGGTTCCGCATCGACGGCGGCTACATCTTCGAAGACGGCGAGGCCCCGCTGTTTGAGCGTTTCTACGCCGGCGGCCACACCACCTTCCGCGGTTTTGAGAACCGCGGTGTCGGACCCCGCGGCATCCGCGCCGACACGCTCACGCTCGGCGACGACGCGGTCGGCGGCGAGTTCCTGTTCCTCACCGGCCTGCAGTACGAATTCCCCCTCGTCGATCAGTACCTCCGCGGCGTGGTCTTTACCGACCAGGGCACCCTGACCGCCAGCAACGACATCGAGTTCGACCAGTGGCGGGCCAGCGTGGGCTTCGGCATCCGGCTCAACGTCGCGTTCCTCAGCCAGGCGCCTTTCGCCATCGACTTCGCGATCCCGCTGCTTTCCGAAGACTTCGACGAAGAGCGCAACATCAGCTTCGCGATCGACATCCCGTTCCAGTGATCGGATCGCCCGCGGTTTTCATGCCCCTCACATTTCGGGGGCGTTATGCTGGGCCGCATGCCTCCGCTCACGATTAAATGCAAAGACTCGCTGGTCAAAGCCGTTCGGCGAAACGCGACCCGTCAGCTCGACGCGGTCATCGATTCCCTCACCGGGCCCAAGCCCTCGCCGTCGTCGGCCCGTCGTGAACTGTTGCGTCTGCAATCGCTGCTTCATCTGGTTCGCCGACCACTCACCGGCGAGGTCTTTAACCGTGAACACCGCGCAGTCTTGCGCGGCCTCAAAGCGTTGCCCGACGCTTCCGTACCGTTGCGCGAGACGTTGGTCGAGCTCGCCGCGGTTGAGCCGACGGTGGAGGTGTCGGCGTTACTCGACGGGATCGAACCGGAGCAGACCCCGCTGCGCACGCCGCGGAAAAAAAGTGGCCCCGATCCCAAGCTGTTGCGGCTGGTAGCGGACCTGGCGGAAATGCGGATGCGGGCGCGGTATTGGCACCTGCCCGACGGCGGCTTTGAGTTGCTCGCGCCGGGGTTGCGACAGTCTTACCAACGCGCCGCCACCCGGCGCGGGCCGGATGCGTCGCCCGCCGAGTTTGCCGCGGCGCTCGGCCGGTTCGCCGATCAACTCCAGGCGGTGGAACGCGTGTGGCCGGACATGCTGATCACCACCCGCAAAGCGGCGCGTCGCCTGCAGCAACACGCCCAACGCCAGGCCGACCTCGCCGCGTTACGCCCGCACATTCAAGACCACGCCGACCTGCTGACCCGACTCGATGAACAGGCCGAGCAAACCCACGCCGCGACGTTGCCCCTGCGGGAGCAACTGTTTGTCGAAACCCCCGCGGCGTTCACCAAGCGACTCGGCGGGTGGTGGGACGCCTGGCGGGTGTGATACGGCATGTGGACGGGATTCCCGCTTAGCGGGTGACGCGAAGCGTCCCCGGTTGGAGCGCGGGACCCTGCGGGCCGCCCGCTAAGCGTGGTCTGGTGACATACCACGCGTCGATCACCGCGACATCGACTGCGGCAACACGTCGCGGACCTGTTGCGGCGCGTACCGCGGCAGCATCGCGATCAGGGCGTCGACTTGTTGGTCGGTGCTGCTGTGGGCGGTGTTGAACGTGACCGTGAACGACTCGGCCGAGAGGCTTTGGTTGGGCCAGAACCGGCGGAAGAACAGTTCACGCCTCCGCTCGGTTCGCCGGATGTATTCGAGCGCTTCGCGGCGGGTGAGTTGGCGGGCCCACGCGGTGGTCTCGATGCGGTGGGACAGCGGCGCGACGAGGCGGACGTGGATGCCGCCGGTGCGCTGCTGGGTGATAAACGCGGCGCCCTGCCCGACGAGCACGACTCGGCCGGCTTCGGCCAACGCCAGCACCGTCTCGGCGACCATGCGGTACAGCTCCAACTCGCCGGTGCGCATCAACGGCCGGGTGGTCATCGCTTCGAACACGTCTTCGAGCCAGGTCCGCCCGCCCTGCCCGATCGATTCGAACAGCTCGGCCGAGAGGTTGTGGTCCGACGCGACGCGCTCGACGAGTTCGCGATCAAACGACGACCAGAGGCGTTCACCCGGTTCGACGAGGTTCAGCCGTTCGCTGAGCCGGTGAGCCAACGGCTCGCCGCCCGCGCCGGCCTGCCGGCTGATGGTGAAGAACGGCGGCTCGGTGTCGTGGCCCCCGCAAGGCGTCGGGCGACGCGGCTCGACCGCGGGGTCGCGTCGGTGACGCAGGTACGACAAAATCGGTTCGAGACGGTCCACCATGTTGCTGCCCTTTCGTTCGCTTCCCGCTAGCCCCAGGCCGAGAGAACCTCGACCCCGCCAAAGAAATCTCCCCGCTTTCCATCATAAAGCGACTCGCGCGATTCCCCATGGGGGTTTCAACGGAATTTCAAAGAATAAATCGCTCGCGGTTACAGGGCGGTCGTTTCGGTGCCGCAGTTGTCACGGAAAAATGTTTACCCGACATCAGATGTTTTACGCGTTGTTCGACCGGCCGTTTTCCACCTACGCGTTGGCGGACGCGCTGCGCAGTTGGTCGTACACCGACCACGGCACGCGTTGGCTGCCCAGCGCGATGCTCTTGCGGGAGCCGTGGTAGTCGCTGCCGCCGGTCGTCAGGAGTTTGAAACGTTCGGCGAGTCGGCCGAAGCGTTTGACGTCCCCGGCGGTGTGGTCGCTGTGTCGGGTTTCGATCCCGTCGAGGCCCATATCCACCAGACGGGCCACGGTGTGTTCAAGCTCGGCGTCGTTAGCCAACTCCAGCTGTACCGGATGGGCGAGCGTGGCCCGGCCGCCGGCCGCGTGGATGGCTTCGATCGCCTCGGCGGCGCTGAGCAGGTCTCGCCGGGCGTAGGCGGCGCCGTTGCTGCCGATGTACTTGGCGAAGGCTTCGTGAATCGATTTGACGTAGCCCTTGTTGACCAGGACCTGGCCGATGTGCGGTCGGCCGACGATGACTTGCTCGGACGAAATGGAAGCGAACGCGCCCCTATCCAAAGCCCCATTTCCGGGGGCGGGGGTGGGGGCGGCGAGTTCGAGGACTTCGTCGTAGGTGATGCGCACGCCCAGTTGGTTGAGCTTCTCGATGATCAGCGGGTTGCGCTCGGCCCGGGCGCGGCGGAGCCGTTCGCTGATCTCGGCGAGGTGCGGGTGGTCCGGGTCGATGAAGTGACCCAGGAGGTGCAGCGAGCCGACGGGCCGGCCGTCGCCGTCGAGGTCGGGGTTGGCCGAGAGCTCGATGCCGGGGACAAAGTCGATCTTGAGTTTGCGGGCGGCGGCGCCACACGCGGCGACGCCGGCGGTGGTGTCGTGGTCGGTCAGGGCAAAGGCCGACAACCCCGCGGCCTGGCAGAGCCGGGGCAGGTCTTGCGGCGCGTCGGTGCCGTCGGACGCGGTGGAGTGCAGGTGCAGGTCGCAGAAGGCGGCGGGTTCGTCGGTTTGGGGGGGCGTTCCGGGCGGGGTACTCATCGCGGGGAGTGTAGCGGGGTCAAACCGCGGCGTTGGAGTGGATTCAAGATGATCTTGGTGCCGGGCCTCGCCGTGACAAGGCGGCGGCTTGTCGTCCGCTCGATCGCAAACCGTTGTGGTTCAGATCGCGGGGCGAGGGAAAATCCGCAGGCGTTCTAGCGTTTTCGCGCAGCGCTGCCTGCGGGATCGCGTACCGGTGGTGGTAAGATGGTGGTTGCTCGTCTGTGGGGCGGGCGTTTCGGGACTCACTTCGAAGAAAGGGTTGGACATGGCTAAAGCAGTGGTTTGGGGCGGCATGCTCATCGTGGCGTTGTCGGGGATGTTCTACGGCATGAAGGCGCTCAACGCCGACTCGGGCGAACTGGTGGGCTACGCCATCAGCGCACCGGACGACAGCGGCGAGTGCGAGGTGCAGGTCGTCGTCTCGCTGATGTCGACGGCCCGGGACAGCCCGACTCAGTTCACCGCCAGCGGCAAGCCCGACTGGGAACACTGGCTCGACGGCCACTTCATCCTCAAGGACGACGCGGGCAACCCCGTCGATCTGAGGAAAGGCGGATTCAAAAGCAAAGACATCGATGAGATGCAGGCCGGCACCGCCGAGTTCATCGCGTTGGGCCAGATCGAAGACGGCAAGACCTACACCTTGACTTACGTTCCGGTTGTGGGCCAGCCCGAGCAATACACCAAAACGATCACCGGCGGGGCGAAAGAGTTTCGGAGGGAAAACTTTGACCCCGACTATTGAATTTGGCGATTTCGTGATTTAGCGATTTGGTGATTTTCGGAGGCGCAGCATGACACCCGATGAGTTGGAGCAACGGACCAAGTCTTTTGCGGTGCGGGTGGTCAAGTTGGTGGACGCGTTGCCCAAGTCGGCCGCCGGTCGAACCTTCGGCAATCAACTCATCCGCAGCGCTTCTTCCGTTGCCGCAAACTACAGAGCAACCCGACGCGGACGGAGCGGCAAAGAATTTCTCGCCAAGCTCAGTATTGTCGTGGAAGAAGCAGATGAATCAGCATTCTGGCTGGAAATGATCATTGAAACCAAGCTCATGACCAAGACCAAGGTGGCTCCATTACTCCAAGAAGCGGACGAACTCACGCGCATCTTCGCGGCAAGCCGAAAAACCACCGCTCGCAAAAAATCACCAAATCGCTAAATCACGAAATCGCCAAATTATTCGCTCACGCGTTCGATCTCTGCGCCCAATCCCTGCAGCGTGACTTCCATCTGTTCGTAGCCGCGGTCGAGGTGGTAGACGCGGTTGATTTGGGTTTGGCCGCGGGCGGCGAGGGCGGCGATGACGAGGCCGGCCGAGGCGCGGAGGTCGCTGGCCATGACCGGGGCGCCGACGAGTTCGCGGACGCCGGTGATCATCGCGCTGTTGCCGACGCGGGTGATGTTCGCGCCCATCCGTAGCAGCTCGGCGACGTGGAGGAAGCGGTCGGGGAAGATTTTTTCGGTGACGATGGCGTTGCCGTCGGCGAGCGTGAGCAGGGCCATGATCTGGGCCTGGAGGTCGGTGGGGAAGCCGGGGTGCGGCTGGGTGACGACCTGGACGGGGTTGAGGCGGCGGGCGACGGCGACGCGGACGGTTTCGGGGTGGGCAGTGGGCAGTGGGGGTGAGGCAGTGGGGGCGGACGCAAGCGATGGCGCGACGGTGGAGCCGGCAGGCTTTTCTTCCCCACTGCCCCCACCCCACTGCCCACTGCCCACCGATTCGATCGTCACCCCGATCTCGCGCAAGCGATCCAGCGCGGCGCCGAGCGTGTCGGTCGGGAAGTTCTCCAACACGATGTCGCCGTGGGTGATGGCAGCGGCCATGAGGTAGGTGCCGGCCTCGATGCGGTCGGGCAGGACGGTGTGGCCTTCCGTCGGCGTGCCGTGGAGGGATTCGACGCCTTCGATGGTGATGCGGGGTGAGCCGAGGCCGGTGATCTTGGCGCCCATGGCGATCAGCAGTCGGCCGACGTCTTCGATCTCGGGTTCACACGCGGCGCATTCGATCACGGTCGTGCCCTCGGCGAGGACGGCGGCGGACATGACGTTGGCGGTGCCCAGCGCGGTCGAGCCGTTGGGCCCGCCGAGGAAGATGTTGGCCCCTTTGAGCCGGCCGCCCTGGGGGGCTTCGGCGACGATGTAACCGGCGTCGAGGGTGATGGTCGCGCCCAGCGCTTCGAGGCCGCGGAGGTGCAGATCGACCGGGCGGTCGCCGATGGCGCAGCCGCCGGGCATGGAGACTTTGGCTTTGCCGCGGGAGGCGAGCAGCGGGCCGAGCACGCAGATACCTGCCCGCATGGTGCGGACGATGTCGTAGTGCGCGATGATCTTGGACTGGTCGGCCGCGTGCATGGTCAGCGCGTCGCCGTCTTGGGATAGCGAGCAACCCAGCGAGTCGAGCAGCCGCTGCATGTTGCGGATGTCCGAGAGGTTGGGCACGTTGCGCAGCGTCACCGGCTGGTCGGTGAGCAGGGCGCAGGCCATGAGCGGGAGGCAGGCGTTTTTGGCGCCGTTGATGCGGACGGTGCCGCGGAGGGGTCGGCCGCCGGTGATGAGGAAGCTGTCCATAGGGAATTGGCAGTGGGCAATGGGGTTGAGGCAGTGGGGCGCGGACACATGGCCGCGGCAGCCTCGAAACGTTAATGGTACAACCATCTGCGCCCGTGCTGGCCTGACCCCACTGCCTACCCCCCATTGCCCATTGCCCAACACCCCATGGACATCAACACCCTCATCCGCGACATCCCCGACTACCCCAAGCCCGGGATCAACTTCAAAGACATCACCCCGCTGCTCAAAGACCCTTCGGGGTTGGCGATGGCGGTCGAGCGGATGGCCAACCCGTTCCGCGGCAAGGGCGTCGAGCTGGTCTGCGGGGCCGAGAGCCGCGGGTTCATCTTCGGCACCGCGATCGCCCAGGCGCTCTCGGCCGGGTTCGTGCCCATCCGCAAGCCCGGCAAACTGCCCAGCGACACCGTCGCCCAGTCCTACGAACTCGAGTACGGCACGGACACCCTCGAGATCCACACCGACGCCATCGGCCAGGGTCAGAAAGTCCTGATGGTCGATGACCTGCTCGCCACCGGCGGCACGCTCAAAGCCTGCCTCGACCTGGTCAACGGACTGGGCGGCGATATCGTCGGCGTCACCGTCGCGATCGAGTTGGCGTTCTTGAACGGCCGCGAAAAGATCAAGCCGTACGACAACGTGCACGCGGTGATTCAGTATTGATTTGGCGATTTCGTGATTTGGCGATTTAGCGATTGAAGAAGCCGAATCACTTCAAATCAATCACCAAATCACTCAATCGCTAAATCACAAAATAGAACGATGGAAACCCGCGGCCACCAACGCAAGCGTCTCGACGACAAGTCGCCTCGGCACCAGGTGACGTCCTATTGGGAACGGACGCTCTGGCCGTTGCAGTCGTTGTACTTCTTGCTGCCGTTGCTGATTTTTTACGAGCTCGGCGCGGTCGCGTTTGCGCCCGAGGGCAACGAACGGCTGCCGCAGATCTACGCTGAGCGCATGCTCGGGCGGTTTTTCGAGTGGACGGGAGTGACGGGGTACTACCTGCCGGGCATCGCGACGGTGGTGGTGCTGCTGTGCTGGCACTTTGCCCGGCGGGACCCTTGGCGGCCCGAGCCGCGGCTGTACGGCGCGATGCTGATCGAGTCGGCCGTGCTCGCCGCCCCGCTGTTCATCTTCAGCATTATGCTCACCAGCCCGCCCCCCCCGGAAGCTTCAACTGCGCTGACGGAAGCTTTAGATTGGTTGCCCATGCTGGCCAACACCAGCCAGGCCGCGACCGGGCTCGACGGCGTCGCGTCGTGGCGCGAGGGGGTGATCTTTTCGATCGGCGCGGGCATCTATGAAGAACTCGTGTTCCGCTTGATCATCATCGCGCTGGTGCACATGCTCTTGAGCGACGTTTTGGCCCTGCCCAAGAACTGGGCGGCGGGCGGCGCGATCGTCGTCTCGGCGATCTTGTTTGCGTTGTACCACCCCTTCGACAGTATGGTCCCCTGGCATTGGGACAGCCGCGACTGGGGGCGCTTTGCGTTCTACACCGTGGCGGGCCTGTACTTCGCGGCGATCTACGTCTACCGCGGCTTCGGCATCGTCGCCGCCACGCACGCGCTGTACGACGTGATGGTCATCGCGACCTACTTCCGAAATTCGTGAAAGAATTTCGGGAGTCAGTAATGAGTACACAGTGAACAGTGATGAGTAGAAACCAAGGCAACCGTGTCTTTGGTCTTTACTCATCACCGTTCACTGATCACTCATCACTTTTATTGATGAACGCACCACTCGAACAGCGCTTTCCATTCCTTGCACTGGGCCGAGACGAGTTCGGGGTGGAAGCCGTCGTCGCGTTCGTGGGCCCGGCCGACGCGGTCGACGAGTTCCACGGCGTCGTACGCCGCGACCGCCGTGCCCGAGCCCGCGCCGCCGCCGGTGAGGTCGATCAGGCCCATCGCGGGGTGGTGGACCGCCCGGCTGAGCCAGTACTTGGCGTTGGAAAAATCGCCCTCGCGGCGGTGCATGATCGCGTGCCAGTACGCGCCCGTCGGCGTGTCGAGCGACTGGCTGGCTTCGTGCGACAACTCGAGTTCGTCGACGTACATCCACAAGCCCGCGACGAGGTCGGGCCGGTCGGCTAACGCCTCGTCTTTCACCGCCTCGGCCACCAACGCCGATGCCGCGGTGTGTTCGCTTTGGCCCTCCACGACCAGGTGCCGCAGCGCCCGCTCAAACGGCAACGCCTCGAGCACCGGGCGGATCACGTCTTCAAACTCAGCGGGCAGGTTCATGGTCATCGGGAAAGGTCTCGTCAGGGAGGTTCGGCCGACCCGTCCGTGGGGCGGTGAGTCCGACACGGTTATATCGGAGAACGCCTGCGATTTCCTCCCGTTCGACCCCAGCCGTTACCATGCCCCCACGATGAGCGACACCCCGCCACCCACTCCCCCCTCGGCTTCGACCAACATCACCTGGCACGGCGGCGAAGTCCCTCCGGAGGTGCGTTACCAAAACATGGGCCAACGCGGCGCGACCGTCTGGTTCACCGGCCTGTCGGGCAGCGGCAAGTCCACCGTCGCCGTCGCGGTCGAGAAACGGCTCGTCGAACAAGGCAAGCACGTCTACCGCCTCGACGGCGACAACGTCCGCCACGGCCTGTGTTCGAACCTCGGCTTTTCCCCCGAAGACCGCGACGAAAACATCCGCCGTATCGGCGAGGTCGCCAAGCTCTTTGCCGACAGCGGCATGATCTGTTTGTGCAGCTTCGTGAGCCCGTACCGCGACGCCCGGCAACTCGTCCGCGACCTGCACGAGTCGGCCGACCCCAAGCTGAGTTTCCTCGAAGCTTTCGTCGATGTCCCGGTCGAAGTCGCCGAGTCCCGCGACCCCAAGGGTTTGTACAAGAAAGCCCGGGCGGGAGAGATCAAAGACTTCACCGGCATCAGCGCCCCGTTCGAAGCGCCCGAGTCTCCCGAGATCCATCTGAAGACCCACGAACAATCGCTCGAGGACTCGGCCGCCGCGGTGGTCGCGGCGCTCGAAGCGCACGGCATACTCCAGCCATGACCCGCGACCTAGAGCATTTTGCGAAGTTATTTCCTACGGGTGCCACACCTCGCCGAAGGCGATGTGTGTAGAGGCCAAAGCGCACATCGGCTACGCCGAGGTGTGGCACCCGACATGTAATCACGCAAAACGCTCTAAAATGACCCGCGGTCAAGCGTTCGGCGTGAACCATGTGAGCTAAGAGAACGCCAATCCGACTAAACGGTCAGGCGACATCGGACGGGCAGCCACACGCCCCTGCGGCCGCGGCTTGGGAGAAGCATCGGCAGCCCCAGAGGTTGATCCCGTGGGCGAACACCAACAACACGCTGCCGACCAGGGTCACGATGCCCGCGGGTGGGATGCTCATGGCCAGGCTGCCGGTCTCGGGGTCTTGCGTGAGCGAAGGGCAGCAGCTTTCGGTGCAGGCCGGCTCGGCCCCGGCGGTTTCGCCATCACTGACCGCATGACCTACTAAACCGAACTGGAATGATTCGGCCGAGGCCGCTGAAGCCGCGGTTCCGCCCTCGGCGGGCAAGGCGGGAAGGACCAGCCCCGCGACGATGAGCGCCGCGCCCAGGCCCACCGCGATCAGCGCCAAACGTTTGCGGTGCAGCCGGTAACCCCGCCAAACCACCACGCCCGCCAACGGCAGGACCAACGCGGCCAGCACCCAGTGCGCCGCGGGGTGGGACCACATACTCCCGAGGGTGGGCAGCAACAGCAGCAGAAACGGAGCCGCCAAGCAGTGCACCACACACGCCAACGACGCGATGATGCCCAAACGATCCCACCGGCGGCGCGGAGCGGCGAGGCGGGGTTCGACCGCAGACGCGGCGACGGCCATGGGGGAAGCGACTTGGCTCATGATTGCAGTGTAGTCCTCACCGGCGAGGCCGGTGAGGCGAGTGTGAGGGGGGTTTTATGTTTTTTACCGCTGACGTCGTCGCACCATCAGAGCCAAACCACTCAGACCCGCGAGAAGCCCGGCGGTGGTGGGTTCGGGGATGGCGACCAAGCCTTGGCTGAGCGCGGCGCCGGTGCCGAAGTTATCGGCCCAGATGGTGTAGTCCGCCGCGTCGACGACGCCGTCGCCGTTGCCGTCGGCGTCGAGGTCGACCATCGAGCCGAAGTTGTCGGCCCAGACGGTGTAGTCGGCCGCGTCCACGACGCCGTTGCCGTTGTAATCGCCGGCCAGGGCGAAGGGTTGTTCCAGCAACACCTCGAACCAGAACACCAGGTCGTCGTCGTCGACCACCATGTCGCGGTTCAGGTCGAACTGGGTGTCGGTGCTCCCGCCGTCGATCGCGGCTTGCAGGAGGGTTTCGTCTTCGTCGGTGAGGCGGGAGTCGTCGTCGAAGTCGCCGCCGACGACCCAGATCAGGTCAAAGGTTTCGGACGCCGAGAACGTGCTGGTGCTGGACAACGGCACGAACCGCCAGGTGGACTCGACCCGGCCGATGAACCCCGGGTCGTTGACGCCGAGGATGTAGGTGGGGTGAAAGTCTGGGGAAACGCCGGGGTTGTTGAGGACAAAGGCCTCGCCGGGGTCGTTCACCACGTTGGGGAAGGCAAAGGCGCTGAACGACGGATCGAACGCCACGAGCTCGGCCGCGATCGACGGGGTGCTTTGTCCGAAGTCGCTGAACGAACTGAACCCCAGGTCCATGGCGATTTCGTCGCCGGCGGAGCGGAACGCGATGTCCTGGTCGGCGGTGAAGGGGATGTTGGTGAACCCCCCGCCCCCGCCGGGGATGGTCGTGAGGTAGTTGTCGATGACGATCGGGGTGTCGGCCTCGATGTCGGTGTATCCGAAGACCAGTTGGCCGGTGCTGGCGTCGACGCCGATGTCGACGTGCGGCGAGTTATCGCCCGGCCCGCCCGGAACTTGGCCGAAGGCGGGACAAGTGATCGCTAGTGCGGCGAGCAGGACGGGGATACGAAACGTCATCGGCTTTCTCCGGGGTCACGTTCGCGTGACGTGGCGGACGCGGGGCATCGTCCGAGGGTTTGGGCTAGTCGAAATTAATTGGGATGGTGACCGGCGCGTAGAAATTAACTTTGGGATTGGAAAAATCGGAGCCGACAAAAAAAGTATCCACGAATGCATACCGGGCGGCATGGCCATCAATAAATAAATAGTTTGACTGTCCGGCGTGCTGTTCGGTTTCGATTTGGTTGATCTGTTCCGGACTTAATAAAAACCAACTCTCGGGATGGACATGGTCGGCTCCGGCAAACGAACCGGTTTCGGTTAACTCAACGGTGTAAATCGTTTCCGAGGGTTTGGGGATGTTGGAGAGCTTGGTGTAGGGGTTTCCGGCGGCCCCTTTCGAGAAGCCGGCGTAGTTCTGGGTCAGCATGTTGTTGGTGGCGTAGCTGACCAGCCGATTGCGCGGGGGATTCGTGCCGGGCACGGGGGTCTTCCAAAATTCGCTCTCGTCGCTCGGGCAGCGGTAGAGCAGATCTGTATCGACGTAGTCGGCCAAGGCGAACAGCCAGGCCCCTTGGCTGGTCGCTCGGCCGTCGTGATAGAGGCCGATATCCGGCAGGCGATCTTCGTAGTCCAGGGCGTAGGCATACACAGCAATGCCCATCTGCCGCATGTTGCTGAGGCACACCGCCCCACGGCTGGCTTCCCGGGCGCTGCCCAACGCCGGCAGCAGGATGCCGATGAGCAGGGCGATGATCGAAATCACGACCAACAGCTCGATCAGCGTAAAGCCAGCGGAGATCGTTTTTCGCGTGAAAGTCATGGCCGTCTTATGAGTGATTGTGGCTGAAATACAAGGCGTGTGCTTGACAGCCGAACCTTTAATGATAATCTACTATCAATTGCTGTCAACCCGTTATTCCTTTTGTTGTGCTAGGAGAGAGATATGTCGTTTGCCACCCGTTTTCAAGGTTCCACCGCGTTGATCGCGGCCGCTTTGGTTTTGAGTCCCGCCGCCGCGATGGCGGACGGCGACGATGAAGAAGACAAAGGCCCGCACGTCGTCATCGGCAAGGCCATCGGCGGTAGCAATCTGGTCTTCGGCTTCGAGGCCACCGAGCCCGACCCGCAGACCGGCGCGATCGTGATCCCGATCGACACGTTCGGCGACCCGCTGCCCGGCTTCACCGGCCTGACCGGCTTCCAAAACATCCCGTTCGACGAAGTGCAAGACCTGGCCTTCGAAGCCCCCGGCGCGGATGAAGTCGCCGAGTTGGCCGAGTTTGGTTTTGACGCCGTGCCCGACACCAGCGACATCAGTGTCGAAGCCGTGTCGCTGCCCAGCGATTTCTCGGTGTTCCTCTTGGGTCAGCCGCTGCTGGAAACCACCGGCCAGTCGCTGGAGCTCGGTAGCCCCGAGTTCGACGTTCACCCGACCTACGTTCTCGAAACCACCGATCCGCTGACCCTGGGTCAGACGACCACCGGCACGTTCAAGTTTGTGGACACGACCGGCACGCTGTCGGACTCGGCCACCTTCGACATCACGCTCGTGGTCGTGCCCGAGCCGACCACCGCGACGCTGGCGTTGGGCGGTGCGGCGTTGCTGCTGCGTCGCCGCCGGGCGATGCGGTAAAGCCCGCAGAGCGTTGGTTATAACACCACGGAGTGGAGTAAGTTACCCGGCCGGGGGGCCGGGTTTTTTTTCTGCGCGGGTGGCATCGTTGTGCCCGACAGGTTCTAGGTAGAACAACCGGATGGTGGGCCACGTCGATCCGTTGATCAGGGTCGGCAGTCGGCGCAGATGCCGTAGAGGATAATCTCATGGCCGGTGAGTTCCGCGCCCTCGGGCACCAGCTGGTTGAGCTGACCCGGGCAGCCCTCGACGTCGAACACGGCGTTGCACTGGGTGCATTCGAAGTGGTGGTGGTGTTTTTTACCCGCGGGCTCGTAACGAGTCGGGCCGTGGGGCAACTCGACGGGGGTGAGCCAGCCCTCTTCGGCACCGGTCTTGACGGTGCGGTAGACCGTGGCGATGCCCAGGCCCGGGTGATGGACCTGAGCGAGATCGAGGATCTCTTGCGGCGAGAGGGGGCGGTCCGCGGTCTCGATCGCTTCGCGGACGGCGGTGCGTTGGGTGGTGTTACGCGGGGGCATAAACGTTCAGGCTAAAAAAGATCGGTGTTTGAATCAACCGCGTCGGTGGATTGAGCGTCCGCCTCGACCGGGGTCAGCTCCAAAGCGATCAGCACGGCGAAGATCAGAGCCGCTTGTTGGTTGTTCCACCCTCGACCCGACCAGGAATACAGCGGTTCACCGCGGCGGTCGTCACCGCGGTACAGCTTGCTGCTGCCGACGGTGTAGAGCACGGTACGGCGGTCGTCGGGGCCGTACAGCTTGCCGTTGCTGACGGTGAAGATCGTGTTGCCTTCGGGGTCGACCACTTTGTTACGGCGGATACGCAGCAGATAGTCTCCCTCACGTTCTCGGCCCGGGCGGACCAAGTCGCTGCGGAAGTTGTAGAGGATCGCGTCTTCGTCTTTGCGGTCGCCTTCGTAGATGATCCCCTTGTCGATAAGCAAAACCACCGGCGAGCGGCCGTCACCGCCGATGCGGATTTTGAGGTTGCCTTCGGCGGGCGTGAACTCCTGGGCCACGGCGGGGCTCGGCAGAATCATCGATACCAACAGGGTTCCAACCAGAAGCGGAAGCGGGTGTCGGGACGAGAAGAATCGAGGGGTCATGCGCGTCATCCTTTTACTCATGGTATGCCAGACGAGCGTGTGCGCGAACCCGCCCAACCGCGGTGGCGTGGGATTGCTCGGGCTTGTGTTTGCTAGGCTCCCGAATATGGGGATACCGACGGCCGGCTGCCCGAGCTTGGCCGTTGGCGCGGCCCGGGGGGACGACTATCGTTGGGGCATGGCCGAGCCTCCTCCTGCTGCCGAACCGACCGCGTCGCCGACGCCTTCCTCAACGCCGCCCGCGGCGCCCAGCCGGGCCAAGCGGTCGTGGGCGTGGCTGTTTGGGCTGCTGCCGATAGGATTGGTGGCGGGCGTGATCGCGGGCTACGTCGCGTGGGGCCCGGGCGGCGCGGGGTTGAGCTCGCTCACGGGCGACAATTCAGGTCAGACCGAAGCGACCACCGCCGAGCCGCAGCCGTTGACGGTTCAGCTCGGCCGGGACTACTACGTCTTCGTCAAAACCATCGAGCTTTACCCCCGCCAGCCCGGCGACAAGACCTGGGACAAGCTCGACGGCTCGGCCCCCGACATCCGCTACAGCCTGACCTGGAACGGCCACACCGGCTTCACCAGCGACACCCGCGACGACACGCTCATCGGCCTGTGGGACCCGATCACCCTCGACGTGGCCGACGCGTTGCCCATGCTCGGCGACGGCAAGCTCGAACTCCGCAGCACCCTCAACCAGGGCATCATCCTCAACGCCACCGACGACCAGACCCTGACCATCAACGTCTGGGACCAGGACACGCCCGGCCTGGGCAGCGACGCCGCGGGCCAGGTGGTCCTGCAAGTCGCCGACCTTTTGCAAGGTGACCAGACGCTGACGTTTGAAGAGAGCGAGCACAACGCGATCAAACGCATCGTGCTCGGCACGACCGACACCGGCCAACCGCTACGCAGCCTCATCGAAGCGCTGTCCGATCCCGAAGCCACGCGGTAATTTTTTGCGATGAATGCACCCGTTGATGAAATTGTGGCGGGGGCGAACCGCCCCCGGTGCCGCGGCACGGGTTCAGGCCGCGGCACCGGAACCTGTTAGGTTCCGGCTATCGGGTTCAATGTCATTCCGCCGCGTTTCCGATTTCGTCACGCCATGAACGTTCCCCCCACGCCCCCCAAACCCAAAGGCAAACGCATGACCAACGCCCGCCTCGCGGTGATGGTCAACGTGCTGACGTTCAGCGCGATCGGCTTGGGCTTGGGCTTGATTGGGCCGTGCATGACCATCGTGCCCAGCGCGGGGGAAGATCTCGACGTCTGGGTCCGTTTGTTCGAGCCCGACGACTTGGAACCCAAGACTTATTCGATCCTCGGCGGGATCGAGGTCTTGCGAAACTCGTCCGAACGCGGCAGCACGCTCGTCGCCGCCCTGCTCTTCGGCTTCTCGGTGGTCTTTCCGACCTTAAAACTCGCGGTGATGGCCTGGGGTGCCGCGGCCCTGCGCCTCGGCGTCCGCCCCCACGCCGCGGTCAAGCTCACGTCGCACCTCGGTAAGTTTTCGATGCTCGACGTGATGGTGCTGGGCCTGCTCGTGCTGGCGATCAAGGGCCTGCCCGGCGACACCGAACTGCACCTACGCTGGGCGGTGTGGGCCTTTGCGATCTCGATCCTGCTGAGCATGGCCGGGTCGATCGTGATGCACAAGGTCCGACCTTACCGGGCGGAAGTGATGAGTAACCAGTGAACAGTGATGAGTTCAAGGCAATCACGAGTTCAATACTCATCACTGTTCACTGTTAACTCATAACTTCGCGGTTCACGGTACGATGCTCCGCCACCCGTATCGCTCGCCAAGGAAATATCCCGTGCCCGACCGAACCTACATCCGCGACCTCGCCGCCAACCAAAACCTCGACGGCGTGTTTGCGATCCAGAACGCCCAGCTGGGCATGACCAAGAACGGCAAGCCGTTTCTCAAGTGCCTGCTCGCCGACAAGTCCGGCCGAACGCCGGCCCGGATGTGGTCGATCACCGAAGACCACTTCCACACCCTGCCGACCGACGGCTTCGTCTGGGCGTCGGGCACCACCCAGCCGTACCAGGGCGAGATGCAAATCATCGTCCACGACATCCGCGCCCACGAACCCACCGACAACGAACTCAAAGACCTCTTGCCCAGCACGGAAAACGACATCGATCAGATGTTCGGCGAAGTGCTCTCGCTGTTGCAATCCCTCGAACACCCCGCGATCAAGTCGTTGGCCGACCGCTACCTCGAAGACGGGGCGCTGATGGGCAAGTTCTGTCAAGCCCCGGCGGCGATGACGATGCACCACGCCTACCTCGGCGGGCTGCTCGAGCACACGCTGGGGCTGATGAAAGCGGCCGACGCGTTGCTGCCGTTGTACCCCAAGCTCAACCGCGACATCGTGCTCATGGGTTTGTTTTTGCACGACATCGGCAAGTGCCACGAACTCACCTGGCTCGAAGGGTTCGGCTATTCGCAGGACGGCCAACTCGTCGGCCACATCGGCCGAGGCGCGATTCTCTTGGACGCCAAGGCCAAGGCCTGCGAAGACGAAGAACTCGGCGAAGCGGCGCTCAAAGTGCCGACCGCGATCCTGCAGGTGCTCACCCACATCATCTTCAGCCACCACGGCATCCCCGAGTACGGGGCGCTGAAAGTCCCCGCTACACCCGAGGCGATCTTCATCAGCAACCTCGACAACCTCGACGCCAAGATGAACATGGCCCTGGCCGAGACCCGGCCGACCCACCCCAAGCCCGGCGTCGAAGGCCACTTCACCGAGAAGATCTGGGCCCTGGACACCAAGCTGTTCAAGCCCGACCCGACTACGGTCGCCGATGATTGACCCGGCCGGCCGCGGTGTACCGGCCGCTCACCCGAGCGTTTTTTCGGGCCTATACTGCTGCGAAACGCTTCCCTTTGCGAGATTTTTGTCCCATGCACATGAAAGCCAACAACAAGGACCTGGGCCCCGAGATTGTCCCAGTCAAGTTCATCCTCGAAGACCCCGAGCCGCTCGGACAAACCGAAAACGAGGTCGAACTCAAAGCCGCCATCGGCGAATCCATCCTCGAACTCGCCCTCGACCACGACATCGCCATCGAACACGCCTGCGGCGGCGTGACCGCCTGCTCGACCTGCCACATCTACATCGAAGAAGGCGAAGAACTCTTCGACGAAGCGACCGACGAAGAACTCGACCGCGTCGACGAAGCCCCCGGCGTCCAACTCAACAGCCGGCTGTCCTGCCAATGCCGGGTCCGCGGCGAAGGCCAAGTCGTCGTCAAAGTCCCCGCCTGGAACCGCAACGCGGTCAAAGAAGTCCCGCACTAAGAATCATTTTTGATTTTTGATTGAGGATTTTTGATTACAAAGAATTTAGCCCCGGGTCAATGACCCGGGGTTGTCTTTGCGCCCCCCGGAACCCCCGCCCCGCAACCCGGCCACAAACAACAACACCCACCCCGCCATCAAACTCAAGCCCCCGATCGGCGTGATCGCCCCCAACCACCGCAACCCCGTCAACGACATGACGTACAACGACCCCGCGAAGATCACCACGCCGACGCAGAAACACACCGCCGACGCCGTGGTGAGTTTGCCCGAGCGAAACGCCGCCAACACCGCCAGGCCGAGCAACACCGGCGCGTGGGTCAGGTGGTACTTCGCCCCCGTGTCCCACCACCGCGGCGCATCGGGGTCCAACGATTCCCAGGGCAGGTAGTGCGCCGCGAACGTCCCGGCCACGATCGCCGTGAACCCCATCACCCCCGCCGCGACCAACATCCAGCGTGACACGTCTTTCATGTCCGCATCATAGAACCCCGCCTCGGCGACCGCCGCCTGCGGCTTAGCCGACTCGAGGTCCTTTGTGTGATCCCCCTCCCTCAATGGAGGGGAGTCGATGTCGATCAATCGCTCAAATGACGTTCGCTCAATCCAACGTGATCTGATCCGCCGCCAGGATCACATCGATCTGCGTGATTTGGCCGGTGCGGTTGAACAACATCGCGCTGTGCGCCGCGTCGAGCGTGTCGCCGGGCTGGGTGACGGTGGACCCGTCGTCCATCTTGAACGTGATCGAGGTTTCGCTGGGGCCGGGGTGTAGCACGATCGGGACCTGGGCGTAGGTAAAGCCCAGCGACCCGGCGGGCAGGTTGATGGTTTGCAACTGGCCGTGGACATCAACCAGCTCCCACACGGCGTCGGTTTCCAAAAACTCGCGTCGGCGGAGCAGCGTCGGGCGGAACACGATCTGCCCGCCGTCGATCCGCACGCCGAGTTCGCTCAGCCGGGTGAGGACTTCTTCCTTGACCTGGCCGGTCATGCCGGGCTGCTGCGCGCCGCGGTGGCTGGGCGTGTGCGAATAGGGGTCGGTTGGGAACGCGCCGTATGCACGGGCGGTCTTGTTGAAGCTCAGCCCGCCGCGCACGCGGTAGTACGCCTCGGCAAGATTTTGAATTTCGTCGGCCGAGGCCCCGTCCGCGATCGCGTGGAAGTACGACTCCTGCGTGGCGAGCAAGAGCTTGGACACCATGTGCCAATAGATCGAGCCCAGGCCTTCGTAGCCGTACATCGCGCCGGATCGCCCGGTGAACGCGCGGTGGTTGAAGACTTGTTCGTAAAGATCGAGCACGGCTTGCCGATCCGTCCGGGCGGCGTCGGCATAAGCGTTGTCCTGGGCCAACGCATCCAGCCGCTCGGCGAGGTCGTCGGCCTTGGCGAAGCCGCCGTGGAACCGCACCCGCCCCGCCGGGTCGCGCTCGACCAGACGCGTGTCCCCCGCGTCGAGCATCGCCTGGAGCAGCGGTATAGATGCCGCGCTTTCCGTTGGCACATCGTTCTTCTCGAAAAAGCCTGGCTGCGGCCGATTGGGATACAGTAAAAAGCTATTCTGGTCTTCGCGGTACAGGTCGCTGGCGTAGAGCGCATCGATCAGCGAAGCGGACGTCGCCGCGTCGAGCCGGCCGGTGCTGAGCACGGCGACCTGGCCTTCGAGCATCGGGTAGAGCGTGCCGACCTGAGCGGTCGCGTCGGCCGCGCCGACTTCGCCGTCGAGGGTGAGCAGGTTGTACGAATGGTAAAGCCCGTCTTCGTCGCGGCGGTTGGCGTCGATGGCGTGGTCGAGATAGTTGAGCGCGGTGGTGAACATCGCGGCGACGTCGTCGGCGGATCGTTCGATCGGTTGGCCCAGGCCTTGGTCGGCGACGTGGTGGCGGTAGGCCTCGAACGATAAGCCCAATCCATCGAGCACCGCCCGCCGGTCGGCGTCCGACACGGTTGCGGCGTCGAGCAAACCCGCGTGTTTCGACAACACTCCGGCCACGCCGTCCAGCCAATCGTTGATCGCTGTGGACAGCGTGACCGACTCGGCCTCGGCGTCGCCCAGCAAGTCGATCATGAACGCGGCGTAGCGGCGGAGGTAGCACAGCGTCACCATCGAGATGCCGTGGCCGACCAGCGCGTTGTTCGCGTCGTTCCACTCGGGACGTTGGGTGTTCATCCAGATGCCGCCGTCGACCACGAGGTTCGACAGCTTGGACAGCGCGGGCACCAGCAACTTCTCGGTCAGGCTGACCTTGACCAGTTGCCCGTCGGCGTCGTGCAGCAGCTTGCCGTCGGCGCCGACTTTTTCGACACGCTGCGCGACGGCGTTCTCGTGGTCGTGGTCAAACGTGATCGTGTTGTGCGGGTCGCGGCAAAGCTCGGCGTAGGACGCGATGCGGTACGGCACATCCGCGTAGGTGAACGCCCGTTGGCTAAGCATCGCCTGCAGCTTGCCGGGATGAAACGCGGCGGAGTGTTCCAGCAGTTTGAGTAGGTAGACGATCTGGTGATCGCCCCAGTAGCCGATGCTCGCCCAGGGGTTGTCGGGCTCGGGCACTTCCCAATCGATCCCGCCGCGGGTGACGCGGTACGGGTTGAAGCCGTCGGCGGTCGAGGCGTTGACGAACTTGGCCACGATGCTTTCGAAGTAGCCCGGGAAGCTGACGCACATCGACTCCCAGTTCTGGAAGATGTCGCGCCAGTTGCCCTGGTAGCTGAGGACCCGGCTGCCGTCGGGGTTTTTGAGGTGGATGGCAAACTTGTTCCACGGGCGCGACGGGTCGCCGTGGCGTCGGCTGAAGGTGATGGGCAGGTACTCCATCGTCAGCCGAACCAGATCGTCGTCGCCGGTGGCCTGGGCTTGCTTCACCAAGTCGTGGTAGTCGAGTTCCGCGGCGAGCGATCCGAGCATCGCGGCGTGGCGCTCGGCGACGGGCCGGTTACGTTCATGCACAAAGTCGGCGAAGTCCTCGCCCGGCAGGGTGTAGCCGTCGGCAAACACGCCGCCGCGCATGTTGTTGAACAACACGTTGGCGAAGTGGTGGGCGGTGGTCGCGCGGTCGGCCGAGCACTGCAGGCCGTCGGACGACGCGACGTTGGCGACTAGGTTGGCGTCGGCGTCGGCAAGCGCTTGGTCGATGACCGCGTCGAGGCTGTCGGTGTTCAAGATCGTCTGCCGCAACGCCTCGGCCTGGGCCTGGCTGCGGTCCACGTCGGCGACGACGTCCCACGACACCGTTTCGCCCGCCGCGAGTTTCAGCGTGGTGTGCAGCAGGTACGCGCACCTCCGTCCTTTGAGGTCCTGCGTCGTGGGCAGGCTTTGTCCTTCACGGAACAGTTCCACCGCGTCGTCGTCCAGCACGACCGCCGCGCCCGGCAGTCCGCGACACCACGCGACGTTCGCCCGCAGCGCCTCAGCGGGTTCGGCCTTGTCCACCAGCAGCGACGACATCGCGATCGTCGCCAACCGCGACTCGGGGTCGACTTCGCCGCGCGTGTAGGCATTGGTCAGGCAACTGAATTGCTGCATCACCATCAGCGAAAGCCCGGACGGCATCAGATTAAGCAACCCGTCGAGCAACTCGACCGAAACATTGCCCGCCGTTTCGTCGGCCACCAGTTGGCAGCGGCGCACAAAGCCAAACCGGTCGCACCCCGCCCACTGGTAACGGAACGTCAATCCGAGATCGTGCCTGACTTCTTCAAACACCACGCGGTTACCCGCCACGGACTTGTAGAGGTTGCGCGTCACGTTGGGTCGCGCCCCGTGGTTACGGAACGGCTCCCACAACACCGCCCCGCCGTTGTCCTGCGCGACGCGCATCAGCGTCGTCGAGCCGGTGTACGGGTGACAGTGGTGCAGCAGGTCATCGGTTTCGTACGGAAACAACGCGTGGTCCGGATCGACCCGGCCCGCGGTGAGCCCGCCGCGGCTCGAGAGAAACATCCAAAGGTCGGCGTCGCTGACCACCGTCATCAGAAACGCGGGCATCTCGTCGACGTTGTGGATGCGAAACATCTCGACGCCGTCGATCTCGACAAACCCTTCGCCGGAGTCCAGGGGAGAGCCCGACGTGCGCGAAACCCCCGGCACGGTGGAAGGCGAAGAAGCGACCGACATGTCGATTTATCCTTTGACCGCGCCGGAGGTGAGGCCGGCGATGAAGTCTTTCTGCAGAAGAAGAAACAGGGCCAACACCGGCCCGATGGCGACGAGCGTGCCCGCCATGATCATGCCGTACTCGATACTGAACGGCCCGCGGAGTTGAGCCACGGCCACGGCGAGCGGGTATTTTTCGGGGGTTTGGATGATGATTTGCGGGCCGATGAAGTTGGTCCATGTGCCCAGATAAGTGATCAGGATGAACGCGCCGACCATCGGCTTGACCATCGGCAGGCCGAGTTGGAAAAACATCCGCCATTCGCCGCAGCCGTCGATCCGCCCCGCTTCCATCATCTCGTGCGGCAGCGACGAGATAAACGCCTGGCGGAACAGATAGACGCCGAAGGCGGGAGCCACGCCCGGCAAGATCAGGCCCGCGTAGCTGTCCAGCAGCCCGAGTTGAAACAGCAGAAAGTAACCCGGCGCGATCAGCAGCGCTCCGGGAATGACCAACGCACCCAGGACCACGGTGGCGATGAACTCGCGTCCCTTGAACTTGAACATCGCCAACCCGTAGCCGCCCATCGCCGCGCCCAACGTGCCGACCACGCTCATGACCGAAGCGAAGAAGAACGAGTTGAGCACCGAGCGGAGGAACGACGCCTCCCCGATCTTCACCTCGGTCCACAAGCGGGTGAAGTTGCTGAGCGTAAAGCCCGCCCAGTCCACGGCCCACCAATTGCCGCCGTCTTCCACCGGCCAGAACGGGCCGCTGAAGAACGTGTCTTTGGTTTTAAACGCCGAGAAGATCAGATACGCAAACGGCACCAGCGTCACCAGCGCAAACGCGGTGAGCGGGATATAGATCGCAAAGGGGGTCCACCATCGTTTACGCATCAGTCGGTCCCTGGGTTAGATAGCTTCTTCTGGATCAACGCCACGGCGAACAAGACCACCGCGATCAGCCAGCCGATCGCGCTGGCGTACCCCAGGTCCCCGGAGCCGAAACCTTTTTCAAACAAGTGCATCACGGGCGTCAGGCCTTTTTTGCCCGGCCCGCCGTCGGTCCCGATCAGCAGGTAAGGCAGCTCGAACAGCTGCACGCTGCCGATGAACGACAAGAGCACCACGAACGTGCCCACCGGGCGGATCGCCGGGATCGTCACGTTGAGGAACCGCTGCCACGGGCCCGCCCCGTCGACCTCGGCCGCCTCCATCAGGTCCTTGCTGACGTTCTGGAGCGCCGCGAGGAAGTAGATCATGTTGAACCCGACGTACATCCAGAACGCCGCGATGATCATAGCGGGCATGGCGAACTCGGCGGTCCAGCGGAACTCGAGGTCGAAGATCCAGGCATCGGGGTAGAACGGAATATGTTGATTCAGATTATCAGTGATGGCGAACAACGCGGTGTTGATCAGGCCATTATTGGGGGCAAACAACAGCCCGAAGATAATCGCCACGAAGACCAGGCCGACGAGGATCGGCGCAAAGAAGATCATCCGCCAGAACCCGCGGGCTTTGATGTCCTTGCGGTTGAGCAAGAGGGCCAGACCCAGCGACGCGGGCAGTTGGATCAGCATCGAACCGGCGGTGAAGAGGACGATGTTGAACACCGACTTCCAAAAGTCGGGGTCTTCGGAAAACAGCCAGGTGAAGTTGTCGACCCCGACGAACGCCCGGGTCTTCGGGCCGTTGGTCTGCATGAACGCCAAGACCACGGATTGGATCAGCGGGTAGACGACGAACACGGCGAACGACAACACGAACGGGGCGACGAACAGGTAAGGCACCCACGCGTTGGAGCGGGACTTGGAACTCATGGCGAAACCTCCGGCGTGGATGAGTCGGCGGCGTCTTCGTCGGTACGCAGGAAGACGTTGCGGGCCATCTGCTTCACGACCCGCTCCTCGGCCTCGGCGAGCAGGCGGGCGGCTTCGGGCATCAGCCCCTCGACGGAGTAGTCGTTGTTGCGGTCGGCGTAGTTGCGCAACTCGTTGGCGACTTGGCCGATCTCGGACCGGGCAATCACCCGGAACGGGTGGCTGGGCCGGAGCGGCACGTTCGGGGCTTGCTCGATGTAGAGCGTGCCGCTGGCCTGGCCGGAGAAGTAAGGGTCGGGTTCGTGGTAGAACGGCCGATCCCAGTATTTCTTTACCGGGGAGATGATGTTGCTGGCCCGGAACAATTCGACTGCGACCTCTTCGGAGAGGTAGAGAAACTTGCCGAACTCCCAAGCGTCTTCAAAAGTTCCCTTGTCGAGGGTTTCTCGGGGGAAGCCCAGCATCGTGCCGCCGCGGACGCTGGTGCGTCGGCCGCCGGGCTCCCACGCGGGCAGGGGCATCAGCTTGATCTTGCCCGAGAGCTGGGGCAGGTCGCTTTTCCAGATGCCCGCCAGCCAGTCGGGCATCATCGCGGCGACGACCTTGCCTTCGATCTTGAGTTGGTTGCCCCCGGCGTCGAAGTCGGGGGCGTCGATCGCGATGCGGTTCTCGCCGAAGCACCAGCTCACCGCGGTCGCCAGGACGCGGGCGTTGGCTTCGGAGGACACGATGATGTTGTCTTCGCTGTCGAAGGTGCCGCCGCCCGCCTGGAGCATGAGCACTTCCAAGGCGTCGCCGTCGTTGAACCAGAAGTTCAGCGGGTAGCGGTCGGGCGTGCCGTTGCCGTCGGTGTCTTTGATCGCATGCTTCATGATGCGGGCGAAGTCGTCCCAGGTTTCGATGTCGTTGACGTCAATGCCCAACTCGTCTTCGACGATATCGGCCCGGTAGGCCATGAGCACCGGGTGGACGTCGTGGGGCAGGCCGAAGATCCGGCCGCGGCTGGTCCAGGGCGAGAACGATGGCGGGTTGATGGTGTCGTAGATGCCCTCGTCGTGGAGCATGTCGGTCAGGTCGACGAAGCCGACGTCTTCGATCGGGCCGGTGACGTACTTGTAGAACGTGCCGCCCTCGATCTCGATGAGGTCGGCCAGCGGGGTGCCGGCCCAGAAGCCGTTGAGGGTCCGGCGTTCCAGGGCCATGCCGTCGAGCGTGAAGATGTTGACCTTGGGCAGCGCGTCGTCACCGTCGGTCCATTCCTGCGAGACCGGCTCGTACATCTGCGTGTGGTTGCGGGCGAAGGTCCAGAACTCCAGCCCCTCTCGCTCAGGGATCGGCAGGAAGAACACGACCGCGCTCGAAACGACGGCGATGATCAAAATGATCCAGCTGCCCATGGACAACGTTTCCAAGGGATTCCAGCCCGAGCCGGGCGGCGAGGAATTCGGTGGTGGCGGGGTGGGTGGGTTCAAATCGGTCATCCCAGAGCGGGGTCAAAACAAAGGAAGCAGACGATCGTCTACCCCCAGCGGTGATCGAGTTGGTGGCGGCCGATGACGAGCGGTGGTCATGGCCAATGGAACTGCGCGGAACAAGGAAAGGCACGAAGAGTTCAAAACAAGAGTTGAGTTCAGCGTGGAATTATGACCGAAATCCGCCGCTTTGTCGAGACACTTTTCGCACCTAAGTCTTTATCCGATCAAGAGGTGTTCCAAATTGTTCCAGTTGTCCGTCGCACCGAGTTCTAGGCTTAACATGGCTAAGGCGGGCGGGGTTTTACGCCGATAAAACCGTGTCGCTTGAATTTGTTTCCGAGATCGCGAGGGGTCAAGACTCACATGCCCAAGGGCTTATCCATCCACCACGCCCGGCCCACGCGTTGGGCGGTCCGCCTCCGTTGGCTCTGGTCTCGGCTGTTTGCCGGGGCCCGCCGTCAACGTCGGCTGCATCAACAAGTCCATCAGTTGCGACGGCAGGTCCAGCAGCTGCGCCTCGACAACCGCGCTTTGGCCGAACGCAACGACGCGGTCGAACGGCTCTCGGCCGAGTTGATGCGATTCAACGTCGACCTCTCGCAAGTCAGCCGGCTCGACCCGATGACCGGCCTGCTGAATCGTGCTGCGTTCGAAGCCTGCCTCGCTCAGGAACACGCCTTGACCGCCTCGGCCTTGGAGATGGGGACCACGCGGCCGTACAGCGTGATCATGATCGATGTCGATCACTTCAAGTCGTTCAACGATGCGCTGGGCCACCCCGAAGGCGATCGGTGCCTGGTCGCGGTGGCGCAGGCGGTGCAGGCGACCGTCCGCCGGACGGATTTCGTCGGCCGGTACGGCGGCGAAGAACTCATCGTGCTCTGCCCCGGCCTGGACACGCAGGCCGCCTCGCAGTTGGCCGAGCGGATCCGGCAGGCGGTGCGTGATTTGGAAATCGATCACCCCGCCAGCGGCGTCGCCCCGGTGATCACCATCAGCCTGGGGTTGGCCACGGCCGGGCAGGCAGAGGGCGTCAACGAAAACGGCTCGTCCGTGGTACTCGCCGCGGACCGCATGCTCTACCAAGCCAAGCACGCGGGCCGCGACCGGGTCATCGCGGCGTAAATCCGGTTCCGCGTATTCCGCTTTGGCGTTGAGTGATCCGAGTGAATCGCTCGACGCAGGTCGGTGTCGTGTGCGATTCTGTGTTGCTCCAATCAAATGCTTTACCCGCCTTACCCGGCCGGATCAACCGCGTGTTCTTCAGAGGAAATCACGAAACTTCCGATAATCCGAGTGATGTACGGCCGGATTTTGGTCGTAGATCAAACCACGATCGCTATGCTTGAGGTGGCCTACCGCCCTGCTGTCCTCGCTGGACCTCGATTCGGGAGTTTTCATGTTTCGCCGAGTTTTATCCTGGCCGTCGTTCCGTTCCGCCCTGCCCGCGGCCTTGGTGCCCGCGTTGGTCTTTCCGGCCGCGGCGCAGCCGTTGGTCGAACACGTCCCGGTCGACGCGGTGGCCTACTTCGGCTGGGCGGGCACCGATTCGCTGACCGACGCCTACGCCCAGTCCACGCTCCAGGACGTCATCGAACTCATCGACACCGACAAGCTCCGGACCGCCTGGCGTAGCGCGATGCCCACGCTCCGCCAGGAGATCGACGACCCCGAGTTCCAGCAGCAAACCAAGCACCTCACCGAGCTCTGGGGCGTCAGCGTTCGCGGCGCGATGGCGGTCTACGTCACCCTCCCGCCGTCGCCCGCCGGGGGCGAACCGCCGGCGACGCTTACCCGTGATTTCGAAGCCGGCGCTTCGATTGAAGACGTGATTGAAGCGATGGAAGCCGACGCCTCGGCCCACGCCAGCGCTTTGCCCGGCGTCGTCCTGCTCTGGCAACCCGTCACCGGCGACGACCGCAAAGACCTGCTCGACGGCCTGAAGTTCTACCAAGCCAAGTCCACCCACCGCTCCGAGTTGGTGGTCGACGGCCCGATCGTGTCGCTGCGGATCAATCAGCCGCCGCCGAACCTCGACCCCGACGTCGTGATCGACCCCGAAGCGCCGGGCAGTTTGGCCGACGTTCCCCGCTTCGCCGAGGCGGTCGCCCAACTCGAAACCCCCGGCCCGTTGTTCGCCTACTTCGACGTCCCCGCCCTCGTCGCCGACGCCGCCAGCCGCCTGACCAACACCAGCACCGTCCACGAACACGACGGCACCACCCACTCGGTCGACGCGGCCAACCCGGCGCTCGCGCTCTTCGAACCCCTGGGCTTGTACGCCCTCGGTCCCGCGGTGATCACCAGCGGTTTCGACGCCCGGGGTTGGCGGACGCAGGCGTATCTCTCGGCCCCCGCGCCGCGCATCGGCTTGGCGTCGCTGCTCGATGCGCCGGCGTTGACCGCTGACGACTTGGGCCGACCCCCGGCCGAGGCGCCGTGGATGACCGCGGTGTCGTTTGATACCAACCTGCTGATGGACCTGGTGCGCGAGGTCGCCAACGCCCTGGGCCCCGATCAAGCGGGCATGTTTGAAGAAGGCCTCGCCACCGCGTCGGGCATGGTCGGCGTCGATGTCGAAAATCAGCTTATCCGCGGCTTCGGCCCGGCGTGGTCGATGTACGTCGACCCCGATGCGGCCGGCACGTCGCTGATGAGCCTGACCGTGGTGAACCGCTTGCTTGATCCCGAAGGCGTCGAGCGCGGCATGCGGTCGGTGCAGATGTTTGCCAACCTCGCAATGCTCGGCGCGATGGCGGACGAAGACTTCAAAGTCCAGGTCCACACCCAGACCTACGGCGACGTCGACCTGCACACGCTCGGCACCCCCCTGCTCTCGCCCACCTGGGCGATCGTCGAAGGCCAACTCGTCGCCGGCCTCATGCCGCACACCGTGCTCAACGCGATCGATCGCCTCGATCAGCCCAACTCGCTGGCCCAGCAAGACGACTTCGCGGCGCTGCGGGAAAACATCGGCACCCGCCGATTGACTTCGATCAGTTGGGTCGACCTGCAGCAAACCGCGGCCAACAGCTACCAAAACTTCCTGCTGCTCGAATCGTTGGTGACCGGCGGCGCTTCGATGGCCACCGGCCAACCGATGCCGATGGTCTTGCCGCCGCTGGGCCGACTCAAGCCTTACCTCGAACCGGCGCACGGCATCGGTTGGGTGGACGATGCGGGTTGGCATTACGACAGCGTTTCGCCGTTCCCCGGCGCGACGCTGCTCGCGCCCCAGACGTCGAGCACGTCGGTCCTGGGGCCGACGAGTATCGGCGTGTTGCTGCCCGCGCTCGGCGCGGCGCGACGCACCGCCCGGCAGATGGCGGACAACACCCAAGGCCGTGGGATTCACCAGGCGATGGTGATCTACGCCCAGTCCAACGATTCGCGGATGCCCGACGACATCGGTGTGCTAATCGAAGGCCGATACTTCACGCCCGAGTATGCGGTATCGAACGCGTTACAAAACAAGATTCCCGCAGGGATCGAAACGTGGCCGATCGCCGAGCAAGCCGATTGGGTCCGCGCCAACGCCGACCTGATCCTGGTGCCCGGCCTGACCGAAGACTTGGATCACCGAAGGATTGCGGTGTTCCTGAAACCCGACATCTACAACGAACCCGGCGAGATCGGCCGGGGCACGGTGGTCTACAACGACGGGTCCACGGAGTTCACGACGGACTACGACCTGCTCGAAACCCAACTCATCGCCCAAACCGGGATGACGATGCAGGAACTCATCGACCGCCAGAGCGCATTGGCCGACCGTTAAGTCAGGTGCGGCTAACCCGAAATTTCAAAGAGCGAGTTCGTGATCCCGCCTTGCTTTCGCCGTGGCCGGCTTAAATGGAGCGGTGGAAGTTGTGTTTTGGACCACAGATGCACAGAGACACAGAGTTAAAACAAGCGAATCGAATTTGATTTTGGCCCGTCTTGTCTCGGTGCCTCTGTGCCTCTGTGCCTCTGTGGTTCGCCTTTCTTCCGAATCACGAATCCTCGACCAACGATGACCGATTCCGACTCCGGGCCTACCGGCAAGGTGGGGGTTCCCGAAGATCGCCACGCACCGATCATGTGCATCAGCCCGGTTCCCCCCGGAAGTGTTTTCACGCCACGGACGTGGTGTGATCAATTTCCGGGGGGCCGCGGATATGAGTGAGCTTGGCGCCTTGCCTGTGCGACCTTCACGCTTGGAGTGCCACCGCGGTCCGACACCAGGGGACGCGACGCAAACGGGGTGCGCACAAGTCTGTCGTTCGGCAGAAGCAACGCAACGAAAAACTTTGATTCACAAGGCGAAAATAATTTTCGCGGATCGCGAAATTATGTCGCGTGGACGTGTCGAAGTGTGCGCACTGAGATGTCGCACGCGGGTTTCGCGGGAAGTCGATGTTGAACAAAAGGGTGCGCCGCGGCGGCCCCGGGTCGGTGACCGGGGGCTAAATTTTTGGATCAGGGGCGGGGGTGGAACTTGGTCAGGACTTCTTTGAGTCGTGAGCGATCGACGTGGGTGTAGATCTGCGTGGTCTTAATGTTCGAGTGGCCCAGGAGTTCTTGCACGACGCGGAGGTCCGCCCCGCCGGCGAGCAGGTGCGTGGCGAACGAATGGCGGAGCGTGTGGGGGTGGACGTGCGATAGGCCGGCCTTCTCGGCGTGGCGTTTGACGATCTGCCAGACGACGATGCGGGTGATGGGTTGGCCGGTGCGCGAGAGGAACACGCGGTCGGTCGGCGAGGTCTCGCGGACCAGGTCTTCGCGGAGTTCGTCGGTGTAGCGTTGCAGTGCTTTGAGCGCGGGTTGGCCGATGGGCACGACGCGTTCTTTGGAACCCTTGCCCATGACGCGGACGACGCCCAGGTCGTAGTGGATGCCGGTGGTGAGCAGGTCGGCGATCTCGCTGGCGCGGAGTCCGCCGGCGTAGAGCATCTCCATGAGCGCGACGTCGCGGAGGTAGAGCAGCGCGTCGGGGTCGGGGGCGGCGAGGAGCTTGTCGATCTGCTCTTCGCCGAGCACGGTGGGCAGGCGGGACCAGGTCTGGGGCTGGGTCAGTTGCTCAGCCGGGTCGGTATCGGTGTGGTCGTTGGCTTTGAGGAAGCGGCAGAACACGCGGATGGTCGCGACGTGGCGGGCGATGGTGCTGACGGCCTGGCCCTTGGCTTCGAGCGATTTGAGGTGCTCGGCGATGAGGTCGGGGGTTAGGTCGTTCCAGCTGATTTGTTTCTGTTGGACCATCCAGACCCAGAGGTCGCGGAGGTCGCCGCCGTAGGCCGCGAGGGTCGAGGGCGAGAAGCCGCATTCGATGCGGATGTAGGCGAGGAACGCGGTGACCGGCGGCTCGAAGCGGGAGAGCTTCTTCGGCGCGGCGGGGGCAGGCGTGGTGATCGGGGCACGCCGACGCATGCCCGCGGCGATGCCGATATTGGCGGCGGGCTTGGTTCCGGAGGCGGCGACTTGGAGCGGCGTGGCGGAGGTGCGGACCGCGGCGACCTTGGCGGCGGTGGAGCTGGTGTCGCGTTTGCGGGCTTTGGCCTTGACCCGGGTTTGCGGGGCGTCGGGATCAGCGGAGGGGGTCGAAGGTTTAGGGTTACTCATGCTTCACGCCGGCGAGGGGACAAACGGACAAGCGATAGCGTCCGTCTCGGCGTGAGGCGGAGGCTTGCGGACCCCGCAGCGCGGTGCGGGCGATTTGGTGATCCTCACCAACCTGAACCGTCGGAGCTTGGGGCACGACCGGGTCAACGCTGCGTCCCTGCAGCCTTGGGGACATCGGACAGCGGCTCGGCGGGCCGTGAAGAATTGCGAGCGTGATCGGGGTTCAAAACGGGGTTCACTCCGATTCGCCGGCGGTCGGGCCGGTTGGTCTCCAGCACCGCCCTACTAGGATTCAGGTACGCCTGGATCTCTAGAGTCCGATAAAGCTTTTGGTGTGAGGTTCAAGTATTGGCGGCCCCATGTGTTGATCCGGCCGTGCCGCGCCCATGAAAAAACCCTGCCCGTTGGATGGGAATCCAGCGGGCAGGGTGGAGGAGAAAACATGTGAACTTGGGTGGAGGAGTCCCAAGCCTGTGATTCATACGCCACCACAAACCATTCGGTTCACGCTGGCGATAAAATGAAATCAAAAATATTATAAATCAATAAATAATAATTAAATAGG
>JBCCST010000039.1:0-35350 GCA_039199695.1 Planctomycetota bacterium | reverse complement strand
TAACGAACATAAAACTGGAACGCAAGCTGTGTTAAGACCGGAGTAATACACGTAGGTCCCAATCTCCTTTATAAGTACCATGTTTGAGAGGATTCTTCTTTAGTACGAGAGGATTAGGAAGGACGTACCCCTGGTGCGCCGGTTGGTCTGCTAAGGCCACCGCCGGGTAGCTAAGTACGGCAGGGATAACCACTGAAAGCATCTAAGTGGGAAGCCCCCCTCGAGATTAGACATGGATGAGACCCCTCGGAGACTACGAGGTTGATAGGACGCAAGTGTAAGGGCCGAAATGCCTTCAGCTGAGCGTTACTAACGGTCGATCGCTTAATCATTCCGACCCGTGACCGAACCCGCCGGAAACCTTCAACGAAGTTTCCAGCATCCAGTTCGATCCGGGTCCCACCAAGCATCTCAAACTCCGCTTTGGATTGAGTGCTCGGATGTCACGCAAAAACCTATGACAATTTGAGTTTTTGGCTTGCCAAAGCTTGAACCTCGACACCTAACCGTCCACCGCCGCAGGCGGCTGGTCGATCAAACTCGCCACTCCGAGAAACATGGCCCACCCCACTCACGTAAGGATGTCAAATTCCGGGGGGCCGGAATGGTCGACCTAGGAAAGCGTAAAAACTCTCCGTGCCGTCTGAGGTTGCAAGTGGCCGCCAATCTCTAATCAGATTGACGTCGGCCCTTTGGATTGTGAAGTTCTAACGAGCCTCGCATCCCTTGCTTGAGTGATCGGCACCCCCGCCACCGCCGGTCGCTCGCAGGCGACCACCCGAGCAATCGGGTGATAGCCTTTCCCCCGGAAGCCCTCGTCGATAAGAACGAGGCCCTTCCTAAAGCTTCGGTTTCGATTCCCTTGACTGGGATTCAAACCTTTCTCGGTGACCATAGTGCTGGGGTCACACCCGTTCCCATCCCGAACACGGCCGTTAAGCCCAGCATGCCGATGATACTGCCACCGCGGGAAAGTAGGTCATCGCCGAGTTATGAGCCCCGTCCGCCTAAAGCTGACGGGGCTCTTTTTTTGCGCTTTATACAAATATTCACTATCCACGCCACGGCCGTTTCTTATTGGAAACATTCAACCAATAGAGATCGTTTTGACTCATATTCGATCCTCATCGAGGATCGAGAACTTCACACCGGCGGCGAGGGTGAGGTCCAGCAAGGCATCGATGGCCATTCATATCGCCCAAGTCTATGCAGCCGAGAACTTAGCTTAAAACAATGGGTGGTTCCTCGAACTGATCGAGCAACGCAAGCAAGAAGACGGCTGAAAGAAGGCCTCATCGTCGTACGGTATGACAGTGTGACGCATTAAAAGCTGTTGCATACCCATGGTTTCCGGCTAAACTGGTGCAGGAGAAGTCATTGCGTAATTTTTTTACGATTATTACCGCTGTTGTGTCTTTGGTGCCTTCCGGCGTGGCGTCCGCTCAAGCAGACCCGGTCCCTGTCCTGTGGCTCATCGAAGCGGACCACTTTTCGCAGGTTGTTGGCTCAGGCTTCAACACCTTCTACGTTGGGGACTCTTCTTTCCCTGCTCCGCTTGTCGATAGTTGGGAATGGGACAGCACGATCGATCATAGCTTTGGCACCGCTAGTGCGGGGTCATCCCGAATCATTGGTTCGCTGGAAAACGATCGACTTGTCCTTGAGTATGAGACGAATTTCTCCACTTCCGCGGCCGGAACCGGTCCAGGAGGCGAGCGTGTTTTCTTTTTCAATAGCAACCTTGAGTTTGTCCTTCGCCCATATGTGCCACTTAGTAACGCTTTCGAAGTACACATTGAACACCAAGTCTTAGATCAGACAGGCAATTACCAAATCACTAGGGTCGGTAGTGGCTCCATCGTGGGGGATGCTAGCACCCATCCAACGATTCCAAGATTCACTGTTGATGGCGTTGAGTACAGCACGGCATTCCGGCCGTTTGACACCAATTGGGGGAAATTCAATATCGAGGAAAGCGGCATATTTCTGGGCGAATCGAGTTCGGCCCGTGGACGGATCATCATCACAGCTCAGAACCTCACGATTCCAGAGCCGGGAGCTATCGCATTACTTGCACCCGGTTTGTTTTGGGTTCTTCAGCGTCGCCGACGTTGATTCTGATTCTTGAGCAAGTCGTTTTGCCCTGCCCCCAAGGCGCGGAGATGCTCATTACGTAAGGCGTGGTGGTGTTTTCGACCAGCGTGGCCAAGTTTTCGGCGACGGTTCTACGGTCGAGTAAGTCGTTGGCGAATGGATTGTCTGACGGGATTTCGATGTCATCAATACGTTTGAGCATGGTGCCCCCGTGTATGGGATATGTTTCGATGGATTTAGTTTAGCGGGTGACGCGTAGCGTCCCGCGTTGGGTTGGTCTTGTTGATGGCGGGGGATCCTGCGGATCGCCCGCTAAACGGGTGGGTGTGGGTAGGGGGTTAGCCCGTTGTAGGTTTGGGGTTTGTGGCCGGCCTTGGTGGGGTTTTGGTTGACGTCGTGGATGGCTTTGGACGTCTTGCGGTGTGATTGAATGTATGGCGCGGCGAGGACGCCGCGGCTGGGGGGAGATGGGGTAAGGTGAGCCGCGGCGTCTTCGCCGCGTGGGGTGGGGGACGCGCCGCGAGGACGCGGCGGCTTGTGACGCGGCGCGTTAGGACGTGGTGGTTGGGAGTGGGGTATGGTGGGGGGATGCCGGTTTATCTGTTTACGTATCACACGTATCGGTCGTGGATGCCGGACCATCCGCGGGGGTATACGAAGAGGAAGCGGGGTGTGCTGCCGAGCGATCCGGTGATGGCGCGGCGGTACGCGGGCCGGGCGAAATTTGAGCGAGTGTTGTGGGACGAGGCGGATCGAGAGGTGGCGTTGCGGGCGGTGGCGCGGGTGTGTGAGCATCCGGATCGGGAGGACTGGCGGCTACACGAGGCGGTGGCAGTGTTTAATCATTTACATGTGGTGGTGAGTTGGGAAGGGAAAGACGCAGCGTCTTCGTTGGGCGAGGAAGCACGCGTTGCGGACACTGCGGCTCGGGGGGCGTCGAAGGTGTTGCATCGTGCGATTACGGTTGATGTGCGGGACAGTCGGGGGTGGGAAGCAGGGCGTGCGGTGTTGTCGCGGGGCGGGGATCGAAAACGGGTGCGGGATAAGCGGCATTTGAAGTATCTGGTGGAGGTTTATCTGCCGCGTCATAAGCGGTATGGCGGAGTGTTATGGAGTGAGATGGGGTGAGCCGCAGCGTCTTCGCTGCGAGAGGCAGGGGGCGCGCAGCGAGGACGCTGCGGCTTATGAGGCTGTGTTTAGTCGGGGTAATCGACTTCATCGCCACGCATTAGGCCTAGGGTGAGGCGTTGGATGAAGAGGTGCCAGGTGTTTTTGGGGACGTTTTTCCCGTTCTGACTGGTGAACTCGGTGGATTCGTAGGTGAGGCCTTGGCCGCCGAATTGATGTTGGAGGCAGCGGCGGCAGGTGAAGCCTTCGGTGAAAGGCAGGTGTTGATGTTCGATCTCAGATTTCAGATGGGCAATGGCTTCCGGGGCGAGTTCGGGGGCGAGTTGTTGGAAGTCGAAGCCGAGGTAGGCGGGTAGGGTGAGGGGGCGGAAGGGCCAGTAGAGGCGTTGCGCTAATTTGTCGCAATAGGGGCAGTGCCATTCGAAGCGTTCGTATTGGGCAGTTGGGTTGTGGGGGCGGAGTTGGCGGACGGTGCGGTGGAGGGTTTGGGACCAACCTTTGGAAGTGTCGGACGTAGAGCGCGCGGCGAGGACGCCGCGGCTGGGATTCGAGGAGTTTTGGGGAAGGTTGCGTGGACGGAGGTGGAGGTGTTGGTTGAGGGTGCCCCAGTCGGCGGATTGGACGTCGGCGACGGGATGAACCTCGTGGTGGGGCGGCGGGGCGTAATAGAACACGGACGGGCGGGGTTGTTCGCCGCGGCGGCGGTTGGCTCGGCCGACGGGGTGGGGTTGGTGTTTGATGAGGTGGCCGGCGCGGACGCGGGCGGTGAGGGATTGCTCGGCGACGCCCAGCCGGGCGGCGGTGTCGCGGCGTGACAAGCCCGGCGGAGGCAGGTGGACCGGGCCGCAGAGGCGGGCGACTTCGTCGGCGTCGAGCAGCACGGCGCCGACCGTGTTGTGGTCAGGGATCCGCCGATCGTTGGCGCGGAGGACGAGGGTAAACGAACGGAGCGGACGCCCCCTGGAAGTTCCCCTGGAAGTCACCCCGGAAGAGTCCCTGGAAGTTGAGCCTGCGGACTGAAGTCCGCAGGCCTGGAGGCGGCGGGCGAGTTCGGCTCGGCCGGCGGGGTTGGCGAGGCGAGGGAGTACGTGGTGGTGCCAGGCGTCGAGCAGGGCTTGGTCGAGGGCGTGCACGGCGGAGAGTCCCAGAACAGAAATGAAGGCGGCAGCGATGTCGCGGTTGACGGCCGACGAAGCATGATAGGGCTGGGCGAGCGGCGGGCGGTGGCATAAACTATGCGTCATGACTCACGCAAGCGATAAGAAGCATCGGCGGCAGAAACGCAAACGCTGGCAGCAGCGCGGCGGCGGCGGGATGAAGCGGGTTGGCCGAGGTTCCGGCGGCGGCCCGCGGATGCGGACCGGGGCGATCGGCAAGGCTTCGCCGTTCTGGCAGGCGGTGATCGGGATCGCCACGATCGCGGTCATCGTGGGGGCGGTGGCGTTGATTTTGATCGGGATCTTCGCGGCGTGAATCGGGCGACATTGGACTTGAGCTGAGCAGGGTTGAGTGCGACGTGAGACAGCGTGATGCGTGACACGGAAAGTTTGGATTTTGATGTGGTGGTGGTGGGCGGGTCGATCGCGGGGTCGGCAACGGCGTTGCAGTTGTTGCAGAACAGCCGAGGGTGCGGGTGCGGGATGGGGCGGGGTTGTGCTTGTGCCGCATTGGATCGGCCTGAGGCCGAAGACGATTCCGGCGATAATTCCGGGGGCGGGGGCCTGCGGGTGTTGGTCATTGAACGACAGGCGGAGTTCGGCCGACGCGTGGGCGAATCGACGGTGGAGCTGAGCACTTATTTTTTGACGCGGGTGCTGGGCCTGACGCGCCACCTCAACGAACGGCACACGGTCAAGCAGGGATTCCGTTACTGGTTCACCAACGAGTCGGCCCGCGATATGGGCGGCTGCACCGAGATGGGCGGGCGGTACCTTTCGCGGATCGGGTCGTTTCAAGTGGACCGGGTGGAGTTGGACGCGGAGGTGTTGCGGCGGGTCGAAGCCTTGGGCGGGGAGGTGTGGCGCCCCGCGGCGGTGCGGTCGCTGGCGTTGGAGGAAGGCGGCAGGCAAACGCTGACCGTCAAATTGGGTGACGAAGAGCGGACGGTGACCTCGCGGTGGGTGGTGGATGCGTCGGGTCGGCAGGCGATGGTCGCGCGACAGCGGGGCGAGGTCACGCCTTTGGAAGGACACCCCAGCGCGGCGGTCTGGGCGCGGTGGAAGAAGACGCTGGACTTCGACGGCCAAGACACGATCGAACGTTTCCCCGAACTGGGCCGAGGCTTCTTCGGCACCCGGCATACCGCGACGAACCACATCATGGGCGACGGGTGGTGGGCGTGGGTCATCCCGCTCAAGGACGGCGACACGTCCGTCGGCGTCACCTGGGACCAACGGCTATTCAAATGGCCACGCACTTCCGGGGGGGAGCGCGGCGGCACGCTCGGCGAGCAACTGCGGAGCGTGTTGGAAACCCATCCCGTGGGCCGAGCCCTGCTCGAAAACGCGGAACTTGTGGAGAGCGACGTGCATGTGCGTCGCAATTTGCCGTACACCTGCAAGACCGCGGCGGGCGACGGCTTCCTGCTGGTGGGCGACGCTTCGGGGTTCATCGACCCGTTCTACAGCATGGGGCTCGATTACCTTTCGATGACCTCCATCTCGGGCGTCGACCTGATCCTTGCGGAACGGCGCGGCGAGTGCATCAAGCAGAAGCTCACCACGCACAACAACACGATCGGCAAGACCATCCCGCGGTGGTTCGAAGCCATCTTCCGCGACAAGTACGTCTACATGGGCGACTTCGAGTTGATGCGGGTGGCGTTTCTGGTGGACATCGCGTTGTATTACTTCGGCATCGTCATGCCGCCGTACAAACGCGGCAAAGCCACCATCAAAGACGGCATGTTCGCCGCCAAACCCGCGATCCCGTTTTACTGGTTCATGCGTTGGACCAACCGCCGCCTCGCCGCGATCGCGGCCAGCCGACGCAAACGCGGCACGTTCGGCCGACGCAACGCGGGGCGGCGCATGCTCGTGCCCGGCTTCGCCTTCGATTTCTCCATCCCCAAAGCCACGGCCAAGGCGTTGTTCTACATCGCCAAACTTGAGCTGACCGAGGGCTGGCGTTGCTGGCGTCCCCGGCGGGCCGAGAACGGCTCGCTTATCGTGGAAGACTTCTCCGCTTCACCTTCGCCATCTGCCCCGATCGACGAGAGTCCGCTACCGACGCCCGGCTGATGTGTGTCTGGAACGATAAATTCCTATGCGATCTCACCGATTAACGCGATGTTTACTTCCTACTCAACCTTAGCTTGATCAAGTTGTTGGGGCGATTCAAACACTCGATTCACAAAAAAGTTGCGAAGTCCCCGGCTTTCCCGCGCGGCGAGCGGGCTAACATTTGGTACTATCAGACGTCGGCTACTTCGTTAGTTCCCCTTGATTTGCTGTTTTGACCCGTTTGCTCCCTCCCCGAGACCTCGCTGCCCGCCTTTCTTCTCCGCGTTGATTTCCGCCGGGCCGCACCCCAGACCTACTACCCTCAAGCGATTCGCCTCCCGCCCCGGCCAGAAGCCGGGGTCGTTGGGCAACCCCCGATCAGGGGCCACGCTGTTTCCGAGCGACTCTTTTATGAAGTTTTACGTTGGTAACCTCAATTTCCGGATCACCGAAGACCAACTCCGAGCTCTCTTTGAGCCCTACGGCCCGATTACCGATCTGATCATCTTGACCGATCGCGAGACCGGCCGGTCCCGCGGCTTCGGGTTCATCACCCTGGCCGACGACGACAAGGCCAAGCAGGCCTACGCCGACTTGAACCAATCCGAGTTCGAGGGCCGGACGCTGGTGATGAACGAAGCGCGTCCCCGCACCGATGGCCCGCACCAGGGCGGAGGTGGCGGTTACCAGAGCCGACCGTCCAACAGCAACGCCCCGGGATACTCGCGCAGCACCGGCGGCGGCTACTCCAACCAGACGTATTCCAACCGCAACGCCGAGTCGTCTTCCGACGGCGGCGGATCGGCCCAGGCCTCACCGCAAGACGCCGACAACGGTTACGCCGGGGGAGACGCGGAACAAGATTCCGGAGGATATTCCGGAGGTGGGGGTTATTCCCGAGGCGGGAACCACTGAGCCAGCGGTTAACCTGCCCGTCGAGCTTCGTGTGGAAGTTCGCGAATTCAGACTGTTTTTATTCACCGGCCGGGCATAGTGCCCCGCCACCTACAACTTGTGATGCCCCGATCGACCTGCCTTGCCGACCACGACCGTGTTCCGAGCAGACCCCAGACCGCGAGCCTCACGCTGCTTTTGGAGCTTTTTGTTATGAAGATTTACGTTGGCAACATGAACTTCCGCACGACCGAAGAGTCGTTGCACGCCCTGTTCTCGAACTACGGTGAGGTCACCGAAGTCGCGATCATCACCGACCGCGAGACCGGCCGCCCCCGCGGCTTCGCGTTCGTGACCATGGCCGACGACGAGGCCGGCAAGAAGGCGATCGAAGACCTCAACGGCAACGACTTCGAGGGCCGCAACCTCAACGTCAACGAAGCCCGTCCCAAGACCCCCGGCGGCGGCCGCGGTGGTTACGGTGGGGGCGGCGGCGGTGGTGGTGGCTACGGCGGGGGCGGCGGCGGTGGCCGTCGCGACAGCTGGTAAGTCAAGCACCGGCCCCGCGACTTAAACATTTGAACAACACCCCGTGATCATCATGGGGTGTTGTTTTGTGTTTGGATAAGTGTGGGAAGACGTGGATTAACGCCCGCTTGGGGTCATCTTTGCGGAATGATGAAACGACTCTGATCGTTACGCCAACGCATCGGGTTGGGATCATTTGAAGAGCCACCCTCAATCGAAGCAAACGCGAAGCCTGCGTTATTGGTGATTAAGCCCAAGTGAAATCACGTTTGTCACGCCAATCGTGACCCGCGAATATTGTTAGAAAATGATGTTACTTGACAGCAGGGGTTCTTCGAGATACTCCACCGTCACAGAAACCAGAAGACCCCGATGCGGTAAGCGCAAGAACCTTATCCCGTGGATAAAACAGACAAAAAGTGCCCCTGGTCGCTGGGGGGTCCGGTTAGCATGCGACCAGGGGCACCAGAATGTTAAAACCTAATGATTGCTCAAAGACAATTCTAGAAACGGCCGATTCGATGTGTCGTCCCGAGAAGCTAGAGAAAAGCGTTAAGTTATCTCGGTGTGTTCTTCATCGAAGAACACTACGTTGTTTTACTTAATGTATATCGGCCGCTTCCGCTTTCTTCGCCATAGTTTTTGGTGACACTTAGATGGCACTCTCTAGATATCGTCGGGCTATAGATAAACCATGGTTAATGCATCGCTAAAACGCGAATTGGGGTTGGGCTCGGCGGTGATGCTCGGGCTGGGGTCGATGGTCGGGGCGGGCGTCTTCGTCAGCCTGGGCCTGGGGGCGGGCCTCGTCGGACCGGCCGTGATCGGGGCTATTGTTTTGGCCGGTATATTGGCGGTGTGCAACGGGATGTCGTCGGCCCAACTCGCGGCCGAGCACCCCGTCGCGGGTGGGACCTATGAGTACGGCCACCGCGTGGGCTGGCCGGCGCTGGGCACCGTCGCGGGTTTCATGTTCTTGGTCGCCAAGTCGGCGTCCTGTGCGACCGCGGCGCTGGGCTTAGCCGGGTACGTCCTGCACCGCTTTGGGGTTGAAACGGCGGACACCTTACAGATCGCCGGGGCGTTGGCGGTCATCATCATGGTGACGGTGATGGTGCTCGAAGGGATCCGCCGAACGAATCGTGTGAATACGGCTGTGGTGGTGATGACGTTGATTGGGCTGATGGTGTTCGTGGGGATGGGAGGCTATTTGGCGTTCAATGGTGAAACCAATGCCTGGATCGAGAACGACGTTACGGATGCATATGCGTCGCGTAGCGGAGATCAATCCGTCGGGACGATGTTATTCGGGATTCGTTCTTGGTCCGATTTTCTGTTTGCTACGGCGCTGATGTTCGTCGCCTACACCGGCTACGGCCGGATCGCCACGCTCGGCGAAGAAGTGAAAGAGCCGCGTAAGACGATTCCCAAAGCGGTCGTTGCAACGGTGCTGGTCTGCATCATCATGTATACCGCCGTGGCCGCCGTCGGCATCGGTTTAGTCGGCGCGGGAGGCTTCGCCTCGCTCTCCGAGGGCGGCGCGACACTCGAAGCGGTGTCCGAACAAGCGGGCTTGCCCGCGTGGGTCGGCTGGGCCGTCACGATCGCCGCGGTCACCGCGATGCTGGGTGTGATCCTCAACCTCATCCTGGGTTTGTCGCGCGTCGCCCTGGCGATGGGCCGACGGAAATTGCTTCCCGGAGTGTTTGCGAAGATCGACGACAGTGGCACGACGCCCGCCCCGGCGGTCATTCTCGTCGCCGTGATCGTTGCGGGGCTGGCGTGTCTGGGTTCAATCAAAGCGGCGTGGTCGCTCTCGGCCGTGACGGTGTTGGTCTACTACGCGATCACCAACGCCGCCGCGCTCCGCTTGCCCCCGGAGGCCCGGCTGTATCCGCGGGTGTTTTCCTGGCTGGGGTTGGTGGGGTGCCTGGGGTTGAGCGTGTTTGTTGAGCCGATCTATTGGGCTTATGCCGGTGGCGTCATCGTCGTGGCTTTCGTGTGGCATACGGCGACGCAGCGCAATCCTAAAAATAAAAACGCCCCGGCCGACTGACGGCGGGGCGTTATTGTTTTCGCGTAGCGGAACACGCAAAGTATGCGCTGGAGTCATTTAATTAAACGGATAGCTAAGGGATAGCGATAGCCATTCCCGTCTTTAGCTTTCAAGGCCGCAACAATGGCAAAAATAAAAACAGCCAAGAAAACCGGGACGTACAAGAAACTCCCGATACCACAAGTGATAAACGACACCGGCACGAGGGCCACATAAATAATCATGGCGGTGATTTGAAAATTGAGGGACTCTTTTCCCTCCTGATCAACAAAAGCGGATTCGTCTTTTTTGACTAGCCAGATAATCAGCGGGCCGAGGAAACCGGTGAAAGCACCGAGTAGGTGCACCAGCATCGCCATATTTTTGTCATCGTTACTTGGAGGAGCGGATTCGGGGCCCGGCGTAGAGTCGTCCACATTCTCCGCGGGCGAGGGTGGGTCGGCGTGCATCGCATCGGGGTCTTGAGACGGTTTGGCTTGCTCGTCAGACATCGTTTGTTCTCCAGAGGTAGATGAGTCGTGGCAGACAGGCTACGCCGTATCGTACAAAACTCTGCGCCGCGTCGTTGGGAAATGATGAGGTTAGCTCTCAGCCAGGCCGTAGGTCTTCGCCGACGTGTTGACCAGGCGGGCCGGCGGGGGGGTGCCGGTGATCGCGGTCATGATCTTGGTGACGTGGGGGTGGGAGTTTTCGATGTAGAGCTTGAACGCGTTCTGCGTGCCCGCCGCGGCGGTGCCCGCCACGTAGAGATTCGGCACGTCCGTCATCATGGTCGCGGGGTCGTGTTGCGGCGCACGGTTCTCGCCGACGAGCGTGACGCCGGCGGATTCAAAGAGCGTTTTGTCTTGGGTGTAGCCGGTGAGCAGCAGGACGAAGTTGGCGTCGATCGGGGGGAGTACTTTGAGGTCACCCGCGGGCTGAAGCCCGGTCGCCGAAGGGGCGAGGGTGACGGCGTCGGGCGTGATGCGGGTGGGGATGGTGCGGGGTTGAAAGGCGATCTGGCCGTGCTCGATCAGCGCGGTGATCTCCGGCAGCAGCCAGTATTTGATCGAGTCGGGATCAAACCCTTCGCCGCGGTAACTCATCGTGACGCGGGCCCCCGCACGCTGGCACCGCAGGGCCGCCTCGACCGCCGAGTTTTTGCCGCCGACGATCAAGAGGTTTTGGCGGAAGTATTTCTGTGGCTCATCGAGATAGTGCGAGACGTGGGGCAGGTCTTCGCCGGGGATATCGAGAAGGCGCGGGTGGTGCATGTCGCCGATGGCGAGGACGACGTATCGGGCGTCGTAAACCGCTTTGGCCGACACCACGGTAAAACGCCCGGTGTCTTCGTTGCGGTTGATCTGTTTCACCGCTTCGTAAGTCTGGATCGGCAGATCAAATTGCTCGACGACGCCGTGCAGGTAAGTCAGGTACTGCTCACGGCTGGCCTTGGCCTGGTCGGCCAGGCTGAGCGGGACCCCCGCGATGGCGATGCGGTCGGGGCTGGAGAAGTAGCGGGTTTGCTTGGGGTAGTCGGCCACGGTTTGGCCGACTTGGCCCGCGTCTAGATGCACCACGTCGACGCCAGCGTGTTGCAGGCAGACCGCGAGTTCAAGGCCGATGGGGCCCGCGCCGACGAGGACGACGTCGGTCGAGCGGGCGGGTTGCTGGTTTTCGAGGGTAGGTGGCACCCACGGAGTTTAGCGCATCGCCGCAGCGGTGGCACGGGACGTCGCCTTACAGATGCTCTATGTAACACGGATATGGCTCGTCACGCCGCGCGTCGAAACGGCAGCGGCTCGCCAACCTCGCCGTCGCGTTCATCCAGGCAGCGTTCCAAGTCGGCGTCGATCAACGCTTCGACCCTGGCCACCCGCGAGCGCAACGCCCGGAGGTGACTGCCCCGCAGGTACTTGAGCCGTTGCGAAATCAACGCGGAAGTGAGTAGTTCTCGCAGGCCCGCCAACGCGGATTCGTAGTGCTTGATCGCGTCGTTCACGTCCGCCCGTCCGTCGGCGTCGGCGATCTGCTGAGCCACGCCCGTGGCCGATCGCCGCAGGGCCGCGCACAGGCCCGACTTCTCTTCAGCGGGTAATCGGCCACTCAATCGGTAGACCCACACCGTCAGCGACATCGCCTTCTGCCAGCACTTCGAGGACTCATGCGGAGCACTTGCCATCACCTTCTCATATCGACCCGCGGTGAGCGTAGGGCGTATCGCGGCACCGGGTTATCGGCCGCCGGGGCCGCTATCAACCCCGTCACGCCACGTCCGCCGGTTATCGAAAACAGTTCGGGTAGCTCTGGTGTTACTCCCTGACACATCACGCTGCACGAGTCCTCCATCCAGAGCAAGGCTTGATTGGCGCTGGTGCCCGGCCTAGTTGTTCGTGGCGTCGGCATTGCCCGTGGGGTTCCATTCGGAATAGACCCAGCCGTGGGCGGGGTGGAACGTCAAACGGAAGTGCTGTAGCAGGTTGTTACCGATGCGCCCGATCAACACCTCGCCGCGCATCGTCGGCGGGGGCGTTTCGAAATTCACCGGGATGTGCTGCAGATTCAAGCCGAAGACGCGGAAGTTTTCGACCCACGTCTGCGTGCTCGACACGGTTCCGCCGATGCCGCGCGTGCTCCCCGAGCCCGCCGCGTTAACCGCGACCACGCCGGGGTAGCGGTCCAGGACCGCCCGCGGCAGCGTGAGCGCGTTGTCCGCGCCGTAGTCGATGATCAGCCAGACCTCGACCCGCTGGTTGCCGTCGTCGAGCTCGGCCCGGACCATGGGCAGCTTCCGGAAGTCACGCAGCCGATGGCGCGTCGCCTCGGCGGGGGGGCGGAACGAACGCGGCTGATACAACGTCAACTGCTGATTCGGGGCGTCCAAAGCGAACGGCACGTCTCCGAAATCGGTAAACGCCACGATCCCCGCCAACCCCACGCCCAGCGACTCGCCGAAGCCCAACATCCGCAGGCTCGCCAAGCGTTCGCGCTCCAGTTGCAACACCCCGCGTTGCGTGTTTCGCTGTCCCGCGATCGTTGACGTCGGCTGCCCGATCGAGAAATGCTCCGCCCGGCGGTAATCAAAGTCTTCAAACCCGCCGACCCCCAGCGTCCGCCCCGTCCCGTCTTTCGGCAACTCCAGGCTTGCGGCCACCCCTTGCGCGATCACGCTGAGCGACGCCCCGGTATCGATCATCATCAAACCCGCCGACTCGCCGTTCAGATACGTGGGAACCAACAAGTATCCGCCACTCCGAGCCAGCGGGATATCCAACCGCTCCGGCAAGGCCTCGGGCTCGGCCAACGTGTAGGTTGCGTTTTCGGCCCTGGCCGCCGTTTGTTGTGAAGTCAGCACCGTTGCGTCCGGCCCAACCGATTCACAACCCATCGACCAACTTAAACACGCCACGAGGCTCAACGCCGAGACAAACATTCGCATCGCAACAGTGTAGGCGACTTCCTAGGCCCGGCTCGATCTAAGTCCAACGCGCTTGTGTATCGAACGGTGTTTGTGGGGATGCCATTCGAGCATGGGCCGGAGTAATCGCGCAGCAGGCGTGACCCAATAAGTTGACCTCCTATTGATAATTAGTTATCAGTACGCCTAAGATATCGATAAAGATTCCTTAGCCTTATTGCCGACCAACAGAAAGCCACTATGTTCAAACGAAAAACGAAGAAAAAACCGCAACGTTTGCCGGTGACCGTCCTCTCGGGTTTTTTGGGGGCGGGCAAAACGACCCTGCTGAACCACGTCCTGCATAACCGCGAGGGGCGGCGGGTGGCGGTGATCGTGAACGACATGTCCGAGGTCAACATCGACGGGCCGGCCGTGCGGGACGGCGGCGCCGCCTTATCGCGGACCGAAGAGAAACTCGTCGAGATGTCCAACGGCTGCATCTGCTGCACGCTGCGGGAAGACCTCATCGAAGAAGTCACACGATTGTCCAAAGAAGGCCGGTTCGATCACCTGCTGATCGAGTCGACGGGGATCGGCGAGCCGATGCCGGTGGCGGCGACTTTTAGCTTCCGCGACGAAACGGGTTTTTCGCTCAGCGATATTGCGGAGATCGACACGATGGTCACCGTGGTCGATGCGTTCAACTTCATGCGTGAACTGGGCAGCGAAGACGATTTGCGTGACCGCAGTTTGGCGTTGGGCGACGAAGACGAGCGGACCATCGCGGACCTGCTGACCGATCAGATCGAGTTCGCCAACGTGATCGTCATCAACAAATGCGATCTGGTGGACGAGGCCACTTCGGCCAAGCTGGAGGCGTTGCTGCAGTCGTTGAACCCCGAAGCCGAGTTGGTGCGGGTCTCGCACGGCGCTTTGCCGATCGACCGGATGGTCGGCCGGGGACTGTTCGACGAGGAGAAGGCGTCGCAGATGGCCGGCTGGGCCAAGGAGTTGGCGGGCGAACACGTGCCGGAAACCGAGGAGTACGGCATCGGCAGCTTCGTGTACCACGCCCGTCGGCCGTTCCACACGGTCCGCCTGATCGGCGCGATCCAGGACGAAGATTTGCTCAAGCCCGTCGCGCGGTCCAAGGGTTACGCCTGGCTGGGCAGCCGGCCGCAGTACCTGGCCGTGTGGTCCTCGGCCGGGGCGTCGTTTTCGATCGAAAAAGCCGGCCTGTGGTTCGCCAGCGTGCCCAAAGAGCAGTGGCCCGACGACCCGGAAACCCTCAAGTGGATCGAGGAACACTGGGACGAACACACCGGCGATTGTCGGCAAGAGATCGTGTTCATCGGCGTCGACCTCGACCGCGACGCGATCCGCCAGAAGCTCGACGCTTGCCTGCTCACCGACGAAGAAATTGCTGAGGGGCCGGAGAGCCTGGAAAAAATGGCCGATGGCTTAGAGTGGGACTGAACTCTTTGCCGTTGATCCTCCCGCGTCATATGTCTGGTGCGCGACCCAACACGATTGGATGACCCGATGCCCGTTTATGTCTACGAAGTGGTACTCCCCGACGACGAGGTCGGCCAAAGGTTTGAGGTCATGCAGCCGATATCGGACCCAGCCCTGACGCACCACCCGACGACCGGCCAACCGGTCCGCCGCGTGATCCAAGCCCCCAACATCGCGGGGCAGTGGTCCGAGTCCGGGGCCCGCGCGGCGTTGAGCGACCGTAACTTGGCCGAGAAGGGTTTCACGAAGTACGTCAAAACCGGCGACGGTAGCTACGAGAAGACCGTCGGCGACGGGCCGCAAGAAATCAGCGCGTGAACTCGAGTTCACGAACTTTCATTTTGGCCCGTAAGCGCGATACATGATGTCCTTGCATCAACATGTATTTTCCAAAGATCTTAGTTTTCACCGCGATCAATTATCTCGGCCGCGAAATGTCGCGGTGCGGTGCCCGGTTGGAAAGACTTTGGTGTGTTCTAACCCTAAGGCTGAATGACTCGAACGAGCAACCAACCCTGGTTGCCGTTCATTCGGCGTCGTACACCGTGTTCCAGTCGTTGGCCATATCAGCGACGGTCCAACCTTTTTCGCCGGCCTCGTCCAAGGCCTTGTCGAGCTTGCCGACGTGCGATTCGCGGTCGTAGGCCCATTCGCGTTCGGCGTCGGTGTGATGGACCAGTAATCCGAAGCGTGGACCATCGCCGGCGGTCGTGTACTGCAGCATCTGTAGGTCGCCGTCGGAGTTGCCCGCGGCGAAGAGGGGCCGACGGCCGATGTGTTGGTGGATGCCCACGGGCTTGCCTTCCTTATCGTCGATGAAGTTGAGCTCGGGGAGTTTGACGAGCGTGGGCACGCCGTCGCGGAGCTCAAACGCGGTCTTGAGGCTGGTGCCGACGACTTGTTCCGGCGGGATGCCGTAGGCGTCCTCGGCGAAGACGCGGACGAAATCGATCCCGCCGCCCGAGACGATGAAGGTCTTGAAGCCGTTGGCCCGGAGGTATTCGAGCAACTCGACCATCGGCTGGTAGGTCAGTTCGTCGTATGGCCGATCGAAACGTGGATGCTTGGCGGTGTCGAGCCAATCGCGTACGGCGGCGTCGAACTCGTCGGTGGTCATCCCGGCGTGGGTGGCCATGATGAGCTGGCCGAGCTGGGCGTGGTCCATCGCGGCGAGGGCGACACGGTCGTTTTCGAGAACCGCTTGGAAAGGCTGCGTCGATTTCCATTCGGGGTGGTCGTCGGCCATTGCCTTGACGCGGTCGATGGCGTAGATCAATTGGAAGTACACCGGCTGCTCGGACCACAGGCAGCCGTCGTTGTCGAACGTCGCGATGCGTTCGGCCTCGGGGACGAAGTCGGGCGAGCCTTCGGTGCTGACGGCTTCGACGAAGTCGATGATCGACTGCTTAGCGGGGCCGTCATTCCACGAGGGCAGCGGCTCGGCGGAGAGGGGCGCGGTGAACATCAAGAGCAAGGCGAGCAAAGCGACGGTTGTTGCGTATCGGGTCATGAGCGGTCGTCCCTCGGGTTGGAATGAAAAACGGCCGCCCGCGGGTGAGCGAGCGGCCGTGGGTTAGGCAACGGGTTTACCGGGTGCCGCCGGCGTTTTCTTTGAGTTTTTCGACGACGCCTTCGAGGTTAAACGAGCCGGGCTTCTGGCTCGGCGGGTATTCGATAAACGTCTCGGCGAACCTCGCGGCCATCTGCTGCATGGGCACGATGACGTAGGGGCGTTCGAGGAACCAGTCGTTGTAGGTGTTCGAGTTGTGCTGGGCCTTCTCGAACGGGTCGCGCTTGAGGTGGAACAGCAGCGGCACGCGTAGCTCGGTGAACGGCTCGCGCCAGACCTCAAACGCCATGCCGCGGTTCTCGAGGAACACGGCCTTCCAGTCGCCGAGGCGGATGGCCACCGCGGCGCCGTCATCGTTGAAGTACCAGAACTCTTTGCGGGGCGAGGCGGCCGCGCTTTCGTAGGGCGACTTGTAGCTTTCGGCGTTGGCGAGGTATTCGCCCATGTCGTAGCCGTCGAGGTGGTTCTTGTACGTCCGGCCGAGGGCTTCGTAGCCGTCGAGCAGGTCTTCCTTGATGTCGGTCTTGCCGGCGGCGGCGGCGAAGGTGGGCAACCAGTCTTCGTGGCCGACCAGGCCGTTGACGGTCACGCCGGCGGGCCACTTGCCGGGCCAACGGGCGAAGGCGGGGACGCGGAAAGCGCCTTCCCAGTTCGAGTTTTTCTCGTTGCGGAACGGCGTGGTGCCGGCGTCGGGCCAGGTGTTGTAGTGCGGGCCGTTGTCGGTCGAGTACTTGACGATGGTGTTATCGGCGATGCCGAGTTCGTCGAGCAGGTCGAGCAACTCGCCGACGTGCATGTCGTGCTCGACCATGCCGTCGGAGTATTCGTCGGAGGTCGGGCTGGCGAGGTTGGTGTGTTCTTCCTTGACGTGGGTGCGGAAGTGCATCCGCGTGCCGTTCCACCAGCAGAAGAACGGCTCGCCGGCGGCGACCTTCTCGCGGATGAAGTCCTTGGCTGCGGCGAGGGTTTCTTCGTCGACGGTTTCCATCCGCTTCTTGGTGAGCGGGCCGGTGTCTTCGATGGTCTGCGTGCCGTCGGCGTTGACGCTGGACTTGATCACGCCGCGGGGGCCGTACTGCTCGAGGAAGGTCTTGCCGTTGGGCAGGACGTAGTCGGCGGGGTAGTCGCGGTTCTCGGGTTCTTCGGAGGCGTTGAGGTGGTAGAGTGGGCCGAAGAAGACGTCGAAGCCGTGGTTGGTGGGCAGGTGTTCGTCGCGGTCGCCCTGGTGGTTTTTGCCGAACTGACCGGTGGCGTAGCCGAGCGAATTCATCACGCCGGCGACGGTGATGTCGTTTTCCTGCCAACCCTCGGCCGCGCCGGGCAGGCCGACCTTGGTCATGCCCGAACGCACGGGCACCGCACCGGAGAGAAACGCGGCTCGGCCGGCGGTGCAGGACTGCTGGCCGTAGTAGTCGGTGAAGCTGACGCCTTCCCGGGCGATGCGGTCGATGTTGGGCGTGTAGTAGCCCATCATGCCGCGGCTGTTGTGGCTGATGTTCCACGTGCCGATGTCGTCGCCCCAGATCACGAGGATGTTGGGCTTGTCGGCGTGGTCGTCGGCGACTGCGGGAATCCCCGCGAGTAAAGTGCAGACCAAAGCTGCGGTGAGCATCGAAAACGGTTTCATACGGTGGGTCCCTGAAAAGAAAAATGAAAGGTAGCTGCGAGTCACACAGCCTACTGTTTCACTTATGTTTCACGCAAGGCCCAACGTGGGATTATTTGGTCAGCTTGATGCAGCGGAAGCCGGTGTGTTGGAGGCCGGTGTCGTCGGGCGTGCCGCGGCGGGCGGGGGGGCGGTAGGATTCGCAGTAGTCGACGTGACACAGGAACGAGCCGCCCTTGATCACGCGCGAGCGGGCACCGGGGTTGGCGGCATCGGACGGCACGTCGGGCCCGGCGGGGTTTACGACCGGTTCACGCTCAGCGATTTTGGCGAGGATGGCGTTGCGGTCGTCGCGGTACCAGTCGGCGGTCCACTCCCAGACGTTGCCGGCGGTGTCATAAAGACCGTAGCCGTTGGGTGGGAAGCTCTTGACCGGCGCGGCGAGCACGAAGCGGTCCTCGGCGGTGTTCTTGTACGGAAACTTGCCGTCCCAGGTGTTGGCCATGGATCGGTTGTCGGGCTTGAAAGTGTCGCCCCAAGCGAAGCGGGTGTTGTCGTTCCCGCCGCGGGCGGCGTATTCCCATTGCGCTTCGGTCGGCAGTTGTTTGCCGGCCCAGTCGGCGTAGGCTTGGGCGTCTTCCCAGGCGATATGCACCACCGGGTAGTTGTCCTTGCCTTCGATCGAGCTGTTCGGGCCCTTGGGGTGTTTCCAGTTGGCTCCGGGCGTCCAACTCCACCACGCGGTGATGTTGCGGAGATCAACGGGATGATTGGGCGGAGTGAAGACGAGCGAGCCGGGTTGGAGCATCTCGGCCGGCGGCTTGGGCGTGCCGGGCGGGACTTGTTTTTTGATCTCTTCCCAGTCGATGGGGCGTTCGGCGACGGTGACGTAGCCGGTCGCTTCGACGAAGGCGGCGTATTGCGCGTTGGTGACTTCGGTTTCGTCCATCCAGAAGCCGTCGATGCGGACCGGGTGGGCGGGGTGTTCGTTGCTCCAGGTGTTGGGCGCATCGGTGCCCATGGTGAACTCGCCGCCGGGGATCCAGACCATGCCTTCGGGGGCTTGATCGGGGGCTGCCAACTCGGCGTTGACCGCGGCGTCCTGATTCTCGGCGGCGGCGAGCCAAGCGGTGAGTTGCGCGCTTCGGCCCGGCGGCGTACCGCAGCAGGTGCCGTCGCCACACGGTGCGGCGGGTTCCTCGGCGTGAACGGACATCCCGATCACGCATAAGGCGATCGTCTGAGCGAATAAATGTCGTGTGGCAATCATGCCAAAATTATACGCCGACCGACGCCATCAACGCCGCCAAATCCGGAACCCGTCACGCCCCCGCGACGCGGGGCTGCGGGGCGGGTTCGCGTTCGAGGTCGGCCTGGATCAGTTTCATCGCCAACTCGTGTCTCACCGCGGCGTACTCCGGGTCGTCGTAACGGTTGCGCAGTTCGCCGGGGTCGTCCCGGAGGTCGAACAACTCGCCCCAGTCTCGGCCGCGGTACACGGTCAGCTTGTAGCGGTCGGTAATCAGCGTGCGCAGGTGGACCTCGTCGCCCGCTTGGTGGTGGTTTTCGACGATCGCGTGATCCCTTCTCCCGCTGAAGTCGTTCTCGCCACGCCAGCCGGGCAACTGCGAGACGCCTTGCATCTCGCGTGCCGGGCCGAGGCCCGCGGCGTCGAGGAACGTCGGCGCGAGGTCGACGATCGATTGGATGGCCGTGGACGTTTGTCCGCGTTGGTTTCCAGGGGTGCCGGGGGCCGCAGTGATGAACGGGATACGGATGACGTCTTCGTAGTGGAACGGCCCCTTGGCGACCAGGCCGTGGTGGCCGACGAAGTGGCCGTGGTCGGAGGTGAAGACGATGAGGGTTTGATCGGTGAGTCCGAGTTCGTCGAGGGCGTCGAGGGTTTGGCCGATCCAGTGGTCCATGAACGAGATCATGCCGTAGTAGATCGCCTGGGCTTCTCGAAGGTCTTGTTCGGTGACGCCGATGTGCGGGTGGTAGCCGTGGTTGCCCAGGCCGTCGGCGTTGTACGACGAGTAGTCGGCTCCGGGTTGCCGGGTCATCTGGTGCGGCGGGGGCATGTCGTCCATCTCGCCCTCGACAAACGCGCCGACTTCCATGTCTTCGGGCTTGTACATCGACGCCCAAGGCTCGGGCACGCAGTACGGCGGGTGCGGGTCGTGATAACTCGACCACACGAAGAACGGCTGGCCCGCGGTGTGGGCGTCCTTGATCGCCGCGATCGTGCGCTGCCCGGTCCACGCGGTGTAGTGGAATTCCTCGGGGAGCTTCCAACTCATGTCTTGGCGCCAGCCGTACCCGGGCCCATCGACCATCGGCGGGGCGAGGGTGCCGTCGGTCGGCGTGTCTTTGACGCCGTCGCTGCGGATCTGGAAGTAGTCGCGCCAGTTGGCCAAGCCGTTTTCTTCCATCCACAGCGCGTACTGCTGGCCGACGTGCCCTTCGTCCGCGTGGTTGCGGGCGAGTTCGACGTGATCGAAGCCGTACCACGGCGTCCGCTCGTCGTTAAACGTCTTCCAGAAATCCAGATCGCGTAGCGTGGGATAGCTCTCGACCGACGCGCAGTCGTCGGTGGACTTGAGCGGCTGGAAGTGGGCCTTGCCGATCAGCGACGTGGCGTAGCCCGCGTCGCGGAGGTGGTCGCCGACGGTAGGGACATGTTCGTCGAGCTTTGTGCCGAGCGTGAACGCGCCGTGGGCCGAGGGGTACATCCCGGTGAGCACCGAAGCCCGCGTCGGCGTGCACGTCGGGTTCGGGCAATACCCCCGGGTGTAGTTGGTCCCCATCGCCGCCAGCCGGTCGAGGTTCGGCGTCTTGATTTTGTCGTTAAGCACGCCCAGCGTCGTCCAGTGCTGCTGGTCGGAGGTAATGAGCAGGAGGTTGAGTGGCGGCATGCATGAAATCCTCGGTCCGGGCAAACTAGAGTCTTGCGAAAGCCCGGAAATCATAGAGGAAACAGGCCCCACGCGACGCCGCCCACGTACACGCCGGTTCAACCTTCGGGCCAAGGCGCATCCAACGGGATCGGCTCGATGGCCCGCCACCTCGGCATCTCCGCCAACGCTTTGGCCTTCTCTTCATCCAACACGCCGTCCGCCACCGCCCGGTAGAACGCCAGGTCATCTCCGTCGATCTGGTCCGTGACTGCGTCGAACATGGGGGCGAACGACCACCAATCGCGGTTGATGAAGCCGCTCAATATAGTTTTGAGTCGACCTAGGGCATCGCTTGGGCCTTGACCGTGGACGGCGTTGAGCAGCAACCGGTACACGAGTATAGAGCCGGCCACTTGCGATGGCTTCGTCGCCGCCTGCCATGCCTCGGTTATTCTTACTGCGGCTTCTTGCCAACGCTTTTGTCCCAACAAAAATCCTGCGAAGTTAGCTAGGTTGAAGGTATGTTCAGGATCGATTTCTAGCGATTTTCGGTAAAATTTTTCGGCTTCGTCGTATTTTTCACGGATGATGTTGTAGAAATTTGCTAGGTTGCCAAGATTAGTGGCGTGTTTAGAATTGATGCCTAACGATTTTCGATAGAGTTTTTCGGCCTCGTCGTAGTCTCCACTAATCGTCCAGAGATATGTAGCGTAGTTGCCAAGGTAGCTTACGTTCTCGGGATTAACCCGTACTGCTTTTTGGTAGAGTTCTTTAGCCTCGTCGAGCTGTTCGGGGCTATATCTGAGTAAGTTAGCTAGGTTATTGAGAAGACGGGCATCCTCGGGTTCGGTTTGTATGGCTTTTCGGTAGAACGACTCGGCTTCATCATGCTCTCTACGGACTTCACTGAGAAAGAAAGCGAAGTTGCTCATTAATTCGTGGCTTTCTGGCAACGCCGCTATAGCTTGACGGTAGATCTGTTCTTGTTCATTAGGATCGGCTGCGGCTTCGACTTTTAATTCCCACTGCCACCAGGTTTCGGGGGTTTCAGTGATGCGGCGAACGGCGGCTTTTTCGGATGTTTGTTCGTCGGCGGGGGATCGGCTCACGGACTTCACCAACGCGTCGACTTGGTCTTGGTAATGCCGGGCCCGTTGATCGGCGTGTCCTTTGACCTCGTCGGCGAGGTACGGGAGCTTCAATTTCTGGTGCAGGAGAAACATGAACTCGTCGAAGCCGGTGGAGGCGACCAACGCGCCGCCGTGCTTGACGATGAGGTTGCGGGCGGCCTGCGGGGGCGGGTGGCCGCGGCGGTAGACCCAGTAGACGCCGCCCTCGATCTCGCCCGCGTCGAGCGAGGCGAGGAAGTTCATCACGCTGGGGTCGTTGCCGCCGTAGCCGATGAAGATCGGGGTGTATTGCCGGAAGAGTTTGCGGAGCGACGCCTGCCAACTCTCATGGAGTTGGTCGATTTCTTCCTGGGCGTTGCGCGGGTTGAGGAAGAGGTCGCCGTGGATCTTGGCGATGAGCGGTCGGCGGAGGCGGGTGCCGGCGAAGCCCGCCAAAGATTCGTGGCCGCAGACTAGCGGAGCGGTCTGGGTGTAGAACGCCAGGGCGTCGGAGACGAGGTTGTCGAAGTTGGTCGTGATGACCACCTTGTGCGGCGTCTTCTCGCGGGTGAGCAGTTGGGCGAGGACCGAGTAGCCGAAGCCGGGCTCCTGGCCGTCCATGAGGTCTTCGAGATAGGGGTAGGCCGACTTGGGGTCGTGTTGAAACCGGCGTTCGTAAAGCAGGCTGTAGAACTCGGCCGCCCGGTGATACTCGAAGTCTTTAATACCCAGGGTGTCGGCGGTGGCCCACGCTTTGAGCGTCTCGTCGTCCTCGGCATCGATCCCGTGCTTGAGGTGGTAGATATCTTTGAGCCAGTCGTAGGCGAGTTTTCCGCCCGCGGGGATGCCCGAAGTGACCGAGGCGCCGGAGCCGAGGAAGAAGCAGAACTGCCGATCGGGCATGGTGCCATCCATGCGCGAAAATTCTTCGAGCAGGCCGTTCTCGGCCCATTCTTGCGGTGCACGGTCAGACGTGGACATAGGTTCCCTCGGATAAACCGGACTTAAGAAGTTACTCCCACTCGATGGTGGCGGGTGGCTTGCTGGAAATATCGTAGCAGACGCGATTCACGCCGCGGACTTCGTTGATGATGCGGTTGCTGATGGTGGCGAGGACGTCGAAGGGGATGCGGGCCCAGTCGGCGGTCATGAAGTCCTGGCTTTCGACGGCGCGGATGGCGACGACTTGTTCGTGGGTGCGGCCGTCGCCCATCACGCCGACCGCTTTCACCGGCAGCAAGACCGCGAAGACCTGCGCGGTCTTGCGGTACAGGCCGTTGGACACGATTTCTTCGAGCAGGATTTCGTCGGCCTCACGCACGAGGTCGAGTTGGTCCTTGGTGACTTCGCCGAGCACGCGGACGGCGAGGCCCGGGCCGGGGAAGGGGTGACGCCAGACCATCTGTTCGGGGAGCCCCAAAACCGTGCCCATCGCGCGGACTTCGTCTTTGAACAGCGAACGCAGCGGCTCGATGAGGTCGAAGCCGAGTTGCTCGGGCAGGCCGCCGACGTTGTGGTGGAGTTTGATGTTGGCGGCGGTGCCGGCGTAGCCGTGGCCGGACTCGATCACGTCGGGGTAGAGCGTGCCTTGCGCGAGGTACTTGATCTGGGTGTTCTGGTCCTCGAACTCGGACTTGATCTGAGTTGCCGTGGTTTTGAATACGTCGATAAACCGGTGGCCGATGCGGGTGCGTTTTTCTTGTGGGTCTTCGATGCCCGCGAGGTCGTCGAGGAATTGTTTCTCGGCGTCGATGACACGCAGATCGAGGTCAAAGTGGCCCCGGAAGGTTTGCTCGACTAGATCGCGTTCGCCTTTTCGCAACAGGCCGTTGTCGACAAAGATGCAGGTGAGTTGTTTGCCGATGGCTTTGGCGAGCATCGCGGCGACGACGGAGGAATCGACCCCGCCGGAGAGGCCGAGGATGACGTGGTCGTCGCCGACGAGTTGTTTGATGCGTTGAGATTCACTCTCCAGGAAGTCGGCCATGGTCCAGTCGCCGCGGCAGCCGCAGGCCTTGAACAGGAAGTTGGAGAGGATGTCGCCGCCGTGGGGCGTGTGGGTGACTTCGGGGTGGAACTGCACGCCGTAGAACGGTTTTTCCTGGTGGCGGACCGCGGCGAAGGGGCAGGTCGGCGTGGTCGCGGTGGCGATGAATTCGGGGGGCAGCGTGTTGACCTGATCGCCGTGCGACATCCAGACGCTGGTGTGGTCGGGCACGCCGCGGAACAGGTCGGTGTTTTCTTTCACGTTCAGCTCGGCCCGGCCGTACTCCCGCGACGCGGCGTTCTTGACTTCGGCACCCAGCAATTCGCAGCCGACCTGCATGCCGTAACAGATGCCCAGCACCGGCACGCCGAGCTCAAACAAACGCGGGTCGGGCTTGGGGGCGTTTTCGTCGTAGACCGACGACGGCCCGCCGGAGAGGATGATGCCGGTGGGGTTGAGTTTTTGGAGTTGTTCGACCGTGATCTGGGGCCCCACGAGCATCGAGTAGACCCCGGCGTCGCGGACCCGGCGGGCGATGAGTTGGACGTACTGGCTGCCGAAGTCGAGGATCGGGATCACCTGTTTCACGCCGGCAGGCAGGGTGAACACGTCGTCGGGGATTCTTTCGGCCGGGGCGGAGACATCGGGGGCGTTGGCGTTCATGGCGTCGCGGGTGGGTGTGGTTGGGTGGGGCCGGGGGTGGCCGGGGCGAGCGGAGAATCGATCAGTTTAGCGGATCGGAGCGGCACCCGTGGCGGGGTGGTTTTCCCGCAAAGAGCGGTATGATCGGGCGATGTTCAAGGCTTGGATCATCGGCATAAGTTTGCTTGGGGCGGGGTCGGCGGTGGGGGCGATCCCGGATTTGTCTAACGCCCAGCAGGTTCAACTCGACACGGCCGACGACACGCGCCCGCCGGACGAGCCGGCGTGGACGGGGTTGCTGGCCAACGTCGCGTCGTGGGACCCGGCCGAGGCGGTGCGCAATGATGTGCCGGGCTCGACCGTGCCGGACTACACCAAACTCCTGGCCGAGCCGGAGGCTTATCGCGGCGATTTGTTCGTCATCAAAGGGGCTTACGCGGGTCGGCAGCGGGTGATGCCAACCGTGCGCAGCGGGCCGTGGGGCGATTCGTTGGTGGAGTGGGGCGTCGGCGTGGATTCCGATACCGTGGCGATGGTGTATTTCGTGAATCCCGACGGCGAGATGACTCCGCCACGCGAGGGGCAGACCGTGCGGCTGATCGCTCGGTTTTACAAGTTGTGGGTCGATGTGGATGCAGACGGGGTTGAGCGGACGTATCCGGTGTTTGTGGGTCGATCGGCGGCCATCGTCGGGCAAGACACCGGGGGGCGGGTCGGTGCTGCGGTCCTCGTGGGTAGCATCATCATCTTGGCGGGGGTGTTGTTTCTGGTCATGATGCTGCGGGCCAGGCTGGGCGGCCAAGCGTCGCGGCGCGAGAAGGTCCAGGCCCGGCTGCGTGACGAGGCGGAATCCTGGGCCGAGGATGCCGGCCACGTCGAGCCTTTGCCCGACGACCCGGCCGAGGCGTTGGAGCAACTCGAACAACACCGGGGTTAGATCACGGGGGCGAGTCCCTGCCGCGTTTGGCCGAATCGCTATCCTTGGACGCACTATGCCCACCGTCGACCTCACGCTCCCGCATCACCGCTACGACATCGTGATCGAGCCCGGCTGCCTCATGCGGCTGGGCGACTTGGTCCGCGAAGTGATCCCCACGGCCAACCGCGCCATCCTCGTCACCGACGAAGGCGTCGAGCCGCACCACGCCCGCCCGGTCGCCAAGGCGATGGAGGCCCAGGGCATCGAGACCGTCGTCGCGGTGATCCCCGTCAGCGAGAAAAAGAAAACGCTCGGCACGGTGCGCACGCTCTACGACATCATGCTCGAGAACAAGCTCGAACGCGGCCACGCCTTGGTCACATTGGGCGGCGGCATCTGCGGCGACGTCGCGGGATTCGCCGCGGCGACCTACCTCCGCGGCATCCCGTTCGTGCAGTGCCCGACGTCGTTGTTGGCGATGGTCGACGCGTCGGTCGGCGGGAAGACCGGCGTCAACGTCCCGCAGGGCAAAAACCTGATCGGCGCGTTCCACCAGCCGTCGCGGGTCGTGATCGATCCCGAGGTGCTGGCCACGCTCAGCGAACGCGAGCTGCGCTGCGGCTTGGCGGAGTGTCTCAAGCACGGCGTCATCCGCGACCCGCTCGAAACCCCGGGCGCAGAGCTGCCGCCGCTGTTCGATTGGATCACCGAACACGCCCAAGCGATTCTCGCCCTGGACCCGCCGACGCTCGTCGAGTTGGTCAAACGAAACGTCGAGATCAAGGCGTCGGTGGTCATGGCGGACGAGAAAGAAGCGGGGGTCCGGGCCCACCTGAACCTCGGCCACACCTTCGCCCACGCGATCGAAGCCACGTCGCAATTCGGCACCAAATATAAGCACGGCGAGGCGGTGTCGCTGGGCATGGTCGCCGCGACCGCGTTCGCGGTGAACCGCCGGCTCTGCCCGCCCGAACTACTGGATCAGGTGATGACGGGTTGCGCGGCGGTGGGTCTGCCGACCACGGCCAAGCACCTGGCCCCGGACGCGATCTTGCTCAAGACCATGGCGATGGACAAGAAGGTCCGCGGCGGCCGTATCCGGCTGGTGCTGCCGACGCGGATGGGCGAGGTAACCATCGTCGACGACGCGACTACCGACGAGGTCAAGGCGGCGTGGTCCGTGGTCCGTGGCTAGGTTGGCGTTAAATCCCGTTCACACACGTCTTTTTCGTTGAGTCGTCTGGTTTACGAGCTTAAAATCAATAATTCTTCCGGGATCATGGGCGACACGGCGGTTGTCCGATAAATGACACGTGTTTCGTGTTTCAGACGGATTGGATTGGAGTTGACGTGCCGGTACGAGAATGGACCTTATCGCGGCTGATCCGGCCCGTGGCGGTCATGGTGTTGTTGTTGGCTGGGGCGTCGGCCGTCTCCGCTGAGTCGTATCACGTGTGCATGTCGCCGGGCTGTTCGGGGGTGGGCGATACGTTCCACAACGCGGGCGGGGCGGCCGCGGGCGGCGAACAGGTCGCGGCGCTGCGTTTTTTCAACGACCCGTTCAGCCGGTGGTTTAGCAACTTCAACGCCTCGAGCTTCACCGGCGTCCGCGGCGACGGGATCACGCTGACCTACGGCGTTGTGCCCGACGGCACCACGATCAACGGCACCGCCGTCCCCGGCGAGAGCGCTTCGGACACCAGCAACCTCGTGTCGTTTCTCAACACCACCATCGGCAGCCCGGCCATCTGGCAGGGCCTGATCGACGACGCCTACCAGCGGTGGGGCGAGTTGTCGGGCCTCAACATGGTCCGCGAGAATAATGACGACGGCGCAGCGATGGGCTCCGGCGGAGCGCGGGGGCAAAACAGTGTCCGGGCCGACATGCGCATCGGCGGCCGTTTCCTCGACGGCCAGTCCGGCTCGAACACGCTGGCCTACAACTACTCGCCGATCAACGGCGACCACGTCGTCGATACCAGCAACACCTCCTTCTACGGCAACTCGTTCAACAACTACCGCGCGTTCCGCAACGTCTTTATGCACGAAGCCGGCCACGGCCTGGGCCTGGCCCACGTCATCCCGACCAACGGCAGCAAGATCATGGAGCCGTTCATCAACACCGGCTTCGACGGCCCGCAGCACGACGACATCCTGGCGATCCAGCGCCAATACGGCGACCGCTTCGAGACCGACAGCGGCAATGACTTCTTTGTGTTTGCTACGGACCTGGGCACCCTCAGCGACCCCGTCGGTACCGTCTCGATTGGGACCGACGCCAGCGATAACACCTCGTTCGTGGGCGCCAACGAGTTCGACTTCGTCAGCATCGACGGCACGACGGATATCGACGTGTACGGCTTCTCGATCGATGCGTTGTCCGAAGTCACCCTCGACCTCAACCCCATCGGCCCGACGTATCAGGAGGGCCCGGAGGGCGGCAGTTCCTCGTCTTTCAATACCAAAGCGCTCAACGACCTGATGCTCGAATTGCTTGATGCCAGCGGCTCCGTGTTGGCGACCGCCGACAACTTCTTCGCTGGCATGGGCGAATCGATCTTCGCCACCCTCGCGGCGGGCGACTATTTCGCCCGGGTGCGCGTGGGCTCGGCCGACGTGGACAACATCCAGATCTACCGCCTCGACGTGATCGCCGAGATCGCCGACAGCATGATCCTGGGCGACTACAACAACGATGGCTTCGTCGATTCGGCGGATTACACGGTGTGGAGCGATCTCTTCGGCACATTTGTCGAGGCCGGCACCTCGGCCGACGGCAACGGCGACGGCGTGATCGACGCGGCGGACTACACCGTCTGGGCCGACAGCTTCGGCGACGCGTCCGGGGTGGGGTTGGCCGGGTTCCCGATCCCCGAGCCGACCTCGATGCTGTTGCTCGTCGGATTCGGCGGCGTGATTCTGAGCCGACGCCGGGCGGCCTGATCTTGCAGAATCAACTACGTGTGACGCAGACGGACCCGCGTGATCGTGCGACCGGTTTTTTGCTTCTTGTGTCGCGTAGAATGGTCCCATGCGAATCCTTCGCCGCCACGACTACAGCCCGCGACTGGAGATGATGCCGCTGCTGGACGTGGTGTTTCTGCTGCTGACGTTTTTCATCTATAGCTTCGTGGTCATGATCCGGGCGGACGCGTTGTCGGTGGGATTGGCCCCGGTGGCCGGCGGCGGCCAGCCCGCGACCGGGCAGGCGATCCAGTTGCTGACGATCGACGGCGACGGCGGATTGAACTTCGCCGGCGAGACCCTCGACCCGGCCGGCCTCGACACGCTGCTGCGTGACCTTGCGGCCGACCCGCAGGCCCCGACGCTGTACGTCAGCCTCGCCCAGGAAGGTGACGCCGACCGCGGCCCGATCGTATGGGATTTGTTGCAACGCGTCGAAGAAGCAGGCCTCGACAACTTTGCCATCGTTGGCCCGCCCCCGGAATAACGACTCCCAATGGTCTGCCCATGCGACACCCCGATTCCATCCTGCCGCTCCTGATCGCGTTGGTGATCGCGGGGGTGCTGCACGCGGCGCTGTTGCCGGTCGGCGCGGCGATGCTGGATCGGCCCGCCGAACTTCGAGTCCCTCCCCAACTCGAGATCGTCATCGGGCCGACCCCCGCCGAGTCTGCCCCCGGCCAAACCCTTGAAGTAACCGCCCTGGTGCGGAACGTGGGCGGTACAACCGCGACGGTAACGACTTGGACCACCTGGGCACTTTCGCGTGACACGGTGTGGGACGCCGACGATGAGCTGTTGCCGGATCAAACGCCTCGCGTCGATAAAGTTAAACCCAGGGACCTCTGGTCGGGCGGCGAATACGATGACCAAGGTCAGCTGACCATCCCTTCGGGTTATGAAGGACCCGTGTTCCTTCTCGGGCGGGTGGAAAGCGAGAACGCCGAACCGGCGACCGCCCACCGATCCATCTGGATCGATTCGCCGCGGCCCGCTGCGGTTTCGGTGGACTCGGTCGATGCTTCCGAGTCCGCGATCGCTGGAGGCGCGCTGTCGATTGGGTACACGCTCCGCAACGCCGAAGACGCCGGTTGGGCGAAGGCGGGTTGGGCGGACCGCGTGGTGCTGTCGCCGGACGCCGAGGTCTCGGGTGACGATTTGGTGTTGTTGAACGTGCCGCGGCGTCGGCCGTTGGGGCCAGGCGTGTCGACAAGCGCCGGGCCCTTCGAGTTGCGCATCCCGCTGGGGGTCGTGCCGGGTGATTACCACTTGATCGTGCAGAGCGGCGCTCCGGGAACGGAGGCCGAGCCTTTGACACGGGCGCTGCGCATCGAACCCGCCACCCACCCCGACCTCGCGCCGCGCAACCTCAAGCTGTCGTCGGGCGAAAACCAACTCACCCTCGGCCAACCCACCGCGTTGTCGTTCGACGTGGTCAACCGCAGCCCGTTGCCGGCCCCCAATGTGTTGTGGGGCGACCGGGTGTATTGGTCGGTCGATGATCAGCCGTCACCCGACGACATCGTGTTACTGAGCGAGCCACGCGGGGCGTACCCCGGGTTGCTGCCCGGCGGCGGGCGGTACCGCAGCGGGCCGCACGAGATTCTCATCTCGCCTGACATGGTGCTTTCTTCGACGATGCACCTGATCGTGGTGACGGACGATGAGAACGACCTCGTCGAAGGCGACTACGAAGGCAACAACGCGTTGGCGATGGAGATAAGCATCAAGCAACCCGTCGAAGCCGAGCAGCCCGAAGAACTCAAGCTCGGCCGCGACGACGAGCCGGCCCGCGTGACCGTGGCGTGGATCGCCCACGACGATTTCCAAGACCTGCTAGCCCGCGAGTCGGTGACGCTGCAGCCCATCCTGCAGGACCAAGTCGATCCAACCCCCAACGCCCCGCTGGAACGCGACCCCGAAGACACCGGCCAACAAGCCTCGGCGGCGGCTCAACCCACCCCGCCCACGCCCAACCCGGCCGACGCCGCGACCCCCGCGTCGCAGCAGATCGCCGACACCGCGCGTGATCCGCTGGACCCCGCCCGCCCCGGCGACCTGCCCACCGCCGAGCCCGGCGAGGTCGATCAACTCGGCAACGCCCCGCAGGACACGCCCGGCATCCCGTTGCCCGCACCCACCCCGCCGCAATCCCCCCCCGAAACCCCGCCGACCGTGGCGTCCCAGGACGAAGGCGACAAGCCCACATCCGCGCCCCGCTCGGACCGCGAAGTTGATCCCACCCAACTCATCAACGCCAAGTCCGTCCGCCCCGGTCAAGTGCTGGTCGGCCCCGGGCTCGAAGTCAAGACCTTCCGCCCCAACTGGTCCGCCGCCGCCCGCTTCACGATCCCGCGTAACCCCGAGGTGGTGATCACGTTCGATACCGACGGCACCGTGCTCCAGGCCGACCTTACGACTTCGACGGGTTTCAAAAACGTGGACGGCCCCTTGCTTTCGAGCCTCTACCGCTGGAAAGCCACCGGCGACCGTCTCGAAGATTTCGATGCACCGTTTCAGATCGAACTCACGGTTCTGCTCGGCGGCAGCGAAGTACCCGAAGATGAAGAAGACGAAGAATCGCCTTAGCGCCACCGTTCAACGTTTAGCGGGCGACGCGCAGCGTTCCGCGATTGTTGGATACCAGCAAGTAAGTGGGACGCTTCGCGTCACCCGCTAAACACGGTGGTTAGGTTTTAATTCGCAAACGATGCGACCCGCCCGAAGGGATCCCCTCCGATCCCCTCGGGCGTGGGTTGCATCAGTGTTCGGTGACGGGCCGCAGTTCGTCGGCGTCCCCGCCCACGCCGAGGTCGTCGGCGAGGCTCAGGGCGGCGGCGTACTTGGGATTGATGTCGAGGGCGGCTTCGAGTGCGTCTCCCGCGTCGGCGGCCTCGCCTCGGCCCAGATCGCAGACCGCGCGGTGAAAGTGCACGTCCGCCCGGCCGGGGTATTTCTCGGCGGTCTTGTGCATCACCACCGAAGCCTCGGCGAGCATGCGTTGCAAGGGCGAATGGGCCAGCGCGGCTTCGGGAGCGACTTGATTCGGAGCACCCACGGCGTGCGGGTATAGCCGGGCAAGGAGGTTGCGGCGTTCTTCCCGGCCGGTCATCGCCCGCAGCTTCCGGTCGGCCCGGTTCATCATCCGTTTGCGGCCGGCCAGGTGGGCACAGGTCACCAGGCCCGCCCACGCCTCGGCGTCGTCGGGTTGCCGACGCGTTGCGTTGCGGTAGGCCCGGGCGGATTCTCCCCACCGCCCCGCGTTGAGGTGCAGCCGGCCGGTGCGACGCCACGCCTCGGCGGCGTCGTGATTGTCCAGTTCCGCGGCGTCGGTCACCGCCGAGAGGCGGTCGAGGGCTTTGTGGTTTTCGCCCATGCGTTCGGCGATGTCGGCCGCTTCGCGCCGCAGATCGGCGCGGGTCGCGCCCTCGGCGTCAAGTGTCGCGACCAACTCGCCGTAGTGCATCTCGGCCTCGGCCAGCCGATCGTTCTGCCCGCACAGCCGAGCGGCCCGGCCGCGGTTGTGGGCGTCGATCGGGCCCAACGCTTCGAGCGCCGCGACCGGATCGGTCTGGGCCAAAAGATCCGACCGCAAGCGAGCGGCGGCTCGGTCTTGCGGTTCGAGCTTGAGCACACGTCCGAGGGTTTCCGCAGCGTCCTCGCCTCGGCCGTCGTTGACCTGCATGCCCGCCAACGCGCGGAGGACGCCGGTGTCGTCGGGAAATTCTTGGGCGAGCGATTCCATGATTGTTACGGCCAGATCGATCTTGCCCTGCGCCGCGAGCGCGGTGGCCCGCAGCATCATGACGTCGGGCCGGCCCGGGCTTTGCGGGTCGGGGTCGGGCGTCGCGACGTGGTCGCGGTTGTCGAGCGCCGTCAGGGCGAGGCGCGGTTCGTGGCGACGCAAGCGGATACGCGCTTCGAGGACGCGGGCCTCGGCGTGGTCCGGGTCGAGTTGCAGCGCGGTGCGGACGTACTCGAGCGCAACGCCGAGCAGGTTGCCCGCCAGCGCGAGCTGGGCGTGGTCCAACGCCCGGGCGACGTCTTCGTGTTGGGAGCGTTCGTGTTTCATGCCGCCTTCTTCCGATCGAGTTCAACGCGGTTGCGGTAGGCCGCCTGCACGTCGGGATACCCCGGGAATTTCATGGCCACCCGCTTGAGGGTCTGCTGGGCGGTCGGGCCCACGGCCTCATCGTCCTCGAGCTTGCCGAGGAGCAACGCCATCGACGCGTTGTACGGCTCAAGCCGAAGCGTCTTGTGTGCCCAACGGCGGGCGTCGTCTTCGTCCCCAATCAGATACGCCAAATCGGCGAGGGCCTGCGTGAGACGGGGCATTTCTTTTTGCCCCTCGAACTCACGGGTCATCCGGGCGACGGCGGCCCGCAGCAGCGAGATCGGCCGGGTCCGCGGGGCGTGCTGCATCGCGTAGACCAGCGAAGGCACGGTGTCGGGCTGGGCGGAGAGTTCGTCGGCGAGGCGTTCGACGGTCGCGTCGGGCACGGCTGGCAGGGCGGTGAGCCCGGGCACGTCCATCACGGCGATCCATTGCGCGACGGCTTGGTTATCGCCGTGCAGGTGGTAGAGCCAGGCGGCGAGCCGGCGGGCGCTGTCTTCGAGGCCGCTGCCGATGAGCACGGCGACCGCGAGCTTGGCCTGCTCGGCGTTCATGGTCTGGGGTTGGGTGCGCTGCGGGTCGCCCAGGATTTCGCGGGCCGCGGGCAAGTCGTCGCGGCGGGCGAGCAGGGCGGCGAGGAAGACGCGGGCCTCGACCGGGGCGTCTTTGCGGCACCAGTCGTGTAGTTCAAGCTCGGCCTCGGCGAGCCGGCCGTTGAGGGCCATGTGCCGGAGGCGTTCGAGCATCTCGTGTTGGTCGGTGGTGATGGGATTCACAACGCGTTCTCTACACGGACCCGCCAGGCGTCGGCCCACGCGGGCACGAACTCGACCTGACTTCCCCCCGGCCTATCGACCTTGCGGGTCGTGCGGTTTAGGTCGAGATCGCAAGTTGTGAGAGATCGCTGTCGTGTAACGGCTGGGGCGTGCCGCGGGCGAGAGCTATCGGACGTCGCGTCGTTCTATTCAGCGGTGGGCCGGAATTGATTCACGATTTCCCGCATCCGGGCGGCTTGGTATTCGTGATCGCGTTGTTGTTTATTGAACGGACGGAGATAGTCCCAATCTTGACTATCGACGACGACGCGTGTTTGCATCGGGTTTAGGGCTTCGAGGTGAATTGCGGTCTTTCGTTCGTAAAGTTTTTCGCCGTTATAAATATGAATCGTTGCTTTTTGGTCGGTTTGATCAAACTCAAGTGTGCGTCTGTTTTCCGCCGCCGCTGGCCCGATTCGGTAAGCGGGAATCGCTACCCATTCTTCGTACAACATCTCTTCGGGTGGCGGATACAGACTTTCAACACTTTGAAGCACATGCGGAAAAGGTGCATCGATCGTAACCGTCTGTGGACCGCAGCCCGCGAACACCATCAGCACGGAAAGAAGCGTTAGTGCTTTAACGTGCATCACGAATTAAGTTCCCAACAGCACCAAGTGCTCGCGTTGCACGACGGCCTTGTACGCGGCCTTGCCGAGGATGCCGGCGATCTGGTTAGAGCGTTTGCCTTGGATCAAGCGGAGCTCGTCGGCGGAGTAGTTGGTCAGGCCGCGGGCGATTTCTTTGCCGTGGGGGTCGCGGAGCATGACGACGTCGCCGCGCTCGAATCGGCCGGTGAGGTCGCGGACGCCGGCGGCGAGTAGGCTCTTGTGCTTGGTGGCCACGGCCTCGGCGGCGCCGGGGTCGAGGGTGATCGCGCCGGCGGGGCGGGCGGTGAGGCCGATCCAGCGTTGTCGGCTGTCGAGCGTGCGCACCGCGGGGGCGAAGACGGTGCCGAGATTCGCTTCGCCGGCCAACACGCGGCGGATGATGTCGGGCTCCCGGCCCGAGGCGATCACCGCCAACTCGCCGGCTTCGGTCACGACGCGGGCCGCCTCGACCTTGGTCTGCATCCCGCCGCTGCCCCACGAACTTTTCTGATCGTGGCGGATGTGTTGCATTTGGTCGAGGACGTTGTCGACGCGGTCGATCCGTTTGCCTTTGCCGTCGAGCAGGCCGTCGACCGAGGTCAGCAACAACAGCACGTCGGCCCGCAACGCCGAGCACATCAGCGCCGCGAGCAGGTCGTTGTCGCCGAAACGGATTTCCTCGACCGCGACGGTGTCGTTTTCGTTGAGCACGGGGATGCAGTTCATCTCGTGCAGCTTGGTGACGCAGTTGCGGATGTTGAGGAACCGCAGGCGGTCGTCGAAGTCGGCTCGGGTCAACAGGACCTGCCCGACGCCCAGGCCGTGCTTCGCCAGGGCGTCGTGCCAATGCGTCATCAACGCCCGCTGCCCGATCGCGGCGACGGCCTGCTGCTCGGCGACGTCCGTGGGCCGTTTGTCCGAACCCATCTCCACGCAGCCCGCGCCGATCGCGCCGCTGCTGACGAGCGTCACCTTGACGCCGGACGCGGTGAGCTCGGCGATCTGCCGGGCGACGTCGGCGATGAAGTCGAGGTCGACCGCGGGCAGGGCTTTCTTGGCGGTCCCGCCGGTGATGAGCTGGGTGCCGATCTTGACCACGACTTGCTGAGCGTCGGGGAGTACGGATTGTCGGAGGTCTTGGGACGACATGTTGGAATTGGAATGAGGCAGGTATCGGGTGTTGGTTTGAGGTTTAGCGGGCGATGGCAGTTGGGCGGGTTTAACGGACGCACGGCCAGCGGCGATCGCCCCCGAAACGGGTAGACGGGTTGGGGGGCATAAAGCCCGCCAGACGGCGGGGGGGGGGGGCGAGCGGCCAGGGC